>NZ_JAAALA010000006.1 GCF_009905535.1 Caulobacter sp. SLTY | reverse complement strand
TCACCACCCCCCCCTCCGTCATCCTCGGGTTTGTCCCGAGGACCCATTCGTCCGCCGCACGAACCGCAAGGGTGGGGTCGCGGCCGGGACCCCAGGGCAACCGTTCGCGGCAGCTTGCCGATGGGTCCTCGGGACGAGCCCGAGGATGACGGATTGGGGGAGGGTGCCGACAAGGATGACTCTCCCCTCTCCACCCCCTAACCTGCCGGACCAAATCCCTGGGGAGGGCGTCATGAAGCTTGTTGGGAAGGTCGCGCTGGGCGCGGTCGCCATCGTTGCGGTGCTGGTCGCGGTGGTGCTGGTCCGCACCTTCACCTGGAAGCCGCCGGCGGCGGTCGACCTCACCACCGTCACCCTGGCCCAGGCCCCCGCCATCGACCAGGCCCGCGCCGCCCAGCGGCTCGGGGAGGCCATCCGCTTCAAGACCATCTCCAACCAGGACAAGGCCGCCAACGACTGGGCCGAGTGGGACAAGCTCCACGCCTGGCTGGCCGCCACCTACCCCGCCGCCCACGCCGCCATGACCCGCGAGATCCTGCCCAACAAGGCCCTGGTCTATACCTGGACTGGCAGCGACGCGGCGCTCAAACCCATCGTCCTGATGGCCCACCAGGATGTGGTGCCGATCACTCCCGGCACCGAGAAGGACTGGAAACACGCTCCCTTCGGCGGCGAGATCGCCGAGGGTTCGGTTTGGGGCCGGGGCGCCATCGACGACAAGGGCAGCCTGGTCGCCATCTTCGAGGGCCTCGACGCCCTGGCCGCCTCCGGGTTCAAACCCAAGCGCACGGTGATCATTGTCAGCGGCCAGGACGAGGAGGTCGGCGGCACCGGCGCCCAGGCCGCCGCCGCCCTGCTGACCAGCCGGGGCATCAAGGCCGACTGGGTCCTCGACGAAGGCTCGGCCGCGATCACTGAACACCCGATCACCGGCGGCCCGGCAGCGATCATCGGCGTGGCGGAAAAGGGCTACGCCACCCTGCGCATCACCGCCCGCGCCCCTGGCGGCCACAGCTCCGCCCCGCCCAAGGAGACCGGCGTCGCCACCCTGGCCAAGGCGATCACCGCCATCAGCGAGGACCCATTCCCGCTGAAGCTCTCCGGTCCCGGCGCCGACATGGTCCGCGCCCTCAGCGGCGAGGCGGGCTTTGTCATGCGCATGGCCCTGGCGAACGAGTGGCTGTTCGGCCCGCTGATCAAGGCCCAGTTCGCCCAGACCCCGGCCGGCGCCGCCCTGCTGCACACCACCATCGCCCCGACCATGCTCAAGGGCAGCCCGAAGGAAAACGTCCTGCCCCAAGACGCCACCGCCTGGATCAACTACCGCATCGCCCCCGGCCAGACCCGCGACGCCGTCATGGCCCGCGCGAAAGCCGCCGTGAAAGGCCTCAACGTCGAACTGGCCTGGGAAGGAAGCCCCAACAACCCCTCGCCCGTCTCCCCGACCGACACCGACGGTTGGCGCGTCATCGCGGCTCTCGCCTCGGACGGCGGCAAGCTGCCCGTCGCCCCTGGCCTGGTCGGCGCCGGGACCGACAGCCGCTACATGACCGGCGTCTCCGACAACATCTACCGCTACCAGCCCCTTCTGGCCTCGCTGGACACCTTCGGCATGATCCACGGGACGAACGAGCGGATGACGCTGGATAACCTCAGCCGCATGACCACCTTCTACGCCCGGCTGGTGGCCACGGCGGCGGGGTAGGGTCCAAGGTGACTGTCTTCCGGCGCAGCTGGATGACTGTCACCGTCCAGCGCCGGACGGTGACAGTCACGCTTCGCGAGACAGTCACCAAGCCAGAAAATTGTCGAGTGTTGTCGGGACTCCCGCTCCCGGTCCGTCCTAGGCTCGACCCCGGCTGATCGGGACAGTGAGAGGACCCCCCATGCGCATGATTTTCGTCAACCTGCCGGTCAGGGACGTCCAGGCCAGCCGCAAGTTCTTCGAGGCCCTGGGCTTCGAGATCAACGAGCAGTTCTGCAGCGAGGACAGCGCCTGTGTGGTGTTCGCAGAGAACGCCTACGCCATGCTGCTCAGCCACAAGCACTTCCAGAACTTCATCAAGGGCGACATCGCCGACACGTCCAAGGGCAAGGAGGTGCTGACCTGTCTCTCCTGCGAGAGCCGCGCCGAGGTCGAGGCGCTCAAGAAGAAGGCTCTGGCCGCTGGCGGGTCCGACTGGGTGGCGCTTCAGGACTACGGCTTCATGTACGGCGACAGTTTCCTCGATCTGGACGGCCACGTCTGGGAGCTGATGTGGATGGACCAGGAAGCCGCCGCCCGCGGCGACCACATGGACATCGAAATCAACCCGGCCGGCGCCTGATGAACGAGAAGGTCGAAGTCGAGAACGTCAACCATCCCGGCAAGACCGAACGGGTTGACCGGGCCAAGTATGAGGCGATGCGGGCGGCCATGCTGGCCGCCCTGCCGTCCGGCGGCGCTTCCCTCAACGCCGCCGAGCTGAAGGCCGCCATCCTGCCGGCCCTGCCGGACGCCCTGTTCCCCGGCGGGTCCACCGCCGGCTGGTGGCTCAAATGCGTCCAGCTCGACCTCGAGGCGGGCGTCATCGGCCGCGAGGGCAAGCCCCTGCGCTTCCGCCGCACCTGACCCCTCACGCCACCCGCGACAGCTTCCCGAGATCCCGGATGATCCAGCGACCCATATGCTTGTCCAGGATCCCGGCCGCCTTAAGGGCACTGATCTCCCGCTGAACGCTCTGGCGGGTGACATCGAAGTGGTCGCCGATGTCGCTCTGGGTGATCGGCACGCGGATGGTGCAGCTCTGCCCGACCCGGGCCTCGCCGCAGCGCTGGGCCAGGCTTTCGAACAGGATGGCGATCCGCTTGCCCAGCCGGTGGTTGGCCCGCATGTCGCGGCTGGCCATCTGCCGCGAAATCGAACCGGCGAACTTGCGGCACAGCGCCTCCGGAATTTCCGGATGGGTCCGGTAGAGCGCCCAGAAGTCCTCCGCGCTCAGCACCCGCACCCGGCAATCGGTCATCGCCAGGGTGGTGTGGTGATAGGGCCGCCGGGCGATCACCGCGGTCTCGGAGAAGCAGTTGCCGGGCGAATAGATGGTGATGATCGACTGGCGCCCGTCCTCCAGCAGCCCGACCAGCTTCACATAGCCGCTCTCCATCTGGTGCATGCGGCTGGGCGACTCGCCCGCCCGCTTCAGCGGCTCGCCGGCCGCGAAGTCGAGCGTGGTCATCCGCTCACGAATCGCGGCCGCCACGGTGGGCGGCAGCTCGGCGATCCAGTTCTCGTCGCTGGTGATTCCGTTCATGGCGGCGTCTTGGGCGCGTTTCCCCTTGATAGGCTTTGACCATACCCCGTCCGGCTTGGGGCGAAAATTTCGCGGAATGTAAAAAAGGTGTCACGGCTTTCGGGCCTCCGCCCGCCACACCTCACGCCAACGAGCCCAGACGGCGTCCAACGCCGCGGCATCGGGAGGAGGATAACCATGAAACACCGCAAGACCCTGCGCACCCTGCTGTGCGCCGCCACCGCCCTGTCCGGCGCCGCCATGGCTGCGCCCGTTCTGGCCCAGGAGGCCGAGCCCGCCGCCGTCGAGCCCGCCGCCGTCGAGGAGGTGATCATCACCGCCCGCAAGAAGGCCGAGTCCCTGCAGGACACCCCGGTCACCGTCACCGCCTTCAGCGGCGAGAAGCTGCAGGAAGAGGGCATCACCGACTTCCAGAAGCTGGCCGACGCCACCCCCGGCCTGACCATCGACGCCTTCCCGCGCGCCGCCCCGCGCCCCTTCTTCCGCGGCATCGGCAGCAGCAACCAGAGCGCCGGCGGCGATCCCAGCTCCGTCGCCTTCCTGGACGGCGTCTACCTCGGCCGCGGCGCCATGCTGGCCGTCGACACCTTCGACCTGGAGCGGGTCGAGGTGCTCAAAGGTCCGCAAGGCACCCTGTGGGGCAAGAACGTGGTCGGAGGCGCGGTCAACTTCGTCACCGCCCGGCCCCAGCCGGAGTTCCTCGGCCGGGCCGCGGTCACCGTCGCTGAGTTCGACCAGCTCAACGCCAACCTGATGCTGAACATCCCGTTGGGCGAGTCCGTCGCCTTCCGGGGCTCGCTCGGCCGCCAGTACAACGAGGGCTTCCGCAAGAACACCAACACCGGCGAGGGCCTGGACGACGACAACCGCTGGAGCGGCCGCGCCCACCTGTTGGTCGATGTCGGCGCGACCTCCAGCCTGCTGTTCAGCGCCGACTACGTCACCGACGACCTGGCCGGCGGCGCCCGTTTCAACCTGCGCCCACGCGGCGACCGCGATATCGACAAGCCCCGCAACGCCAACCCCGACCGGCCGGGCTTCATCGAACGCGACACCGGCGGGCTGAAGGTCGAGTACAACACCGATGCGCTGGGCTGGGCCTCGCTGACCGGCATCGCCAGCTGGCGCACCCTCGATTACGACAGCTCCGAGGACCTCGACGGCACCGACGTGGCGGGCAACGCCGCCGCCGGTCTTGGCCCGGTCACCGGCCTGCAGGTCCTGGCCAAGGAGGAGGCCGACAGCTACTCCACCGAGTGGCGGATGGCCTCGCGCGGAGACGGCCCGGTCAGCTGGACCGCCGGCCTCTTCTACCTGAAGGACGAGGTGCGCCGGGAGCGGGAGACCGAAACCGCCGCCGTCGATCTCACCGAAAACCGCTTCATCGGCGAGAACACCACCAAGAGCTTCGCCGCCTTCGGCGAGGTCGAATACGGCTTCGACTTCGGCCTCAATCTGTTCGCCGGCCTGCGCTACACCGACGAGGAAAAGGAATACACCGTCACCCGCCTGACCGGCGCCCAGAGCGCCCCGACGGTCAACTTCACCACCCGCGGCAATCCCGGCGTCAGCAGCGAGCAGATGGTCACCTGGCGGGTCGGCGGCGACTGGCGGTTCAACGAAAACGTCTTCGCCTTCGCCAGCGTCTCCACCGGCTTCAAGTCGGGCGCCTTCCAGGAGCAGCCCAACGTCGCCACCGCCCGCATCCCCACCGATCCGGAAGAGGTGATCAACTACGAGGCCGGGGTGAAGACCGACTGGTGGAACCGCCGCCTGCGCGCCAACGCCTCGATCTTCCTGGCCGAGTACACCAACCTCCAGACCATCCAGTCCGTGCCTGACGCCAGCGCCGGCCCGGGTGGGGCGACCATTGTCACCGACACCGGCGATGCGACCATCTTCGGGGTGGAAACCGAGTTCCGCTTCGTCCCGGACGACCACTGGGAGGCCGGCCTCAGCTACACCTATCTCGACGCCACCTTCGACAGCCTGATCCAGACCTCGGCCATCCTGGCCGACGGCACCCCGGTCCGGGCAGACCTGGCCGGCAACCGCCTCAGCCGCACTCCGGAACACGCGGTCAGCGCCGACGTCAGCTACACCACCAGCGAATTCTCCTGGGGCTGGGTGAAGCTGGGCGTCTCGGCCAACTATGAGAGCGAGGTCTTCGACGACAATGCCAACGACTTCGTCGAGTACCGCAAGGCCCGCACCCTGGTGGACGCCAGCGTCACCTGGCACTTCAACGACAGCTACAGCCTGCAGCTCTGGGGCCGGAACCTGACCGACGTCGAGTACCGGACCCACCAGGTGGAGACCGGCGGCGGCTTCTTCGTCCAGTACGGCCCGCCCCGCCAGATCGGCCTGACCCTGACCGCCGAGTTCTAGAGACTGTCCTCCCTACGCCATCCCGACCCCCGGTCGGGATGGCGGTTCTTTGTTTGCGTCGCGGAGCCTGCCATGCCCACCCCCGTCAAGGTTCTCGTGCCCTCCGGCGTCCTCGGCTCCGGCTGCCCGGAAGACGCCTTCCAGCGCGGCGTATCGCTAGGCCCGGACGCCCTGGCCGTCGACGGCGGCTCCACCGACTCCGGCCCCTACTACCTCGGCGCCGCCGTCTCGAAGATGACCGACGCCGCCACCAAACAGGATCTGCGCCAGCTGATGCTGGCCCGCGACCGGCTGGGCGTGCCCCTGATCGTCGGCTCCTGCGGCACCAGCGGGACCAACGCCGGCGTCGACTGGATGGCCGGCCTCTGCGAGCAGATCGCGGTGGAGGAGGGCCTCACCGCCAAGGTGACCCTGGTCTATTCCGAACAGACCGCCGCGGGCCTCGCCCCCTATCTCGCCAACGGCGCCATCACCCCCCTGCCGCCGATGGGCGATCTTGCCCAATCGCGGCTGGACGAATGCGACCACATCGTCGGCCTGCTCGGCTACGAGCCCCTGGCCAAGGCCATCGCCGAGGGCGCCGACATCGTCCTGGCCGGCCGCACCACCGACACCGCGGTGATCGCCGCCGTGCCGCTGATGCGCGGCCTGCCCGCCGGGGCCAGCTGGCATGCGGCCAAAACCAGCGAGTGCGGCGGCCTTTGCACGGTCCACACCCGCCGTGGCGGCGTTATCCTGACCATCGACGACGAAGGCTTCGACATCGAACCCCTGGCCGCCGACAACGCCTGCACCCCCTTCACCATCTCCGCCCACCTGCTCTACGAGAACGCCGACCCCTACCGGCTGACCGAGCCCGGCGTGGTGCTCGACGCCCAGGGGGCCAGCTATGCGGCGCTGGACGCGCGCAGCGTCCGCGTCACCGGCTCCCGGGCCGAGGCCCGGCCCTACACCATGAAGCTGGAGGGCAGCGGCGCCGCCGGCTTCCGCACCATGGTCTTCACCGCCATCGCCGACCCGAAGATCATGGACCGCATCGGCGACTGGCTGGACCGGCTGGAAACCTTCCTGCGCGAGGGCATCGACCGGGTTCTGCGCATCCCCGCAGTCGACTACCGGCTGGACCTGCGCCCTTACGGCTGGAACGCTCTCGACCCCCGCCACGGGCCGACCGATCGGCCGCCGCTCGAGGTCGGGCTGATGGTGCTGGTGACCGCCGCCACCCAGGCGCGGGCGACCGAGATCGCCAAATACTGCAACCCCTACCTGCTGCATTTCCCGCTGAACCAGGACGACCCGCTGCCCAGCTTTGCCTTCCCCTTCTCGCCGGCCGAGGTGGCGCTGGGGCCGCAGTACGAGTTCAAGCTCAACCATGTGGTCCATCTCGCCGACCCCTGCGAGCTGGCGACCACGCGCACCTTCGTCGCCGGCCTGGGAGAGTTCCATGTCGCCGCTTAAGGACGTGGCCCGCTACGTCCGCTCCAAGAACGCCGGGCCCTTCTGGGTGACCATCGACGTCTTCTGCGACGACCGGGCCGCTTACGAGCGCCTCTGCGCGGCCCCGGCCCTGGGCGCGGTGGCCATCGCCGACCTCTACGGCGTCGGCTCCAACCAGGTGCGGATCTTCCACGATGACAATCTGAAGGTCCTGAAGATCTCCTTCCCCCGGCCCATCGCCCAGGGCTCGACCGAGGATGTGGACTCCCACGCCGGCCAGCAGTTCGTGCCGCTGCTGTCGGTCATGGTCTGAGCGCCATGAGCCTCGCCCTGCTCGGCTTTGCCATGGTGGCGGTGTTCATGACCCTGGTCATGACCCGACGGACCTCCGCCGTGGTCGCCCTGATCGTCGTGCCGGTCATCTTCGCCCTCATTGCCGGGGCGGGGGTCGATACCGGCCCGATGATGCTCAAGGGTCTGGTTCAGACCGCACCCACGGCCATCATGCTGATGTTCGCCATCCTCTACTTCGGGGTGATGGTCGACGCCGGCCTGTTCCAGCCCCTGGTCCGCCGCATCGTCGGCTGGGCGGGCGAGAACCCGGTCAAGCTGATGCTCGGCCACGTCGCCCTGGTGGCTATCGTGGGGCTCGATGGAGACGGGACCACCACCGTGCTGGTCACCGTCTCGGCCCTGCTGCCGGTCTATCGCAAGCTGGGAATCAACGTCCTGAAGTTCGCCGTCCTCGGCTCGATGACCTTCATCCTGATGAACATGAGCCCCTGGGGCGGACCCGCCGCGCGGGTGGCCGCCTCGCTGAAGATCGACCCTTCCGAGCTGTTCGTCCCCATGCTGCCGGTCGTGGCCGTAGGCCTGCTGTCCGTCTTCCTGCTGGCCTGGCGCTTCGGCCTGGCCGAACGCCGCCGCCTGGCCGCCGCCCCGCCGGCGCCTGTTCCTCAGGAAGACGCCCCCCGCATCGACGACGCAGCCCTGGCCGGCGCCTTCCAGAGCGACACGGCGGCCCTGCGACCTAGGCTGATCTGGGTGAACTTCGCGCTCACCGCCGTCTTGATGGTCGCCGTGGTCATGCGGCTCGCGCCCCTGCCGGCCCTGTTCATGGGCGGCGTCGCGCTGGCGCTGATGATCAACTATCCCCGCCTGGCAGACCAGCGCGAGCGGCTCCTGGCCCACAGCGGCAATGTGCTCAGCGTCGGCATCCTGGTCCTGGCGGCGGGCGCCTTCACCGGGGTGATGACCGGCACGGGGATGATCGGGGCCATGGCGAACAGCCTGCTCACCGTCCTGCCGCCGCAGGCCGGGCCCTACCTTGGCCCGATCACCGCCCTCATCAGCATCCCGGCCAACTTCCTGCTGTCCGCCGACGCCTGGTACTTCGGGGTCCTGCCGGTGATCTCGGAGACGGCCGGTCACTACGGCGTCACCCCCGAACAGATCGGCCGCGCCTCCTTGCTGGGCGGGCCGGTGCACAGCCTCAGCCCGCTGGTCGCGGCCGTCTACCTCAAGTGCGCCCTGCTCGACATCGAACTGGCCGAGCTGCAGCGCTACGCCTGGAAATACGCCCTGGCCCTCTGCGGGGTGCTGATCGCCGCGGCCCTGCTGTTCGGGGTGGTGCCGCTCGCGGCGGCGCCGCTGGCGGCGGGCTGATCAGCCCTCGACGGCGGTGTCCGGCCGGTCGCCGCCCAGCGCCAGCTCCTCGCGCCACTCGCCCTTCTCGTCCTCCCAGGTGATCGCTGCGGTCTCACCGCCGACCTGCTGCTCTGCCGCCGCCCGCCGCGCGGCGGCCGCCGCCTCGTCGTGGCTCCGAAAAGTCTCCGAATAGGTGCCATCCACCTGGTAGGCCCAGCCGCCGTCATGCTCGACGATGTGATAGGTGACCTTGGTCATGGGGGCTCTCCTCAGGCTCTCCTGGCAGTAAGACGCCCGGCGGGCGACGGTTGCAATCATCCGATGGTTTCACCCGGGTAAAAGTCCGCCGCTGGCTTGCGGCTTGGCGCCGGTCGGCTAGGGTCGGGCCGAGTATTGGGGGAGTCAGCCGTGGCCAGAGCCCGGAAACCACAGGCGGAATCAGGGGTAGAGGCGGCGGCCAGACCGGCGCTGACCACGGTCGATCCGATCGAGCTGGCGCTCGACGCCGAGGCGCGCGGCGCCCCGGCCGACGGCCCCGCGCAACGGGTGCTGCGCAAGCACGAGAAGCTGATCGACTGGCAGATCGCCGGCCAGCGCGCCGGGTTCGCCCTGAAGGTGCTGACCGGCCTGGCCGGGCTGGCGGCGGCCTTTGTGGTCGGCTGGGCGGTCTGGGACGCCTCCCGCTACCAGGGGCTGGTGGTCCAGGCCTTTTCGGCCCCGCCGGACCTGGCGACCCGGGGCGTGACCGGCGAGGTGATCGCCGGGAAGCTGCTCGACGAGCTGGTCCGCATGCAGGCCGGCACCAACTCCGTCCGCGCGGCCGGCAGCTACGCCATCGACTGGGGCGACAAGGTCGAGGTCCAGATCCCCCAGACCGGCGTCTCCATCGGCGACCTGCAGCGGATGCTCCGCGAGCAGTTCGGCCGCGAGACCCGCATCTCCGGCGTCGTCTACCGCCTGCCCGACGGCCGGCTGTCGGTCACCGCCCGCACCGGCGGCGCCGCCGGCGAGACCTTCGTCGGAACCGAGGCGGAGTTCGACAGCCTGGTGCTCAAGGCCGCCGAGAGCGTCTACGGCCAGACCCAGCCCTACCGCTACTCGGTCTATCTGAAGACCACCGGCCGCACCGAGGAGGCGGTCAAGGTGCTGGCCGCCTTCCAGGGCCGCAAGGATATCGAGGCCGCCTGGGCCCTGCGCGGCTGGGCCTATATCGATATGGACGCCGGTCGCCCGCGCGATGCCCTGGCCAAGATGCGCCAGGCGAACGCCATCGCCCCGGATACGGCCGCCTTCCTCTACACCCTGCACCAGGCGCAGGCCCGGCTGGGCCACGAGGAGGCCGCCCTGACCTCCCTGCGCCGCGCCAAGCAGCTGTTCCGCAGCGGCCGCAGCAAGGAGATCTCGCCGGACGGCCTGGCCACCATGGTCTTCCTGCTGGACAGCCAGGAAAAGGCGCTGACCGGCGACTATCGCGGCCTGGCCGAGATGGAGCGACCCAACGAGGGCTTCGGCCTCGGCGGCCAATCGGCCGTTATCGACAAGGCCATGGCCTGGGCGCCGGCTCATGAGCCCGAGAAGGTGATGGCCCTGCTGGCCATGCAGCCCCTGTGGAACGACAGCGATCCGCTGCACCGGCTCAATGACGGCCGCCACCACTATGCGCTCGCCGCGAGGCTGACCGCCGCCGGGGACTGGGCCGCCGCCGTCCCCCATTTCAGGGCCGCCTGGTCGGGGATCGAGGCCGTGGCCGGCGCGGAATCGACCAAAAGTTTCGTCGGCTCCCCGATCGCCGAGGCCCTGGCGCGCACCGGTCGTCTGGACGAGGCGCGGGCGATGCTGGCCGGCATGCCGGAGGACTGCGACGAGTGCCTGCGGACCCGCGCTACCGTCGCGGCGCTGGCCGGCGATCGGGCGGGGTCCGACCGCCTGTTCGCGCGGTTGATCGCGCGGGCCCCGTCGATTCCGGCCGGTTATGTCGCTTGGGGTGAGGCGCGCCTGGCCCGTGGCGAGGCCGCCGAGGCGCTCAAGCTGTTCCGCCAGGCCGCTGAGCGCGGCCCCCGCTGGGCGGACCCGCTGAAGCTGGAGGGCGACGCCCTGATGGCGCTGGGGCGCGGCGGCCAGGCCCGCCAGGCCTACGCCCGCGCCGCCCGGCTGGCTCCCCGCTGGGGCGCCCTGCACCTGGCCTGGGGCGAAGCCCTGGCCAAGGCGGGCAAGGCGGACGAGGCTCGTCGGACATGGCGGCTGGCCGCCGGAATGCTGCTGTCTCCCGCCGACCGGACGCGGCTCAACGCCCGCCTCGCCGGTCGCTGATTGACGCCCCCGGCCCCAGTCGTTAGCCCAGCCCCATGACCGACCTGCCCACCGGCCTTTCCGCCCTGCGCGACCGCTACGATGTCCTGCTCTGTGATGTCTGGGGCGTGATCCACAACGGCCGCGAAAGCTGGCCGGACGCCTGCGCGGCCCTGGTCCGCTGGCGGGCGGAGGTTGGCCCCGTGGTGCTGATCTCCAACAGCCCGCGCCCTTCCAAGGACGTGGTCGCCCAGCTCGACAGCCTGGGCGTCCCCCGCGAGGCCTGGAGCGCCTTCGTCACCAGCGGCGACGCCACTCGCGCCCTCCTGGCTCCCCGCGCGCCGGGCCCGGCTCTGAAGATCGGCCCCGACCGCGACTGGCCCCTCTATGACGGCCTGGGCGTGGTCTTCGGCCCGGTGGAAGAGGCGACCTTCGTGGCCGTCACCGGCCCCACCAACGACGAGGTCGAGACGCCGGAGGACTACCGCGCGTCTCTCACCGCCGCCGCGGCGCGCGGCATCCCGCTGATCTGCGCCAACCCCGACCGGGTGGTCCAGCGCGGCGACAAGCTGATCTACTGCGGCGGCGCCCTGGCCGATCTCTATGAGACCCTGGGCGGCGAAGTCCTCATGGCCGGCAAGCCCTTCACCCCGATCTATGAGCTCAGCCTGGCGGAGGGCGAGGCCCTGCTCGGCAAGCCGCTGGACCGCTCTCGCGTGCTCTGCATCGGCGACGGGGTGATCACCGACGTGAAGGGCGCCAACGACCATGGTCTGGACTGCCTGTTCATCGCCAAGGGCATCCATGGCGTGAAGGCGCTGGGCGCCGACGGAAAGCTCGACGCGGCCAAGGTCGCCGTCCTGCTGGACGAAGAGGGCGTGACGGCCGCCCACGCCATGGCCGATCTGGTGTGGTGAAGGAGACAACGATGCAGGGCCTGTTCCTCGAAGATCTGACCATCGGCCAATCGGCCGAAATGACCCGCACCGCCGACGAGCGGACCATCCAGCTGTTCGCCGAGGTCAGCGGGGACGACAACCCGCTGCATTTGGACGAGGCCTATGCGGCCACCACCCAGTTCAAGGGCCGCATCGCCCACGGCATGCTGTCGGCCGGCTACATCTCCGCCGTGATCGGCACCCAGCTGCCCGGCCCGGGCTCGGTCTATATGAGCCAGACCTTGAGCTTCCGCCGCCCGGTCCGGGTCGGGGACGAGGTCCACACCGTCTGCACCATCAAGGAGATCGACCTGGAGAAGGCCCGCGCCACCATCGACACCGTCTGCTCGGTGAACGGCAAGGCGGTGCTGACCGGCGAGGCCCTGATCCTGGTTCCCCGGCGCGGATGAGCCTGAAGATCGTCCATGGCTGGAAGTCGCTGGACCCCGCCGACCGCGGCGCGGCGGTGGCGCTCGGCAACTTCGACGGGGTGCACCTGGGCCACCAGGCGGTGATCGCCCAGGCCGCTGCGGCGGCCCGCCAGAGCGGCGCGCCGCTGGGGGTCATCACCTTCGACCCGCACCCCCGCCGCCTGTTCCACCCGGACGAGCCCAGTTTCCGCCTGATGACCCTGGACCAGCAGGCCCGCGCCCTGGAAACCCTCGGCGTCGAGCGCTTCTACGTCCTCAACTTCGACTTCGAGATGGCCAGCTTCTCGGACCGCGAGTTCGCCCAGTTCGTGCTTCATGAGGGCCTAGGCGTCGCCCATGTGGCCGTGGGCTTCGACATCAGCTTCGGCAAGGGCCGCACCGGTAGCCCAGCCCTGATGAAGGCCTACGGCGAGGCCTTCGGCTTCGGCGTCTCGGTCGCCGAGGCGGTGGGAGAGGGGGAGGGCAAGTTCAGCTCCACCGGCGTGCGCGAGGCCCTGCGCGACGGCCGTCCCGAACTCGCCGCCGCAATCCTCGGCCGCCCCTTCGCCATCGAGGGCGTGGTCCGCCGGGGCCAGCAGCTGGGCCGCCAGCTGGGCTTCCCGACCGCCAACGTCTTCATGGCCGACTACGTCACCCCCCGCCTGGGCGTCTACGCGACGAGAACCCGCCTGCCCGGCGGCCGCCTCCTCCCCGGCGTCGCCAACATCGGCAACAACCCCACCACCGGCGAGGTCGAGACCCGGCTGGAAGTCTGGATCTTCGATTTCGACGAGGACCTCTACGGCCAGGTCATTGAAACCGAATTGGTCGCCTTCCTCCGGCCGGAGGAGAAGTTCGGGTCGATCGAGCTGATGGTCGAACAGATTCACCGCGACGAGGCGGCGGCGCGCCAAATCTTGGCCAGCTAGCCTTCGCTCTCCCCCATCGCAGATGGGGGAACCATCCTCTGGCGAGCGCTGCAAGCGAGCCAGACCGAGGGGGTCCCCACCGGCGGTGGAATGCCAATTCCCGACCGCCGGCGCTGCCCCGCCTCCTGGTCCGTCGCTATCGCTCCAAACCGTCCTCCGCCCCCTCTCGGGGGCGGAGAGCGAAGGCGGCGCGCCGGCCGAAAAGAAAAAGGGCCGGACGTTTCCGTCCGGCCCCCAATCTTCAGCGGTGAAGGGCGATCAGCCCAGCGCCGCCATCAGTTCCGGGACGACCGTCTTGTAGTCGCCCACGATGCCGTAGTCGGCGACCTGGAAGATCGGCGCGTCGGCGTCCTTGTTGATGGCCACGATGACCTTGCTGTCCTTCATCCCGGCCAGATGCTGGATGGCGCCCGAGATGCCGACCGCGATGTAGAGGGCCGGGGCGACGACCTTGCCGGTCTGGCCGACCTGGTAGTCGTTGGGGGCATAGCCCGCATCGACCGCCGCGCGGCTAGCGCCGACGGCGGCGCCCAGCTTGTCGGCCAGGGGCTCGATCACCTTGCTGAACTCCTCGGCCGAGCCCATGGCGCGGCCGCCGGAGACGACGATCTTGGCCGCCGCCAGTTCCGGACGGTCGGACTTGACCATCTCTTCGCTGACGAAGGTCGTGCCCGAGCCGTTGGCGCCGGCCGAGGCCGATTCCACCGAGGCCGAGCCGCCTTCACCCGCCGCCTTGAAGGCGGTCGGACGGACGGTGAGGACCTTCTTGGCGTCCGAGGACTGCACGGTCTCCAGCGCGTTGCCGGCGTAGATCGGCCGCACGAAGGTGTCGGCGCTGACCACCTCGATCACGTCGGTGATCGGGGCGACGTCCAGCTTGGCGGCGATGCGGGGGGCGTAGTTCTTGCCGCCCGAGGTGGCCGGGATCAGGACGGCGTCGTAGCCGCCCATCAAGCCTTCGACCGTGGCCGCCTGAGCTTCGGCGACGCCGTGGCCCAGATCGGCGCTGTCGGCCAGCAGGACCTTGCGCACGCCTTCGATCTTGGCGGCCGCGTCGGCGACGGCCTGGGCGCCGGCGCCCATGACCAGGAGGTCCACGTCCCCGCCGAACGCCAGGGCGGCGGTGACGGTCTTGTGGGTGGAGTCGCGCAGGTGCGCGTTGTCGTTATCCGCGACGACCAGGACGGCCATTAGAGCACCCCCGCTTCGGTCTTGAGTTTGGTGACGAGTTCGGCGGCGTTCTCGACCTTGATCCCGGCCGAGCGCTTCGGCGGCTCAGTGACCTTCAGCACCTTGAGGCGCGGCGCCGTATCGACGCCGTAGTCGGCGACCGCCTTCATGGCGATCTCCTTCTTCTTGGCCTTCATGATGTTGGGCAGGGAGGCGTAGCGCGGCTCGTTGAGGCGCAGGTCGGCGGTGACGATCGCCGGGGTCGGTACGTCCAGCACCTGCAGGCCGCCGTCAACCTCGCGGGTCACGGTCGCCTTGCCGCCGGCCACTTCGACCTTGGAGGCGAAGGTGGCTTGCGGCCAGCCCAGCAGGGCCGAGAGCATCTGGCCGACCGCGGCGTTGTCACCGTCGATGGCCTGTTTGCCCATGACCACCAGGTCCGGCTTCTCCTCGTCGACCACGGCCTTGAGCAGCTTGGCCACGGCCAGGGGCTCAACGTCGGTGTCCGACTGGATCAGGATGCCCCGGTCGCCGCCCATGGCCAGGGCGGTGCGGATGGTTTCCTGCGCCTGCTGCGGGCCGATGGAGACGATGACCACCTCGGTGGCGACGCCCTTTTCCTTGAGGCGCACGGCTTCCTCGACCGCGATCTCGCAGAAGGGGTTCATGCTCATCTTGACGTTGGCCAGATCGACGCCGGTCTGATCGGCCTTCACCCTGGCTTTGACGTTGTAATCGATAACCCGTTTGACCGGGACCAGCACCTTCATGGGTATTGTCCGCCCGTGTTGCGTTGCGAAAAATCTTGCGCGGACAGGCTGATACTAGCTTGGGCGCGCATTGCAAGTTTCCCCAAGGGGCAACAGGGGCCGAAAATCGCCCCGTTCCGCGTGGCTGGATAGGCTCCCGCATTTCCGCTAGAGCGCAGCGCCATGAACATCACAATCGACCGGCTCAAGATCATCTTCCTCGGCATCTTCGCCGTGGCCGTGGTTGCCATCTGGGGCTACCAGATCTTCTACGTCTGGCCGGCCAAGGCCTGCGAGCGCGACCAGCGCTGGTGGGACGGCGCCACCCGCACCTGCGCCACCCCCATCTTTATCCCTGACATCACCGGCCGTCCGGCCGGCGTCAGCCGCGAGGACTGGTCCAAGCAGCAGGCCGCCAAGGCCCAGCAGCGCGAGAGGATGGGACCGAATGCGCAGGGTTCGACCCCCAAGGTCGAGGCGCCCAAGCCCGCCGAAGCGTCCAGCCCGGCCGAAAAGCCCGCCGCCAAATAGCCTAGCGGTTGGCCCCCGGCGTCCACAGCACATCGCCGGCGCCCTTTTCGTTGGCCCAGCGGCCGGCCACAAACAGCAGGTCGGACAGGCGGTTCAGGAATTTCAGCGCCGCCGGGCTCACCACCTCATCCTCAAGGGCCGCCAGCGCCACCGCCTCGCGCTCGGCGCGGCGGCAGACGGTGCGGGCCAGGTGCAGGGCGGCGGCGGCGGGCGTGCCGCCGGGCAGGACGAAGCTGGTCAGGTCCGACAGCTCGCCGTTCAGCAGGTCGATCTCGCGCTCCAGCCGGTCCACCTGGCTCTGGACGATACGCAAGGGCTCCCATTCCAGCTTCTGGCCGCGATCGGGCGTGGCAAGGTCGGCGCCCAGGTCGAAGAGGTCGTTCTGGGCGCGCATCAGAATGCCGTCCAGAACCGCATCGCCGCCGGTATGCAGCCGGACTAGCCCCAGGCAGGCGTTGGTCTCGTCCACCGCCCCATAGGCGCTTACCCGGGGATGGGTCTTGCTGACCGGCTCGCCGCTGGCCAGCCGGGTGCCGCCGCCATCGCCCGTGCGGGTGTAGATTCGGTTGAGCGTGACCATTAGCTCTTCGTCCGCCACCAGAAGGCCGCCACCAGCACAAGGATGGCGATGAACTGCATCACAACCCGGAGCCTCATCAACTTGTTGGATTTGGAGCGACCGGTGTCGCCTCCGCGCCACAGGGCATAGAGGCCGAAGCCCAGAGTGATCAGGACCGCGGCCAGGGCAAGCGGGATGAGGAGGTCGAAGATGTCGCGCACGGCCCACCTTACCGCCCGCGATCCCTTCTGAGCCAAGGATTTCTGCGATCCGTGGTCGCCCGAATTGAAATTCTCCCGTTCGGCGCCATGTGTTCAATGATCGCGTTCAGTGAGTGCAAATGTCGCATTTCCGACAGAGATCGTTGAATGATATCGGTATCATCAGCTCAGTTCTGTAGCGCGTGATATAGTTTTTACGTCTTGATCTCGCCTTTTGCAGTCGATAAAGGCGCGCCCCCACAACCGCTGACGGCGGTTCGCTGAACATGATCGACCCCTTACCGCGGATCGGTTCGGCCAAATGTCACAGCGGGAAGGCATGAGAGGCTCGAAGGTTATGGCAGCCATGCCGAGACCGGCGGACAGTCCGTCGGCCGATGAAATGAACGAAACCATGGCGGAAGTCCGCCAGTTGATCACCGATCTGCGCGATGCGGCGCAGGACGGCCGGGAGCTCGCCCGTCGTTATTCCGAGATCCTGCAGAACGTAGTCGACGAGTACTGCGTTGAATTCGAGCAGCGCGCCGCCAGCGCTCTCGCCAAGTTGGAGTCCAATCGATGAACCATATCCCGATGCGCGTGATCGCCTCCCCGGCCGTGCGTCCCGCCAAGCCGACCCGCCGCGCGCTCGCCAAGCAGCGCACCCGCGAGAAGGTTCTGGCCGCCGCCCGTCAGCTGTTCACCGAGCGTGGCTATGAGGGCGCCACAATCCGTGACATCGCCAAGGCCGCCGGCATGTCGACCGGCGCGGTGTTCGCCAGCTTCGCCGACAAGAGCGAACTGTTCGACGAGATCCTGGCCCAGGACTACGCCCTGCTGAACGAAGCCATGCAGGACGCCGCCCGGAGCAGCGACGATGTCGCCGCCAACCTGACCAACCTGTTCTCGGTGGCCTATCGCTTCCACATGAGCCAGCTGCCCCTGCTTCAGGCCGGAATCTCCGCGTCCTGGACCCGCAGCGATGTGGCCGAGAAACGCAACCGAGAGGCGCTGAAGCCGGTCCAGACCCTGGTCAGCGACACCCTGCGCAGCGGTGTGGAGCGCGGCGAACTGTCGCAGCGCGCCGACCTGCGCTTGATCGCGGGCGTTCTGTGGGACGTTTACCTCGCCGGTTACCGTCGCGCAGTGTTCGACGGATGGACTGCAGACGACCTGACCTCACGCCTGTCGGATCAGATCAATCTGATCCTGGCCGGCGCGCGTAGTTAGAGGCGCAAACAAGACGCCTCGGCACTGTCGGGGCGTCTTTTCATATCAACCCCGGGGGAACAGTTGGGGGTACGGGACGCTCAAAAGGCGGCGACGCGCGAGAAGGTGCTGTCGGCCGCCCGTGATCTCTTCCATGAGATCGGTTACGAAGAAACGACGATCCGCGCGATCGCCGATCGGGCGGGCGTCTCCGTCGGCAGCGTCTTCACTACCTTCAGCTCCAAGGCCGATGTTCTGAGCCAGGTGATGGCCGACCGGGTGGAGCCCTTGCAGGCCGAGCTGGTCAGGGTGCTGCCCTATCTGCGGGGGTCCACGGCCGATCGCATCTGCTCGATCTTCGCCATTCACTACGATTTCGAATGCCGGCGGGTGAAGCTGTTCCTGGCCCACATCGCCGCCTCCTTCAGCCCCTCGCTGGAGGAAACCACCATACCGTTCGGCCGCAATCAGGGCTTCCGGGGCATGCTGCTCGACATCCTGGCCGAGGGCATCACGCGGGGCGACATCCGGCCTGACGCCGACCTCGACCTGGTCCTGGAATGTCTGATGGCCGCCTACGCCTGGAACTACAGCCATGCGGCCCAGCTCGGCGCCGACGCGGTGGCCCTGACCGCGAGGATGGACAAGCAGGTGCATATCATCCTGTCGGGCGTCCGGCCGCAGACGAGCTATGGGGCGATGTAGGCTCCAATTCCTCCCCCGCCTCGCGCGAGGAAGGAACTCAACCCGCCCCTCAGTTCCCATCCTCAAGCAGGCGCCGGGCGATCACCTGCGCCTGGATCTCACCCGCGCCTTCGAAGATGTTCAAAATCCGCGCGTCGGCCAGCACGCGGCTGACCTCGTATTCCATCGCAAATCCATTGCCGCCGTGGATTTGCAGGGCGTTGTCGGCGGCGGCCCAGGCGACGCGGGCGGCGATCAGCTTGGCCATGCCGGCCTCCAGGTCGCAGCGCTTGCCCTCGTCCTTCTGGCGGGCGGCATAGTAGGTCAGCTGGCGAACCCCCATCAGCTCGGCGGCCATCATGGCCAGCTTGTTGGCCACGCGGGGGAAGCCGAAGATCGGTCCGCCGAACTGCTTGCGGTCCAGCGCGTAGTTGAGGCCCAGTTCCAGTCCACGCTGGGCGACGCCGACCGCGCGGGCGGCGGTCTGGATGCGGGCGCTCTCGAAGGTGGCCATCAGCTGCTTGAAGCCCTGGCCCGGCTGGCCGCCCAGCAGGTTGGCAGCCGGAACGACGAACCCGTCGAAGCCGATCTCGTACTCCTTCATGCCGCGATAGCCGATCACCTCGATCTCGCCGCCGCTCATGCCGGGGGTAGGGAAGGGCGCGCTGTCGTCACCGCGCAGCTTGGGGGCCAGCAGCATGGAGAGACCGCGGTAGTCGGTGGTGTCCGGCTCGGTGCGGACCAGCAGGGTCATCACATCGGCGCGGGCCGCATGGGTGATCCAGGTCTTGTTGCCGGTGACGATGTAGCGGTCGCCCTCCAGCACCGCGCGAGTGCGCAGGGCGCCCAGGTCCGAGCCGGTGTTGGGCTCGGTGAACACGGCGGTCGGCAGGATCTCGGCGCTGGCGATGCGCGGCAACCATTCGGCCTTCTGCTCATCCGTGCCGCCGGTCAGAATCAGCTCGGCGGCGATCTCCGAACGGGTGGCCAGGGAGCCGACGCCGATCCAGGCGCGGGAGAGTTCCTCGGAGACCACGCACATGGCGGTCTTGCCCATCCCCGCGCCGCCGAACTCTTCAGGAATGGTCAGGCCGAAGACGCCGAGATCCCCCAGCTCCTTGACCAGGTCCAGCGGGATCAGCTCGTCGTTCAGGTGCCACTGGTGGGCAAACGGGATGACCTTCTCTTCCGCGAAGCTGTGGAACTGGTCGCGGATCATTTCGAAGGTTTCGTCCAGGCCGGTGTCCTCGACGGTGGCCTTGCCGCGCGCCTCCGCCACCAGCTGGGCCACCCGGCTCTTCACCGCCTGGCCGCCGCCTTCCTGGACGAAGCGCATCAGGGCAGGGGCAAACAGCCGGTTCATGGTCTCGCGGCTGGCGGTCAGGTCGGCGGGGCGAATGATCTCGCCCTGGTTCATCGGGATGCCGCCGATCAGCTGGGCGGCGTATTCGCTGAACAGCAGCTGGGCCAGCAGAGCGTCGGTCTCGCTGAATTTGCCGGCGGCCTCCAGGCTTGACGCCCAGCCGGCGACCTGGGTCATCAGCTCGGCGTAGCTGGCATACCAGCCGAAGCCATGCACCGCGTGCTGCTCGGCGTCGGCCAGCTTGCGGTCGATGCGCCCGCCGCCGGTGATCTTCGCCTTCACCGCCCCTTTCGCCTCGGCCACGAAGGCCTGAACCGCCCCGGCCGCCTCGTCCAGCAAGGGGACCAGGCCCTCCAGGATCAGGCTGTGATCGGCGACGGGAGCGGTGGCGGTCATGCGAACGATATCCCCGGATTTCTTGTGCGGCGCACTATAGATATTCCGCAATTGCACACAACACAGGGGCGCGGCGCACGATTTTGCCGTCGGCGTTCGGCGCGCTATCACAGCTCCAGGCAGTCGAAAGGGCCCCCTATGATCGTCGTCCATCACCTGAACGAAAGCCGTTCCCAGCGGATCCTGTTCGTGCTCGAGGAACTCGGGCTGCCCTATGAGATCAAGCACCACGCCCGCGACGCCACCACCCGCCTGGCGCCGCCGGAGCTGAAGGCCGTGCATCCGCTGGGCAAGAGCCCGGTGATCGTCGACGGGGCGACCACGGTGCACGAGAGCGGGGCGATTATCGACTACATCATCCGCCGGCACGGCGGTGGCCGGCTGGCGCCCGATCCGGCGACGCCCGCCTATGACGCCTACCAGCAGTGGCTGCATTACGCCGAAGGCAGCGCCATGCTGCCGCTGATGCTCAACATGTATGTCAGCCGTCTCGGCGAGGGTGGCGCGCCGCTGCACCCGCGTATCCAGAGCGAGATCGCCAACCACCTGGACTTCGTCGACCAGAGCCTGTCGGGCCGCGACTACCTGCTGGGCTCGGACCTCACCGGCGCGGACGCCCAGATGAGCTTCGTGCCGGAGGTGGCCAAGGCCATGGGCCAATTGGACAAGTATCCGGCCATGGCCGCCTGGATCGCCAGAATCCACGCTCGACCGGCCTGGAAGGCGGCGCTGGATAAGGGCGGGGAGTATCTGCTGGGGCGGTAAGCCCCCCTCACCCGAACGGATCGTCCAGGTACCCGTCCAGGAAGTCGAACACCGTCGCCTTTAGCATGGCGTGGGGGATGGCATTGAAGTGGTCGCAGCCCTGCAGGGTGACGGCCTTGGCCCCGGGGATGGTATCAGCGAGCGCCTGCGGGTCGCCGGCCAGGGCGTCGCGGCTTCCGGCCACCACCAGGGTGGGGCAGCGTACGGCGAACAGCTCGTCGGCGTCGAACTCGCGGGACGGGGCGCGGACGAAGGCGGCCAATGCCAGGCGGTCCTCTCCCTGTTCGTCGGCGAAGTGGCGGAAACTCTGGAGGAGCGGTTCGGCGATGGTGGCCGGATCGTCGGCCTCCATGGCCTGGGCCATGCGGTCGTCGCGCGGCGTTGGCGTCAGCAGTCGTCCGCCGACGCCGCCGAGCACCAGGTTGGCGATCCGCTCCGGCGCGGACATCGCCAGCCCCAGCGACAGCCGCGCGCCCATAGAATAGCCGACCAGGTCGGCCCGGCCGATGCCCAGATGGTCCAGCAGGCCGGTCAGGTCGCCCAGCAGCGTCCCGCGCGAATAGAGGGCCGCCTCGTGCGGCTTGCCGCTGGCGCCATGGCCGCGCAGGTCCAGCGCGATGACCCGTTGGCCCCGGCGTTCGAAGGCGGCGTACCATCCGGTGCGTTTCCAGGCCTCTTCGCGGTTCGAAGCGAAACCGTGAACCAGCAGCACGGGCGGGCCGCCGGCCACGCCCGTGTCGTCGAAGGCGATGGTCACGCCGTCCGATGCGGTGAACTCTGCCAAATTCGTCCCTCGCCAGGCTATTTCGTCACGCATTGCGCGCGACAGCGTCAGGCGCTCCTCCCGATACGGAACAGTGCCGCCCCGGGGCCGCCGCGTCCATACGCGGAATCTGAGTCATCTGGCCGCAGACCTGTGTTCTCGCCGTCCTAGCGGCGTCGCGCGGCCCGTGGCATGGGCGCGCCCATGAAAAAGGATACGAAAACCATCTCCAAGACCCTCTCCTACTGGCTGCGCCATGCGCCGGAAGCGGGAAATCTGGTCCTGGAACCGGCCGGCTGGGCGCCGGTCGATCACGTGCTGGCCTCGCTGAAGACCGTCAGCTTCGATGAGCTGACGACCGTGGTCGAGGAAAACGACAAGCAGCGGTTCGAGTTCAGCGGCGACCTCGAGCGCATCCGCGCGCGCCAGGGCCATTCAATTGAGATCACCCTCGACCTGCCATCCACCACGCCGCCGGCGCGCCTGTTCCACGGCACGGTGAAGCGGGCGCTGGACGCCATCTTCGCCGAGGGGCTGAAGAAGATGGCCCGCCACCACGTCCACCTGTCGCCGGACCTGGAGACCGCCCGCAAGGTGGGCGCGCGGCGGGGCGCGCCGGTGATCCTGGTGGTCGACGCGGCGCGGATGGCCGCCGACGGCCATGTCTTCATGGTCAGCAGCAACGGGGTCTGGCTGACCGACGCCGTGCCGGCCGCCTATCTGTCCTTCGTGGAGGCTACCGCCGCCTGAACCGCCAGGGCCTGCACCGTTTCGCGCACGTCGTGGACCCGGACGGTGGCCACGCCGGCGCGGGCGCCCTCGAGAGCGACAGCCAGGGAGCCGCCGAGCCGTTGGTCGGCCTGGGTGGCGAGGGAGTCGATGGCCGCGATGAACCGTTTGCGGCTGGCCCCCAGCAGGATCGGGAAGCCGGAGGCCACGAAGCGGGGCAGGGCGGCGATCAGGGCCAGGTTGTGGGCCGTCGTCTTGCCGAAGCCGATGCCGGGGTCGAGCTGGATGCGCTCACGGGCGACGCCGCCGGCCATCGCCGCTTCGGCGCGGGTCAGCAGGAACGCCTCCACCTCGGCGACCACATCGTCGTAGCGGGGGTCGTCCTGCATGGTGCGCGGCTCGCCCAGCATATGCATCAGCACCACGTCGCAGCCGAGCCCGGCGGCGGTCTCCACCGCGCCGGGCTCGCGCAGGGCGGCGACGTCGTTCCAGATGGTCGCGCCGGCGGCGATGGCCGCGCGGGCCACGTCGGGTTTCAGGGTGTCGATGGAGATCGGCGCGGCGGTGCGGGCCCGCAGGCCTTCGATCACAGGGACGACGCGGGCGATCTCCTCGGCCGCTGCGACGGCCGTGGCGCCGGGGCGGGTCGACTCGCCCCCGATGTCGAGGAGGTCGGCGCCGTCGGCCAGCAGGGCCAGACCGTGCGCAACGGCCGCGTCCGGCCGGTCATGCCGCCCGCCGTCGGAGAAGCTGTCCGGCGTCACGTTGACGATGCCCATGACCATAGGCGGGCGATGTGCATTTTCCCACATTTTTGAGTGATGCGACGGCGCGGCGCTTCGCTCAAGAGAGCCGGATGAAAACCCTGTCTCGCCTTGCCCTCGCCGCCGCTCTGTCGCTGTCGGTCTGCCTGCCCACCACGGCCCAGCCGCTGCTCAAGCTGGCCCCGCCGCAGTCGCTGTTCCGGGAGGCGGTGACCCTGGCGCAGTTCACCCGGGGCACCCTGCGATTCGTGCTGCTGCACGAGCTCGGCCACGGTTTCGTCGATGTCTATGAGTTGCCGGTGCTGGGCCGGGAGGAGGACGCGGCCGACCGGTTCGCCATCTTCTGGCTATCGCCCGACGGGGCCGGGGAGGACGGGCTGGACGCGGTCGGGGCGATGGAATGGTGGATGGCCTCGGCGAAGATGAACCCGACCGCCCGCGCCGACCTGCCCTGGTGGGACGAACACGGTATGGACGAACAGCGGGCCTTCCAGATCGCCTGCCTGCTTTACGGGCGGGCGCCGGACGATTTCGGGCCGCTGGCCGGGCGGGTGGGTATTCCGCAGGACCGCCGGGACAGCTGCCGGTTCGAGGCGGCGCAGAACAGCCTGAGCTGGGGAAAGCTGCTGAAGGCGAACGTTTCCAACCTGCACAGCCTGGACAGCTTCTTCACCACCCTGACCTACGAGCCGGCCTCGCCGTCCACCGCGGATGCCGCCGCCTTGGCCAAGCGCCTGGGTCTGCTGGAGGAGGTGCGTGAAATCCTGCGCCAAATGCGCTGGGCGGAGGGCCAGGAGACCATCCGGATCGTGGCCCGCGACTGCAAGGTCGCCAATGCCTTCTGGAGCCCCGCCAGGAATGAGCTGACACTCTGCTACGAACTGGTCAACCAGGTGGTCGAGGTCGGCGTCGCGGCGGGCTTCCGCTGAAAGAAAAACCCCCGGCGGGGAAGCCGGGGGTCGATCCCTAGTCTGCGTTCCGGGCCGTCGCCGTGCCCGGACGGGGCGAGATCGGCACGGCGACCGAGGGGCCGCCGGGGCGGCGGGTCTCGGGCTCTTCGCGCTTGGGCTTCACACCGTTCAGCACGCCGTTGATCTCCTCGCCGCTGAGGGTCTCGTACTCGAGCAGGGCCTGGGCCAGGGCCTCGAGGTCGGCGGCCTTCTCGGTCAGGATGCGCTTGGCCTCCTGGTAGCCGTCGTCAACCAGCCGCTTGACCTCCGCGTCGATCTTGCGGGCGGTCTCCTCGGAGACGTTCTGGGTGCGGGCCACCGAATGGCCGAGGAACACCTCTTCCTGGTTGTCGCCGTAGGCGACGAAACCCAGCTCGTCGGAATAGCCCCACTGGGTGACCATGGCGCGGGCCAGGTTGGTGGCGGCCTTGATGTCGCTGCTGGCGCCCGAGGTGATGTTCTCCTTGCCGAAGGTCAGCTCCTCGGCGACGCGGCCGGCCATCATGATGGCCAGGCGGGAGGTCATCTGGACGTACTTCATCGAGTAGCGGTCGCCTTCCGGCAACTGCATGACCATGCCCAGGGCCCGGCCGCGCGGCACAATGGTGGCCTTGTGTACGGGGTCGGCGGCGGGAACGTTGAGGGCCACCAGGGCGTGGCCGCCCTCGTGGTAGGCGGTCAGCCGCTTTTCTTCCTCGTTCATGGCCATCGACCGGCGCTCGGCGCCCATCATGACCTTGTCCTTGGCCGACTCGAAGTCGTGCATGGTGACCATGCGGCGGTTCTTGCGGGCGGCGGTCAGCGCGGCCTCGTTGACCAGGTTGGCCAGGTCCGCGCCGGAGAAACCGGGGGTGCCGCGGGCCAGGGTCTTGGTGTCGACGTCGGCCGATAGGGGCACGTTGCGCATGTGGACGCGCAGGATCTTCTCGCGGCCGGTCACGTCGGGGTTGGGCACCACGACCTGGCGGTCGAAGCGGCCTGGACGCAGCAGGGCCGGGTCCAGAACGTCGGGGCGGTTGGTGGCGGCGATCAGAATGATGCCTTCGTTGGCCTCGAAGCCGTCCATCTCGACCAGCAGTTGGTTGAGGGTCTGCTCGCGCTCATCGTTGCCGCCGCCGAGGCCCGCGCCACGGTGCCGGCCGACGGCGTCGATTTCGTCGATGAAGATGATGCAGGGGGCGTTCTTCTTGGCCTGCTCGAACATGTCGCGCACGCGGCTGGCGCCGACGCCGACGAACATTTCCACGAAGTCCGAACCGGAGATGGTGAAGAAGGGCACGCCCGCCTCACCCGCGACGGCGCGGGCGATCAGGGTCTTACCAGTGCCGGGGGGGCCGACCAGCAGGGCGCCCTTGGGGATCTTGCCGCCCAGGCGCTGGAACTTGGCCGGGTCCTTCAGGAAGTCGACGATCTCCTGCAGCTCTTCCTTGGCCTCGTCGACGCCCGCCACATCGTCAAAGGTGATGCGGTTCTTGTTCTCGGTCAGCAGCCGGGCCTTGGACTTGCCGAAGCCCATGGCGCCGCGGGCGCCGCCCTGCATCTGGCGCATGAAGAAGATCCAGACGCCGATCAGCAGCAGGATCGGCAGGGCCTGGGCCAGGACACTCCAGATGCTGAATTTCTCAGTGCGCTGGAAGTTGACGTCCACGTCCCTGGCTTCCAGCCGCTTCATCAACTCTTCGGTCGGCGGTGCGGTCGAATAGATGACGTTGCCGTCGGAGGTGGTCAGCTTGGCCCGGTTGCCGGCGAAATCGACCTTGCGCACTTCGCCGGCATCGACCTTGTCGAGCATGGTCGAATAGCTGATGTCTTCGCCGGCCTTCGGGCCGCCGGCGGGAACGGTGCGCTGGCTGAGCACACTGTAGATGCCGATCATCACGACGAGGATGACGCCCCAGACCGCCAGATTGCGCAGGTTCATGCTCTCAACTCATCCCAACAGATGTTGTGGCCACAAGGGTGGACTGAAACTCAAGATAGGACGCCCCCCGCCGCTTCGCCATGTTCCGCGACCGGATACGCCTCCGCTTCCCGGCTGATGAACCCCAGCGCCGCCTCGAAACGGGCCTGGACCAGCGACCGGGCGCGGACAATCGGGCTAGCTGCAAGGATCGGGCAAGTCCAGAGCCCGGCGCCGTCGGTGACCAGCGGCAGGGACCCCCTCGCCGCGGCCGGCAGGGCTTTCAGCGCGGTTTGCTGGGCTTTCGGCAGGTGGGCGGCATATCCCCAAAGTGGTTGCACTCTAACGCCCGGGGCGGTGGCGGTCAGGTCGAACCGGCCATCGAAGACGACGGGGGTGTGCCGGGACAGGACAGTGGGCGGCGATGGGCGCCGCGACAATTCGCCGGTCTCCCGGAAGACATGGAGATGGTCGGCGGCAGCTTCGATCCGGGCGCCGGCCAGGGTGGCGGTAAAGGGCTCGGACGTGGCGAGGCGGGTGAGGAGGGCGGTCAGGCTGTCGGTGCGGGGCGGGGTCGATGTGCCGGCGGCGCAGAGGCAGGCGGCGGCCAGTTCGCGTGACCCGATATCGCGCGGGAGGACGAGATAGCCCCAGCGCTCGGCCTCAACTCCAGAACTCCACCCTCTCCCCGTCATCCCGGCCGGAGCGGAGAAGCGCGGAGAGCCGGGACCCAGGGGGTGCGTGATCTCGATATTCGACGCAGCTTCGAGACCGGCGCCCTGTCCCTCCTGGGTCCCGGATAGTCGCTGCGCGCCTTCTGGGATGACAGAGGTTTTTGGGTTTGCGGTGGAGGCAAGCGTGTGCCGCGCCCGCGCCCGAGCGAAGCGCAGGTCGAGGTTTGCGGGGTCGTCGATCCAGGTGATGCCTCGGCCGGCGAGCCAGTCCTGCAAGGCGCCGCGCTTCAAACCCAGCAGCGGGCGGAGGACGAACACCCCGCGGCCTTCCGGCCAGGCGGGCGACGGTCCCCATTCACGGGCGTCAGGCAGGGTGGAGCCGGCGCCGCGCATGGCGGCGCTTTCGGCCAGGTCGCTGCCGGTGTGGCCCATCAGCAGGACGCGGGCCCCCAGCTCGCGGGCGGCCTGCGCCAACAGGGCGTGGCGGGCGGCGCGGGCGGCGGCGGGGATGCCGGTCTTCGGCTTCTGCCCCTCCCAACGAAGAATCCGATGCGGCCGGCCCCGATCAGCGGCCATGGCGGCGCAACGCTGGGCCCAGGCGGCGCTGTCCGGCTGCAGGCCGTGGTCGACGGTGAGGGCAACAACGGGGCGGCCGCTCAGGCGCGCCCAGCCGCTGACCAGGTGAAACAGGGCCAGGGAATCGGAGCCGCCGGACAGGGCCACGGCCAGGGGGGCCTGGCTGTGCCGCTCCAGCCGCGCGTCGAGCACCGCCCCGACCGCCGAGGCGACCGGGTCGCGGACCTGGACGGTCAGCCGGCGCACCGGGCCTGCTGGCTGACGGCCTGGGCGCGGGCCTTCACGCTGGCCGAGGCGTTGGGGTAGCGGCGCGGAAGCTCGGCCAGGGTAGCGCAGGCGTCGGCCGGCAGTTTCTGGGCCACCAGGGCGCGGGACAGTTCGACCACGGCATCGGGCGCCCAGCTGGTCTTGGGCCAGCCGCGCACGGCGCCGAGATAGGCGCTGGCGGCGCCGGCATTGTCGCCGCGGGCGCTTAAGGTCTTGCCCAGCCAGTAGCGGGCTTCCGGCGCCTTGGGGGTGTCGCCGAAGCGGTCGACGTAGCGGTCGAAGGAGACCTCGGCGCCGTTGTAGTCCCCGTCCGCCATCTGCTGGCGGCCGCGGGCGAACAGGGCGTCGGGGTCGATCGCCGTTTCCTCGGGGATGGCGGCGGCTTCCTCCGGGCCGGCTTGGGCGCCGGCGGTTTCCATGGCGGCGACCCGCTGTTCCAGGGCTGTCAGGCGGTCGCTCAGCACCTTGTTGTTGGCCTCGGAGGCGGCCAGGGCCTCCTTGGTGCGGTCCAGGTCGATCCGCAGCTCTTCGTTGCTGGCGTTGGCGCGGACCAGCGACTGCTCCAGGCTCTCGACCCGCTCGGTCAGGTCGGCCAGCATGGCCGGGGTCTCGGCGTCCTGGACGATCACCGGCTTTCCGGTATCGCGGCCCTGGAAGACGATGGCGCGCAGCTCGCGGACCACCTTCTCCATCTTCTCCAGCCGCCGGACCGAGCGATCGTCGAGCGGATCGGGCATCGGCGTCTGCGCCTGGGCGGCGAAGGCGGCCACGATGGCCAGGACAACGGCGGCATAGGGGGCGGCGGAACGGGTCTTCATGTCGCGACTGTGACCTTGGTGAGGCGTCAACAATACGGCGGAAAGCTTACGAAAAAGGGGGCCGCGTGAGCAGCCCCCCTGATCGTGCGCGGCTCAGGCGGCTTAGCGCGCGCCGTCGGTGATGATCGTCTGGCCGTTGCGGTTGCGCTGGTAGGCGTCTTCGCCGTAGCCGGGGTCGACCGGGCGTTCCTTGCCGTTGGACAGGGTGGCGATGCGGCTGGGGGCCACGCCGCGCTGCACCAGGTATTCGCGCACCGCGTTGGCGCGGCGGCTGCCGAGGGCCAGGTTGTACTCGCGGGTGCCGCGTTCGTCGCAATTGCCCTCGATGCGGATGCGCACGTTCGGATACCGGCGCAGCCACGCGGCCTGGGCGTCCAGCACCGGCATGGCGTCGGCGCGGATGTCGAAGCTGTCGAGGTCGAAGTAGACGAAATCGCCTACGTTGATGATGAAGTCCTGGCTGGAGCCGGGGATCGGGCGGCTGTCGACCGGGCCGGGGCCGGGCGGCGGCTGGTAGGGGCGGTCGGGCTGCGACGGACCCGGGCGCGGGCCGGGATCGGGATTGGGCTTCGGCTTGCTGGCGCAGGCGGCCAGCGAGGCGGCGGCGGTGGCGATCAGCGCCATCTTCAGGACGCTCTGGGTGTTGAAGCGCATCGGGCTTCCTCCTCAGTTAGATTTTTCGGCCCGATAGTGGCGCCGATCCAAAGTACGCGTACGACGGAAAGCTCCTCTGATCCTCACAATGCCGTGGGTTCGGTCGGCGAGGACTACAATTCATTTGCGGGTTGAACGCGCCGATCTCCCCTTTAGTCCAGCAGCGGCGACCAGGCCGGGTCGGAACCCGAACCCTGGTAGGGCGCCGGACGTAGAATGCGGCCGGTGATGTCCACGTTCCAAAGGCGCGGCTCGCCGCCCCGGCCCTCGCGGAAGAACATCAGCACCCGGCCGTTCGGCGCCCAGGTGGGGCCCTCGTCCAGGTAGCTGGTGGTCAGGATGCGCTCGTCCGAACCGTCGGGTTTCATGACCCCGATATGAAAGACGCCGCCCGATTGCTTGGTGAAGGCGATGAAGTCGCCCTTGGGGCTCCACACGGGCGTGGTGTAGCGGCCGCCGCCGCGGGAGATGCGGCGCACGCCAGAGCCATCCGAATTCATCACATAGAGCTGCGGACTGCCGCCCCGGTCGGAGTTGAAGACGATCTGGCCGCCGTTGGGCGAGAAGCTGCCGGAGGTGTCGATGCCCGGGTCGCTCGTCAGCCGCGTCTGGCCCCGGCTGCGCAGGTCCATCAGGTAGAGGTCGCTGTTGCCGTTGCGCTCGACACTGAACACCACCCGCTTCCCGTCCGGCGAGAAGCGCGGGGCGAAGACCATGCCGGCGAAGCGGCCCAGAGTCTCCTGGCGGCCGGTCTCGATGTTGAACAGGTAGATGGACGACCCCGTCGGCCTCAGGGCCATGTAGGTGATCTCCTGGCTGCCGGCCGAGAAGCGGGGGGTCATGACGATGTAGCTGCCGTCGGTCAGGTAGCTGTTGTTCGCCCCGTCCTGGTCCATGATCGACAGGCGCTTGACGCGTTTGCCGCGCGGACCGCTCTCGGCGATGAACACCACCCGGGTGTCGAAATAGCCGGTCTCGCCGGTCAGGCGCTCGTAGATCTGGTCGCTGATCTTGTGGGCCACCCGGCGCCAGTTTTCCGGGGTGGAGGTGAACTGCAGGCCCAGCAGGGGCGAGCCATCGCCGACGTTCCAGAGGCGGAAGTCGACCCGCATGCGGCCGTCGGCCTCGACGGTGACCTGGCCGTTGACCAGGATTTGGGCGTCGATGGCTTTCCAGGCGTCGAAGCGCGGCTGGACCGCGATGTTCAGGTCCCGCTCGGGAAAGGCGGACGGATTGATCGGGGCGAAGAAGCCGGAGCGTTCGAGGTTGGCGCTGATCACCTGGGCGATGTCGGCGCCCCGCCCGCCGCCGGTGAAGGCCGGCACGGCGATGGGCACCGGCTCGATATTGCCTTGGTTGATGTCGATCTCGACCTGGGCGGCGGCGACGCCGGGCAGGGCGGCGGCGCCCATGATCAGGGCGCAGAGGGCGATCAGCAGCGAGCGGAGAGTCATCGGCGGGTCCTCATGGCTGGCGAGCATGGCCAGGGCGATGGACGGGAATGAGGCGGCGCGGTCAGATGCATGCGTTGACCACGTTGAAGTTCATGGAGATGCGTTGGCCGGCCAGCCCGTCGGGCACGTCGCGGAAGGGCACGGCCTGGCGGATGGCCGCGATAACCCGGTCGCTTTCGGGCTGGATCAGGTGGGCGGGGCCTGAGGTCTTGGTCACCTGCGGGTTGCCCATCAGCTGACCGAGCGGCGAGAGGCGGAACTCGACGGTGATCCGCACGCCGCGCGCGCCCTCGGCGAAGCAGTTAGGCCGCCAGCGACGCTGGACCTGGGCCTGCAGGCCCTCCAGGGCGATACCTTGGGGCCCGCCGCCGAGGTTGCCCTTGGGTTGCGGCGTCGGCGAGGTGGGCGGGCGCTCCGGACCCTTCTTGCCGCCGGTCTTGGGCTGGCCGCCGCCGCGCTTGTTCAGTCGGCTTTCCAGGTCGTCGAAATCGAGTTCGGCGCGCTTTGCGGGCGCGGGGCTTGGCGTCGGCGGCTTGGGCTTTTCAGCCGGCTTGGCCTTGGGCGGCAGGGGCTGAGGCGTCGGCTCCGGGGCCGGCGGGGCCACCGGTTCGGGCGGGACCGGGATCGGCTCCTCGGTCAGGGCGTCCAACTCCTCGGGACCTTCGATGGTCTTGCGGAGTTCGGGTGGGCCGTCGCTGACGATGGTCACCGGCACCCCGGCGATGGCCAGGGGCTTGGGATCATGCGGCCAGGCAAACAGGGCCAGCGCCCCCAGCCCGGCGTGAATGGCCAGGGAGGCGATGAGCGCCGGCGCGATCTGGCGGCGTTCGCGGGCCAGGTCCTAGTCCCCCGCCTCTTCCGAAACCGGCCCGGAGGTCGGGCCGCCGGTGTCGGTGATCAGGTTGATCTTCTTGAAGCCGCCGGTGCTGAGCGCGGCCATCACCTGGGCGACGGCCTTATAGGTCGCTTCGGCATCGGCGCGGACGTAGACGGGCCGTTCGAAGTCCTGGTTGGCCAGGGCCGAGATTCGGGGTTTCAGCGCCTCGAAGGGGATCGGCTCCTCGCCGACATAGAGGCTGCCGTCCTTGCGGACGGTCAGGGTCAGGGGCTCCGACTGGTCCTGGAGCGAGCCGGCCTCGGTCTTGGGCAACTCCACCGACACGCCACTGGTCAGCAGCGGGGCGGAGATCATGAAGATGATCAGCAGCACCAGCATGACGTCGACCAGGGGGGTGACGTTGATCTCTGACAGGGCGCCGCGTCGGCCGCGTCCCCGTCTGCGGCGTCGCCCGCCGCCCGCCCCGAAGGCGTCGTTGGCCGAGAGCGCCATGCCTCAGACCTTCTCGGCCAGGCGGCGCTGTATGGCGGTGGACAGGTCGTCGGCGAAGCTTTCCAGCCGGCCGGCGAACTTGCCCGCGTCGGTCGAAAACTTGTTGTAGGCGATGTAGGCCGGGATGGCGGCGATCAGGCCGATGGCCGTGGCGAACAAGGCTTCCGCGATAGCAGGGGCGACGACCGGCAGGGACGTGTTCTGTTCCAGCGCGATGTTCTGGAAGGCGTTCATGATGCCCCAGACGGTGCCGAACAGGCCGATGAAGGGGCTGGCGGTGGCCACGATGGCCAGGGTGCCCAGGCCCTCTTCCGCCTTCTGGCTCTCGCGGGCGATGTTGCTGTCGAGGACGCGGTCGATCCGCTGGATCAGAAGGGCGGTCTGGGTGTCGCCTATGTGACCCTTGGCGCGGGTGTCGCGCCATTCGCGCAGGGCGGCGTTCAGCAGGCGGGGCAGGGGGTGCTTGGAGTTGCCAGCCTCCTGGGCGACCTCCTCCAGCGGGCGGCCGGAGCCGACCTTGTCCTCGAAGGCATTGGCTTGGCGGTTCAAGCCACTGAAGCGGACGGCCTTGTCGATGATCACCGCCCAGCTGACCAGCGACAGGATGGCCAAGCCGATCATCACCCCCTTGATCACCCAGTCGGCCTCAAGGAACAGGGACAGGAAGGAAAAGCTCTCGGCCGTGACGGCTTGCGGTTCCATGCGGCGATCAGGCTCCCCCGATAGGTGTCATCTTACCGGCATCATCTGCGCGGCTTTGGTGACAATAAGGCGTCGGAATGACTTGTGCCTTACTGGTTAACCAGAGGTGACCGCCGATGCACGCCGACTCGTGGCTGGCGTGCAAAAACGGGACCTATTCCGGCAGGAACCAGGGCCGCAGCTTGTCGGCCATGCCGGGGGGCGGCTTGGCAGGGCGGCCGTCGAGGCGGATGCAGGCGGCGTTCACCACGGCCGCGGCGATCAACTCCTCGCCCCGGGTGATGGTCTGGCTGACGAACAGGCGGGGGCCCTTGACCCGGTCGTATGTGGTGCGGACGACCAGGGCGTCGTCGATGCGGGCCGGGCGTTTGAAGTCGATCTCCATGCGGGTGACCACGAAAGCGATGGGGGACTCGCCGTCCAGCAGATCGGAGTGGGAGACGCCGGCGAGACGCAGGAAGTCGCTGCGGCCGCGCTCGAAATAGCGGAGGTAGTTGGCGTGGTAGACGACGCCGGAGAAGTCGGTGTCCTCGTAGTAGATGCGCACCGGCAGGCAGTGCTCGCGGCCGATGAAGACGCCTGAAGTGGGGGCGGGGAGGTCGGTCATGGGTGGCCGTCTCAGCTTTGAACCGCGTCCGTCATACGGGTCAGCGCTTCGATCAGGAAGGCCCGGTCGTCCTCGACGCTGCGACGAGCCGGGATCAGGGTGAGCAGTGACGCCAGAACTACCGGAAGCGCCAGCAGCGGCCAGAGGCGTTCATGCCAGCCGCCGGCCACGACCACCGCTCCGACAATGCCGAGGCCGGCGATGGCGGCTCCGACCCAGCCGATGGAAAGGAAGGCGGCGAGGGGATGCAGGCCGGGTTTGCAGATCAGGGTGGTTGCCTCCCCCTCGATGAGTTGGACTTCGAGGCAGCAGCGGAAGAGGCCGCGCCAATGCATGCGTCGGCGCATGTTCGCATGGCTATGGCCGACCTCACCGATGACCGGATTGGACCCGAAAATGGCCCAGGGGCTGTCCAGGCCGGCGCGTATCCGCGCAACGCATGCCGCCTTGTCAAAGGGGGACACGAGCCGAATGTCAGCCGAGGAGAGTGGACGGTCGATGAGGCACCTGTGGGTACTGAAGTCAAACAAGCCAGGATTGCCGTCAAAACTTCTCTCGTCTCAATAGCCGATTTCGCCATGAGCCATTGAAGGGGCCAGCTCGATCAATCCTCCTCGAATAAGGCGCCCTGCGCTTTCGGTGGGGCAACCGGTTCCTTCAGGCCGAGGTGCAGGTAGGCCTTGCCGCAGGCGACGCGGCCCCGGGGAGTGCGCTGGATGAAGCCCTGTTGCATCAGGTAGGGCTCGATGACGTCCTCGACGGCGTCGCGGGCCTCGGCGATGGCGTAGGCCAGGGTTTCGACGCCGGCGGGGCCGCCGTTGTAGTGCTCGATCAGGGCGCGGAGATAGCGGCGGTCGAGGCTGTCGAGGCCGTGTTCGTCGACCTCGAGGCGGGCCAGCGCTCGGGCGGCGTGCTGCTGGTCGATGACCTCCGCGCCATCGGCGGCGGCGAAGTCGCGGACCCGGCGCAGCAGGCGGCCGGCGACGCGGGGCGTGCCTCGGGAGCGGGCGGCGATTTCGCCGGCTCCATCGTCGCTGACCGCGATACCCATCTTGCGGCTGGCGTGCTCGATGACCTTCTTCAGTTCCGCCTGGGTGTAGAATTCCAGGCGGATGGGGATGCCGAACCGGTCGCGCAGGGGCGTGGCCAGCAGGCCCGCGCGGGTGGTGGCGGCGACCAGGGTGAAGGGGGCCAGATCGATGCGGATCGAACGGGCGGAGGGGCCCTCGCCGATGACCAGGTCGAGCACCTGGTCCTCCATGGCGGGGTAGAGGATCTCCTCGACGTTGCTGCTCAGGCGATGGATCTCGTCGATGAACAGGACGTCGTTGGGCTCGAGGTTGGTGAGGATGGCGGCGAGGTCGCCGGCCTTGGCCAGTACCGGACCGCTGGTGGCGCGGAAGTTGACGCCCAGCTCGCGGGCGACGATCTGGGCCAGGGTCGTCTTGCCCAGGCCCGGGGGGCCGAACAGCAGCACGTGGTCGAGGGGCTCGCCGCGATTGCGGGCGGCGTCGATGAAGATCTTGAGATTGGCCTTGGCCTGCTGCTGGCCGACGAACTCGGCCAGGGTTTGCGGTCGGAGGGCCTTGTCGGGGGCCTCGGTGGGGGCCTCGTTGGGGGAGACGATGCGTGTCATCTACCCAGTTCCTGCAGCCCGGCCTTGATCAGGGCGGAGACCTCCGCCTCCTCGCCCAGCCGCAGATGGGCCTGTTCGATCACCCGGCGGGCCATGGATTCGGCGACGCCGAGGCCCATCAAGGCCGAAACAGCCTCTCCGGCCGCGCTCGGTTGCACCGTCCGCGCCGGCGCCGCGTTCGGCGCGAACACCGCCGGGCCGTCGCTGATCGGCTTGTCCTTGAGTTCGGTGACAATGCGTTGGGCGAGCTTGGGGCCGACGCCGTTGGCGCGGCCGATCAGGGCCTTGTCCTCGCGAGCCACGGCGCCGGCCAGTTCGGCCGGACTGGCCACGTCGAGGACGGCCATCGCCGCCTTGGGGCCGACGCCCTGGATGGCGCGCAGCAGGACGAAGGCGCGGCGCTCGTCGCGCGCGAGAAATCCGTAGAGCTGGGGGCCGAGCTGTTCGCTCCAGGGATTTTCGGTGTGGAGGACGGTCTCTTCGCCGATAGGGGGCAGGCGGCCGAGCGTCTTGGCGCCGCAGCGGACGACATAGCCGACGCCGCCGACGTCGATCAGGCATTCTTCCTCGCCGATCTCGGCGACGATGCCGCGCAGCCGGCCGATCATGCGACCTTCCCCAAGGCCTTGCGCAGGCTGTGGTGGGTGACCTGGCCGATGGCGCGGGCCTTGCGGGCGTGGGCGTGGGCGATGGCCACGGCCAGTGCATCGGCGGCGTCGGCGGTGGCGCCCCCGGCGGTGGGCAGCAGGCGGGCGATCATGTAGGCGACCTGGCCCTTGTCGGCCCCGCCGGTCCCGACCACCGACTTCTTGACCTCCTTGGCGCTGTACTCCGCCACCAGCAGGCCGGCGCGGGCCGGGGCGATCATGGCTGCGGCGCGGGCATGGCCGAGCTTCAGCGTCGACTGGGCGTTAGTGTTGAGGAAGGTCTCCTCGACGGCGGCCTCGTGCGGACCATAGGTGTCGATCACACCAGTGATGCCCTCGAACAGGCAGAGCAGGCGGTCGGAGAAGGGCGCCTTGTCATCCGGTGAGATAACACCGTGCGCGACCCAGCTGAGCCGGGCCCCCTCGACGTCAATGACGCCCCAGCCGGTCTTTCGCAGGCCCGGATCGAGGCCGAGGAGTCGGATCGCGTTCGCCATATGTTTCCCTACATTGGCGAGGATTCTGAAGAAAGTGCAAATGGGGGGCGCGCGGGAGCGGGGGGACATGTTCGGATTTCGCAAGAAATCCGTACGTGTCCCCTTTTTTTTCGAAGACAGGGGACACGTACCATTTGCTGCGCAAATGGAACATGTCCCCTGGGGTCAGTGATTGCGCGGGGCGATCTCGAATTCGACGACCTGCGGGTTGTCGCGGAGCATGGCGGCCAGCTTGTCCATCTTGGCGCGGTTGTTGGCGCGGACGGTGGCGCCGTGCTCGATGAGCAGGCCCTTCTTCATCAGGCGGTGGCTGAAGGGAGCGGGGTCGAGGCCCAGTTCGAGGATCTGGCGGCGCAGTTCGGCGGTGTCGGGCGCGGAGTCGCGCTTGTAGCGGATGGTGATCTCGGCCAGCGCCTGCTGGGGCAGCAGCCGGTCGAGCAGGCGGAAGACCGAGAGGATCAGCAGGGCCAGGACGGTGCCGGCGATGGCCACGCTCCAGAAGCCGACGCCATAGAGGATGCCCAGGGCCGAGGTCACCCAGATCGAAGCCGCCGTGGTCAGGCCGTGGACGGTAAAGCCCTCGCGGAAGATCACCCCGCCGCCGAGGAAGCCTACGCCGGTGAGGATGCCGTGACTCATGCGGACGGGATCGATGCGTATGACGTCCTGGGGGGTGTTGGCGCCGGTCCAGGCCAGCTGGTGGTTGGCGGCGACCATCAGCATGGCGCTGGTCAGGCAGAGCAGGGCATGGGTGCGGAAACCCGCCGGCTGGCCGCGATGGCCCCGCTCGACGCCGATCAGGCTGCCGGCGATCAAGGCGCCCAGCAGCGGCAGATAGAACTCGGGATTGAGCACCCGAGCGTCCAGGAAATCCATGAAATACCCTCCGGGAGCGGATGATTACGCTGTTTGCGGAGAATGGAAATAGGTTCGTGAATCTAAGGGGTTGGCCCCGGCTGGCGTCCCCACTCTCCGTCATCCTCGCACTTGTTGCGAGGACCCATGGCCGGTCGGCCCGCGAACCTCTGCCATGGGTGTGCGGCTGCGCACCCACTCCGCCGTTCGTGCGGCGGACAAATGGGTCCTCGGGACGAGCCCGAGGATGACGATCTTGGGGTGTGGGTGTGGGGTGCGGTTGGTGGGTAGGGGGGCGTGGCGAGAAGCGGGGTTACCCCAGCTTCGCCATCTCTTCGTCGCTGATGTCGAAGTTGGCGTAGACGTTCTGGACGTCGTCTTCCTCGTCGAGGGTGTCGATCAGTTTCATGATGGTGGCCACCGCGTCACCCTCGACGGGGACGGTCAGCTTGGGGCGCCAGGTGAGGGCGGTGGTCTTGGGGTCGCCCAGTGTGCCGGCCAGGGCGTCGACCACGGCGGTCAGGTCCTCGAAGGCGGTCCAGATGACGTGGCTTTCCTCGTCGCTCTCGACGTCTTCGGCGCCGGCCTCGATGGCGGCTTCCATGACGGCGTCTTCCGAACCGGCGGAGGCGGGGTAGGTGATCTGGCCCATGCGGTCGAAGTTGAAGCTGACCGAGCCGGTCTCGCCCAAGGCCCCGCCGTTCTTGGCGAAGATGGCGCGGACGTTGGCGGCGGCGCGGTTCTTGTTGTCGGTCAGGGCTTCGACGATGACCCCGACGCCGCCGGGGCCGAAGCCTTCGTAGCGGATTTCGTCATAGCTCTCGGCATCGCCGCCCTGGCCCTTCTTGATGGCGCGTTCAATGACGTCCTTGGGTAGGCTCTCGGCCTTGGCGTTGTTCACCGCCAGGCGCAGGCGCGGGTTCATCGCCGGGTCGGGCAGGCCGGTCTTGGCCGCCACGGTGATTTCGCGGGAGAGCTTGGAGAACAGCTTGGACCGGGCGGCGTCGGCGCGGCCCTTGCGGTGCATGATGTTCTTGAATTTTGAGTGGCCGGCCATGGTCGGTCTTCTGTCTGGACGTGAATTCGGGAGCGGCGTTCTAGCGTCCGGCGGCGGCTCTGTCATCCGGGCGCGGATTCAGTCTAGCCTGCCGCAAACAATGGGAGGCGGGGATGAGCCAGGACGAGGTCCGCAAAGGCGGCCATCTGACGGTGATCGGCGGGGCGTCGGCCGGGACCATCTTCGAGTGGTACGATTTCTATCTGTACGGCTCGCTGGCCGGGTTCATCTCCAAGCATTTCTTCAGCGGGGTGAACGAGACCACTGGCTATATCTTCGCCCTGCTGGCCTTCGCGGCGGGGTTCTTCGTGCGGCCGTTCGGGGCGGTGGTGTTCGGGCGGCTGGGCGACCTGTGGGGGCGGAAGAACACCTTCCTGGTGACCATGCTGCTGATGGGCGGCTCGACCTTCGTGGTCGGGCTGCTGCCGGGATACGACACCATCGGGGTGGCGGCGCCGATCCTGCTGGTGGCGATGCGGCTGTTGCAGGGGTTGGCGCTCGGCGGGGAGTACGGCGGGGCGGCGACCTATGTGGCCGAGCATGCGCCGCCGGGGAAGCGAGGCCTGTATACCAGCTTCATCCAGACCACCGCGACGCTCGGGCTGTTCCTGTCGCTGATCGTCATTCTCGGGGTACGAGGCCAGACGGGCGAGGACGCCTTCGCCGACTGGGGCTGGCGGATCCCGTTTCTGGCCTCGATCCTGCTCTTGGGCGTGAGCCTGTGGATCCGGCTGAAGCTGGGCGAGAGCCCGGTGTTCCAGAAGATGGTCGAGGAGGGCCGAGCGGCGAAGAAGCCGCTAAGTGAGGCGTTCGCGGACGGCAGGAACTTGAAGCTGGTGATCCTGGCGCTGGTTGGGCTGACCGCCGGCCAGGCGGTGGTCTGGTACACGGGCCAATTCTACGCCCTGTTCTTCCTGGAGAAGACCTTGAAAGTGGACGGGCCGACGGCCAACACGTTGGTGGCCATCGCGCTGCTCTTGGGGACGCCGTTCTTCATCGTTTTCGGCTGGCTGTCGGACAAGGTGGGGCGAAAGCCGATCATCCTGGCCGGCTGTCTGATCGCGGCGTTGAGCTTCTTTCCGCTGTTCAAGGCCCTGACCGTGGCGGCCAACCCGGCCCTGGCGGCGGCGAGCGCCAGCGCCCCGGTGCGGGTGATCGCCGATCCGGCGGCCTGCAGTTTCCAGTTCGATCCGGTGGGCAAGACCGCCTTCACCCGCAGTTGCGACGTGGCCAAGTCAGCCTTGGCCTCGGCGGGGGTGAGCTATGAGAACGTCGCCGCCCCGGCCGGGAGTCTCGCGGTGGTCGAGATCGGGACGGTGAAGGTGGCATCGTTCGAGGGCGCGGGCATGTCGGGGAAGGCCTTCGCCGAGGCCCAGACGGTCTGGCGCAAGGACCTCGGCGCGGCGTTGGCAGCCGCCGGCTATCCGGCCAAGGCCGAAGCGGCCAAGGTCGACAAGCCGCTGGTGGTGGCCATCCTGTTCGCGCTCGTGCTGCTGGTGACCATGGTCTACGGGCCGATCGCGGCGGCGCTGGTGGAGATGTTCCCGGCCCGCATCCGCTACACCTCGATGAGCCTGCCCTATCACATCGGCAACGGCTGGTTCGGCGGCTTCCTGCCGACCACGGCCTTCGCCATGGTCGCCGCCACGGGCAACATCTACTTCGGCCTCTGGTATCCGGTGGTGGTGGCCGCCGCGACGGCGGTGATCGGCTGGCTGTTCGTGCGCGAGATGAAGGGCGCGGACATCGAGGCCTAAATCCGGAGTGCGACCTACAGCTCGTTCCACCAGTAGAAGATCCAGCGCTCCCCATCTCGACCCGCCGCGAAGCAGCGGTACGGGTTGGACGGGCTGGGCAAAAGGTGCGCGGTCAAGGTTGGCCAGCGGTCGGGCCTACGACCGGAGGGATCTACGCACAGCCAACCGAAGTTGGGGTTTTCGAGGTTGTCGACATACGTGGCGGCGTCGGTGACGGTCAGCGGGCCGTTGTTCCGCGCGGCGAAAGCTTCCCGAAGGGCTGCGTCCGCGCTCGGCGGAGCGGGGTTCAGGGGGCGCTGATCGGTGATGAGACCATCCAGCGCCGAGCGACGACCCAAGGTTCTCTCAACCGAAATCTGGTCGAGCCAAGGCCCGCTCCGGCGCCGATGACAGACGCGGTCCCCGCCGCAGGTAACGATGCGGCTTTCGGCTTGGACCATCTCGGAAACGGCGCGCTGATAGTCCTGTTCGTCGTCATCTCCCCAAATGTCGACCTGACCGGTCAGCACGACCTCGCTGAAGCGGTGCAAGGTGTTGAGCGCGTCCTGTTCCCGAACAAAGCCGTCCTCGTCGGCCTCCACCGTATAGGCGCCGCGCCAGCGGAATAGGCTGAGGCAGCTGGACGGTGTTGGCGTGAGGCTGTCGCAGACATAGCAGGCCTGCCGGCTGCACTGGTCGACGAAGCCCCGGATGCGGACCGTGCGGCCTTCAAGCGCCGCGCCGCCGGCCAGGACCTGGGCGGCTGTCTTGTCGACTGGAGCCTGAGCGAGCGCGGGCGCGGCGAGAAGGCTTCCGACGAAGGCTAGGACGGCGAGGCGCATGGACGAAGGCTACACCTCTCTCCCGGAAATGGGAGGGAGGTCGTCGGTCTTCGAACGCCTACTCCGCCGCCTGCAGCGTCTTGTCGATCTTGATGGTCAGTTCGCCGCTTTCGTAGCGCTTGGCCATCGCCGCGGTGCTGAGCGGCTTGATCTTGCCGGCCCAGCCCTCGGCGCCGAACTCTTCGAAGCGCTGCTGGCAGATCTTGCGCATGGCTTCCTTGGCGGGCTTCAGATAGGCGCGCGGGTCGAACTCGCCGGGCTTCATGGCCATCACCTTGCGGATGGCGCCGGTCATGGCCATGCGGTTGTCGGTGTCGATGTTGATCTTGCGCACGCCGTGCTTGATGCCGCGCTGAATCTCTTCCACCGGCACGCCCCAGGTCTCCGGCATCTCGCCGCCATAGGCGTTGATGATCTCCTGCAGGTCCTTCGGGACCGAGGAGGAGCCATGCATCACCAGGTGGGTGTTGGGCAGGCGGCGGTGGATTTCCTCGATGACGTTCATGGCCAGCACCGCGCCATCGGGCTGGCGGCTGAACTTGTAGGCGCCATGGCTGGTGCCCATGGCGATGGCGAGGGCGTCGACCTGGGTCTTCTTGACGAAGTCCACGGCCTGGTCCGGGTCGGTCAGCAGGGCCGAATGGTCCAGCTTGCCCTCGAAGCCGTGGCCGTCCTCGGCCTCGCCCATGCCGGTCTCCAGGCTGCCCAGCACGCCCAGCTCGCCCTCTACGGAGACCCCGCAGCTGTGGGCCATCTCGGTCACCCGGCGGGTGACATCGACGTTGTACTCGTAGCTGGCCGGGGTCTTGCCGTCCTCTTCCAGGCTGCCGTCCATCATCACGCTGGTGAAGCCGTACTGGATGGCGGTGGCGCAGGTGGCCGGGCCGTTGCCGTGGTCCTGGTGCATGCAGACGGGGATGTGCGGATAGATCTCGACCAAGGCGTCGATCAGCCGGGCCAGCATGATGTCGTTGGCGTAGCTGCGGGCGCCGCGGCTGGCCTGGATGATGACCGGCGCGTCGACGGCGTCGGCCGCCTCCATGATCGCCAGGCCCTGTTCCATGTTGTTGATGTTGAAGGCGGGCAGGCCGTAGTCGTGCTCGGCGGCGTGGTCGAGCAACTGGCGCAGGGTGATGCGGGCCACGGGGAACTCCTTGCGGGCGTGTTCTGATTTTGTGGGTCGGGTTTAGCCGCGAGCGTGCGCGGAGTCACCCCCGGCTGTCACGGGGGCGTGATCAAGATTGGCGTGGCGGCCGGGTGGCGTCCAGGATGAAGGCGACGATGTCGAGTTCAGGCCTGGGCACGTAGGGCTTGCGGTTGAACAGCGGCGGCGGCTCGGCCGCCGCGTCGGGCGCTTCCCAATAGTCGAGCAGGGCGTCTTGGGAGGGGGTCTTGAGGCGCAGTTCGAAGACGCTGTTGGACTTTAGGCTGTTGGAGGGCTTTAGCGCAGACTCGTGGTCCACCAGCAGGATGATGGCGTGGTCCGGCAGGCCCTCCTCCGCGCCGCTGCCGGAGGTTTCCCGCAGGCAGTCCTCCATGTCCCGCGTCAGCTCAGCCTCTTTCAAGGCGCCCCGGTCGAAGGCGTTGCGGGTCGCGGCCGCTAGGGCGTTGCACTGGGTGGTCGAGTTTAGCCGCAAGACGATGTGGTCACCGCGCCGGCCGATCTGGTGGACTTCGGTGAAGGCGCCCAGGGCCATTAGTCGGAAGGCGTGAGGCCAGCCGATACCGCCACGGGCGACCAGGGCGCGCGGTGGCGTCCCGTCGATACGAGCCCGCTTCAGCCCGGCGATCTGCTCCGTCCGGGTCTCTGCGCGGGTCCGCTTGCCCAGCTCGATAGCCGGCGGGATCAGCGCCGGGGTGAATGCCACGACGAAGAGCAGGATCGACAGGACGAAATTCTGCCTGTTGGCCGCCTTGATCGCGAAGCCGATGCAGGTCACGGCAAAGATGGCGGCCAGGATGTAGGGCAGGGCGTAGGCGGCCAGGATCGCCCCGAGCAGAATGTTCCAGCCGTCCAAAATGCGCTCCCGGTTCCGACGCATCTTGAGCTCTCGCGTCTAAGTTCGGGTTAAGAATCTCAGGCTGGCGATTGGCAGGAGCGGACGACGCGGTTCGGCCTTAGAGTGCCGGCCAGAGCGGGGAGAAGACGATGCAAAAGGCGGTTATGGCGGCGGCGTTGGTCGCCGGACTGGCGGTGACGGGGCCGGCGCTGGCGGGGGATTTCTATCCGATCACCATCGAGTCCGAGCAGGTCATCCTTCTCGACCTGTCCTCTGTGGTCAGCGAAGGCGCGGTGACGCGAGTCAAGTTCGTCTGGGTGGTGGCGGACGCAGCTGGACAATCGGGCGAGACCGTCGGTCACATCGAGGTGCTGGAAGAATTCCGCTGTGAGGCCCTGGAGAGCCGGCGGGTCGGCATGACCACCTTCGCTGAGGATGGCCGCGTTCTGGCGCGATCCGACACCCAGATGCCCTGGGCGGCGAACAAGCCGGGCACCTATGGCGGGACGATGGTCCAGACGGTCTGCGACCCCGCCTCCCGCGATCCGGATCAGGTGGCCTCGATCCCGACGGCGGACCTGGTATCCGCCGTGCGCGAGTACATGGCCGAGGCCGACTAGAGCGCCGCGATCTGATGGAATCACATCGCGCCGCTCTAGGGTCTTGCTGATCGCGTGTTTGATCCGATTACCGGTTCCCACTGATCGGAACGCGCTCTAGGGCGGCGCGGCCTCCTGCGGCAGGCCGTCGGCGATCTCGTAGTAGTCACCCTTGTCGGCGACGAAGATGTGCTTGCTGAGCTTCAGGCCGGTCGGCTTGTCGAGGGCGCCCATGGCGAAGGCGATGCGCTTGCCGTGGATGGGGTCCCAGAACAGTTGCGAGCCGCAGGTTGCGCAGAAGCCGCGGCGGACCTTCGGCGAGGAGGCGTACCAGCGGAGGGCGTCCTCGCCCTCGATGGTCAAGGTCTCCTTCGGCACGTCGGCCGAGGCCCAGAAGTGGCCGGACGCCTTGCGGCACATCGTGCAGTGGCAGGCGTCGGAGTGGTCGATGCCGGCGGTGGTCGAAAAGCGGACCGCGCCGCAGAGGCAGGAGCCGGTATGCATGGGGTGTCGGCGCCGGGCTGGCCGGCGCCGCTCCTTAAAGTCAGGCGGGGCGGTGCATGGCGCACAGCTTGTTGCCGTCGGGGTCGCGTAGGTAGGCGAGGTGCATCTTGCCGAGGTTGCTGATCCGCTCACCGGGCGGGTCTTCGATGGACGTGCCGCCGGCCTCGACGCCGGCGTCATGCCAGGCCTTGACCTGTTCGGGGGAGTCGCAGGCGAAACCGATGGTGCCGCCGTTGGCGTGGCAGGCCGGCTGGCCGTCGATCGGCTGCGAGACCGCGAAGGCGCCCTTGGGGCTCATGTAGAACATTCGGTGGCCATCGACGAACGACGGGCCGATGCCGAGCGTGCCCATGATCTTGTCGTAGAAGACCTTGGACTTCTGGAGGTCGTTGGTGCCGACCATGACGTGCGAGAACATTGTGGTTTCTTCCCCTTGTGACGGCGCGAGTTGCTTGGCGTCCGTTCGCAAAAGGGATGCAGGAAGATGGGGCCAGGGGCAAGTCGCTCTCCGCCCCCGCGAGGGGGCGGAGGACGGTTCGGAGCGTGCGCGACGGACCAGGAGGCGGGGCAGCGCCGGCGGTTGGAGAGGTTCCTTCTGAACCGGCGGTGGAACCCCCTCGGTTTGGCTCGCTTGCAGCGCTCGCCAAAGCCACTCCCCCACGATGTGGGGGAGAGCGATGATCGGCTACTCTATCCTTAGACTTCCAGCGCTTGAACGCCCGGCAGGTCCTTGCCTTCCATCCATTCGAGGAAGGCGCCGCCGGCGGTCGAGACGAAGGTCATTTCAGCGGCCACGCCGGCGTGGTTGAGGGCCGAGACGGTGTCGCCGCCGCCCGCCACGGCGACCAGCTTGCCTTCGGTCGCCAGCTTCGCAGCATGCTTCGCGGCCGCGACCGTGGCGGCGTCGAAGGGGGGAAGTTCGAAGACGCCGAGGGGTCCGTTCCAGATCAGGGTGGCGGAGGCGTCCATGGCGGCCAGCAGGCGCTTGGTCGTCTCGGGGCCCGCGTCGAGGATGCGGTCGTCGGCGGCGATCTTGTCGAGGCCCTGGGTCTTGTGGGCGGCGTTCGCCTTGAACTCGGTGGCGGTCACCACGTCGACGGGGAGGAGGATTTCGCAGCCGGCCGTCTTGGCCGATTCCAGGATCTCGCGGGCGGTGTCGCCGAGGTCGTGCTCGCAGAGGCTGGCGCCGACATCGATGCCCTGGGCGGCCAGGAAGGTGTTGGCCATGCCGCCGCCGATGGCCAGGTATTGCAGCTTGCTGACGAGGTTGTTCAGAAGGTCGAGCTTGGTCGAGACCTTGGCGCCGCCGACGATGCCCATGACCGGGCGCTTGGGCGAGCCGAGCGCCGCATCGAGGGCTTCCAGTTCGCGCTGCATGGAGAGGCCCGGATAGGCCGGCAGCAGGCGTGCGACGCCTTCGGTGGAGGCGTGGGCGCGGTGAGCGGCGCTGAAGGCGTCGTTGACGTAGAGGTCGCCCAGGGTGGCGAGCTCGGCGGCGAAGGCGGGGTCGTTCTTCTCTTCACCCGGATGGAAGCGCAGGTTTTCCAGCAGGGCGACGCCGCCGTTCTCCAGGCTGCCCACGACCTTGGCGGCGTCGGCGCCGATGCAGTCGTCCGAGAAGAACACTTCCTGCTCCAGCAGGTCGGCCAGCGGCGCGACCACGGGCTTGAGGCTCATCTCCGGCACGCGCTTGCCCTTGGGCCGGTCGAAGTGGGCCAGCAGGATGGTCTTGGCGCCCTGGGTGCTCAGGTAGCGGATGGTCGGCAGCACGGCTCGCAGGCGGGTGTCGTCGGTGATCGCCCCGTCGGCCATCGGCACGTTGAGATCGACCCGGACCAGGACGCGCTTGCCGGCGAGGTCGGCGGTTTCGAGGGAGCGGAAGGGCATGGGCTACGTCCGTTCTAACTATCCCCGTCATCCCGGCCGCAGCGCGAAGCGCGGAGAGCCGGGACCCAGGACCACCGCACGGGCGGTTGATACAGCGAGATCACGCACCCCCTGGGTCCCGGATGAGCCGTTCGGGCTGTCCGGGATGACGGAGGTGGCAGGGTTTACAGGAACTTCGCCATCACCAGGGCGGTGTCGCTCATCCGCGTCGCGAAGCCCCATTCGTTGTCGTACCAGGTCAGCACCCGGGCCAGCTTGCCGTCGACGACCTGCGTCTGGGGCAGGGCGGCGGTGGAGCTGGCGGCGATGTGGTTGAGATCGGTGGAGACGACCGGATCGGTGGTCACGTCCAGCACGCCCGACATCGGGCCGTCGGCCGCGGCCTGCAGGGCGGCGTTGATCTCTTCCACGGTGACGTCGCGGCCGGCCACCACCTTCAGGTCGACGACCGAGACGTTGGGGGTCGGGACGCGGATCGAGCTGCCGTCCAGCTTGCCCTTCAGGGCCGGCAGGACCAGGCCCAGGGCCTTGGCGGCGCCGGTCGAGGTGGGGATCATGCTCAGGGCGGCGGCGCGGCCGCGGTAGAGGTCCTTGTGCATGGTGTCGAGGGTCGGCTGGTCGCCGGTGTAGGCATGGATGGTGGTCATGTAGCCACGCTCGATGCCGAACAGGTCGTGCAGCACCTTGGCCACCGGAGCCAGGGCGTTGGTGGTGCAGCTGCCGTTGGAAACGACGATATCGTCGGCGGTCAGGGTCTCGTGGTTGACCTTGTAGACGATGGTCTTGTCGGCGTTGTCGGCCGGGGCGCTGACCAGCACGCGCTTGGCGCCGGCGGTCAGGTGGGCGGATGCCTTGTCCTTGCTGGTGAAGATGCCGGTGCACTCGAAGGCGATGTCGACGCCCAGATCCTTGTGCGGCAGGTTGGCAGGGTCCCGCTCGGCGGTGACCTTGATCTTGCCCATGCCGACGTCGATCCAGTCCTCGCCGGTCGTCACCTTGCCGGGGAAGCGGCCGTGGACGCTGTCGTAGCGCAGCAGGTGGGCGTTGGTCTCCACCGGACCCAGGTCGTTGATGGCCACGACCTCGATATCCGTGCGGCCATGCTCGGCGATCGAGCGCAGGACGAGACGGCCGATACGGCCAAAGCCATTGATGGCGACGCGAAGGGTCATGGGTGAAGGGCTCCCGCCAACGATTTCGTGATTGGCGGCGGGTTTTGCGGTTGGGGGCCGGGAAGTCAACCCTTGCAGGGGTCAAGAGGGGTTACGGGATGTATCGGCTAGGACCGTAAACCCTCTCCCTCCCACGCCTTCGGCGCGGGCCCCTCCCTCTCCCTCGCGGGAGAGTGGCAAGTTCGTGCCTGAACTCCATAAATCCAGGACGGATCGTCCAAGCAGCCCCTCTCCCGCGAGGGAGAGCGAGGGGCCCGCCTGCGAAGCAGGTGGGAGGGAGAGGGTTTAAGAACCCCGGACGACTTTAACCTTGCCCGCCGCTTCCACCGCCCGCGCCCGGGCTTCATCCGTATCCGCGCCGCGAGCGATGGCCACGCCCATCCGCCGTCGCTCGAAGGCCTCCGGCTTGCCGAACAGGCGCAGGTCGGCGCCGGGAACGGCAAGCGCCTCTTCCACGCCCTCGAACGCCACGCCGGTCGCTTCCATGCCGCCGTAGATCACCGCGCTGGCGCCAGGGCGCTCCAGGGTGACGTCGACCGGCAGGCCCAGGATGGCGCGGGCGTGGAGGGCGAACTCGCTGTAGGTCTGGGTGGCCAGGGTGACGAGGCCCGTGTCGTGGGGGCGGGGGCTGACCTCGCTGAACCAGACCTCGTCGCCCTTCACGAACAGCTCGACGCCGAACAGGCCGCGGCCGCCCAGGGCCGCCGTGACCTTGCCGGCCATGTCGCGAGACCGCTCGAGGGCCAGGGCGCTCATCGCCTGGGGCTGCCAGCTTTCGACATAGTCGCCCTTGACCTGGCGGTGGCCGACCGGGGCGCAGAAGTGGGTGTCGATGGCGCCGTCGGGGCCGGCGCGGACGGTCAGCTGGGTGATCTCGTAGTCGAAGGCGATCCGGCCCTCGACGATCACCCGCGCCTCGGCGACCCGGCCGGCGGAAAGCGCGTAGTCCCAGGCTGCCGCGATGTCGGCGGCGGTCTCGACGTAGGACTGGCCCTTGCCGGAACTGCTCATCACCGGTTTGACGAAGCAGGGGTAGCCGACCTTGTCGGCGCCGGCCTGAAGCTCTTGAAGCGTCGAGGCGAAGGCGTAGGGGCTGGTCGGCAGGCCCAGGTCCTCGGCGGCCAGGCGGCGGATGCCCTCGCGGTTCATGGTCAGCTGGGTGGCGCGGGCGGTGGGGATCACCGTGGCCAGCCCGTCAGCCTCGATCCGCGCCAGCTCATCGGTGGCTATTGCCTCGATCTCCGGAACGATCAGGTGCGGCCGCTCGTCCTCGACCAGGGCGCGCAGGGCGGCCGCATCGGTCATCTGGATGACGTGGCTGCGGTGGGCGACCTGCATGGCCGGGGCGTCGGCGTAGCGGTCGACGCCGATCACCTCGACCCCAAGGCGCTGCAGCTCGATGACCACCTCTTTGCCGAGCTCGCCGCAGCCCAGCAGCATCACCTTGGTGGCGGTCGGGGAGAGCGGCGTGCCGAGTTTCATTGCCAGTTCTTCCCCTTCTTGGCGGCGTCGATGGCGTCGGTGAGGGCCGGCCTGGCGCCCCGCTTGCGCAGCTGGTCGGTCTTCATCACCACGGCCTCGTTGCAGGCCTGAACGGCATGAGGGACCGACGCCATCTGCATGGCCACGCCCTGGGCCTTGGCGTCGATCCACAGGACCAGGCTGTCGGCCCCGTCGATGACTTCGTCGCAGTCGCGCTCCTGGCGCTTGGCCTTGGCGCCGGCCTTGTAGAAGTCGAGCAGGGCCGGGGCCTGGACGGCGCCCAGCTGGCTGCCGTCGCCGACATCGATCAGGGTCTCCGGCTTGACCAGCTCCGCCGGCAGGTACTCGGCCCAATTGATCGGCCGGCCTGTGCCGAGGTCGTAAGTCAGGTGGGTCTGATTGATCGAGGGGTGGGCGCCGCCGCAGGAGGCGTAGTCGCTGGCCACCAGGGTCAGGAAGGGCTGGCCGGTCATCGGGGCGGTGACGGCGCGTTCGAACTCGACCTCAGGGCCCTTGCCGCAGTCCTTGATCGCCTTCTTGGCGCGGGCGTCAGCGCGGCCAAGCGCCTGGTTGATGCGCTCGATCTTCGGGCCCGCGGGATTGACGATGCGGGGGAAGGCGTCGGCCGTCTCGCTGAGCGGGTTCTGGCCCTGCAGGGCGATGCCGCCCGCGGCGAGGGCCGGGCCGGCAAGCAGGCCGAGAGCGGTCAGGGTGAGAAGGGTGCGGCGCATGAAGGGCTCCTAGAGCTTGGCCTTGGCGGCGGCGGCCACCGCCTCGGGCGTGATGCCGAACTCCTTATACAGCCGCTCGAACGGGGCGCTGGCGCCAAAGCCGGTCATGCCGACGAAGACGCCGTCCTCGCCGATGAAGCGTTCCCATCCGAAGCGGACGGCGGCCTCGACCGCCACGCGGACGGGGGCGTCGCCGATCGTGGCCTTGCGGTAGGCGGGGGACTGTTGCTCGAACAGCTCCCAGCAGGGGGTGGAGACGACGCGGGCGGCGATGCCATCGGTGGCCAGGATCGTGCGCGCGGCCAGGGCGACGCCGACTTCGGTGCCGCTGGCGAAGATCGTCACCTGGGCCTTGCCGTCGGCGGGGGCGATTTCATAGGCGCCCTTGGCCGACAGGTTCTCCGGCGCGAAGGTGCGGCCGACCGGGGTCTTCTGGCGCGACAGGGCCATGATCGACGGGGTGGTCTTCTGCTCCAGCGCCGTTTTCCAGCATTCGGCGGCCTCGACCGCGTCGGCCGGGCGGAAGACCAGCAGGTTGGGCATGGCGCGCAGGGCGGCCAGATGCTCGACAGGCTGGTGGGTCGGGCCGTCTTCGCCCAGGCCGATGCTGTCGTGGGTCATCACGTGGATGACGCGGACGCCCATCAGCGCCCCCAGCCGGATCGCGGCGCGGCTGTAGTCGCTGAACACCATGAAGGTGCCGCTGAACGGGATGACCCCGCCGTGCAGGGCCATGCCGTTCATGGCCGCGGCCATGCCATGCTCGCGCACGCCGTAGTGGACATAGGTCCCCGCGTAGTCGGGCGCGTCGAAGGGGATCATGCCCTTGACGTAGGTGTTGTTGGAGCCGGTCAGGTCGGCCGAGCCGCCGATCATTTCGGGGATCGCCGGGGTCAGCTTGGCCAGGGCCGAGCCGCTGTGGACGCGGGTGGCGTTGGCGACCGGCTCGTTCAGCAGGCCGGCGATGTAGGCGTCCAAGGCCTTGAAGGCGCCCTCGGGCAGGTCGCCCTTCATGGCACGGGTGAAGTCGGCGCCCTTGTCGCTGGCCTTGAGCCGGGCGTCCCACTTGCGGCGGACCGAGGCGCCCTTGCGCCCGGCCTTGCGCCAGGCGTCGGCGATGTCGTCGGGGATTTCGAACGGCGGCAGGGGCCAGCCCATGGCCTGGCGGGCCAGGGTCGCCTCCTCGTCGAACAGGGAATAGCCGTGGCCGTTGACGTCGCCCTCCTTGGCCCCGGCGCCCTTCGAGATCAGGGTGCGGCAGGCGATCATGGTCGGGACCGACTGGCGGGTCGCCCAGCGCATCGCGGCAGCGATCTTGCCATGGTCGTGGCCGTCGACGGCCTTCACCGCCCAGCCGGCGGCCTTGAACCGGGCCAGCTGGTCGCCGGTTTCGGAGATGGTGGCGGCGCCGTCGATGGTGGTGTTGTTATCGTCGAACAGCACCGTCAGCTTGGACAGCTTCAGCCGGCCGGCCAGGCTGATGGCCTCCTGTGATACGCCTTCCATAAGGCAGCCGTCGCCGGCGATGACCCAGGTGCGGTGGTCGACCAGGTCGTCGCCGTAGCGGGCGTTCATCGAGCGCTCGGCCATGGCCATGCCGACGGCGGTAGCGATGCCCTGGCCCAGCGGGCCGGTCGTGGTCTCGACGCCGGGCGTGTGGCCGTATTCCGGGTGGCCGGCGGTCTTGCTTCCCCACTGACGGAAGTTCTTGATCTCATCCATCGTCACGGCCTTGGAGCCGGTGAGGTGGAGAAGGCTGTAGATCAGCATCGAGGCGTGGCCGGCCGACAGCACGAAGCGGTCCCGGTCGGCCCAGTCCGGCTTGGCGGCGTCGTACTTCAGGAATTTGGTGAACAGGACGGTGGCCACGTCGGCCAGGCCCATCGGCGCGCCCTGGTGCCCCGATTTCGCCGCATGGACCGCGTCCATGGAAAGCACGCGGATGGCGTCGGCCATCTTCACGGGACTGACGGACATGGGGGACTCGCTCTGCTGCCGGTTTTCGGGGGCGTTCGCATGTGTGGGCCGCCTGCGCAACCCGCCTTCCGGCGCCGGGGCGACGCAGTCTATAGAGTCGTTGTGATCACGGAGCGGGACGAATGAGCGGAGAGTCGGAGGGCGGGGCCCTCGACCTGGCCGTGCGCCGCCTGGAGCGGGCGCTGGGTGTGCTGGAGCAGCGGATGAGCGAGCGGGTCCGCGAGGCGGGCGCCGAAGCCGGTGGGCTGTTCGACGCCGACCGCGCTCGGCTGGCTGCCGAACTGGACGCCAGCCGCGCTCGCGAGCGGGCGCTGGAAGAGGCCGGGGCGCAGGCGAGCGAAGCGCTGGGCCGGGCGATCGGCGAGATCCGTTCAGCGCTGGGGGAGGCGTAAGCGATGGCCCAGCTGAATGTGACGGTGAACGGCAAGCCCTTCCTGGTCGGCTGCGAGGATGGCCAGGAACGGCACCTGATGGAGCTGGCCGCGACCTTCGACCAGCAGGTGCGGGCCGTGGGGCAGGAGGTGGGGCAGCTGGGTGAGACCCGGTTGTTCCTGATGACCGCCCTTTTGCTGACCGACGAGCTGTCGGATCTGAAGCTGCGGGTCGGGCATCTGCAGAACGAACTGGCCAAGGCCCAGGCCGAACAGGCGCGGGTGGAGATGAAGGCGGCCGCGGCGCTGGAGAACGCGGCGAAACGCATCGAGAAGATGGGCGGCGGCGGGGCGTAGCACGCGCCGCCTTGAGAACGGCGCCGTCCGCGCCTACCTTGTCCGGTGGCGGGTCTGCTGCGGTTCGCGTCGGGAGCGATCTATCCTTCTGACCTTAATTCTCTCGAAGGGAGCTGTCCCTGTCTCTGGCCGTGGCTGGAGGTATATGGCGCCCACCTGGTTATCCGGGTCTGAGGGGATAAAACTGTCTTTCACGGTCCTCGCGGCGCCGCCACTCTAACCCCCATGACACACGATCCCGTCCTCGACGCCCAGAAGGCCGCCCTGCGGATCGAGGCGCGCAGGCATCGCAAGGCGCTGCAGGTGCAGCATCCCGAAGCTGATTGGATGATCGCCGACCAGGCGGACGCCGTGCTCGAGGTCTTTCGACTGAAGCCGGGGGTGGCGGCCCTCTACAAGGCGCTGGGGGCGGAGATCGATCCCCGGCCGCTGGGCGAGGCGCTGATGCGCAGGGGCTGGCGGCTGGCCCTGCCGGCGGTGATCGATCTGGAGGGACCGCTCGAGTTCCGCAGTTGGAAACCGCGCGACATCCTCGCCCACGACCTGGCGGGCCTGCCGGCGCCGCTGGACAGCGCTCAGCCGCTGGCGCCTAGCCTGATCTTCGTACCGCTGCTGGCCTTCGACCGGCGCGGCCATCGTCTCGGCCAGGGAGGCGGCTTCTATGACCGCACCTTCGCCGCCATGACGGACGGCGGAGCGGCGCCCAGGATCGGTCTCGCCTACCAGGGCCAGGAGGTCGACGCCGTGCCGCACGGACCGCTGGACCAGCCGCTGGATGGGATTCTGACCGAGGCGGGCTATAACCCCGCCCGAAAGGATTTCTGAATGCGTATCGCCTTCTTCGGGGATGTCGTCGGCCGGTCCGGCCGGGACGGGCTCTCCGATCATCTGCCCGGTCTTCGCCGCCGTCTCGGCCTCGACTTCGTGATCGTCAATGCCGAGAACGCCGCCGCCGGCTTCGGCATCACCGAGAACACCGCCCGCGAGCTGTTCGACGCCGGGGCCGACTGCCTGACGCTCGGCAACCACAGCTGGGACCAGAAGGAGGCGCTGACCTACATCGTCCGCGAGCCCCGGCTGATCCGCCCGGCCAACTATCCGATCCTGTCCGACGCGCCGGGCCGGGGTTCGAACCTGTTCGAGCTGCGGGACGGCCGCCGCATCCTGGTGGTCAACGTGCTGGGCCGTGTGCACATGGACGCCATGGACGACCCCTTCGCGGCGGTGAACCGCGAGCTGGACAGCGCCCCGCTGCAGGTCGTCGCCGACGCGGTGGTGGTCGACATGCACTGCGAGGCGACCAGCGAAAAGATGGCCATGGGTCACTTCTGCGACGGCCGCGCCAGCCTGGTGGTCGGCACCCACACCCACGTGCCTACCGCCGACGCCCAGATCCTGACCGGCGGCACCGCCTACCAGACCGACGCGGGGGCCTGCGCCGACTACGACAGCGTCATCGGCAACGACAAGGAAGAGCCGCTGCGCCGGTTCACCACCAAGATCAGCCAGGGCCGGTACCGCCCGGCGGACGGCCCGGCGACGGTGTGCGGCGTCTATGTCGAGACGGACGACAAGACGGGCCTGGCCAAGCGGATCGAGCCGATCCGGATGGGCGGGCGGCTGAAGGAGACGGTGCCGGAGGTCCAGGCGCTGGTCAGTGCGTGAAGCTTGATGGCCGTTGGTAAGATGGTTATCTTACCAGCTGAATGAGGTCGCCAATGGCTACGAAATCTTTGACAACGACCGTGTCGACAAAGGGGCAGGTTATCCTGCCCAAGGAGGCCCGCGAGATCACCCAGTGGGGCGCGGGAGCGAAGTTGCGCGTTGAGGTTTCGCCTAATCGGGTCGTGCTCACCCGGCAGCCGCTTTTCCCGGAGACCCGGCCGGAAGACGTTTTCGGCATCCTCAAATACGATGGGCCTCCGGTGTCCATTGAGGAGATGGACGCTGCGATTTCCGAGGAAGTGCTGAGCCGGCATGCTCGCGGTCGATACTAACGTGGTGATCCGCTATCTGGCGGCTGACCACCCGGACCAATCAGAGCGCGCTCGCGCCCTCCTGACCAGCCAGGACATCTGGATCCCAACGACCGTTCTTCTGGAGGTCGAATGGGTTCTCCGCCGTGCCTACAGACAGAGCCCCGTCCAGATCGAACAGGCGTTGAGGCAACTGGCCGGCATGCCGAGGGTGGCCGTAGAAGACGCCGAACTTCTTGCCCGCGCTCTTGAGGCCTTCAATGCCGGTATGGAAATGGCCGATGCCCTTCACTACGCCTCAGCCAGCGGCCGGGATGGCTGCCGGGGCTTTGCGACGTTCGATGAAGGTCTGATCCGCTCGGCCGCCGCCGCCGGCGCGCTGCCGGTTGTCAGGCCGTGAGGCCTTTCGCCTGACCGAGCAAGTTCTTACCTGCAATGTCGCAGAAGGAGCCCCCATGACCGACCCCATCTACACCGCCAAAGCCCACGCCGTCGGCGGCCGCGCCGGTACCGCCAAGTCCGATGACGGACATCTGGACGTCAAGCTTGGCTACCCGAAGTCGATGGGCGGCGATGGCAGCGGGACCAACCCCGAGCAGCTGTTCGCGGCCGGTTACGCGGCCTGTTTCCTCGGGGCGCTCGGTCTGGTGGCCCGGGGCGCGGGGGTGAAGCTGGGCGAGCACAGCCTCGACAGCGAAGTCGACCTGATCAAGGACGACACCAGTTTCCATATCGGCGTGCGGCTGACGCTCACCGCGCCGGACCTCGACAAGGCCCAGGCCGAAGAGCTGCTGCACAAGGCGCATGAGGTCTGCCCCTACTCGAAGGCGACCCGGGGCAATGTGAAGGTTGAGCTGGCCGTCGCCTGAGGGCGCTAGACGGTCAAAGTTATCGGGCCGACGGCGCCTGTGCGGACGCGCAGGGCGCCGCCGGCCTGACGTTCTTCCAGAGAAAGGCGGGGCGTCACGCCGTCCAGGACCCGCAGCCTCACCCTGGCGCGGACGGCGGCAATCCCTATGCTTGCGCCGAACACCTGTATGACACGGACCCCTCCATGGCTTTCAAGCGCCTGCTCATCGCCAATCGCGGCGAAATCGCCATCCGGATCGCCAGGGCGACGGCGGGGCTTGGCCTGACCAGCGTGGCCATCCACAGCCAGGACGACGCCGCCAGCCTGCATGTTCGGGCCGCTGACGAGGCGGTCGAGCTGCCGGGGACCGGAGCGGCGGCCTATCTGGACATCGGCGCTGTGGTGGCCGCGGCAAGGGCCGCAAAGGTGCAGGCGGTCCATCCGGGATACGGCTTCCTGTCGGAAAACGCCGCCTTCGCGCGGGCCTGCGCCGAAGCGAACTTGGTGTTCGTGGGGCCATCGCCCGACGCGCTGGAGACCTTCGGCGACAAGGCCGCGGCGCGGGCGCTGGCGGCTCGGCTGAATGTGCCGCTGCTGGCCGGGACCGGGGCGATCGATCTGAAGGGCGCGGAACGGTTCCTGGCCGAGCATGGGGCGATGATGCTCAAGGCGGTGGCCGGCGGCGGCGGGCGCGGCATGCGGATCGTCCGCCAGGGGGACGATGTCGAGGCGGCCTTCGGCGCCTGTTCGCGGGAGGCCAAGGCCGCGTTCGGCGACGGGGCGGTCTATGCCGAATGGCTGGTCGACAAGGCGCGGCACATCGAGGTGCAGGTGGCCGGGGACGCGGCGACCTGCGTGGCGGTCGGCGAGCGCGACTGCTCGGTCCAGCGGCGTCACCAGAAGATCATCGAGATCGCCCCGGCCCCGGCGTTGGGTGAGAAGCTGCGCGGCGCCCTGCACGACGCGGCGGTGAAGCTGTGCGCGGCCAAGCACCTCAAGGGGCTGGCCACGGTGGAGTTCCTGGTCGACGCCGGCTCGGGCCGGTTCGCCTTCATCGAGACCAACGCCCGGCTGCAGGTCGAGCACACTGTCACCGAGGAGGTCACCGGCCTGGACCTGGTGGCGATCCAGATCCAGCTGGCGGCGGGGGCCTCCCTGGCCCAGGTCGGCCTGAGCGAGACGCCGCCCTTCGCCGGGGCGGCGATCCAGGCGCGGGTCAATCTGGAGACGCTGGAGGCGGACGGGTCGGCGCGGCCGGGCGGCGGGCTGATCCGCGCCTATGAGCCGCCGACCGGCCCGGGGGTGCGGGTCGATGGCTATGGCTACGGGGGCTACGTCACCAGCCCCCACTATGACAGCCTGCTGGCCAAGGTGATCGGGCGGGGTCCCAGTCACGCCGCGGCGGCAGGACGCACCGAACGGGCCTTGATGGAGTTCCGGCTTGAGGGGGTGGAGAGCAATATTCCGCTGCTGCGGGCGCTACTGGCCGATCCGGCGGTGGCCCAGGGCAAGGCGACCACGCGCTTCCTAGAGGACAATCTCGAGCGTTTCCTGTCCGAGGCGCAAGCCCTGACCCCGGAGGGCGACGAGGGGGGCGGTTCGCAGCCGGTGGAGACGGCGCCGGCATTCGAGGCGGTGGCGGGGACCGACGCGGTGCCGGCGCCGCTGCAGGCCACCGTTGGACAGGTCGAGGTCACCGAGGGCGATCTTGTCCGAGCCGGCCAGACGCTGGTCATCCTCGAAGCCATGAAGATGGAGCATGTAGTCGCCGCGCCCGTCAGCGGTCGGGTCGTGCGGGTGGCGGCGACCAGGGGTGAGACACTGTTGAAAGGCCAACCCCTGCTTTTCATCGCTCCCGAGGAAGTCGAGGGTCTGGAAGCAGCGAAGGAGGAGGCAGTCGATCCCGATGCGATCCGGGGTGACCTGCAGGAGGTCATCGACCGGCATGCCTTCACCCTCGACGAACACCGCCCCGAGGCGGTGGCCAAGCGGCGGCGCACCGGCCATCGCACGGCGCGGGAGAACATTGCCGACCTGGTCGATGAGGGCAGCTTCATCGAATACGGCGCCCTGGCCATCGCGGCTCAGAGGCGGCGGCGCACGGTCGAGGACCTGATCGCCAACACCCCGGCCGACGGGATCATCACCGGCATCGGGACGGTCAACGCCGACCTGTTCGGGCCGGAGACCACGCGGGTGGCGGCGCTGAGCTACGACTTCACGGTGCTGGCCGGAACACAGGGCCATTTCAATCACAAGAAGACCGACCGGCTCCTGAGCATCGTCGACGAACAGAAGCTGCCCGTCGTCTGGTACGCTGAGGGCGGCGGCGGCCGGCCGGGGGATACCGACACCCCCGGCGTGGCGGGGCTGGACGTCACCACCTTTGGCAAGATGGCCGAGCTGGCTGGCGAGGTTCCGAAGATTGCCATCGTCGCGGGGCGGTGTTTCGCGGGGAACGCGGCCATCGCCGGGCTGTCGGAGATCCTGATCGCCACCCGCGACAGCAACCTGGGTATGGGCGGGCCGGCGATGATCGAGGGCGGCGGCCTGGGGGTATTCAAGCCGGAGGATATCGGGCCTTCGGCGACCCAGTGGTCCAACGGGGTGATCGACTTGCTGGCCGACGACGAGGCGCACGCCACGCGGATGGCCAAGCACGCGCTGTCGATGTTCCAGGGCCGCGTGCGCGACTGGAGCGCGCCGGACCAGCGGGCCTTGCGCCGGGCTATCCCGGAGAACCGGCTTCGGGTTTACGACATCCGGGCGGTGATCGAGGCGCTGGTAGACGCCGGCTCCTGGCTGGAGCTGCGCGGCGGCTGGGGCGCCGGCCTGGTCACCGGGCTGATGCGGATCGAGGGGCGACCGATGGGGCTGATCGCCAACGACTCCAAGCATATCGGCGGGGCGATCGATTGCGACGGGGCGGAAAAGGGCGCGCGGTTCCTGCAGCTGTGCGACGCCTTCAACCTGCCGGTCCTGAGCCTCTGCGACACGCCCGGGTTCATGGTCGGGCCGGAGAGCGAGGACGCCGGGGCCGTGCGGCGGGTGTCTCGCCTGTTCGTCGCCGGGGCCAAGTTCGGGCCGCCGCTGCTGACGCTTGTCCTGCGCAAGGGCTATGGGCTGGGGGCCCAGGCGATGGCGGGCGGGGGCTTCCACTCGCCGCTGTTCATCGCCAGCTGGCCGACCGGGGAGTTCGGCGGCATGGGCCTGGAGGGAGCGGTGAAGCTCGGCTACCGCAAGGAGCTGGAGGCCGAGACCGACCCGGTGAAGAACAAGGAGCTCTACGACCGGCTGGTGGCCAACATGTACGCTCGCGGCAAGGCGACCAGCATGGCGGCGGCCCTGGAGATCGACGCGGTCATCGACCCGGCCGATTCCCGGCGCTGGATCGTGGCGGGACTACAGGCCAGCCAGGCGCGCAGGCGGCCGGCGCGTCACTGGGTGGATATGGGGTAGGGGCTCAGAGCACCCAGTCGCCGGACTGCAGGGTCACGTCGCCGTTGATCTTCACGGTGAAGTCGGCCTTTCCATCCCCATCGACGTCCAGCTTCAGCAAGGTCTTGCCGGCCTTGTACTGCAGGCTCATCTCGCCGGCCGCACCGGTGAACTCGGCCACGGCGACAAAGGCCTGGTCGCCCTCGAGGCCGGCGTTGGCGTCGATGCCGGAGAGGTCCAGCTTGTCGCTGTCTCCGACCTTGAAGTCGGTGATGCGGTCGGTCTCGCGGCGGCCGATGCTTTCCTGCAGGAAGGCGAAGGTGTCGCCGCCGGCCCCGCCGATCAGGGTGTCGTTGCCGATGCCGCCGGTCAGGGTGTCGATGCCGCCGCCGCCGTTCAGCGTGTCGGCGCCGGCCTTGCCGAACAGCTTGTTGGCGCCGCTGTTGCCGGTCAGCTTGTTGCCGTCCGCGTTGCCCGTCCCGTCGATGGCGGTCGAGCCGGTCAGCTGCAGGTGTTCGAAATGGCCGCCCAGGGTCCAGATCACACCGGACTGGACCAGGTCACGGCCGCCGCGCTGGAACTCCTCGATGATGTCGCCCACCACGTCGACGACATAGGTATCGTTCCCGCCGCCGCCGCGCAGGGTATCGACCCCGGCCCCGCCGGTCAGCGTGTCGTCGCCCCAGCCGCCGAGCAGCAGGTCCTCGCCCGCGGCGCCGTCGAGCTCGTCGTTGCCCCGGCCCCCGTCCAGCAGATCGTCTCCCTCGTCGCCGCTGAGGGTGTCGCCGCCGCGGTCGCCCAGCAGTTCGTCCACGCCTTCGCCGCCGTTCAGGGTGTCGGCGTCCGCGCCGCCGAACAGGAAGTCGTCGCCCTCGGCGCCCGACAGGGTGTCCCCGCCGCGCAGGCCGCGGATGATATCGTCGCCTTCGCCGCCGCTGAAGGTGTCCGCGCCGCCGAGGCCGACGATCACGTTGTCCTCGTCGGGATCGCCCAGGGCGAGGCTGGGGGTCTCGGACAGGATCAGGCGCTGCGGGTCGTCGCTGCCGGCGGCCGCGGCGGCGGCGAGACGTTGGGCGGCGGTATTGGACGCGGACACGGTTTGATAATCCCCTGTTTGGACGCTCACCGATATCCCGGCCTTGGGCGGGCGGCAACGGGGTGAGGCGATCAGCCCTTGGCCAGGCCCTTCAGGATGGCCTGGAAGGTGTTGCGTCGCAGGGCCGAGGGATCGATCGAGGGGCCGAGCTTGCCGGCCAACTGGAGCACCAGACCGCCGTGCAGGGCGGCCCACAGCATATGGGCGATCAGCACCGGGTCGCCCTCGATCTGACCGGCGTCGACCATGCCCTTGGCCTGGCCGATCAGCATGTCTCGGGCCCGGCTGCTGGCGGCGACCAGCTCCGGATAGTCGGCCTCGTTCGGTTGGGAGAGGTCGAACATCAGGCGATAGGCGTCGGGCTGCTCGAGGGCGAAGCGGGCGTAGGCGCGGCCGACCGCCTCGGAGCGCTTCACCGGGTCGGGCTCGCCATGGAAGGCCGCCTCCATGGCCTGGGCGAAGCGGCCGAAGCCGGCGGCGCGAACGGCGGCCAGGATGTCGTCCTTGTCCTTGAAGTAGCGGTAGGGGGTCATTGGGCTGACCCCCAGTTCGGCGGCCAGCTGGCGCATGGTCACCGCCTCCGGCCCATGCTCAGCGAACAGATGCTCGGCGGCGGCGCAGAGGCGTTCGCGGAAATCTTCGACCTGGGCGGGAGAGAGGGCGCGGGGCATGGTTCGACACGGATACGGGGTTGTGACAGCCTATAGCTTACGATATAAGTTTACGACGTAAAATATAGGTGGACGATGAGTGCCTGGGATTTTCTGGTCGATAAGCGGGACCTTACGGCTGGTCAGCGCCGCGATTTTGCGCCGGCGCCTCTGGCCGCGGGCGAGGCGCGGCTGGCGGTGGAATCGTTCGCGGTCACCGCCAACAACGTCACCTACGGGGCGATCGGGGACGCCTTCGGCTATTGGAAGTTCTTTCCGGCCCCGGAGGGGCTGGGGCGGATCCCAGTCTGGGGCTTTGCGCGGGTAACCGAGTCACGGGCCGAGGGGATCGAACCAGGACTGCGCCTGTTCGGCTATCTTCCGATGTCGAGCGAGTTCACCGCCCGGCTGGTGAGGAGCGGGGGCGGGGTGGTGGATGCGGCGGCGCACCGGGCGCAGTTGCCGCCGACCTATAACCAGTATGCGGTGGCCCAGGAGCCTACCGCGACCGACGACCATCGCTCGCTGCTGCGGCCGCTGTTCGGAACCAGCTGGCTGATCGACGACATGTTCGAGGAGCATGGCGACTTCGGCGCCAGGAGCGTGGTGATCACCAGTGCGTCCAGCAAGACCGGGCTGGGCTTCGCCTGGCGGCTGGCCAAGCGGGGGGTGAAGGCCATCGGACTGACCTCGCCGGCCAGCAAGGCCTTCCTTGAGGGCCTGGGGATTTTCCATCAGGTCGTCACCTATGACGAAGCCGATGCGTTCGAGCCCGCGCGTCCGTTGGCCATCGTCGATTTCGCCGGCAATCGCGGGCTGATCGCGAAGCTTCACCGCCGGTTCGGCGACGACATCGTCCATAGCGCCATCATAGGGGTCACCCACTGGCAGGCCGAGGCGCCGGACCCCGAGCCGCTGGCCGGCCCACAGCCGACCCTGTTCTTCGCCCCGGACCAGATCCGCAAGCGGGCCAAGGAATGGGGAAGCGAGGGTTTCGACCAGCGGTTCACCGCCAACCTGGCGGAGTTCATCGCGGCCAGTCCCTGGCTGAAGCTGCAGACGGGCCGGGGGCCGGACGGGCTGGCGGCGAGCTGGGACGCGGTGGTGCGTGGCCGGGCTCCGGCCGATGTGGGGATGATCGTCAAACTATAAGGGGAGCGAGACCATGGACGGCGAGATCGACATCAGGGCGCAGAACCCGTTCCTGCGCGGCAACTTCGCGCCGCTGCGCAGCGAGGACGATTTCGAACTGGAGGCCAAGGGCGCCTGGCCGGAAGAGCTGTCCGGGACCCTGTATCGGATCGGGCCGAACCCGCAGTTCGATCCGACCGACAAGCGCTACCACTGGTTCGGCGGCGACGGGATGGTCCACGCCTTCGATATCGCCAAGGGCGCGGTGCGCTATCGCAACCGCTATGTCCGCACCCCACGCTGGCAGACCGAACATGCGGCGGGCCGGGTTCTCTATGGGGTGATGGGCAATCCGATGACCACCGACCCCAGCGTCATGGGGACCGACAGCGGGGTGGCCAACACCAACATCATGCTCCACGCCGGGCGGCTGCTGGCTCTGGAGGAGGCGCATGCGCCGTTCGAGGTGGCGATCGATGACCTCTCGCCGGTCGGGTATCGCGACTTCGGAGGCAAGGTGACCGCCCATCCCAAGGTCGATCCGCGCACCGGTGAGATGGTGTTCTTCGCCTACGCCGACGACCAGACGCCGCTGTCGAACAAGGTGAGCTGGGGTGTGGCCGACGCCGACGGCGTCCTGAAGAAGCGCGAGACCTTCGAAGCGCCCTACTGCTCGATGATCCACGACTTCGCCCTGACGGACCGGTTCGTGGTCCTGCCGGTGCTGCCGCTGACCGGGGATCTGTCGCGGGCGATGGGCGGCAAGCCGCCTTTCGCCTGGGAACCCGAGAAGGGGGCCATGCTGACCATCATCGACCGCGAGCGGGGTGTCGAAAGCCTGCGCTGGGCAAAGGTCTCGGCCGGCTACGCCTTTCACGTGACCAACGCCTGGGACCAGGGCGACACCGTGATCGTCGATGTGATGCGCTATCCCCAGGCGCCGTTCTTTCCCCTGGCCGACGGATCGCCGGGGAAGGAGACGGGGGCGGTGTCGCTGCGCTGGACCATCGACCTGTCGGGCGATGAGCCGGTGGCAACCGAGACCGTGCTGGACGACCTGGCCGGGGAGTTTCCGCGCATCGACGAGCGCCGCGCCCAGGTCCCGCACGGTCACGCCTGGTTCTCCGGCCAGGCCCGGCGGCCGGGCGACATCCGCGGCGACTGCCTGGCCCATCTGGACCTCCAGACAGGGGTGCGGGCGGTCTGGACACGGGAGGGCCTGGGCGGGGTCGGCGAGCCGGTGTTCACCCCGAAGTCCGCCGACGCGGCCGAGGGCGAAGGCTGGATTCTGACGATCCTCTACTGGCCGCGTGAGGACTACAGCGAACTGGCCGTGTTCGACGCCCTGGACGTCGCCGCGGGCCCGGTCGCGACCGCTCCGGTCCCAAGGCGCATCCCCTTCGGCTTCCACGCGAACTTCGTGGCGGCTTAGCGAACCCGGGGCTTCCAGATCCGCCGGGGACCGAGAGACACAGTGGCGCGAAGATACGCCGCCCACCCCCATTCCTAGGTTGTGCGGCGGTGCGCGAGGACTAGGATACGGGCAACGGTGGCAAGGGGGTCGCCGGGAGGGATTCGCCGGGCGCGTTATGGTCCGGCCAGTGTGCAGAATGGGGCAGATGAGCATCGCCACTCTGGCGGTCAGGGACTGGGGCGCAATCGTCATCGATGCGGCCGGCGTCGAAGCCGTGCATGGCCGGGCCGCGGGGCCTGACGCTGTGCCCATTGGGCTGCGCCGTCGGATGCCGAAATTCTCCCTGGCGGCGGTGCGCTGCGCGGCCGGGGTGGCCGCGCCCGGCTGCGAACTGGTTTTCGCCTCGCGCTATGGCGATGTCACCACGGCCCTGACGCTGTCGGAGACCATCGTTTCGGCAGAGCCGCTGTCCCCCTCGGCCTTCTCCGCCTGCGTCCATAATGCCGCGCCGGGCCTGGCGGCCCAGGTGCTGGGCGAGAAGTCCAGCCATACAGCGGTGGCGGCCGGCGAGGGCAGCCTGGCCGCTGGCCTGCTTGAGGCCTGGCTGCGGCTGTCGTCTGGCGAGGCGTCCGAGGTGCTGGTGCTGTTCGCCGAGCAGCCGCTGTCCGGCATCTATGGGGAGTTCGAGCACGAGCCGGGGGTTCCGTTCCTGGCCCTGGGCATGCGGGTGGGTCTTGGCAACGGCGTGGGCGACGGCGAGGGCGCGTCGGCCGGAACTGGAAGAGTGGGAGCTCTGGCGCTGCTCTCGGCGCTGGAGGCCGGTGTGGGCGCCATCCTTGTCCAGCCCATCCTTCGGGCCGCCGCGTGATGTGGGCGCCCCTGCGCAAGCTGGAACAAGGCGGCCGGGTGGTGACTACCGGCATCTCCTTTTTGCTGTTCGGCATTGGCGGCCTGGCCCTGGCCCTGGCGGTCTTCCCGCTGATCAACATCGGCTTTCACGCCCGAGACCTGCGCCAGCGGATCGCCCAGCTGATCGTCCAGCGCACCTGGCGCCTCTACATCCGCATCATGTGGCTGATGGGCACGCTCAGCTACGAGTGCCGGGGCGAGGACAAGCTCAAACGGGACCATGGGGTGATGGTCGTCGCCAACCATCCCAGTCTGCTCGACATCGTCTTCATGATGGCTTTCATGCAGCGCACCAAATGCGTGGTGAAGGCGGGGGTATGGAATAACCCGTTCATGGCCGGGGTGGTGCGGGCGGCGGGCTATATTCCCAACCTCGGCGACCCCGAGCGGCTGCTGGAAGACTGCGCCACAGCCCTGCGAGAGGGGAACAATGTGGTGATCTTTCCGGAAGGCTCGCGCACAGTACCGGGCCAGCCCCGGGTGATGCAGCGGGGCTTCGCCTATGCGGCGCTGAAGGCTGGCGCCCCGGTGCGGCTGGTCACCATCACCTGTGTGCCGCCCAATCTGCAGAAGGGTGTGCCCTGGTACCGTGTGCCGGTCACAAAGCCGCACTGGACCTTGACCGTGCATGATCGCATTGAAGTTTCTGAATTCGCGGGGCAAGACCCGCAACCTGTCGCCGCGCGCCGCCTGGTCACGCGAGTCGACGAGCTTATGGAAGAGAAGCTGCGCGCATGAGTGACCTGGAACACGACATCAAGGTGATGATCATCGATGTCCTGAATCTCGAGGACGTCAGTCCCGAGGACATCGACGCGCAGGAGAACCTGTTCGGCGACAACGGCCTGGCGCTCGACTCCATCGATGCGCTGGAGATCGGGGTCGGGGTGCAGAAGAAGTACGGCATCAAGATCAATGCCGAGGACAAAAGCACCCGGGCCCACTTCCAGTCGGTCCGCTCGCTGGCGGAGTTCGTCGCCGCGCAGCAAGCCGCTGCGTGACGGAGGGTAAGATGGACAGACAGGCTGTTTACAAGGAAATCGCCGACTTCCTGGTCGAGAGCTTCGAGGTGCCGGAGCATGAGCTGAGCCCGGACGCCGACCTGGTGGAGAACCTGGGGCTCGACAGCATCGATGCGGTCGACCTGATGGTGAAGCTGCAGGAGATCACCGGCAAGAAGGTGACTCCCGAGCAGTTCAAGACCGTGCGCACAATCAACGACGTGCTCGACGTGGTGGAGCAGCTGTCGAAGTGACGGCGGAGCCCGGCCCGGGCCCGGCCCGCCGGCGGTTCGACCCGTGGGCGCTGGCGTTGGCGCTCGTCACCCTCCTCTATCCCTTCGCTGCCCTGCTGGCGGTGAAGACGGTCGGTCCCGTGCCGGTCGTCCTGGTGCTGTGCCTGCTGCTGCTGCTGCGCGGGCTGTTCGGGGTCGGGCAGAAGATTCCCCTGCCGCTCGCCATTGCCCCGTTGGCGGTGGCGGTCGGCATGGGCCTCCTGATGCTGTGGAACGCCGAGCGGGCGGTCCGCTTCTATCCCGTGTTCATGAACGCGGCGATGCTGGCCGCTTTCGGCGCCAGTCTGTTCGTCGGCCAGAGCATGATCGAGCGGCTGGCTCGCATCGCTGAGCCGGACCTGCCGGAGGCTGGGGTGCGCTATACCCGCAAGGTGACCTGGGTCTGGTGCGGCTTCCTGCTGCTCAATGGCCTGGTGGCGCTGTGGACGGCGCTCTACGCCAGCCTGGAGGTCTGGACCCTGTACAACGGCCTGATTGCCTACCTCTTGATGGGCGCGCTGTTCGGCGGGGAGTTCCTGGTGCGGAAGGTGGTGCGCAGGGGCGAGGCGGCGTGAACGGGCTGATCGCGACGCTGCTGGCGGCTTCGGCCGATCGCGTCCTGTTCACCGGGGAGGCGCCGGTCACGGCCGGACAGGTGCGCGCGACCGCCGCCGCGCTGGCGGCCCGGATGGCTGGAGAGGCCCCGCTGTTCCTGCATACCGCTTCGGCCGCCCTGTTCACCGCGGCCCTGTTGGCCGCCGCCATCGCCCGGAGGCCGTTGGCCCTGCCGGCCCATACCCAGGGCGGCTATCTGGCCGAGGTCGGCGGGGCGGAGGCCCAACTGCTGGACGACGGGGCCATTGCGCTGGCCGACGCGGCGGACGCGACCCTGGGCGATGTGGCGGGCGACGTCGCCCTGACCTTCTTCACCTCCGGCTCGACCGGCGCGCCCAAGCGGATTGAGCGGCGGCTGGCCCAGCTGGAAACCGAGGCGCGGGTGTTGGAGGCGACCTTCGGGACCGAGGCGGGCGCCGTCCAGGCCACCGTCTCGCACCAGCATATCTACGGCCTGATCTACCGTATCGTCTGGCCGATGATGGCCGGGCGGCCCAGCGCCGAGCGGGCGGCGGAATACTGGGAACAGCTCGAGGGGCGGTTGGGCGCGGCCACCACCCTGATCTCCAGCCCGGCCCACCTGACCCGTCTGCCCCCGGCCATGGACCTGGCCGCCCAGGCGCCGGGGCTGATCTTCTCCTCGGGCCAGCTGCTGGCCACCCCCGCCGCCCTGGCCTGCACAGCCGCCTTCGGCCGGCCGGTCACCGAGGTGCTGGGCAGCACCGAGACCGGCGGCGTCGCCTGGCGCCGCCAGCAGGCCGGTGACGAGCCCTGGACCCCTTTTGCCGGTATCGGCATTGAACAGGACGCCGCCGGCGCCCTGGCGGTGCGGACGCCTTATCTCGACGGCGAGGAGCCCTTTCCGATGGGCGACCGGGTGGAGCCGCTCGATGGCGGTCGCTTCCGCCTGCTCGGCCGCGCCGACCGGATGGAGAAGATCGACGGCAAGCGCGTGTCGCTGACCCGCGTTGAAGAAGCCTTGGCCGGGCTCGACAGCGTGGCCGAGGCCGCCGCCCTGACCCTGCCGGATCGCAAGGGCGCCCTGGCCGCCGTGCTCGTGCTCAGCCCCGGCGGGGCCGCCGCCCTGGCCGAGGTCGGCGCCTTCCGCTTCGGCCGACAGCTGCGCGGCGCCCTGGCCGATAGACTGGAGCCCATCGAGCGGCCTAAACACTGGCGGTTCGTCGATCGGATGCCGACTGACGCCCAGGGAAAACGTCGCTTGAGCGATCTACGCGCCCAGTTCGAACCGATGCGCGTCCCGCCCCACGAGGTGGTGTCCCGCGAAGGCGATACCGTGCGGCTGTCTGTTGTCCTGCCGCCGGAGCTGGCCTACTTCCAGGGCCACTTCCCGGGTGAGCCGATCCTGCCGGGTATTTCCCAGGTCCACATGGCCGTGCTGTTGGCCGGCCTGACCCTCGACTTCCAGCCCGCCGGCTCGGAACTGACACGCGTCAAGTTCAAGGACCTGGTCCACCCCGGCGAGACCCTGGATCTCACCCTGACCGCCGACCGCGCCAAGGACCGGCTGACCTTCCGCTGGCTGCGCGCGAGCGGCGGCGAGGCCTCGTCGGGGACGGTCGGGTGACTCTTCGGCCGTTTTGGGGTAGAAGGTAACCATCGTTGGCAAAGGCCTTGGGCGCCAGCGGCTGAGAGATGCGGGTTCGCCCGCCTACTCCCGCCTGAAGGCTGTGGAATGGCGCTGATCGCGTCTCGTCGCGCCGTCTCAAGAACTGGATACAAGATGATCGAGGAAGGCTTCGTTCGCCTCTATGCCAACGACTTCGCCACCCTGGCCGCGCGGGCCGAGAGCGGAAGCGATGTCGAGCCCCTGGTCCGCAAGCGTATTGCCGAGGCGCGGTCGCATGCGGCGCTGATGGATGCCCGCAAGGGCGAAGGCCACCTGCCTGCCGTGGCCGAGCGGCTGGACCAGGAAGCCGTGCGCTCCAGCACCCGGGTGCTCCGCGAGAGCGAGGACGTCGCCGGCGCGATGGCTCGCCGCAAGGCCTTCCTGCAACGGGTGGCCGAGATCCTGCGCGCGCCGCTGATCGATGAGACCTCGGGCATCGCCCTGCGCGCGGTGAGATAGACAAAAAGAAAGGGCCGGCTCCGAAGAGCCGGCCCTTGGATGCATTCGGCGATGCGAGCCTTAGACGGCTTGCAGGCTGCCGGCCGACATCTTGCCGCTGCGGGCATCGCGTTCCAGCTCGAACGAGACCTTCTGGCCTTCGTCCAGGGAGCGCAGGCCGGCGCGTTCGACGGCCGAGATGTGGACGAAGACGTCATTGCCGCCGTCGTCCGGTTGGATGAAGCCGAAGCCCTTGGTTCCGTTGAACCATTTGACCGTGCCTTGGGCCATTGTGGGTAGTCCTTTAGTTCAGAGTTTTCGCCCACGCGAAGGTCGCGAGGGCGATCAATTTCGAGAAGGTCTGGGAGCAGGTCCGGGCGCTTCAGCCTGTGAAGCATTGGGGATATACGGCCGAACCGAAACGAATTCGATATGAAAGAATGGCAGATAATTCTGCTCAGGGCAAACCTAATATTTGAGAAGTATTTTTTGCGAGGAATCGTCTTCGCGCGGCATCCCGTTGGACATTCAAAACGTTTGATGAAACTGGCGGCGAATTTCCTCCGCCCATCGGAGCCCGCATGACCCTTATCGACCGCCTGCCTGGCCTGACCGACGCCGAGGTAACCAATCTGCTGTCCAACGCTCGCCGCCTCAGCGAGGGGACCGATATTCGGAAGGATGCTGCCGCGGAGATGCTGCCGGCGCTCGAGGCAGAGGCGGAAAGCCGCGCCGCCGCGCGGACTGCGACCCTGTCGGCCGCCCGCAAGGCGCGGGCGCCCGCCCGGCGGAAGGCGACTGACCGCCTGGTCGCGGCCTAGCCCCGATCCAGCCGGAAAATCCTCACCGACAGGCGCAACCCTGATCGCACGAAAGCCGTTCCACAACGCTTGGGCAGGGCGCGACTGTGTCCCGCGAGCGCTGGAGGGGGCCTTGGCTGCAGATGTAACGTCCTCGCTGGTTGAAGACCCGCCTCGGATTTCAACCGGCAACGAGGGGCTGGACGAGGTGCTGCTGGGCGGCCTCGATGCCGACCGCATGTACCTCTATGAAGGTCGGCCCGGCACCGGCAAGACGACCATCGCCCTGCAGTTTCTGCTGGAAGGCGCCCGTCGGGGCGAGCGGGTGCTCTACATCAGCCTGTCGGAAACCCGGCGGGAACTGGAGCTGATCGCCCGTCGCCATGGCTGGACCCTGGACGGCATCGATATCTTCGAGCTGTCGCCGCCCGAGAACATTCTCGATCCAGAGCGAGAGCTGACGGTTCTGCATCCGGCCGAGGTCGAGCTGTCCGAGACCACCAAGCTGATCTTTGAACAGGTTGAGACGATCAACCCGGCCCGGCTCGTGGTCGACAGTTTGTCGGAGCTGCGGTTGCTGGCCCAAAGCTCCCTGCGTTATCGGCGCCAGATTCTGGCGCTGAAGCACTTCTTCACCACACGCAAATGCACGGTCGTGCTGCTCGACGACCTGACGGCGCAGGAGACCGACCTGCAGCTGCATTCCATCTCCCACGGGGTGGTGCTGCTGGAGCAGCTTGCCATCGAGTACGGCGCCGAGCGGCGTCGCATGCGGGTGATCAAGATGCGCGGCATCAACTTCCGCGGCGGCTTCCACGACTTCAAGATCGAGAAGGGCGGACTGGCCATCTATCCCCGGCTGGTCGCGGCCGAGCACCACACCTCCTTCGCCGGCGACGTTACACCCAGCGGCAACCGCGAACTGGACAAGCTGCTGGGCGGCGGGCTGGAGCGGGGAACCAACGCTCTGCTCATCGGCGCCGCGGGAGTCGGCAAATCGTCGGTGGCCCTTAGCTATGCCATCGCGGCGGCGGAACGGGGCGAGCATTCGGTCTATTTTGCCTTCGACGAGGGGCGCGGCACCCTCGAGGCCCGGGCCCAGACCCTGGGCTTGGCGCTGAGGGGCAAGCTCGACAGCGGGATGATCCGCTACCAGCAGATCGACCCGGCGGAAATGTCACCGGGCGAATTCGCCGCCAATGTGGTCCGCAGCGTCGAGAATGATGGCGCCCGGATCGTGATCATCGACAGCCTTAACGGCTATCTCAACGCCATGCCGGACGGGCGTTTCCTGATCCTGCAGATGCATGAACTGCTCAGTTACCTGGCCCAGCAGGGGGTGCTGACCCTTCTGGTGCTGGCACAGCACGGGCTGGTCGGGCCGATGGATACGCCTCTGGACATCAGCTACCTGAGCGACGCGGTGATCATGCTGCGCTATTTCGAGCATGGCGGCGCCGTGCGCCGGGCCCTGTCAGTGGTGAAAAAGCGCAGCGGTAATCATGAGCACACCATCCGCGAATTCAAACTGTCGTCGGAGGGCATCTCGGTTGGCCCTCCGCTGAGCAATTTCAGCGGCATCTTCTCCGGCACCCCGACCTATCACGGTGACGAGGCGCCCCTGCTGGATGTCCGGGACCATGGCGACCACTGAGGCTCCTCCAAGTCGGGTTCTGGTCTTCGCTCCGATCGGCCGGGATGGACCGGCCTCGGCCGAACTGCTGAGGCGGGTGGGTATCGAGGCTGTGGTTTGTGAGGATCTGCCCTCTCTCATGCGCCACCTGCTTGAGGGAACGGCGGCGGTATTCGTGGCCGAGGAGGGCTTGTTCGGCAAGGACCTGGCGGCGCTGTCGGCCTGGATCGACGCCCAGCCAGCTTGGTCCGAAATGCCGTTCGTCGTGCTGACCAGCCGCCATGAACAGCCCAGGGTGGCGGCTTGGCGCAAGTCTATCGTCGAGACCCTGCGCAACGTCTCCCTGCTCGAGCGGCCGGTGCAGCCGATCACCCTGACCAGCGCCGTACAGGCGGCGCTGCGAGCTCGGTCGAGGCAGTACGAGGTGCAGGCCCTAATCCAGGCCCGCGAGAAAGCCGCCCAGGAACTGGAGGCGCTGGTCACCGCCCGGACGGAGCAGTTGAAGGAGGCCAATGCGGCCCTGGTCGACGAGATCGCCGAGCGAGCCCGGATCGAGGAGAACCTGCGCCAGGCCCAGAAGATGGAGGCTATCGGCCAGCTGACCGGCGGGGTGGCGCATGACTTCAACAACCTCTTGATGGTCATCCAGGGCGGTCTGGATATGCTCGACCGCCAGGAGGACCACGCGCGCCGCGCCCGCCTGTTGCAGGGCATGCGTCAGGCGGCCGACCGGGGCTCGGCCCTGACCCGCCAGTTGCTGGCCTTCTCTCGCCGTCAACCGCTGGCGCCGGAAGCGGTGGACTTGCGGGCCAGCATCGGTGGCATGCGCGAGCTGCTCGATCGGTCGCTGCGCGGCGACGTCCATGTCGATCTGGAGATCGAGACAGCTGTCTGGCCGGTGGAGGTGGACGCGGGGGAGCTGGAACTGGTGATCCTTAACCTGGCCTTCAACGCCCGCGACGCCATGCCCAAGGGGGGCGAGATCGTCATCTCCGCCAGCAACCTGGACGACTGGCGAGAGGGCGACATCATCGGTGACTTTGTCCGGCTGGAGGTGCGCGACACCGGCACGGGCATGAGCGAGGCGGTCCGCACCCGTGTGTTCGAACCCTTCTTCACCACCAAGGAGGTGGGCAAGGGCTCGGGCCTGGGTCTGGCCCAGACTTACGGCTTCGCCCGGCAATCGGGCGGTTCGGTGCGGATCGAGTCGGAAGAAGGCGAGGGGACCTCGGTCATCCTTATGCTGCCCCGCTCCCGCAAGCCGGTGAAGGACGCCCTGCGGTCCCAGCTCGACAGCCGGCCGGCCAAGGCGGCCGGCCGGTTCACGGGCTGCGTTCTGCTGGTCGAGGATGACGATGAAGTGGCCGCCCTGGTCACCGAGATGTTGCGGCAGATCGGCTTTGAGGTCACCCGCGCCGCATCCGCCGCCGGCGGGCTGGGGGCCTTGGCCAACGGGCGGATGATCGATGTGGTGTTCAGCGACATCATGATGCCGGGTGCGATGAACGGGGTCGACCTGGCCCGCGAGATCCACCAACGCCGACCCGACCTCCCGGTCCTTCTGACCAGCGGCTTCGCTGAGGCCTCGCGGCGGGCGGCCGAGGATGCCGGGGTGCGCGTGCTGCCCAAGCCCTACAGGTTGGAGGACTTGGCGAGCGCTATCCGCGAGACGATGGACAGGGCGCGGGGCTCGCGGCACTAAACTTCAGGTCAGCTCCTCGGAGGAGTAGCCGAGGATCTCACGCGCTATGATCAGGCGCTGGATCTGGCCAGTGCCTTCGTAGATGTCGCTGATGCGGCCATCGCGAAGGTACTTCTCCACCAGATGGTCGTGGCTGACCGACATGCCGCCCAGCACCTCCATGGCCCCTTGCGGGATGGTGCGGCAGACCTCGCCGCCCTTGGCCTTGCAGACGCTGCTTTCCAGGTTGTTGGGCCGGCGCTTGTCACTCAGCCAGGCGGCGCGCAGCACCGTCAGGGCGGCGGCCTCGGTGTCGGCCTCCATCTCGATCAGCTTCTGTTCGACCGCCGATCGCTGGTTGAAGCTTTTGGACCAGTCGACCTCGACCCCCTCCTTGGCCAGCGCCTCGGTGGCGAAGTCGAGCGCGCCCCGGGCCTTGGAGACCCCGCCGCTGGCCACGGCCGGGCGGGTCATGTTGAAGGTCTTCATCACCCCCTTGTACCCGGCCGAGCCGCCCTCCTTGGGCACGGTCTCGTCGCCGCCCAGCAGGGCGTCGCGCGGCACGCGACAGTCGCGGAAGGAATAGGCCGCCGTGTCAGAGGCGCGGATGCCCAGCTTCTTCTCCTGGCGGACCAGTTCGAAGCCGGGGGCGCCCTTGAGCACCAGAAACGATTTGATGCCGGCGCGGCCGGCCGACTTGTCGATGGTGGCCCAGACGATGGCGCCGTCGCACTTCACGCCGTCAGTGACGAAGATCTTGTCGCCGTTGATCACCCACTCGTCGCCGTCCAGGTAGGCGGTCGCCTGGATGGCCTTGGTGTCGGAGCCGACGTTGGGCTCGGTGATCGACATGGCCAGGAACAGGTCGCCCCACTTGGCCTTCTGCTCCGGCGTGCCGGCCGACTGCAGGGCGGCGTTGCCGAGGCCACTGGCCTTGCCCATCGGCATGGCCAGGCCCAGGCCCCGCACCACGCCGCGGGCGGAGCCGCGGGCGATGCTGACCGCCATCATGAAGGTCATCAACGGGGTGTCGTCGGGCTTGCGCTGGCCGAACAGCGGGAAGACCTCCTCGAAGCCGCGCTCGCCGTCGAGGCGGGCCGGTGGGGTCTCGTGCTCATGGTCCTCGTAGTAGCGGGTATGGGCCTGCGTGGAGTTCCCCACCTCTACGACCTTGGCGAGGATCTGCTGGTCGATCTCGGAGAAGCGGAAGTCAGCCATGTTCGTCTCTCCTCAGACCGAGACCGGACCGTCGAGGACGGTCAGGGTGCGGGCGTTGCGCAGCCACATTTCCAGCGGCAGGTCGCGGATGAAGCCGTGGCCGCCGAAGATCTGCAGGGCGTCGTCGGCGATCTTGATCGATTTGCGGCGGACGTAGTCCTGGGCCAGGACGCAGGCCTTGGCGGCGCCGGGATCGTCGTGCTCCAGCAGGCTGGCGGCCTTCCAGACCATCCAGCGCATGGACTCGCACTCGATGTGCATGTCGGCCAGCATGAAGGCGATCGACTGCTTCTTGCCGATCGGCTCGCCGAAGGCGACGCGCTCCTTGGCGTAGGGGATGGCGAAGTCGGTGGCCTGGCGGGAGAGGCCGACGGCCATGGCGCAAGCGCCAATGCGGGCCTGGTTCAGGAGCTTCTGGGCGTCGATGCCGGCGTCTCCGCCGAGCCGAGCCGAGCCAGGGAGTTCGACCGATTCGAGGGTGACCTTGGCCTGGGGCAAGGGCTTGAGGCCCATGCTGCCGCTCTCCGGCGTGACAGTCAGGCCCTTGGCGTCGCGGGGGACGACGAAGGCGGAGGCGCCCTCCGCATCGCCGGCCAGGACCAGGAAATGCTCGGCGCGGTCGCCGAACGGCACAAGCCGCTTCTCACCATCCAGCACCCAGCCGTTGCCGGATCGGCGGGCGGTGGTGCGAAGGGCCTCGGCGGCGAAGCCGAACTGGCTCTCCTGAAGGGCCAGGCTGGCGAAGACCGGTTCTGATCCGGTGAAGCGCGGCAGGTGTTCGGCCTTCTGTTCCTCGGTGCCGAAGTCGATCAGGGCGTTGACGAACTGCCCCGGCGCCATGATCGCCGCCCCCTGGCTGGCGCAGCCGCCGCCGAGCGCCTCGAGGATCACCGCGTTGGTCATGCAGGACCGCTCGCCCCCGCCGCCGCCATAAGCCTCCGGGATGGCCGCGGCGATGAGGCCAAGCGCCCAGCCCTGCTGGATGACTTCGTCGGGGATGGCCCCCGCCTCGTCCACAGCGCGAGCTTGTGGGGCCAGAACCTCCGCGGCGAAGCCCTGCAGGCTCTCGCGGATCATGGCCTGCTCTTCGGTCAGGTCGAAATCGATCATGGTGTCTCCGTCCCAGAGGAGGAGGCTGGCAGATCGACGGCGCGGAAGGCAAGGGGTCCGGAAGGCGCCTAGTGCGCCATGGCCGCGGCGGTGGACCAGGCCGAGCTGCCGAGGATGGCGGCGAAGACGACCAGGGCGCCGGCGCCGATGCGGCGGACCCAGCCGCCAATCTGGATGTCGCCGCTGCGGGCGCGCAGCCCCGCGCCGAGGGCGATCCAGCTGCCGCCGACCAGGAAGATCAGCGCGCAGAGGCCAGCCAGGTAGGGAATGGCCTGGAGCGGGCGGCCCTCAGCCAGGTGCGGGACGATCACGAAGGCGAAGATCACCGCCTTTGGGTTCAGGAGGGTGGTGGTGAAGACGCGCCGAAACTTGACCGGCGATGAGGAGACCAGGCTGCTGGAGCCTTCGCGCCAGAGCTTGACGGCCAGCCAGATCAGGTAGGTGGCGCAGGCGGCCTTCAGCACGATGCCGACGGCCGGGTTGTCCTTGACCAGCGGGCCAAGCACCACCCCGAGGGTGAGGATCGAGATCATGTAGCCGCCCAGCTCCGCGCCCAGCAGGCGCAGGGACGGCCGCAGGCCCGCCGCCGCGCCGGACATGGCCAGAAGGGTGTTGGTCGGGCCGGGGGTGGCCAGCAGGGTCAGAGCGGCCAGGATGAAGGCGACGGGATCGATCATCACGCGCGTCCGAAGATCACCGAGGTGTTGATTCCGCCGAAGGCGAAATTGTTGCTGGCGAAGAAGTCGCCCTGGATGTTGCGGCCCTCGCCGTCGATGTAGTCGAGCGCCGCGCAGCGCGGGTCGGCTTCCTTGAAGTTGGCGATCGGGGCGGCCCAGCCGCTGTTGAGCATCTCGATGCCCAGCCAGGCCTCGATGGCTCCGCAAGCGCCCAGGGTATGGCCGAAGTGGCCCTTGAGGGTGTGGAAGGGGACCTTGTCGCCGTAGACTTCAAAGGTGGCCTGGGCCTCGGAGGTGTCGCCCGCCACGGTGGCGGTGCCGTGGCCGTTGATGAAGGCCAGGTCCGAAGGCGACAGGCCGGCGTCGCGCAACGCCTCGCGCATCACCACGGCCTGGACCTCGCCGTTGGGGTGGCTGATGTGGGAGCCGTCGGCGTTGGTGGCGAAGCCCTTGATCTCGGCCAGGGGCTTGGCGCCGCGAGCCAGGGCGTGTTCCAGCTCCTCCAGCACCAGGAAGGCGGCGCCCTCGCCGGTGACCAGGCCGTCGCGGGAGACGTCGAACGGCCGGCTGGCGGTGTGGTCGTTGATCTTGCTGGTGGCGTAGAGGCGGTCGAAGACCATGGCCATGGTCGGGCAGAGCTCCTCGGCCCCGCCGGCCAGCATGATGTCGGCCTTGCCGGCCTGGATGGTCTCGACGCTGTAGCCGATGCCCTGGCTGCCGGAGACGCAGGCGCTGGAGGTGGTGATCACCCGGCCCTGCAGGCCGAAATAGACGCTGACGTTGACCGGGGCCGTATGGCTCATCATCCGGATGTAGCTGGTGGCGTTCAACTTGCCGGCCTTGCCGGTGCTGATGAAGTTGGTGAAGTCGATGGTCGGTTCGGTCGAGCCGTAGGACGACCCTGCGGCCACCCCCGTGCGGCCGGTCTTCAGCACCGGATCGTCCTTCAGCCCGGCCATCTGCAGCGCCCGGTCGGCGGCGTCCACCGCCATGACCGAGACCCGGCCCATCGAGCGCATGGCCTGGCGGGGGAAATGGCCCTCATGGTTGAACCAGTCGGCGCCGCCGGCGACACGGATGCCCATGTCGGTCAGCCGTTCCCATTCGGGCATGTAGCGGATGCCGGTCTTGCCCGCGCGCATCCCACCCTCGATCTGGGACCACTCCTGGCCCATCGAGGTGATGCCGGCCATTCCGGTCACCACTACGCGACGCATCACACCAATCCCCCGTTTACCCCGATCACCTGGCGGGTGATGTACCCTGCCTCTGGGGAAAAGAGAAATGCAATCAGGGCGCTAACCTCGTCCACCTGGCCGATCCGGCCCATCGGGATAGCCTGGATGACCTCGGGGCGAACCTCGCCGATCATGCCGGTGTCGATCAGGCCCGGCGCGACGGCGTTGACGCAGATCTTGCGGCTGGCCAGCTCGACCGCCAGGGCCTTGCAGGCGCCGATGATGCCGGCCTTGGCGGCGCTGTAGTTGACCTGACCCCGGTTGCCCATCACCCCCGAGACGCTGCTGAGGGCGATGATCCGGCCCCCGTCGCGGCGGCGGATCATCGGCATGGTGAGCGGGTGGACCACATTGTAGAAGCCGTCGAGGTTGGTGCGCAGCACCGCGTCCCAGTCCTCGCCGCTGATCGCCGGGAAGGCGTTGTCGCGGGTGATGCCGGCGCTGAGCAGCACGCCCCACCAGGCGCCCTTCTCCTCCAGCCGCGCGGTCAGGGCGGCGGTCACGGCGGCGCGGTCGGAGACGTCGAAGCTGATCAGCTCGGCTTCGCTGCCGGCCTCGCGGATGGCCTCGGCGGTTTCCTCGGCGCCCTTGCGGTCGCCGCCGTAGTGGACGGTGACCGGATGGCCGGCCTGGCCGATGCGGATGGCGCTCGCCCGGCCGATACCCTTGCTGGCCCCGGTGACCAGGACCGGGCGCTTGGCGTTCAGTTCACGGCTCACAGCTTGGTCCCTTCCAGATAGCCGGCGATGTCTTCGGGTTGGAAGACGTTGACCGTGGCGGTCGCCACCACTGCGCCCTCGGCATCCAGCACCCGGCAGTCGTAGCTGGAGGTCTCGCCGTCCAGCAGGCAGATGGCTTCGATGGTCAGCAGCTCGCCGGGCTGCAGCCAGTCACGGGCGGCCGCGAACTTTCGGCAACCCAGCAGGAAGCCCAGCTCCGGTCCCTGGCCCCGGCGCCAGCGGCGCAGGCCGTCGGTGGCGCAGATGCCCTGAGCCATCATCTCGAAGGCGATATAGGTCGGCACGCCCTTGCCGGGGACCAGAAAGAGGGAGTCGGCCGGAATGGCATGCTCGGCCCGGGTCACGGCGCCTTCTTCGCCGAGAATCCTGTCGACCAGCAGCATCGGGGCGCGATGAGGGACCAGGTGGTCGATGGTGGGATAGTCGGTCATGCGTGGGCTAGGATGATGGCCGCGTTGTTACCGCCGAAGGCATAGCTGGCCGACAGGGCGTGTTTGAGGCTCGGAACCCTGTCGCCGGGCGCGGCCAGGTTCACCTGGGCCAGTTCGGGATCGCGCTCGCCGTCCCAGATGTGCGGCGGCAGGGCGCCGCCGGCCTCGAAGGCCAGCAGGCAGAAGCTGGACTGCACCGCCCCCGCCGCGCCCAGGGTGTGGCCGGTCAGGGGCTTGGTGGAGCTGCAGGGCATGTCGGGGCCGAACACCCGGTTCACCGCGCCGGACTCCATCCGGTCATTCAGCTCGGTGCCGGTGCCGTGCAGGTGGACATAGCCGATGTCGGCGGGGCTGAGACCCGCCATGGCCAGCGCCTTGCGAGCCGCGCCCTCGGCGCCCGCGCCGGTGGGGTCCGGAGCGCTGATGTGGTGGGCGTCGCTGGTCTCGCCCCAGCCGGCGACCCGCACGGGCGCCTCGTCGATCGTCAGCAGGAACAGGCCGGCGCCCTCGCCGATATTGATGCCCCGGCGATTGACGCTGAACGGGTTGGTGACCTGGTCGGACAGGGCTTCCAGCGAGCCGAAGCCGTTGACGGTCAGGTCGCAGAGGGTGTCGATCCCGCCGCAGATCACCGCGTCGCACAGGTCGGCGGCGATCAGCCGAGCCCCGGCGGCGATCGCCTTCGCCCCGCTGGTGCAGGCGGTGGAGACGGCATAGGCCGGACCGGTGGCGCCGGTCAGCAGCTGGGCGACGGCGACCGGGTCGTCCAGCTCCTGGACGTCGAAATGGTAGCCGTCCGGCCAGGCCCCTTCGGCCAGCCTTCGGCGCAGGGCCTGTCCGCCCTCATCGACGCCGGACGTGCTGGTGCCCAGGACGACGCCGACCCGATGGGCGCCGTAGCGCGAGACGGCCAGCGCCACCGGTCCGTCGATGTCGGCCAGGGTGTGGGCCAGCAGGCGGTTGCTGCGGCTGCGGATCAGCCGGTCCTTGAAGTCGACGGGCGGCAGCTCGAAGCCCAGGGCGCCGACCGGGACCTGGCGGCCGTCTGCGAGGGTCCAGCGGCCGCCGACCGTCGAGGGAGCCGCGCTGAACAGCGCCTCCGCCACAGCCCGCTTGTCGGCGCCAAGCGCGCAGGCGACCGCATGGCTGCTGACGAAGGCTCGGCGTCCGAAGCTTTCCCGGGGGCCGGTCACTGGGGGTCCCGGCTGACGATGGTCAGGCTGTAGTTGAAATCGTAGTGGGTCAGAACCCGCTTGGTCGAGCCATCCGCGTCACGCACGGGCGGGGCGATATCGACCACCAGCTCGCGGCCGCGCACCAGTCGGCGGCGGCCGTCGGGATAGTCCCAGACCTCCAGCCTGCCGCCGAGCGCCTTCTCCAGCGCCGCTTTTGGCCAATGGGTCATGACCATGTCGGCCAGCACGTTCTCGGCCCGAAAGCCTGGCGGCGGCGTCCCTTCGGTCTTGGTGGCCACGCCCGCGGCCGTCCAGTCGATCTGGGCGACGCGGGGACCGGCGGGGGCGGTGACGATCACCGTCACTTTTTCCGGTCCCAGGCTGACCAGGGCGTCGAAGGCGGCCTTGCGGGGGCCATAGGCGGCCACGATGGACTGGGCCATCTCCCGCTCTTCCGGATAGCCGGGGGGCATGGGAAGGGTCAGGTAGAGCTGGTCGCGCGCCACCACCGCCACGCCCGCGGGCGGCGGTGGACCACTGGGCGCGGTGGCGCAGGCCGTGGTCAGGGCGGCCAGGGCACAGAGAAGAAGAAGACGGGCGGTCACGTCGTCCCGATCAGGACGCCATGGTGGTCAGGTAGCGGTCGACCGTCTTCAGGTACTTTTCCGGCTGCTGGACGATGGGGTTGGCGCGGTCCCAGGCGTAGCCGGCCAGGATCGAGGTCAGGTGGCGGACGATGTCGTTCACCTCCTCGGGTTTCTTGAAGATGATCCGCTGCAGGCTCTCGTCGTACCAGCCGGCGACGCAGGCGCGGAAGGTGTCGATGCCCACGTACAGCTCGTCGGCGAAATCCTTCTGCCAGTCCACGGTCTCGCCGTTGAGCTGACGATCGACCAGATCTGTGGCCAGCTGGGCCGACTTCAGGGCGATGGTCACCCCAGACGAGAAGACCGGGTCGAGGAACTCGGCGGCGTTGCCGAGCAGGGCGTAAGAGGGGCCATAGAGGCTCTTCACGCTGCAGGCATAGCCGTGGATCGTGCCGGGTTCACGGTAGGGCTGTTTGTTCTTCAGCACTTCGGCCATCCGGGTGGTCTGGCCGACCAGGTTGTCGAGCCGCTCCTGCTCGTTGGCGCCGGCCGCCGCGATGATCTCGGGCGAACCGACGACCCCCATCGAGGTGATGCCATCGGCCAGCGGGATCAGCCAGTACCAGACATGGCGATGCTCGGGGTGGACCGAGACGAGGATCTTGTTCCGGTCGAAGGTCGGGTCATCGATGTTGTCGATCACTTGGCAGAAGACGCCCTGGCGGGGCGGGAACTTGGAGGGGACCTCCAGGTCCAGCAGCCGGCTGAGGGTGCGGCCGAAGCCGCTGCCATCCAGGCAGAAGCGAGCCTCGATGGTGCGGACGCTGCCGTCCTCGTTCCTGACCGTCAGCTTGACGCCGTCCTCGTCGCTTTCGAAGGCGGTGACCTCCTCGCCGTAGGTCACCTTGGCGCCCATGTCGGCCGCGCCGTCGGCCAGCGCCTTGTCGAACCTGGACCGCAGCACCTGGTAGGTGGTGCCCGGCCCTTCCGCCGATTTGTGCGGGAAGTAGATATCGACGTACTCGTCCTTGTACTGGAAGGCGGCGCCATCCTTGAACTGGAACTGGTCCGGCTTGACGTAGGGCAGCAGGCCGGCGTCATCCAGGATGGCGATCGACTGGGCCAGCAGGCTTTCGCCGATCGAGAACCGCGGGAAGTGAGTTTTCTCGATCACCTCGACCGTCCGTCCCTTCTTGCGCAGGAAGGCGGCGGCGGCGGCCCCTGACGGGCCGGCCCCAATGATCACCACATCAAGCTTCTCGGACATCGGTATCCCCAACTCTTGCCGCGACTCTGGCCCCAAACCACGCGGCGACAAAGGAAAACCCGTAAGAGATGGCGAGGCCAGCCGCAACGGCTATGCCGAACGCTCTCACCGGATAGGTAGAACTAAGGCTTAGAAGACCCATGGAAAGGATGGCGGTCAGCGCCGTGATCAGGATCGGCAGGCCGGCCAGGGGCGAGCGTTTGCCGATCGCCGCCTCGTAGCGGAGGATCGAATAGTCGGCCCCGGTGCCGACCACTACGAAGGCGCCCATCATCGAGAAGAAGCTGAGCGGCGTGCCGAGCAGGGAGGCGGCGATGATCCCGCCGGCCACGCCCAGGGTTGGAGCGATCAGCACGCTGAGCGACGATAGGCGCCGGTAGACGGCCACCAGGATCACCCCGATCGCTCCGAAGGCGGCGACCACCGCCCAGCCGGCCAACCGGCGATAGGCGCCGAAGGCGTCGCTGTAGGCGTTGGCCGGATCGACGTAGGCGGCGTCTGCGCGGCCCTTGGTCGCGGCGATCACGGCGGGGGCGGCGGCCTCCGGGACCGGCGCGATCAGGTAGTTCAGCTGGCCGGCCTGGCCGCCCAGTCCGGCGATCCAGTCCGGCAGCTTGGCGTTCGGCGGGACCTCGAAGGGCTTGAGCTCCGCTTGCGGGATGCCGAGCAGGGCGGCGCGGGCAGGCAGGTGGGGGTCGATCAACTGGGTGCGGACGCGATCCTGGGTGGCCTTGCGTTCGGCGAGGGAGGGATCGAAACGGCCGGGCGCCAGGATGCCTGCCCGGGCCTCCGGCGGCAGGGCGGCCATGACCGACGCCTCGCTGGCCTTGGCCGCGTCCGCGCCTTGGCCCCAGGAGAGCAGGAAGTTCGGCGAGAAGCCGACGCCCGAGGCTTTGCGGACCGCCTCCTCCTCGGCGACCAGGGTCGGCGAGCGGGCCTGGAAGCGGCGCACGTCGTCCAGGGTGGCGGTGTGGGTGATGGTCCAGACCCCGCCGATGGCGAACAGGATCAGGAAGGCGGAGACGCCCCAGGCGTTCAGGGTCAGTCTGGCGCGCAGGGCCTCCAGCTTCGCCCAGACGGCGGCGAACCGCTCGGCCCGCTGGGGGCTGACGGCCGGGTCGAACAGCGGCACGACCAGGAAGGCGCAGGCCCAGGCCGACAGTAGGCCGCCGACCGCGAACACCGCCATCTGGCTGAAGATCGGCACCCCGAAGAGGCCGAGGCAGCCGAAGCCCATGGCCGAGGTGACCATGCAGACCGTGACCGGCCGGAAGACCAGGCGGTGGCGCTCGGCTTTCGACTGCCAGCCGGTCATCGGCCCGGTGGCCAGGTAGTAGATGGCGTAGTCGGCGGTGACCCCGACGAAGGCAGAGCCGAACACGAAGGTCAGCATGTGGACCGTCGGAAAGACCGCGAGCACCGCCGCCAGGGAGCCCAGATAGCCGGCCCCCACCACCAGGATGGTCAAGGGAAGGGCGCGGAAGCGGCGGAAGACCACCAGCAGCAGCAGCACGATGCCCAGGGTCGAGGCGACCCCCACCGTGGAGATGTCCTTGCGCGCGTGCCGGGCGCCGTCCTCGGCGTGGAAGGCGGCGCCGGCCCGGGCGATGGTCACCCCCTCGGACTCGTGGGTCTGGCGCCAGGCTTCGACCACCTCGGTGAAGCGGCCTTGCGTATCGAGGCGGAAGGCCGAGCCGGTCAATCGGCCGCTCACCAGAACAGAGCCGTCCTCCGACGGCGCCCCAAAACCGGTGGTCGGCAACAGGCATCCGGTCAGCCGCAGGGTCAGCAGGAAGGGATCGCGCTGCAGCATGTCGCCGCTGATCGGGGCGACCGGGGAATAGAGCTGGACCAGGGAGGACTGCACCACGCCCTCGGCCACCGCGGCGTCGAATTGCTCAGGCGTCGGCTCGCAGCGCAGCTGATTGCGGCCGGCGAACAGCCAGCGGCCGGTCTGTTCGCCGTCGATGGCGGAATCGATGAAGACGCCGCTGTCCTTCAACCGCCTGGAAAGGTCGGCGGCGGCGGCCTGGGCCTTCTCGGGCGTTGGGGCGGAGACCAGCATGGCCACCCGGCTGGAGGCCGCGGCGCCGGCCTGGACCATGGCTTCGCGGACAGGCGGCTTCAGCGCCTGGGCCGGCAGCAGGCTCTGGATGTCGGTGTCCAGCGCGCCGCCGCCCAGCAGGCGCGCGGCGATGAACACGGCCGCCAAGATGCAGGCGACCAGATAGGCCAGCAGGTATTTGGTCCGTCCCCCCAGCACGATCCCCTATCCCTTGCGCGACGCGCCCATCTCAATGGCAATGGTGTCGCCGTTTGCCTGGCGGATGGTCACCGCCTCGGCCCGGCTGCAGCCGGAAATCTCGATGGTGCTGAGGAAGCGGGCCAGGCTCGCGTCCTTGGGCTTGAGGCTGAGCTTCCAGGCCCCGCCCGGCGAGGCCGGGCCGCCGGTGACGGTGTAGTAGCGGCGCAGCGCGGCATAGTCGCCGGTCAACAGCTCGAACATCCCCGAGCTGCGCAGGAAGGGATCGGCGCTGGCCGGGCCGACGGCCTGGGCCGGGCCGCCCTGGACCGACTGGGTGATCTTGCCGGGCGTGATGGTCAGGCGCACGTCCACCGGCTTGACCACGCGCCAGTCGACGCGGCCCGGCCTGACGTTGGCCACGCCCGTGGAGACGAGAGGCGTCTTCATGCTGGCCAGGCGGCGGGTCTGCTTGAAGTCGAAGGTCCCGGTCTCGGCCTTGAGCTTGAACGGATCGACGCAGGCGGCGAAGGAGGGAGCCGCAGCAACCAGGCTCAGGCCGGCGACAGCCAGGGCGACAGCTTTTCGCGCAGAATCGGCGGGGTTTCCCAAAGCATGGTCTCCGTCTTGATCTCGACCGCCACCTGGACGCTCGAACAGCGGTTCAGCCGCTGGCCGGTGGCGGCGTCGCGGAATTCATAGTCGATTTTGAGGCGATTTTCCCACTCGACCACCCCGGCGACGATCTCGATCGGCTGATGCAGCCGCATCGGCCGAGCATAGCGGAAGCGCATGTCGATGATCGGCCAGCCGTAGCCCGACGCGATCATCTGCTCATAGCCGTAGTCGATCTTATCCAGGATCGCGACGCGGCCCAGTTCCATGAACTTCGGATAGTAGCCGTGCCAGACGATGTTCATCGAATCGATGTCGTAGAACTCCGGACGCGCCCGGACGCTGGCGGTGACGATCGCTTTCATCGGGGTCAGATGTCCGCCAGCGGACCCGTCCACTGGGCCGCCGCCAGGCCGGCGCAGAGGGTCCGCAGCGTCTTGTCCAGCGGGGCGTCCTCATCGATGAAGGGCACGATGTCGTCGGCGTGCTTGAGGAAGTCGCCGACCCGTTGACCCAGCTCAGCCTCCTTCAAACCGCCGTCGCGCAGGCGCAGGCGGACCGCCTGGGTGCAGGCGATGATGTGGGCGGCGGCGACCTGTTCGGTCAGCTCCAGCACCCGCAGGCAGTCGCGGGCGGCAATGGTGCCCATCGAGACCTTGTCCTGGTTGTGGCACTCGGTGGAGCGGCTGAAGACCGACGCCGGCATGGTCAGCTTCAGGGCCTCGGCGGTCCAGGCGGAGACGCCGATCTGCACGGCCTTGAGGCCATGGTTGATCGGGGCGCGATCGCCGGTGGCGCCGGAGAGGTTTGACGGCAGGCCGTTGTTGTAGCGGGTGTCGACCAGCAGGGCGAGCTGACGGTCCATCAGGTCGGCCAGGTTGGCGATCAGGTTTTTCAGGCTGTCCATCACGAAACAGATGTGACCGCCGTAGAAATGGCCCCCGTGCAGGGTGCGGCCGGTTTCGGGGTCGAACAGCGGGTTGTCGTTGGCGCTGTTGATCTCGGTTTCGATGACCTGCCGGAAGTGGCCGAGCATGTCCTCGAGCACGCCGACGACGTGCGGGGTGCAGCGGATCGAATAGCGGTCCTGCAGGCGGGTGGGGGTGTGCAGCCGGGCGAATTCCGCCAGGTCGGCGCGGATCCGGGCGCCGACCCGCATCTGGCCGGGGTGCGGCTTGGCGCTCATCAGCGCTTCGTCGAAGTGGGCCGGGTTGCCCAGCAGGGCCAGGCTGGCCATCGAGGTCAACCGGCAGACCAGCTTGGACATCTGTTCGGCGCGGTGGAAGGCCAGGGCGGCCAGGCCGGTCATCACCGCCGTGCCGTTCATGACCGCGAGCCCTTCCTTGGGCTTCAGCTTGATGGGGGCCAGGCCGGCCTTGGCGAAGGCCTCGGCGGAGGACATCACTTGGCCCTGGTAGAGGACGTCGCGCTCACCGGCGAGGGCGCCGGCGATGTAGCTGAGCGGGGTCAGGTCGCCGCTTGCGCCGACACTGCCTTCCGAGGGGATCAGCGGCAGGATGTCGAGCCGCAGCATGTCGGCCAGCAGCTTGACCAGGTCCAGGCTGACGCCCGACCAGCCGCGCATCAGGGTGACCAGGCGAACGGCCATCACAGCGCGGGTCTCGTGCGGGTCGAGGATGCGGCCCAGGCCACAGCCGTGGAAGCGGGTCAGATGCAGCGGCAGCTCGGTGACCAGCGGGTTGGGCACGCCGCGGGTGACGCTGTCGCCATAGCCGGTGGTGACGCCATAGATGACGCCCTCGCGGGCCAGGGTGTTGGCCACATGGTCGGCCGAGCGGGTGATGGCGGCCAGCGCGGCCTCGTCGGTGGTGAGACGCAGCGCCACCTGGCCGGTCGAGAGCGCCCAGACGTCCTCGATGGTCAGTTCGGAATCCCCGAACGTGATGCCCTGGCCGTAGCCCGAAAAATCGTTCACGCCGTCCATATCCCCCACACCCTACAGTCGCCAGAAATCATAAAAGTTGAACCATTGGAACGGGTTGGCGAGGGCCTGTTCCTCGAGCACGGCGGCAAAACGTGTCGCGGTGTCCTTCAGGGCTGCTTCGCGGTCCTTGCGCGGAAAATCAAGCCGTTCACTGAACTTGCGCAGCATCACCCGGTATCTGCCGTTCTGCCGTACGGAGAAGAGGGTGTAGACAGGGCATTTGAGCGCAGAGGCCAGGATGAACGGCCCCATGGGGAAGGGCGCCTCCTGGCCCAGGAAAGGCACCCAGACAGCTGGGCTCTTGCCATGGGGCGCGACGCGATCGGCCAGGATCACCGCCCATTCGCCGTTCTCCATCGAGGCTGCCAGGGTCATCGCGGCGCTCAGGCCCAGGTCGGAAACCTCGATGATCCGAACGCTCGACAGCGGGGCCATCTTGGCCATCAGCTCGGCGAACTTCACCGCATTGCCGCTGTGGGCCAGGATGTTGACGTTGCGCCGCTGGCCCAGGATGGCGATCGCCCGCATCACCTCCGGCACGCCCAGGTGCGCTGACAGCACCACCGCGCCACGCGGATCGGCGCGGGCCGCCTTGAACTCCTCGTCGTAGAGGCCGGTGGTCTTTTCCGGCGGGATATCGCCCAGCCAGGCGGAGAAGCGGTCCAGCGCTCCGCCGGCGAAGGTCATCATATGCTTGAAGCCGGTCCAGTGGTTGACCTCGCCGACGTCGGCGCCATGCGCCTTGGCCCGCCGCAGCCAATCCAGTGAGCCTTCCCGCTGACGCTTCCCGGTCAGGTAGAAATAGGCGACGAACGGGGCCATCACGGCCAGGCAGACGGTGCGCCCGAGCAGGCGATAGACGGTCGCCGCCAGCCAGAGGCCCACGAAAGCCCCCCTCTCAGCCGTCGACGCCCAGGTCGCCGCCATACGCTCGCACCGTTCCCTAATTCGCCCGCCTCGTCGCGGACGCCAGCCCCCAAGTCCGACCCCGGATCGTCGCGGTCGCACCGCGCGTCTCTAACCCGTTGAAAGCCGCCGCGTCCACGTTGAGTCCGGTCGGTCGGTGTGTATTCTGGCGTTGCTGTTGTTCGCGGGTCGCGGACCCGGTCAGGATCGGGAGTTTTGAGATGAAGAAGATTGCTGCCGTCGCGCTTCCACTGGCGCTGCTGTTCGCCGCTACGCCGGCGGCCATGACCCCTGGCGCCTGGGCCAAAGGTCGCAATGAACTGATCAACTTCCCGATCGCCGATGTGATGTCCAACCCGGAAATGCAGGCCAAGCTGCCGCAAGGTGTGAAGTTCTACTTCGGCACCCAGCGGGCGGGCGTCTCCAAGACCCTCGGTGAAACCAAGACCAGCAAGAAGACCAGCTCATTCAAGAAGTCCGACAAGACCGCATGCGAATGGGCCTTCCTGAGCGCCTTGATCGCCATCGGCGAAGACGCCAAGCAGCGCGGCGGCAACGCCGTGATCGGCATCAAGTCGAACTACGAGAACAACGAGACCTCCAGCAACGAGACCTTCGTCTGTGGCGCCGGCGGCATCATGGCGGGCGTCGCCCTGAAGGGAACCGTAGCGACCGTTCGCTAGGCGGGCCATACAGCGGTCTTAGAGAGCGGTGGGGGACCCGAGCCCGTGTCCCTCCGATGTGTCGCGTGAGGGGGAAACGATGAAGACGATAAAGGCCGCGGCTGCGGTCGCCCTGATCCTGGCGGCTACGGCCGGGGTGGCCACCAGCGCCGCCGCGCCGGGCCAGGGCGATGTTCTGACCTATGCTTTCAAGGCGGCGTTGGAGGACCCCAAGGTGGCCGCCAAGCTGACCCCCGACGTGAAGCTGTTCTTCGGCGACCAGCCGGCCAAGGTGGTCAAGGAGATCGGCCCGACCAAGACCAACACCCGGGGCGTTCGGCCGGCCCGCAAGACCCCGGTCGGCGAGCGCTGCGTCCGGGTTGCCGGCAATGCGCTGATCGCCCTGGCCAATGACGCCAAGGAAAGAGGCGGCAACGCCGTGATCGGCATCCGCTCCCACGCCGAAGGACGCCCCGCGGCCGCGCAAGGCAAGTTCGATTGCGTGCTGGGCCTGCAGATGGTGGTGGTCAACCTGACCGGCACGGTGGTCGTGGTCGAGTAGACCAGGGAAAAAATACGGGGGAAGCCGAATGAAGTTCGCGAAGATCACGGCGACCACGTTTGCCGCCCTGGCCCTGTCCATGCCGACCGCCGCGCCGGCCGCCAAGCCGCTGCCGACGGTCCAGACCTACGATCTGGCCGACGTCCTGAACGACCCCAGCCTGGCCAAGGAGTTGCCGGCCGGGGTGCGGTTCTATTTCGGCGACAAGCCGGCCAAGGTGGTGCGCACGATCGGCCCCGTGAAGGGCAGCAAGCGCACCGGTCTGGGCAAGGATCCCTCGGTCAGCTGCCGCAAGGCCATGGTCAATCTGATGGCCGCCTTAGCCCGCGACGTCCAGGACCAGGGCGGCAACGCTCTGGTCGCGGTCCGGTCGAACCTGTTCAACGCCCCGACCTCCAGCGACACCCAGTTCCGGTGCGCGCTGGGTGAAAAGAAGGTCAGTGTCGCCCTGACTGGTCAGATCGCAGTGGTAGAATAGAGGCCCCGGCGGTCGCGCGATTTGACCTGTTGGCGCCCGGTTTCCGAGTATAGATTGCGATGGCGACAGCGCCGTCGCTCAGTGAATCCTGGGGGAGTTTTTACGTGAAGAAGTCCGTTGCCGCCATCCTGCTGGCCGCCCTGCTGGCCGTTCCGACTGCCGCCTCGTCCGCCAAGGCGCCGCCGCCGGTTCAGATGATGGATATCTACAACGTCATGACCGACCCGGAGCTGACCAAGCTGCTGCCCGAGGGCGTGAAGTACTACTTCGGCAACCAGCCGGCCGCCGTGGTCAAGGTGATCGGGCCGTTGAAAGTGACCCGCCGCACCACCAAGGGCAAGGGCGAGGTCGTGGCCTGCCGCTGGGCGATGACCAGCGCGCTGATCGGCCTAGGGACCAACGCCAAGGTGCAGGGCGGCAACGCCGTGGTCGGCATCCAGTCCAACCTGGAGAACATCCCGAGCTCCAGCGACACCCAGTTCAAGTGCGCCCTCGGCGGAATGATGGTCAACGTCGCGCTGATCGGCAACGCCGCGGTCGTCGAGTAGCGCCCCGTTCGGTAAAGCACCGCCATGAGCTTCCGTCCGTGCGCGGTGATTCCCGCCTACAATCACTATCTGCGTCTGGGTCCGGTGATCGAGGGTCTGCGGGCGCTGGAGCTGCCGGTGTTCGTCATCGATGACGGGAACGTCGAGCCGGCCCAGTCCGGCCTGGCGGCCTTCCACGCGCCGGAGCGCGGCGTGGAGGTCGTCCGCAAGCCGGTCAACGAGGGCAAGGGCGCCGCGGTGATCGACGGCTTGCGGCTGGCGGCGGGGCGCGGCTTCACCCACGCCCTGCAGATCGACGCCGATGGCCAGCATGAACCGGCCCAGGCGGCCCGGTTCCTGGAGCTGGCGCGGGCCAACCCGACCGCTGTGGTGACGGGCGCGGCGGTCTATGACGAGACGGTGCCCAAGGCCCGCAAGTTCGGCCGCTACATCACCCACTTCTGGGTCTGGGTGGAGACAGCCTCGCTCGACATCGCCGACAGCATGTGCGGGTTCCGGCTGTATCCGCTGGGGTCAACGGTGAAGATGCTCAGCCAGGAGCGGATCGGGCCGCGCATGCAGTTCGACACCGAGATCCTGGTCCAGCTGCACTGGCGGCGCGTGCCGGTGATAAACGTGCTGGTGAAGGTGATCTATCCGCCGGACAACACCTCGAACTTCGCCATGCTGGAAGACAATGTGCGGATCAGCCTGATGCATCTGGGGCTCATCGTGCAGGCGCCGGTGCGGCTGGTGATGAAGCTGTTTCGGACGCGGCCGAAGCCGTGAAATTCCTCCCCCGTCGCTACGCGCCGGAGGAGGAATTGACGCTCCAGACGAGGCTGAGGGCGAACCCCGGCTCTGACAGGTCCTGCAACAGCCACGCCTCACCGATCTGAACCGGTTCTGCCGACACATTTTCCCCCGCTATCAGGATCAAATCCGGTGTCGGGTCAACGCCAAACGCCTTGAACCAGGCCTCGCCGAACGTCCAGCCGCGGAAGAACTGCTCAGGCGTCGGCTCAGCCGCCTCGCCCAGATAGTGCGCGGCGATGTCGGCCATCCGCCGGCGGGGATCGATCCACTCGATATCGATGCCCAGCCGTGTCACCGGCGGTCGCGCCACCGCAGCGGCGATCAGGCCACGGCCGTGGCTGCGGGAGAACAGTGGCGCGGCCGGGTCGAGTTCGGCCTGCAGTGCTCGGCAGGCGGCGCTTTCAACCGCCTTGGGCGGCCTCTGCCCCGGTTCAAATCCCGGCAAACAGCGGACGGCGTAGCGTACGCCGTCCATCACCGGATCAGACCAGCGAGCCGTGACAGTGCTTGAACTTGCGGCCGGAACCGCAGGGGCAGGACGCATTGCGGCTGGTGCGTTCCCAGCCGTCCGGCAGGGCCGAGATCGGCAGAGCGGCGCGCTGCTGGGCGTCCAGGTCGGCGCCGGCGCCGGCCAGGCTGAGCGCCCGCTCGTTCTCGCCGGTGTGCGGATCCATGTGGATTTCGGTCAGGCCGGCCAGGGGTTCGGGCTCCGGATCGGCGTACTGGAACTCCACCGTCATCAGCCAGCGGGTGGTGTTGACCCGCAGGTTGCTGAGCAGGGTCTCGAACAGGGTGAAGGCCTCGGTCTTGTACTCGTTCAGCGGATCGCGCTGGCCGTAGCCGCGCAGGCCGATGACGTTGCGCAGGTGGTCGAGGTGCATCAGGTGCTCGCGCCACTGAAGATCGATCATCTGCAGCAGGAAGTTCTTCTCGACCGACCGCATCTGTTCGGCCGACAGGATGCCCTCCCGCTCGGCGGCCCGGGCGTCGGCGGCGGCGTTGAGCCGCTCCTCGATCTCCTCGTTGGCGATGCCTTCCTCGGCCGCCCACTCGGCGATCGGCAGCTCCAGGCCGAGGATGGCCTGTACCCGCTCGGTCAGGCCGGCGACGTCCCACTGCTCGGCATAGGCCTTTGGCGGCAGGTGGCGGTTGACCATCTCCTCGATGGTGTCCTTGCGCATCTCGGTGATGAACTCGGACAGGTCGGTGGCTTCCATGAACTCCTGGCGCTGCTCGAACACGGCCTTGCGCTGGTCGTTGACCACGTCATCATACTTCAGGAGGTTCTTGCGGATCTCGTAGTTGCGCTGCTCGACGCGCTTCTGGGCGGTCGCGATGGCGCTGTTGAGCCACTTGTGGGTGATGGCTTCGCCTTCCTGGACCCCGAAGGAGCGCATGATGGCGTCCAGCCGGTCGCCGGCGAAGATGCGCAGCAGGTCGTCCTCGCAGCAGAGGAAGAACTTCGACTTGCCGGGGTCACCCTGACGGCCCGTCCGGCCGCGCAGCTGGTTGTCGATCCGGCGGCTTTCGTGCCGCTCGGTGCCCAGGACATAGAGGCCGCCCTCGCGCAGGGCGTGGGCCTTGGCCTCGGCGATCTGCGCCTCGAACGCGGCCTTTTCCTCATGCTCGACCGCCGGATCGGGCTCGATGCCCAGGCCCAGCTGCTCCTGGCGCCACTTGGCCATGTGCATTTCGACGTTGCCGCCGAGCTGGATGTCGGTGCCGCGGCCGGCCATGTTGGTGGCGATGGTCACCGCGCCGGGCACGCCGGCGTCGGCCACGATCAGCGCTTCCTGCTCGTGATAGCGGGCGTTCAGCACGTTGTGCGGGATGCCCTTGACGGTCTTGCCGTCCATTTCGAAGTTGTGGGCCTGCAGCAGTTCGCTGAGCTGCTCGGACTTCTCGATCGACACCGTGCCGACCAGGATCGGCTGGCCACGGCGGTAGCAGTCCTCGATCTGCTTGATGATGGCCGCGTTCTTCTCGGCGGCGGTCCGATAGACCTCATCGTCCTCGTCGATCCGCGCGATCGGCCGGTGGGTGGGGACCTCCAGCACGTCCATCTTGTAGATGTCGCCGAATTCCTGAGCCTCGGTGGCCGCGGTGCCGGTCATGCCGGACAGCTTCTTGTAGAGGCGGAAGTAGTTCTGGATGGTCACCGAGGCCAGGGTCTGGTTCTCGGGCTGGATGTCGGCGCCTTCCTTGGCCTCAATGGCCTGGTGCAGGCCCTCGGACAGCCGGCGGCCGCTCATCATCCGGCCGGTGAACTCGTCGATCAGGATCACCTCGCCGGCCTTGACGATGTAGTCCTTGTCCCGGGTGTAGATGACGTTGGCGCGCAGGGCCTGGTTGACGTGGTGCACGATGGAAACGTTGGCCGCGTCGTAGAGGCCGGTGGTGTCCTCGCCCAGGCGACCCTCGGCGATCAGCCGCTCCTCGATGATCTCCTGGCCCTTCTCGGTCAGCAGAACCTGGCGCTGCTTTTCATCGTAGTCGTAGGTTTCCTTATCCTTGATCAGGTCTTTCACCAGCACGTCGACGATCTGGTAAAACTCGCTGCGGTCCTCGGTCGGGCCGGAAATGATCAGCGGCGTGCGGGCCTCGTCGATCAGGATCGAGTCGACCTCGTCGACGATCACGAAGTTATGGCCGCGCTGGACCATCTCGTTCACGTCGTAGACCAGGTTGTCGCGCAGGTAGTCGAAGCCGAATTCGTTGTTGGTGCCGTAGGTGATGTCGCTGCGGTAGGCCTGCTGGCGCTGGTTCTGCGACAGGCCGTTGACGATGACCCCGACGGTCAGGCCCAGGAATTGATAGACCCGGCCCATCCACTCGGCGTCGCGGCTGGCCAGGTAGTCGTTCACCGTGATGACGTGGACGCCCTTGCCGGCCAGGGCGTTGAGATAGGTCGGCAGGGTGGCGACCAGGGTCTTGCCTTCGCCGGTCCGCATCTCGGCGATGCCGCCTTTGTGCAGGATCATGCCGCCGACCATCTGCACGTCATAGTGCCGCTGGCCCAACACCCGCTTGGAGGCCTCGCGGACCACCGCGAAGGCTTCGTTGAGAAGCTGGTCCAGGGTCTCACCCTTTTCCAGCCGGGCCTTGAACTCCTCGGTCTTGGCGCGGAGCTGATCGTCGCTGAGCGCCGCCATCTGCGGTTCGAGGGCGTTGATCTTGGCGACCTGGGCGGTGAAGCCCTTGACCTGACGGTCGTTGGCGGAACCGAAGAGCTTCTTTGCAAAGCCGAGCATGTAGGGATGACGTCCGTATAAGTGACTGGCGGGGGCGAAAGGGCCCTCAAGAACACGCCAGAAAAACCGCATTTCGAGCGCGCCGGAGACTTAAGCAGCGACCCCCCCGAAGTCAACGCGACCACCGGTCCTTCCCCTTGGCCGCGCGGCGCCATTGCGGGCCGGCGCTCGCGCTGATAGCCATGCGGCCAACGGGGCGGCCGCGTAGGGTTGGGGCGCCAGCCAAGAGGTTTGGGATGTCCAGGAAGCCTGTTCGCAAGTCCGGTGAGTTTGGCGACGTGTTGCGGGACGTGCTGACTTTCGAGCGGCTGCTGACCGGGCCGGTGATCCATCTGATCTACTGGGCGGGCCTGGGGGTGATCATCCTGGGCGCCTTCGGCTCGATCGGCGCGGCCATTGGGGTGGCGCTGAAGGAGCAGGAAATCCTCGGCAAGATCCTGGCGATTCCCCTGGCCGTGGCCGGGGTGCTGGTCTGTTTCGCCCTGGTGCTGCTGTGGCGGTCGTTCTGCGAATTCTATGTGGCGGTGTTCCGCATCGCCGATGACCTGAAGGGCCTGCGCGCCGCCGCCGAGCAGACGGTCGGCACGGTCGAGCCGGTGAACAACCCGCCCCGGCGCCCGTTCGCCGGCTAGCCGCGCTTCGTGCCGACCCTCGAGACGACCCACTTCCTGCTGACCCTGGCCGACGACTGGCAGCCAGTCGAGAGCGACGATCCCGACCGCTTCATCTTCGAGTCGGATCGGCGCGACACCAGCCTGACGCTGTCGCTGATGCGGATGGAGGCGACCTTCGAAGACCTGCCGGAGATCGCCGACAGCTTCGTCCAGTCCCGGATCGACGCCCACTATACCAACGCCCAGGAGCACGGCTGGCTGTTCGAGATGGCCGAGCCGCAGGTCTTCGACCGGGAGTTCGGACAGGTGGTCGTCTACCACGGCCGGCTGATGGCCGGCGGCCAGTTCGGCTTCACCGGCCTGGTGCTGCCGACCGGGGTGATCAGCATCTTCGTGGAGTCTGACACCGCTTCGGAGCAGGCGTTGAGCGAGACGCTCAGCGAGATCGCCGGCGGGATGGAAATCTAGGCCTCGGATCCGCGCGGGCGTATTGCGGTAGTCTGCAACCTCACGGATAGTCGCTTCCTTTCGGGAGCTTTCCATGGCCATCGCTGGATTGATTGCTGGCCTCGTGGCGTTGGCGGCGGCGGTTGATGCGCCGAACAACTGCGGCGTTGATGGGGCTCGCTACGTGATGCGGGGCGCCCCGCAGTTCACGGCGGTATTCCGGCAGGTGGAAGGCGCGCCTTCGGCGCACGACCTCATCCTCGACGTTTGGTCAGGCGACACCGGCCGCACCTACAGCTTCACGATCAACCGCGGGAATGGCTACGGCGAGGCGACCTTGAGCCCGATCGGTGGAACCATGCCGAGACAGGTGGAACTCTACACGGTCGACGAAGAGGGCATCTTCGTCGACTACTTTGGCGCCGTAGAAGGCCCCGCACCGAGGCAACTGCTGGCCCCAAAGCTCGGCCCCGCGCTCTGGTACGACGCGGATTCGCTGTCCGGCGAACAGACGGCGGGGCGCGTCCGGGAACAGATGCCGCGCGCCTTCTTCGACCGCGTGGCCTGCGGGCCGGCCTAGCCCCTGAGCGCCGCCTCCAGCGCCCGGAACGTTCCCTTGGCTCGTCCCTGCCCGTCGAACAGCAGCGGGGCGTCGGAGGCGTCTTCCCGCACCAGCCAGCTGTCGGGATCGCGGACGCCCCAGATGGTGAAGGCGAACTGCTGCTCCGGTCGCAGGGCGGCGAAGGCGGTGATGGCCTCCGCGTAGAGGCGGGCCTGGGCGGCTTCCTTCTCCTGGCGGCTGACGAACCGGCCGCCGGCGCGGACCAGGGAGACGTCGATCTCCGAGACGTGGACCTTCAGCCCGAAGCGGGCGAGGGCGTTGATCGTGCGGGTCAGGGACCCGGCGGGCAGGTCGGCGTTGCAATGGGTCTGGCAGCCGATGCCGGTCAGCGGGGCGCCGGCGCGCAGCAGCCGCTCGATCAGCCGCTGGTACTGGTCGAGCTTGGCCGGGTTGGATTCCAGATTGTAGTCGTTAATGAACAGCGGGATGTCCGGGTCCGCCGCCTGGGCGACCTGGAAGGCGCGGACCATGTGGTCGATCTCGCCGAGGCGCCGACTCCAGAGATGCTCGCGCAGGCCCGAGCCGTCATCGCGGATCGGCTCGTTGACCACGTCCCAGCCGCTGGCCTGGCCGCGATAGCGACCCACGGCGGCGGTGATGTAGCGATCATAGGCCTGGCCGAAGCTGGCGCGGGTCTCGTCCAGCCGCTGGAAAGCCGGCGGCTCCTGGGCGTACCAGACCAGGGCGTGGCCGAAGAGGCGCTGGCCCCGCGCCCGGGCGAAGGCGGCGATGGCGTCCGGGCGGTCGAAGCGGAAACTGCCGTCCTCGAGGACGGTATACTCCATCTTCATCTCCCACTCGGGCGTGAGCTGGGAGAAGTGCTCGGTGACCAGGGCGGCGAATGCCGGGTCGGTCAGCTGGCCGGCCTGGACGGCCGTGCCGATGGGGAAGGGCGCGAGAGACTTCAGCGGCGGGACAGGGCCGCCCGTCGGCTGGCTGTTGGCTTTCTGGGAGCAGGCGGCGAGGGCCAGGCCGGAGCCGAGGACCGCGCGGCGGGAAAGGCTCACCGCGCCGCCACCCGGCGCAGGCCAAGCTCGTCCAAGGCCGCCGTTTCACGCCTGGCGGTCTCCCGCAGCGCTGCGTTGGCCGCGCCCTCGGCGACCAGTTCGTACTTCTTCAGCGCCTCGAAGGCCTCGCTCAGCGCATCGCGGGCGCCTTCTTCCTCGGCGGCCAGGCTGTCGAGGGTGTCCTGGATAGCCTTGCGGCGGACCTTCACCCCCTCGCGGAAGCCGACTAGGTACCAGCCGGCCTCGGCGTCCGCGCGGGCGTTGGCCAGTTCCATCTCGGATTCGGCTTCCAGCACGGCCATCTTCAGCTCGGACTGGGTGCGGGCGTCGACGATCTGGGCGAGGCGCTTCTGGAGGTTCTCGACCTCGAAGGTGGAAATCCGGATCAGGGAGCCGACGGCCTTCATGCGAACTCACCCTGCAGGATCTGGTCGAGGTGGGCGAAGCTGTCCTCCAGCGAGGTCGCCTCATGGGCGTCCTGGCTCAGGAAGCCTTCGATGGCCGGGTTCAAGGCGATGGCCCGATCGACCACCGGATCGGCCCCGGCGCGGTAGGCGCCGATGCGGATCAGCTCCTCCATGTTGGCCCAGGCCGCCATCACCTGGCGCGCGCCCTTGACCACGTCGCGCTCGTCCATGTTCTGGCAGGCGGGCATGGTGCGGCTGATCGATTTGAGGACGTTGATCGCCGGGAAGCGGCCGCGCTCTGCGATGGCTCGCTCCATGACGATGTGGCCGTCGAGAATCCCGCGCACGGCGTCGGCGATCGGCTCGTTGTGGTCGTCCCCGTCGACCAGCACGGTGAACAGGCCGGTGATCGGCCCCGCCGTGGTGCCGTCCGGGCGGATAGGGCCAGGACCGGCGCGTTCCAGAAGCTTGGGCAGCTCAGTGAAGACGGTCGGGGTATAGCCCTTGGTGGTCGGAGGCTCGCCGGCGGCCAGGCCGATCTCGCGCTGGGCCATGGCGAAGCGGGTGACGCTGTCCATCAGGCAGAGGACCTCCAGGTCCTTGTCGCGCAGGGCCTCCGCGACCGCCAATGTCATGTAGGCGGCCTGGCGGCGCTTGAGGGCGGGCTCGTCGGACGTGGCCACGATGACCACGGCGCGCTTGAGGCCCTCTTCGCCGAGGGTCTCCTCGATGAACTCGCGCACTTCCCGGCCCCGTTCGCCGATCAGCCCGACCACGACCGCGTCGCAGTCGGCCTGGCGCGCCAGCATCGACAGCAGCACCGACTTGCCGACGCCGGAGCCGGCGAAGATGCCCAGCCGCTGGCCCCGGCAGGTGGTGGTGAAGACGTTCATCGCCCGCACCCCCAGGTCCAGCCGCTCGCCGACCCGGCCGCGGGCGTGGGCGGCGGGGGGGCTGGCGCGCAGGGGATAGCTGGCCTCGCCCTGGGGCAGGGGGCCCTTGCCGTCGATCGGATTGCCGAAGGCGTCGATGATGCGGCCAAGCCAGGCCTTGCTGGGGCGCACGCTGGCGCCGTCCGGCTGGATGCGGATCTCGGCGCCGGGAGCCACGCCCTCGACCGGGCCAAACGGCATCAGCAAGGCGCGGGCGTCACGAAAACCCACCACCTCGGCGGCCAGCGGCTCGGCCGCCCGCCGGACGATCTCGGCCCGGGCCCCGACGGCCAGGTGGGAAAGGCCGCCCCGGGCCTCGATCAACAGGCCGTTCACCGCCGCAACCCGACCATAGACGGTCAGCGGCTCGATACGCTCGACGGCGGCGATGAGACTGCGCAAAGGGGAAATCCAGCCCGGAATACAGGCTGCCGATTCTGGGCCGACCGCCTTAACCGGTGGTGAAGACTCCCGCGACCGACTGCCGCCTCTAGAGCAGCCACCCAGCCGTATCGCCGCGCACGTCTCCGTTGATCCGCAGCAGGTAGTCGGCCCTGCTGTCGCCGTCGATGTCGAGCGACAGGGTGGTCGTCCCGGCGGCGAACTGCAGGGTCATCCGTCCAGCCTGACCGTCGAAGACGCCGACCAGGGTGAAGGCGTTGTCCGCTCCGCCCGCGATGGCGTCGATCGCGGACAGGTCGATGCGGTCGACGCCGGCGACGAAGTCGGTAATGACGTCCGTCTCGAGGGCGCGACCCGCCGGGGCGGCACTGGAATAGACTGACGCCTGCAGCACCACGAAGCTGTCGGCCCCGCCGCCGCCGGTCAGGATATCGGCGCCGGTATCGCCCAGGATGGTGTCGTCGCCCAAGCCGCCGTTGATGTTGTCATTGCCGCCGCCGCCCGACAGCAGGTTGGCCCCGCCGTTGCCGGTGATCTGGTTGGCCACGGCGTTGCCGGTCCCGGCGATATCGCCGGTCCCCTCGAGGACCAGGCGTTCGAAATGGTCGGCCAGGGTCCAGCCGACCGAGGCGCGGACGGTGTCGGCCGTTCCCTCGCCGGCGGCCTCGACCAGGCTGTCTTCGTTGCTGTCGACATAGAAGGTGTCGTCCCCGAGCCCGCCGCTGAGCGTGTCGGTCCCGGCGCCGCCGCGCAGCACATCGTTGTCGGCCCCGCCGAACAGCTGATCATTGCCGTCGCCGCCCTGGATCTGGTCGGCCCCGGCCTCGCCATAGAGAACGTCCTCGCCGGTCCCGCCATCCAGGTTATCGACACCCGCCCCCCCGTAGAGGGTGTCGCTGTCGGCGCCGCCCTGGAGGATGTCGTTGGCCTCCCCGCCGTACAGCTCGTCGTTTCCATCGCCGCCCAGCAGCTGGTCGGCCCCGTCGTCTCCACCCAGTTCGTCCAGTCCGCCATTGCCGCGGATGAGGTCGTTGCCGCCGCCGCCGCTGAGGGTGTTGGCGCCGGCGTTGCCGTCGAGCTGGTTGGCCAGGGCGTTGCCCGTGCCGTTGAGGTCGGCCGTGCCGGTCAGCTGCAGGTTCTCGATGAAGGGTGACAGGGTGAAGTCGATGGCCGCCCGCACCCGGTCGGACCCGCCCCCGTCCAGCTCGATGACGGTATCGCCCGCGTCATCGACCACATAGGTGTCGCCGCCGGCCCCACCGCTCATCTCGTCCGCCCCGGCGCCGCCATCGAGCAGGTCGCCGCCAGAGCCGCCGACCAGGTCGTCGAGGCCATCGCCGCCGTAGAGCTGGTCAGCCAGATCGCCGCCGTCGAGGATGTCGTCTCCGCCCATGCCGTAGAGGATGTCTTCGCCGGCCAGGCCGTTGATGGTCTCGGCGGCGCCGCCGCCGGTCAGGCTGTCGTCACCGGGCGTGCCGACCGGGGTGGGAAGACCAGGCAGAAGGATCGCGCCTGTGGGAGAGGCGCTGTTCGGGGTGCTGGTCTCGGTGATCCGATGGGTCCCGGCCAGGGTGCCGTCGCTGGTCCACACCTCCTGCCCAACGCCGTCCGCCGAGGCGATGAACATCAGCCGGCCGTCGGCGACGATCAGGGACGTGATGCCGGACCCGCTGGTTCCGGCCGTCAGCTCAAAGGCGACGCTGGTGCCGGCGACCGTGCCGTCGGTCTTCCAGATTTCGCTTCCCGTGGTCGAGGCGGAGGCGGCGAAATAGATCAGGCCGTTGAAGACGACGAAGGATGTCGAGCTCGACCAGCCGCCGCCGACGTTGAGGTCGATCACCTGGGTTCCCGCGGTCGTCCCGTCGGTGACCCACAGCTCCTGCCCCTCGGCCGTGCTGCGGGCGGAAAACACCGCCCGGTCGCCCAGCACGGTCAGGCCGGAGACGAAACCGCTGTCCGAGCCCGTGCCGATTTCCTTGAGGACGGTGGTGCCCGCCGCAGTCCCGTCACTGACCCAGACTTCCGTGCCGGAGGTCGTGCTGGTGGCCAGGAACAGCGCCTTGTTGTTCAATGCGGCCCAGGAATGGACGTTGCTGGGATTGGCGCCGCTGTAGATGTCCTTGAGCAGCAGCGTTCCGGCCGCCGTGCCGTCGGTCACCCAGGGCTCTGCGCCCGCGGCCGACGTGGAGCCGATGAAGAACAGCTTATTGCCGACCAGCTTGTATTCGTAGTCGCGAAGACCGGAGAACCCATTGCCGGCGCCGCTGACGATGTCGCTGAGCCGCAACGTGCCGGCCGAGGTCCCATCGGTGACGTAGAGCTCGCGGCCATTGGCGGCGGTCGTCGCCGAGAAGATGGCCTTGCCGTTCGGCAGTCCGATGTAGGCCCCGGTCGCGGAGTCGAATCCCTCGGGAGAGGAGCTGGCCGAACCCGAGGCGATATCGCGCACCAGCATGGTGCCAGCCGCCGTTCCGTCGGACATCCACAGATCGGAGCCGGAGGTCGAGCTGGACGAGGCCGAGAAGAAGATCCGGTCGCCGACCACGGCCAGATCGCGGGGCGAGCCGCTGGAGGCGCCGGACCAGATGTCCTTGACCAGCGTCGTGCCGGCCGTCGTCCCGTCCGTGACCCACAACTCCCCGCCAGTCCCGGCGGCGATGCCGGCGAAGTAGGCCTTGCCGCCCATGACCACCAGGCTGCTGTCGCTGATCATGGCCTGGTGAACGGTGCCGGCGACCGTGCCGTCGGTCGTCCACAGCTGCATGGCGCCGTTGTAGTTGTCCCAGGTGGTGAAGATGATGTGGTCACCCAGGGCGACCACGCGTTCGATGTAGACGACAGCCTCGGCCTGGCTGGGAATCAGCTCACCCAGGCTGAAGGTGCCCGCGCTTGTGCCGTCTGAAATCCAGGGGCGATAGTCGCCAGCCGAATAGCCCGAAAAGAACACCTTGTCGCCGATCGCGGTCAGGCCGCCATTGATCACGCCATCGCCGATTCCCGGGGCGATATCGGCGACGATATGGGTGCCGGCCGGCGTCCCATCGGTGACCCAGACCTCGCGGCCCTGCAGGTCATTCTCCGCCAGGAAGAACAGCTTGCCGCCGGCCGCGACCGGTTCGCCGAAGGAGCCCGGGCTGAGCGGCCCCGGTTCGATCTCCGCAAGCAGGACGGCGGGCGAACCGGAGCCGTCCGTGAACCAGAGCTCGAGGCCGGTGGCCGGGGTCGAGGACTTGAAGACATAGCCGCCCGCCACCTCGCCGAACGCCTGCAGCGTGACGGCCGCGCCGAGGGTTTCGGTGGCGTTGATGTCCCGTACCATGGCCGAGCCCGCCACGGTTCCGTCGGTGGACCAGCGCTCGGATCCGCCATCAAGGGTGGTGACGGTGAAGTAGAGCCGGCCATCGTCGATCAGGAAGTTAGTATAGGCGCCGTCGCTGATGCCCGTCTGGGCGTCTAGCAGCAGATGGGTGCCTGCGGCCGTGCCGTCCGTGGCCCACAGCTCCAGGCCGTAGCGATCGCTGTCGATGGTCATGACGATCCGGTCGCCAACGAAGAATTTGTTGGTCACGGAGCCGCCGTTGCCGGCGGAGGCGTCGGAGAGCAGTTCTGTTCCGGCCTCGGTCCCATCGGTGGACCACAGCTCGCCGCCGTTGACGCCGTCATTGGCGGTAAAGACCAGTCGGTCCCCGATCACCCCGACGATGAACGGCGACGATCCGGTCGCGCCGGCGGCGATGTCCTTCACCAGGGCGGCGGAGCCGGTGGTGGTGTCCAGCACCCACAGCTCTCGACCTTCGGCCGTGGTTTGGGCGCTGAAAAAGACTAGATCCCCCATCCCGACATAGCCGGAAGGGAAGGCGTCGGCAGTCCCGGTCGCGATGTCGGCGAGCCGCTGGGTTCCCGCCGTCGTGCCGTCGGTGACCCACAACTCGAAGCCGGCGGCGCCGTCCGTGGCTGTGAAGCAGAGGCGATCGCCGACGACCGTGAACTGCTGGGCCTGCGAGCCGGTGGCGCCGGGAAAGACGTCCTTCAACCGCATCGTGCCGGCCGCCGTCCCGTCGGTGATCCAGGGCTCGCTGGCTGATAGGCCCGGCTCCTGGAAGACGTAGACGACCTTGCCCGCGAAGGCGGTGAACTGCTGGTAGTAGGCGGCCGCCGATCCCGCCGCCGCGTCCAGGGCCTGGGTCCCCGCGACCGTGCCATCGGTCGACCACAGGCGCGAATTGCCGCTGCCGTTGTTGGCCAGGAACAGGAGGCGCCCGCCGACCTCTTCCCTGACGCTGATGCTGCTGCTGGCTGAGCCGGCGTTGATGTCGGTGAGCCGGGTCAGGGTGACGCCGTCGGTGACCCACAGCTCCTGGCCATAGGTCGGCTCGCTGGCGACGATATAGAGCTTGTCTCCGGCCAGTCGGTAGCTGCTGTGGCTGGACGAGGCCGAGCCCGACCGCATGTCCAGAAGCTGGAACGTCCCCGCGGTCGTGCCGTCGGACACCCAGTACTCGACGCCGGTGGCGCTGGTGGCGGCCCGAAAGATCAGCTTGTCACCCAGGACCTGCAGGTTGGCGATGCTTGCGGAACCCGAGCCGGGATTGATGTCGGCGACCCTGAAGGTGCCATCCATCGTGCCGTCGGTCACATAGAGCTCGACGCCGCTGGTCCCGTCGCTGGCGGTGAAGAACAGCTTGTCGCCGACCAGGGTGAGGTTGGCGACGCTGGAGCTGGAGGCGCCCGGAAGGATGTCGCGCAGCTGCAAGGTCCCGAGGGCGGTGCCGTCGGTGACCCACAGTTCCGATCCGCCTGCCGCCGAGGTGGCGGTGAAGACGATGCGGCCGCCGACCAGGATGAAATTCGCCGGCGAGCTGCTGGCCGCGCCGGGATTGATGTCGGCCAGCAGGACCGTGCCGGCTTCCGTTCCGTCGGTGATCCACAGCTCGATGCCGTTGACCCCGTCGTTGGCGGCGAAAATCTGACGCGACATGCACTGTCCCCCACGCACCGCCCCACGCGGCGAGGGAACCGTGAACAAGGGGGCAGGGGGCGCCTATCCCCATTTGAGGTATGTCGTGGTCGCGACCCGCGCCGCCGAGGAGGCGACGCGGGTCTTTCGATCAACGCCTCAGGTCAGGCGGGGTGGCTTCCGCCGTCAGCAGGGCGATGGCTTCTTCTACCGTAACGATGGTCTGGTCCTGCGAGCCCAGCCGGCGGATGGCGACCTTGCCTTCCTCGGCCTCCTTGCGGCCGACCACGGCGATCACCGGCACCTTGGCCAGGCTGTGCTCGCGGATCTTGTAGCCGACCTTCTCGTTGCGAAGATCGGTCTCGACCCGCAGGCCGGCGGCCTTGAACTTCGCCGCCGTGGCCTGGGCGAAGTCGTCGGCGTCCGAGGTGATGGTGGCGACCACGGCTTGGACCGGGGACAGCCACAGGGGGAAGGCCCCGCCGTAGTTCTCGATCAGGATGCCGAGGAACCGCTCGAAGGTGCCGAGGATGGCGCGGTGGAGCATCACCGGGCGATGCTTCTGGCCGTCCTCGCCGACGTATTCGGCGTCCAGCCGCTCGGGCAACACGAAGTCGAGCTGCAGGGTGCCGCACTGCCAGGTGCGGCCGATGGCGTCCTTCAGGTGGAACTCGAGCTTGGGGCCGTAGAAGGCGCCTTCGCCCGGCAGCATCTCGACCGTCATGCCGGCGGCGATCGCGGCCCGCTCCAGCTTCTGCTCGGCGATGTCCCAGACCTCGTCCGTGCCGGCGCGCAGTTCCGGCCGCAGGGCCAGTTTCACGCTGTGCAGCTCCACGCCCAGGTCCTCGTAGACCTGGTAGAGCAGTTTGACGAAGGTCGTCGTCTCGCTCTCGATCTGGTCGTCGCGGCAGAAGATGTGGCCGTCGTCCTGGGTGAAGGCCCGCACCCGCATGATGCCGTGCAGGCCGCCCGACGGCTCGAACCGGTGGCAGCTGCCGAACTCGCCCATGCGCAACGGCAGCTCGCGATAGGACTTCTGGCCGACGTTGAAGATTTGCACGTGACCGGGGCAGTTCATCGGCTTGACGGCCAGGCTCTCGCCCTCGTCCGTTTCGCAGGTGAACATGGCGTGGCCGAACTTCTCCCAGTGGCCGGACTTCTCCCACAGCGAGCGGTCCAGCACCTGGGGCGTCTTGACCTCGACATAGCCGCCGGCCTCGGTCATGCGGCGCATGTAGTTTTCCAGCACCCGATAGAGCGTCCAGCCCTTGGGATGCCAGAACACCATGCCCTTGCCCTCTTCCTGGATGTGGAACAGGTCCATGGCCTTGCCGACCTTGCGATGGTCGCGCTTCTCGGCTTCCTCGACGCGCTTGAGGTGCGCCGCAAGGTCCTCGTCGCTGGCCCAGGCCGTGGCGTAGATGCGCTGAAGCTGGGCGTTGTTCTGGTCGCCGCGCCAGTAGGCGCCGGCCAGCTTGGTCAGCTTGAAAGCCTTGCCGACATGCTTGGTCGAGGGCAGGTGAGGGCCCCGGCAGAGGTCCTTCCAGTTCCCTTGGCGATAGACGGTGATCTCGTCCGTGCCCGGCAGGTCACGGATGATCTGGGCCTTGTACTTCTCGCCGATGCTTTCGAAGTGGGCGATGGCCTCGTCGCGGTCCCAGACCTCGCGCGTGATCTTCTCGTCGCGGTCGACGATCTCGCGCATGCGCTTTTCGATGGCTTCGAAGTCGTCCGTCGAGAAGGGCTCGTCGCGGGCGAAGTCGTAGTAGAATCCGTCCTCGACGTTCGGGCCGATGGTCACCTGAGCGTCGGGGAACAGCTCCTGTACCGCCTCGGCCAGCACGTGGGCGGCGTCGTGGCGGATGGTGTCCAGGGCGTCGGGGTCATTGCGGTCGACGAACTCCACCGCGCCGCCGTGGGGCAGGGGGCGATCGAAGTCGATCAGCTTGCCGTCCAGGCGGACCAGGAGGGTGCGCTTCTCGAGCGACTTGGAGATGGCGGCGGCCACATCGCGGCCGCTGCTGCCTTCGGGATACTGACGGACGCTGCCGTCGGGAAATTTCAGGTCGATCATGACACTTCGCATTTTCTTTTCGGCGGAGGGACGGGGTCGTAGCCCGAACCTCCCCAGGGATGGCATCTGCAGACCCGGCGGACGGTCAGGTAACCGCCTCTGATCGGGCCGTGCTGGATCAGCGCGTCGCGGCCGTAGTCCGAACAGGTCGGAAGAAAGCGGCATTGGCGCCCGATCCACGGGGACAGCGTCAGCTTGTAGGCGCGGTGCGCCAGCCGGACGCTGCGTTCATAGAGGGTCATGCCGACGCTGATATGGGTGAACGAAACCCGGCGCTTATCCCACGCGCAGGCGCAGGATCAAGCCGCGTCGGCGCCGCTAGTTCGGGCTTGGGCCTGTTGGACAGCCGCCAGCGCCGCCTCGAAAGCCAGCAGGCTCGAAGCGTGACGCGCGGGATAGTCCTTGACGGGCTGCAACACGGCCAGGTCCTTGAAACGTCCTTCGGGCGGGGGTCCGCCCTGTTTCAACATAGCATGGAATGCGTCGCGGGCCGTGGCGATTTCGTCACGGGTCGCCCCGATCACGTTCTCCCCGAGCACGGCGGCGGCGGCCTGGCCCAGCGCGCAGGCCTGGACGTCCTGGGCGAAGTCGGCGACGCGGCCGGCGTCATCAAGGCTCAGATCGACGACGATCCGGCTGCCGCACAGCTTTGCCGTCCGCTCGGCGGATCCTTGCGGCGCGGCCAGACGTCCGGCGCGCGGCATGTTGGCGGCCAAGCCTAGGATCCGGGCGCTATAGAGGTCGTCGAGCATCTTGCTGCTATCTGGGGGCCCGGCCACTGGCCTGCCACCGCTTCTCGGCCTCGGCCTTCAGCGCCTCGCTCATGGCTTCGAAGCCCTGGCGGATTTTCGGGCGGATGGCGCGGGGGACGGCGAAGTCGACCAGCAGGCCTGAGAAGATCTCGCCGTTGGAAAAAATGCAGCTGCCCTTGGTCAGCTCCTCGATCTCCATGAACCGGGTCGCGTTGACCCAGCCGCGCCACATCGCCGTCCGCCAGTGGATATGATCATAGGGCGCCCAGTCCAGGACGGTGGGCCGGATGTTGTGGACCTTCAGGCCCGGCACATGTTCGTCGATGTCCAGAACGGAGCCAATGCGGATGATCCCGGCGGCCCGGGGATAAAGTGGGTTCCAGTCGCCCCAGTGCTCCAGGTCCGACAGCACCTCCCAGATGCTGTCGGCGTCGGCCTGGATGCCGATGCGGTGCTCGATACGCATCAGACCGCCTCCTTCATCCGCCAGGTCGCCCCCTGCGGGCCGTCCATGACCACAACGCCGAGGTCGTCGAGTTCGGTGCGGATTCGGTCGGCGCTCGGCCAATCCTTGGCGGCGCGGGCTTCGGCGCGCTGGACCAGCAGGGCCTCGACCTTTTCCTTCAGCCCTTCGTCGGCGGCGCCCTGGAACCATTCGGCGGCCGGTTTCTGGATCAGGCCCAGGATGGCCCCGGCGGTGACCAGATCGTCGCGGGCCGCCGCGATGGCGGTCTTGTCCCCGGCGGTCAGGGCGGCGCGAAGGGCGTCGGACAGGGCGAAGAGGCCGCTGAGCGCCTTGGGCGTGTTGAGGTCGTCGAGCAGGGCGTAGGTGACCTGTTCAACGCCTTCGCCGGCCTCGGGACCGGGACGGCCGGTCCCGACCTCGCGGGCGGCGTCCTGCAGGGCGCCATAAAGGCGGTCCAGGGCCTTGCGGCTCTGTTCGATCAGGCTTTCGGTCCAGTCGAGGGGCTGGCGGTACTGAGCGCTGAGCAAGGCCCAGCGGAGCACCTCGCCCGGCACCCGCTTGAGCAGGTCGTGCGGGATGATCACGTTGCCCAGGCTCTTGCTCATCTTTTCCCCGTCCATGTCGAGGAAGCCGTTGTGCAGCCAGAAGCGGGCGAACTCGGCGCCGTGGTGGGCGCAGCTGGCCTGAGCCAGCTCGTTCTCATGGTGCGGGAAAACGAGATCGATGCCGCCGCCGTGGATGTCGATCGGCAGGCCTAGCACCTGTTCGATCATCGTCGAGCATTCGCTGTGCCAGCCGGGACGGCCGTCGCCCCAGGGGGAGGGCCAGCGCGGCTCGTGCGGCTTGGACGGCTTCCACAGCACGAAGTCGGCCGGGTTGCGCTTGTAGGGAGCGACCTCGACCCGGGCGCCGGCGATCATGTCGTCCAGAGACCGGCCGGAGAGCGCGCCGTAGTTCGACGCGGCCTGCGTGTCGAACAGCACATGGCCCTCGGCCTCATAGGCCCCGCCGTTGCGGATCAGGCCGGCGATCATCTCGACCATTTCGGCGATGTAGTCGGTGGCCTTTGGCTGGTGCGTCGGGCGCAGGGCGCCGAGCGCATCCATGTCCTCCAGATAGGCGGCCAGGTAGCGGTCGGTGATCACCCCGATCTCGACGCCTTCCTCGGCGGCCTTCAGGTTGATCTTGTCGTCCACGTCGGTGACGTTGCGGGCATAGACGACGTGGTCCTCGCCATAGAGATGGCGCAGGAGGCGGAACAGCACGTCGAAGACCACGACCGGCCGGGCGTTGCCGATATGGGCATAGCCATAGACCGTGGGACCGCAGACATACATCGTCACACGCTTATCGTTGGCGGGAACGAAGGGCCGCTTCTTGCGGGCCATGGTGTCGTACAGCTTGAGGGTCATCTGAACAGTTTTTCTGAGGTCGGTTACGCGACGTAGCGGCTTGCCCGCATACACGGCCGTCCCATATAGCTGTCGTCACCCAGGGAGGCCACGGCCTCCGGGACTTCAGTTGAGGTGGCACGCGTCATTCCGGAACGATCGTCGTTCCGGCGCAACTCAGCCTCAAGGGACCTTCCTTCGACATGGACGCCATCACCGAGCGAACCCTGGCCGCCTCCGGCCTTGATCTTGAACCCGTAAAGCGTCCGAGCCGCGAAGAGGCCATGGAGGCGGTCCGCACCCTGATCGCCTGGGCCGGCGACGACCCCCGCCGCGAAGGCGTGATCGATACGCCCAAGCGGGTGGTCGACGCCTATGGCGAGTGGTTCGAAGGCTACACGGCCGATCCCGGCAAGGAACTGTCGCGGATCTTCGAGGACGTGCAGGGCTATGACGACATCGTCTTCCTGAAGGACATCGAGGTCGAGAGCCACTGCGAGCACCACATGGCTCCCTTCCTCGGCAAGGCCTATGTCGCCTACATGCCGACCAACCGGGTGGTGGGAATCTCCAAGCTGGCGCGGGTGGTGGAGATTTTCGCCAAGCGGCTGCAGACCCAGGAAACCATGACCCAGCAGATCGCCGACGCGATCTGTGACAGCCTGAAGCCGGCGGGCGTGGCCATCCTGATCGACGCCGAGCATCAGTGCATGACCACCCGCGGCGTGCACCACCGCAATGTCTCGACCATCACCACCCAGTTCCGTGGCGTGTTCAAGACCGACAACAACCTGCGCGACCGGTTCCTCTCGTTCGTCGAGATGGCCAAGCGCTGATCCGCCAAGGAGGGGAAGGTGTTTTCCACCGCCCCTGATACCGAAGGCCTGGAGCGCGGGAGCGTCGTCGCCCCGCGCTTCGACGCGGCCGGCCTGATCGCCGCCATTGCGCAGCATGCCGACACCGGCGAGGTGCTGATGCTGGCCTGGATGAACGATGAAGCCCTGCGCCTGACCCTCGACACGGGCGAGGCCCACTATTTCAGCCGCTCGCGCAACGCGCTCTGGAAGAAGGGCGAGACCAGCGGCCAGTTGCAGGTCGTCACCGAAATCCGCCTCGATTGCGACCAGGACGCGGTGCTGCTCAAGGTGCGGCCGCAAGGAGACGGGGGCGCCTGCCACGTCGGGTTCCGGTCGTGCTTCTACCGGGCGGTGAAGGACGGCGCCCTGGTCGAGCGGCCCTAACTAAGCCGGCTGACCCCCGAGCCTTCTGGCTTCACCGTGAAGGTCGCTACCGTCTTGGTGTCGAACTCTCGGGCCTGGATGGTCGAGACCGCCACCATCTCGGCCGTCGCCTTGTCTTTGGTCAGGGTCAGCTTGACGAAGCCCTTCGACGCGGAGTCGGCAAACTTCACCTCCTTGTTGCGATCGACCAGGGCCTCGCCCAACGGCGCGCCGGGGATCAGGTCGGCGAAGCCGGGGCTGGTGACGCCGGTGGTCCCGAACTCGGCGGCCAGATACTGGCCGGCGTTGTCGTGCAGCTCGTTGGCCCAGAAGGAATGGCTGTCTCCGGCCAGGACGATGGGCCGGGCCTTGGCGGCCTTGAATAGGTCGTAGACCCGCTCGCGGGCGGCGGGATAGCCGTCCCACTGGTCGAGGTTGACCGGAATGTCGGTAAAGCTGAGCTGGGAGGACATGGCCACCGGCTTGGCCACGAAGTCCGGCAGCTTGGCCAGCATGGCGTTGAAGGCCTGCTCGCCCATCTTGGCCTTTATGTTGGGGTTCATCACCCGACCCATGACGATCTGGTTGCCGATCACCTGCCAAGTCTCGCCGGCGCCGACCGAGCGCTTCAGCTCATCCCCCAGCCAGGCTTCCTGGGCCGGGCCCATCAAGGTGCGGCCGGGGTCCTTCAGCTTGGCGTAAAAGCCGCGGAAGTCCGGCTTGCCGTCCGGGCCGACCAGGTCCTTTTCCAGGTCCAGCGGCAGGTTGCGCGCCGTCAGCCGGGTCTCGGTCATTATCACCGTGGCCAGATCCCCGAACCGGAAGGACCGGTTGATGGCCTCCGGCGCCTTGCCCTCGCGGATCGGCATCCATTCGAAATAGGCCTTCAGGGCGGCGGCCTTGCGCGTGGCCCAGTCGCCCTCGGTGGCGGGGGTGTGGTTCTCGGCCCCGCCCATCCACGCGTCGTTGACGGTTTCATGGTCATCCCAGACCACGATCCAGGGAGCGCGGGCGTGGGCGGCCTGCAGCTGCGGGTCAGCCTTGTAGCAGGCATGCCGGCGGCGGTAGTCGGCCAGGGTGACAATCTCATGCGGCGGATCGAGCGGCCGGTCCTTGGCTACCGGCGAGTCGCCGCCATAGCCGTCCGCGCCGTACTCATAGATGTAGTCGCCCAGGTGCAGCACCGCATCGACGCGGTCCATCTCGGCGATGGCCTGGTAGGCGTTGAAATAGCCCTGGACGAACAGCGAGCAGCTGGCCACGGCCAGCACGACATCGCTGGTCTTGCCGTTGGGCAGGGTGCGGCCCCGGCCGATCGGGGAGGCGGTCTTCCCGAAGTGGAACTGGTAGAAGTACTCCACGCCGGGCTTGAGGCCGGTCACGTCGGCCTTGACCGTCCAGTCCCGATCGGCGGCCGCGGCCACCTTCACCGTCTTGACGATCTTGCCGAGCTGGGCGTCCGTCGCGATGCGCAGATCGCCCTCGATGTCCTCCAGCCCGTGGCCGTCGTGCGGCGTCAGGCGGGTCCAGAAGATCATCCGGTCCTGCAGGGGATCGCCCGAGGCGACGCCATGCTTGAAGGCGCCCATAGCATGGCCGTCATGGGCGCCCGCGCGCCCGGCGATGGCGCCCGCGCCGAGGCCGAAACCGGCCAACAGACGGCGTCTGTCGATTCTCATGGAACTCCCCCTTTGACCTTCGCTCTTACGGCTGTCTGATACCTATCAGGCAACAAGGAGATGACAGTGTCCAGCGAAGGTCTTCACGTCCCCCGTGAGAAGCTGAAAAGCCATACCCTCAATATGCACTACGCCATCTCCTCGCTGATCGAGGAGCTGGAGGCGGTGGACTGGTACCGTCAGCGGGCGGATGACTGTGACGATGAGGAGCTGCGCAAGATCCTGCTGCACAACGCCCATGAGGAGATCGAGCACGCGGCCATGGCGCTGGAGTGGATCCGCCGGGCCGACAAGGAGTTCGACGACCAGCTGAAGGAATACCTGTTCACCGAGGGCTCGATCACCGGCCGGGAAGAGGAGGCGACGGGGAAGTAAGCGACGTCAGTCGCTCCCCCTCTGGGGGAGCTGGCCGGCGCGAATACGCGCCGGTCTGAGGGGGCAGCGCCGGCGTCTAGGGTTTATCCTGAACGCCGGCGTCAACGGCCGCGCCAGAATGCGGCCACCCCCACGGGCCGGCGCTGCCCCCACCACCACGCGCGTATTCGCGCGCGGTCCCCCTCCCCCGCGCAAAGCCCGGAGGAGGATTTTGTCCAGCGTCCTAGAACTTCCATCCCAGGCTCGCCCCGACCATCCGGGGGGCGCCCGGGATGAAGGTCGGCAGGCCGAGGCTGTCGCCGGTGTTGCCGGCGTCGATGATGTAGTCCTCGTCGGTCAGGTTGGTGGCGAACACTTCCACGGTGACGTTCGTACCGTCCGGCTTGTAGCTGGCTCGCAGGTTGACCAGGCCATAGGCGTCCTGCCGCTCGTCCTGGATATTGTCGGCGACGAAGGCGGCCGGCGGCTGCTGGAAGACGGCGCGGTCGTTGTCATCCTCGAAGAAGACTTCCGACTGCCAGGTGTAGCTGGGCCGGATGTTGAAGGTCCCGCCCAGGGCGTCGAAGCTCCAGCTGGCGGCCAACGAGAAAGTATGGTCGGGCGACAGGCGGAAGCTGTTGCCCTCATAGGCTCCTTCCGAGAACCGGGCGTGGCTGTAGCCGTAGGTGGCCAGTAGGTTCAGGCCCGGAACCACCCGCCAGTCCAGCGAGCCTTCGAAGCCGTACGCGTCGGCGGCGCCGGCGTTGGTGATCACGAACACCGTGCCCTGCTGCTCGACCGTCTGGAAGTTCTTGTAGTCGTAGAAGTAGATCGCGCCGTCGAGCCGCAGCCGGCCGTCCAGAAGGGCCGCCTTGGCGCCGACCTCGTAGCTGTCAACCGTCTCGGCGGCCAGGGCGTCGAAACGGGGGGGCATACCGGGTGTGCCGGGGGCGCCGACCGCCAGGACTTCCGGCAGGCGGCCCCGGGCGTAGGAGGCATAGAGGTTGATGTCGTCACTGACCGCGTAGCGCCCGACCAGGCGCCAGGTGAAGCTCTTGTCCTCGTGGCTGACCTTGTAGAGGTCGCCGTTGTTCGGGGTCGGCTGGAAGGTCAGGCCGAAGTTGGGCAACAGGCTTTCGGGGATGGCCTGGACGAAGGGACTGGCCAGGGCGCCGAAGATGGCGCTGGCCTGGCCGTTCAGGGCGGTCGCTTGGCCGTTCAGGGTGGCGGCCTGGGCCAGCAGGGCGTTGCCCTGGGTGACGTTGGCCGGCACGCCGGTGGCGATCAGGGCATTGCCCTGGGTGGTCAGCTGGGTGGCCTGGGCGGAGAGTTGGCCGGCCTGACCGGACAGCTGGGCCGCGCCGATGGTCCCCCCCAGCACGCTGCGGCCGCCGATGGTCGCCGAGCCGAAGCCGGTCTCTTTGTCGTCCATGGTGTAGCGCAGGCCGACCGAGATCTCGAACTTCGGGGTGATCTCGAAGGTGCCGTCAACGAAGAAGTCCCAGGCCTCCAGGTCGCTGGTCGTGGAGACCGCCTCGACGTGGTTCGAGCGCAGGTTGGTGGCGATCGCCTGGGCCTGGGTGTTGGACAGCAGGGTGTTGCCGCCGCTGACGCTGGCCACCACGCCCTGAACAAGGGCCCCCGTGAAGGCGGTGTTGCCGAAAAAGGCCAGCGGCGCCGGGGTGTCGGCGGGCAGGCCGGAGCCGGCGGCGCCGGCGTTCAATTGACCGGCCAGCAGGGCGATGCCAACCCGCTCGTCGAACTGCAGCGGGATGAAGTTGTCGCTGGACTCCTTGAAGTAGGAGAGGCCGGCGAAGGCCTTGAACCGGCCGCCGTTGTCGAAGTTGACGCGGAATTCCTGGCTGAACTGTTCGTTCTGGGCGTCGTTCAGGCCGGTCAGCAGCGGCAGGGAGAGGCCGTCGGCGTCGAAGCTCTCCTGGCTGTCGAACTCGCGGTAGGCGGTGATGGAGTTGAAGGTGAAGCTCTCGGAGAAGTCCCAGCTGACCAGGGCGGTCGCGCCCTGCACCGTGCGGTCGACGCCCAGCGGGCCGCCAATGAAGCCGGCCGGGGCAGCCAGCGCGGCGCCGTCGCGCACGCCCGTTCCGTCCAGCAGGGCGCCCGTGGTCGGGTCGGTCTGGTTGTAGCGCAGCGACTTGAAGGCGGTGCCGGCCGCGCGGTCCTCCTGCCAGTTGACCAGCAGGTCGGCGCGGAAGGCGTCGTTGGGCTCATAGGCCATCCCTAAGCGCCAGGCGGCGCTGTTCACCGACTGGAAATCCTCGCCGCCCAGCAGGTTGTCGACATAGCCGTCCCGCTCGCGCCAACGGCCGGACAGGCGGATGGCGAAGACCTCGCCGAAGGACTGGTTGATCATGCCGTCGAGCTGCATGAGCCCAAAATCGCCGCCGGTGACCTTCAGCGCGGCGTCGAAGCCGGCGGGATTGGCCTTGGCCTGGATGACGTTGATCGCCCCGATCAGGGCGCCGCGGCCGTAGAGGGTGGATTGGGGTCCCTTAGCGACTTCCACCCGCTCCAGATCGAACAGCTCGACATAGCTGCCCTGCGCCTTCGAAATGGAAACCCCATCCTGGAACACCGAGACGCGGGCTTCGGCGAAGCTGCTGGTGTCGTCCGAGGTGATGCCGCGCACCACGAAGCCCGGGTTGTTGGGCGACTGGTCCTGGACCTCCAGGCCCGGGGTGAACAGCGACAGGTCGTTGAAATCCTCGACCCCCAGCGATTCCAGCCGATCGCCGCTGTAGGCGGTCAGCGACATCGGCACATCGACCGCAGCCTGTTCGCGCTTCTGGGCTGTGACAATGACCTCTTCGACCACGTCCGTGGCCGGGGCCTCCTGCGCCTGGACGGTCGTCGCGCAGATCATGGCGGAAAGACCCGCTGCGGCGAGCAGCAGGCGGCGGTATGACGGCGTCATAGTTCGTATCCCCTCGAACCTGAACAGTGATCAGTCTGGGTAGGATCGTCGCGTGACGCTGTCACGACGAAATCGCGAATTCGGGGAAATAAAAGGGGTTGCGGGCCATCGGACGCGCCTGGCTCGATCGCGGCGCTGGCGCAGCGCGGCCCTGATGCGCTAGCCCTCGGCGATGACCGAGGATGACGATCCGCTGGCGGAAGACCTGGGCGTGCGCACTGTCGAGGTGACGCAGGCCGGCGGGCGGCTGGACAAGGTGCTGGCCGACCTGGCGCCGGAGCTGTCGCGGGGCCGGGTCCAGGCGCTGATGGCGGCCGGGCTGGTCAGCCGCGAGGGGCGGGTGCTGACCGACGCCTCGGCCAAGGCGGCGGCCGGCCTCTATCAGCTGTTGATCCCGCCGCCGGTGGCGGCCGATCCGCAACCTGAAGCCATTCCGCTGACGGTGCTGTTCGAGGACGCCCACCTGATCGTGGTCGACAAACCGGCCGGCATGGCCGCCCATCCGGGGCCCGGCACCCCCGGCGCCACTCTGGTCAACGCCCTGCTGCATCATTGCGGCGATAGCCTGTCGGGGATCGGCGGTGTGGCGCGGCCGGGGATCGTCCACCGGCTGGACAAGGACACCAGCGGGGTGATGGTTGCGGCCAAGACCGACGCCGCCCACGCCGGCCTGTCGGCCCTGTTCGCCACCCACGACATCGACCGGGCCTACATCGCCTTCACCCGGGGGGCGCCGAGCCCTGCGAACGGCACGATCCAGACCCAGATCGGCCGTAGCGCGAACGACCGCAAGAAGATGGCCGTGCTGAAGTCCGGCGGCCGCGAGGCGATCACCCACTATGCGGTGGAGCAGACGTTCGGCGGGGCCAAGCCGCTGGCGGCGCGGGTGCGCTGCGTGCTGGAGACCGGCCGCACTCACCAGATCCGCGTCCACCTGGCCAGCAAGGGCAGCCCCTGCCTGGGCGACCCCGTCTATGGCTCCAGCGCCCCGGCGATGGCGGTGCGGGAGGTGATCGAGGCGGCGGGGCTGGCGCGGCAGGCGCTGCATGCGGCCGTGCTGGGCTTCGTCCATCCGGTGACGGGCGAGAGGCTGCGCTTCGAGACCCCCCTGCCGGCGGACATGGCGGCGTTGGAGGCGGGGCTTGGCGAACTCTAGGGGGCTGGTTGCCCGCGGCAGCGGGCTACCTGTCCCCGGTCAGCGCCGGCGGCAACCTTCAGGCGCGCTCCAGGCATTGGGATCCGGTCGGTTGGATCCCGCGGTCCCGACAATCCGTGCTGACCGGGGACAGGTACGCCGCTTCGCGTCGAACCAGTCCCCTCCATCTTTTCTGACAACCCACCCAGGCCTTTTCGATACCTGACTCCCGCGCTCAGGATTACAAACGCGTCATGGCCTTTGAAAGGTCGCAACGGGTTCCTATGTGAACCATTGGAACGGGGGCGGGGTGGTCCATGCCGATCTTGGGTGGACCCAAAGGCGCCTGCCGATAGGGGAAAGAAAAGAACAATGGCTACCGCATCACTCTCGGTCATGTCGCCCGATGGCGGCCTGTCCCGCTATCTCAGCGAAATCCGCAAGTTCCCGATGCTGGCGCGGGACGAAGAGTTCATGCTGGCCAAGCGCTGGAAGGAACACCAGGACCCGGAGGCGGCCCACCGGATGGTGACCAGCCACCTGCGCCTCGTCGCCAAGATCGCCATGGGCTACCGCGGCTACGGCCTGCCGATCGGGGAAGTGATCTCCGAGGGCAACGTCGGCCTGATGCAGGCGGTCAAGAAGTTCGAGCCGGACAAGGGCTTCCGCCTGGCCACCTACGCCATGTGGTGGATCCGCGCCTCGATCCAGGAATACATCCTGCGCAGCTGGTCGCTCGTGAAGATGGGCACCACCGCGGCGCAGAAGAAGCTGTTCTTCAACCTGCGCAAGGCCAAGAGCCAGATCAGCGCGTTCGAGGATGGCGACCTGCTGCCCGAGCACGTGACCAGCATCGCCACCAAGCTGGGCGTGCAGGAGTCGGAGGTGGTGTCGATGAACCGGCGCCTGTCGGGTCCGGACGCCTCGCTGAACGCCCCCATGCGGGTCGATGGCGACGCAGAATGGCAGGACTGGCTGGCCGACGACACCCAGGTGTCCCAGGAAACCGAACTGGCCGACAGCGAGGAAAAGTCGCTGCGCATGGGCCTGCTGCAGGAGGCGATGGCCGAGCTGTCGGACCGCGAGCGTCACATCATGACCGAGCGCCGCCTGAAGGACGATCCGACCACCCTGGAAGAACTCGCCGCCCAATACGGCGTCAGCCGCGAGCGTGTTCGCCAGATCGAAGTGCGGGCGTTCGAGAAGCTGCAGAAGGCCATGCAGGCCGCGGCCCGTGACCGCAATCTGGTCGACGCATAGGCGCCGTCCCTAGGCGAGACGATCAGACCAACCCCGTCATCCGGGAAGGCGCGCAGCGCTTATCCGTGATCCAGGGTTGACGCGCACAGTCCGCAAAGCTGCGTTCGATAGCGAGATCACGCACCCCCTGGGCCCGGATAGTCCGCTTCGCGGCCTTCCGGGATGACGGGGATTTTTATGGCAAATTGCCTCCAGGAAGAGGCTAGGCCGCCTGCGCGGTGTCTTCCTTCGGCAGGAAGGCCATCACTGCCTTCACCGCCGGCTCCAGCCTGGCGCGATCCAGCGTATCGCCGACCGCGCGGTTCAGTCTCGCGGCGGCGTCCATCAGCTTCATGTCGCCGACCGCCACGGCCGCCTTCTGCAGGTCCACCGCCTGGGTCAGCAGGGCGCGGCGGGCCTGGGGCCAGTCGCTTTCCACCGCTTCCAGGGCCGAGCGGACGATCTTCAGGGCCTGAACGATACGGGCCTGGTCGGGGGTCTTGCGGGCGTCGGATCGGCGTTTGCGCGGGCCGACGTATTCGCCGCTGTTGAACCGCCGCCGGTCGGGGCCGACGTAATGCACCGCCTCGACCCAGTCGCGGGGCTTCAGCGCCACGGCCTCCAGCCGCCGCATCAGGTCCTTGATGGTGTAGGGCTTGCGCAGGAATTCATGAATGCCGGCGTCGCGCGCGCCCAGGATCGCCTGGGCCGTGGCCTCGGCGGTGACCATGATGATCGGAGCCTTGCGGCAGGGCAGCTCGCTTCGGCGCAGGGCGCGGGCCAGGCGGGCGCCATCCAGCTCCGGGCCGGCGTGCTCGACAAAGATGATCTGGGGATCGAAGGCGCGGGCGGCCTGAATCGCCTTGGCGTCGCTGGGTGCGGCCCAGACCTGGCACAGGACGATGCTGCGCAACAACTCCTGCAACAGCTTCACAGACGCCGCCTGTGAGTCGACGATCAGCACCCGCTGCAGATGCGGGGTCATACGCTGCACGATCTTCGGGTCGACATTGAACACGGGCAGACGGACTCACGGCTGGACAGGTTGACGACCGGTCTTCTCCCACGACGCGGTAAAGATCAGATTGAGGACCACCGCCGCGAATGCGCCGTTTCGTCCGGCTGGGGGCGGGCGCGCCGTTTCCTTCGCCGCCGAAAGGCCGTAAGCGGGTCCGGTGACGATCCGTGGAGCGCCCATGATCAGACGATCCGGCCTGATGTTCGCCCTGACCGCCGTTGTTATGGCGCTCAGCCTCGCCGCCTGCGGCGACAAGCCGATCAACGAAAAGCCGCCCGAGACCGGCGACGTCGTCGTGGCGCGGGTGGATGGCGAGCCGATCTGGGCCTCCGACGTCAAGCGCGAAGCCGTCGCCCAGGGCCAGATTGGCGAGGGCGAGCCACTGGACATCCAGTCCGACCTGTTTCGCCAGGTGCTCGACCAGGTGGTCGACCAGGAACTGCTGGCCGCCGAGGCGGTCCGGCTCGGTCTCGACAAGGGGCCGCTGGCTCAGCGCCGGCTGGCCTCCGCCCGCAAGCGGATCCTCGGCGCGATGCTGGTGGAGAGCGTGGTCGAGAAGGCGGTCACCGAAGAGAACATCCAGACCCTCTATCGCGAGCAGCAGAAGCTTTCGGCCCAGTCGGAGGAGTACAAGGCCCGCCAGATCGTGGTGGCCACGCCGGCCGCCGCCGAGGACATCAAGAAGCTGCTGGCCGCCGGCGCCAGCTTCGACGCCATGGCCATGGAGCGCTCGACCGACTCCGCCACCCGGTTCAGCGGCGGAGACATGGGAGGGTACTTCACCCTGGACATGATGAGCCCGCCGTATCAGGCGGCGCTGAAGACCGCCCAGCCGGGCCAGCTGGTCGGGCCGTTCGCGGTCGAGGGCGGCTGGGCCATCGTGCGGGTCGATGAGAAGCGGCCCGAAGAGCCGATCACCCTGGAGGCGGCGCGGCCGCAGATCGTCCGCTTCCTGACCTACGGCCAAGTCCGTGACCTGCTGGAAAAGCTGCGTGGCGGGGCCAAGGTCGAGACCCTCTTGCCGAAGGGCCAGAAGCTGCCGGGCGCGCCCAGCGAGCCGGCCAACGCCCCGCCCCCCAAGGCCGCGCCGCCGCCCGCGCCCGGCTCGGCCCCGCTGCCGACCGCGCCGGTCGCCCAACCCCCTGCCAAGTCCGAGACGCCGCAGCAGAAATGACCCGCAAGCCGACCAAAACCTCAGCCGCCAAGGAACTGTTGGAGGCCGCCGCCAAGCCGGCGGAGATCGTCGGCCACGCCGTCGAACGGGCGCTCGACCCGCTGGCGTCGGCGATCAAGCGCGCTACTCAGAAGCGGTCGCCGAAAGACGGCGAACCCGTCGCCGAGGCGCCGGCCGCCGCGCCGGGCAAACCCGGTCTGGCCGTCTCGCCTTTGGCCGTGCCGTTCCCGAAGATCGCCCCCGTCGCCGGGGTGGAGATCGCCACTGCCCGGGCCGGCTTCTACAAGCATGAGCGCGAAGACCTGCTGGTCATGCGCTTCGCCGAGGGAACTAACGCCGCCGGGGTCTTCACCCGCCACGGCGTCGGCTCGGCCCCGGTCGACTGGTGCAAGCGCCAGCTGGTCGCCAGCAAGGGCGCCGACGTGCGGGTGCTGGTGGTCAACGCCGGCTGCGCCAACAGCTTCACCGGCAAGCCCGGCGCCGACGCCGTGCGCCGCGTGGCCACCGCCGCCGGCAAGCGGTTCGACTGCCGCCAACGCGACGTGATGATGGCCTCGACCGGCGTGATCGGCGTGGTGCTGGACGACGCCAAGATCACCGCCCGCCTGGCCGAGGTCGAAGGCAGGCTCCACGCCGACGGCTGGGCCGAGGCGGCCGGCGCCATCATGACTACCGACACCTTCCCGAAGGGGGCGCAGGCCGTCGCCGAGATCGACGGGGTCAAGGTGCGGATCGCCGGCATCGCCAAGGGCTCGGGCATGATCGCGCCGGACATGGCGACCATGCTGGCCTTCGTGGCCACCGACGCCGATATTGCCCCAGGCGCCTTGCAGACGCTGGTCAGCCTCTATGTGCGCAACACCTTCAACGCGGTGACGGTGGACGGCGACCGATCGACCAACGACACCCTGCTGCTGTTCGCCACAGGCCAGTCGGGCGCGCCGAAGATTCACCGGGCCGGCGACAAGCGCCTGGCCGATTTCCGCGAGAAGCTGGAAGGGGTGTTGCTCGACCTGGCCCTGCAGCTGGTCCGCGACGGCGAGGGCGCCAGCAAGTTCGTCAAGATCAACGTTACCGGCGCTGAGAGCCACGCCTCGGCCCGCAAGATCGCCCGGACGGTGGCAGAGAGCCCGCTGGTGAAAACCGCTTTTGCCGGTGAGGACGCCAACTGGGGCCGCATCGTCATGGCCGTCGGCCGCGCCGACGAGCCGGTCAACCGCGAGAAGATGAGCGTCCGCTTCGGCAAGCTGGTCGCCGCGCAAGACGGCATGGTAGCGGCCGACTACAGCGAGGCGAAGATGAGCGCCTACATGAAGAAGCAGGAACTGGAGGTCAGCGTCGATGTCGGGGTCGGCCGGGGCCACGCGGTGATCTGGACCTGCGACCTGACCAAGCAGTACGTGGCGATCAACGGCGACTACCGAAGCTGATGACCGACAAGACAATCGTCCTGGTCGCCGCCGCGGCCCTGGTCGACGCCGACGGCCGGGTGCTGATCTGTCAGCGGCCCAAGGGCAAGCAGCTGGCCGGGCTGTGGGAGTTTCCGGGCGGCAAGGTGGAGGCGGGGGAGACGCCGGAGGCCTGCCTGATCCGCGAGCTGAAGGAAGAGCTGGACATCGACGTCAAGGCCGCCTGCCTGGCGCCGTTCGTCTTCGCATCCCACGGTTACGATTCGTTTCACCTACTCATGCCATTGTATCTGCTGAGGCGCTGGGACGGGGTTGTCACCGCGCGCGAGCATGAGGCGTTGGCGTGGGTAAAGCCCAACCAGATGTCGCAGTACCCGATGCCGCCGGCGGACCTGCCGCTGGTCGCCTGGCTCTGCGATCTGCTCTGAAGCGCTTCTGGCGTGACGAGAACGGCGCGACCGCCATCGAGTATGGCCTGATCGCCGCCCTGATCTTCCTGGTGATCGTCACATCGGTGACCGTCTTCGGCAACAAGACCACCGGCGTGATGGAATCGGTGTCGGCCGCGATCGACGCGGCGATCTAACCTGGCTTTTCCCCAGCGCTATGCTCCGTCGTCCTCAAGGCGTCGGCGAGGCGGGCCTTGGCGCTGCCGGGCTTCAGGGGCCTCTGCTGGCTGTCGTGCGGGGCCCAGCCGGTGACCGTGATGATCTCGAAACTGGCGGTGACCTTGCCGTCCGGCTCGGCGAACCGCTGTCCGTAGAGCTCCAATGCGCGAAAGAGCAGCCGGCGGGTCAGCGGCCCGCGGGGCCGTTCGAACAGCACATTGGTCTCGCCCATGGCCCGCAGGTCGCGCAACAGCGACAGCGGGTGGGAATAGCGGACGGTTACCCGGTCCACGTCGCTGACCGGCAGCGCGAAGCCGGCGCGCTGCAACAGCCCGGCCCCATCGAAACCGTCGGCGAAGGGCGAGACGCGCAGACCCGCCCCGCCGGCCAGTTCGGTCTCCGCTTCCAGAAGGCACTGGCGCAGCTCGGTCAGGGTCGCCCCGCCCAGGAAGGCGCCGATGAACAGGCCGTCCGGCTTCAGCGCCCGGCGCACCTGGACCAGGGCGCCGACCAGGTCGTTGGTCCAGTGCAGCGCCAGGCTGGAGACCGCCAAGTCCAGGCTCTCGGCCGCGAAGGGCAGACGCTCCTCGTCGGCCACCAGACGGGGACCGGTCCGCCCGGCCAGCATACGCCCCGACAGGTCGGTCTCGATCAGCAGGTCGATCTTCTCCGCCGCGTCGCTGACGGCGAGCGCCGCGCGAAAGGCGCCGTTGCGGGCCCCCAGGTCGACGGCGGTGGGAAACCGCCGCATGATGGCTTCCAGCCGCTGGACGATGTCGCCGGCGGCGCGCGCCTTGAGGAAACCGGCGTGATGGTAGCCGCTGGCGGCGCGGTCCAGTCGCCGGCGATGCAGAGCGCGATCGAACAGCAGGGGCGGGGCGGTCATGGCGGTCAGGGAAGTCCAGGCAAGGCGTCTTCTGCTCGGCCCGGGCTTTAAAGCATTCGGCCGTCGCCTGCTCGACCTCATTCTGCCGCCGACGGCGCTGGACGGTTCCCCGGCCCTCACCGGCGGACTGTCGGCGGAGGCGTGGTCTCGCATCCAGTTCGTCGAAGAGCCCGTCTGTGACGGCTGCGGCATGCCGACCGAGTATGAGACGCCCGGCCGCTGCCCGGCCTGCGAGGCGAGGCCCCATCAGTTCGGCCGGGCCCGCGCCGCCTGCCTCTATGACGAGCACAGTCGCGAGCCGATCCTCCAGCTCAAGCACGCCGACCGCACTGATCTCGCGCCGCTTTTCGCGCGCTGGCTGTCGCGGGCCGGCGCCACCCTGATCGCCGAGGCCGACGCGGTGGTCCCCGTGCCGCTGCACCGCTGGCGCCTGCTGTCGCGCCGCTACAACCAGGCCGCCGAGGTGGCCCGCCGGCTCGCCGCCGACAGCGGCCTGACCTATCTGCCCGACGCCTTAATCCGTCCCCGCGCCACGGCCAGCCAGGGCGGCCGTTCCGCTTCCGGCCGGCGGCGCAACGTGGCCGGCGCCTTCACCGTACCGCCAGGTCGCAAGCGGCTGATCGAGGGCCGGCGCATCCTGCTGATCGACGATGTGCTGACCACCGGCGCCACCGCAGACGCCTGCGCGCGGGCGCTCAAAAGCGCCGGCGCCGCCGACGTAAGTCTGGCTGTGATCGCGCGGGTGAAACAGAGGGCCACCGACACCCGTTAGGGAGGGACTACATAACCCTCTGAAACTCCCCTATCTGGAGGGTGCAAACCGGAGAACCCATGGCCAAGGTCGTCATCTACACCCGTCCCTTCTGCGGCTACTGCTCGCGGGCGGTCGCACTGCTGAACGAGAAGGGGGCTGACTTCGAAGAGATCGAGGCCGGCATGGACCCCGCCCTGCGCCAGGAGATGATGCAGCGGTCGGGCCGCAGCACCTTCCCGCAGATCTTCATCGACGACAAACACATCGGCGGCTGCGACGACATGCTGGCCCTTGACCGGTCCGGCAAGCTGGACGCGATGCTCGAGGCATGAGCTTCCGCGCCGCCCTGGTCCAGACCCGCACGCCCGCGACGCACGAGGCCGCATTGGCCCATGTCGCGCCGCTGGTGCGCGAGGCGGCGGCCGGCGGCGCCCTGCTGATCGTCACGCCGGAGGGGACCAACATCCTCCAGAAGCATCGGGAGACTCTGCTGCCGCTGCTGAAGACCGCCGAGGAGGATCCGGTGGTGCTGGGCCTGCGGGATCTGGCGCGGGAGCTGGGCGTCTGGCTCTCCATCGGCTCGGCCCTTGTGCGCCGCGCGGACGGCCAGGCGGCCAACCGGCAGATGCTGGTGGGGCCGGACGGCGCGGTGGTTGCGACTTATGACAAGCTGCACATGTTCGACGTCGACCTGCCGACCGGCGAGACGGCGCGGGAGTCGGAGGTCTACGCCCCCGGCGACCGGGCGGTGGCGGCGCAGACGCCGTTCGGCCCGCTCGGCCTGACCATCTGCTACGACATGCGCTTTGCCGCCCTCTACCGCGCCCTGGCGCGGGCCGAGGTGAAGGTGATCACCGTGCCCGCGGCCTTCACCCGCCCGACCGGCGAGGCGCACTGGGAAATCCTGCTCCGCGCCCGCGCCATCGAGACCGGCAGCTTCATCCTGGCCGCCGCCCAGGGCGGTTTCCATGAGGATGGCCGAGGCACCTGGGGCCACTCGATCGCCGTCGGCCCCTGGGGCGAGGTGCTGGGGACGCTCGACCACGATGAGCCCGGCGTGCTGCTTGTCGATATCGATCCGGCCCTGGCCGACAAGGCCCGCGCCGCCATCCCGGCGCTGAAGAACGCCCGCGACTTTACCGGACCGGCCCTGTGATCAAATACGCGCTCGCCTGCGACGCCGGCCACGAGTTCGAAGGCTGGTTCGGCGCGTCCGCCGACTTCGATGATCAGGCGGCGCGGGGGCTGCTCGAGTGCCCGGCCTGCGGATCGGGCAATGTGCGCAAGCAGATCATGGCCCCCGCCGTGGCCGGCACGAAGAACCGCGGCGGCGCCGACATCGCCCCGCAGATGCGCGAGATGATGATGCAGGCCCAACAGGCCGTCCGCGTCCATGTCGAACAGAACTTCGACTATGTCGGGGATGCGTTCGCCAAGGAGGCCCGCGCCATCCACGAGGGCAAGAGCGAGGAACGCGGCATCTACGGCGAGGCCAGCCCCAAGGAGGTCAAGGCCCTGGTGGAAGATGGGGTGCGAGTGGCCCCCCTGCCGCCCGCACCCCCGAAGAAGGAAGAGTTGAACTAGGGCTCGGGGAAGTCCCTGTCCGGTTTCGCCTTGTTCCGTCTTCGAGGCCTGACGTTAGGCCGGGCGTCGGGCGCCGACCGTGACGCGGCTCACGCTCAAGTGCCGCGCGTGACGGTCATCATGTAGTTGATGTCGCTGTCCGAGGTGCGGTCCCAGCGGCCGGTGATGGGGTTGTAGCTGACCCCGAACGGTCCCTCGATGTCGAAGGGATGGCCTTCCAGGAAGCTCCGCAGCTCCTCGGGCTTGAGGAACTTGTTCCAGTCGTGGGTGCCGGCCGGGACCCAGCGCAGCACATACTCGGCCCCGACTTTTGCCAAAGCGAGCGCCTTGAGCGTGCGGTTGAGGGTGGCGACGATCATCACCCCGCCGGGGGCCAGCAGCCGGGCGCAGGTGCGCAGGAACTCGCCCGGATCGGCGACATGCTCGATCACCTCCATGTTGAGGATCACGTCGAAGGGACCCGCGCCATCGGCCTCCAGCTGTTCGGCGGTGCTGGCGCGATAGTCGATGGTCAGGCCCTGTTCGGTCGCATGCGTGCTGGCCGTGCCGATGTTGCGCGGCGAGGCGTCGACCCCCATCACCGAAAAGCCCAGCCGGCTCATCGGCTCGCTGAGCAGGCCGCCACCGCAGCCGATGTCGAGCAGCCGCAGGCCCTCGAACGGCCGGCGCGCGGCGCCGTCGCGGTTGAAATGGCTGAGCGCCAGGTCGCGGATGAAGGCCAGGCGGACAGGGTTGAACTTATGCAGCGGGGCGAACTTGCCCTTCGGGTCCCACCACTCGGCGGCGATGCGCGAGAAGCGTTCGACGTCTTCCGGATCTATGCTGTGGGTCAGGGTGGGGGCGGCGCTGTCCATGGCTCATATCTAGTGCTGACCAGGCGGCTTGTCCCGTCTGCATGGCAATTTGACGATCCGCGCATTGCGGCGCCGCGCATCGGCCGCTAGAAGGCGGCTCCTTGCGCGGAATACGAGGTTTCGTCCCCGTGCGGGGCAAGAATTGTCTCGTTGTTCGGGGATCGCGGCTTGTCACGGCTGGTCATGAAGTTCGGCGGCACCTCGGTGGCCGACCTGGAGCGCATCCGCCGGGTGGGCCGGCTGGTGGCGGCCGAGGCGGCGACCGGCAAGAACGTCGCCGTGGTGGTCTCAGCCATGGCCGGCAAGACCAACGAGCTGGTGGCCTGGACCGATGGGGCCGGGGCGGCGGCCCAGGGCCTCACGCCCTCGGATGACGAATACGACGTGGTGGTGGCCAGCGGCGAACAGGTGACCGCCGGCCTGCTGGCCATGACCCTGCGCAACATGGGCCTTCGCGCCCGCTCCTGGATGGGCTGGCAGATCCCGATCATCGCCGACGACGCCCACGGCCGCTCGCGGATCGAGGAGATCCCGTCCGAAGCGCTTGGTGCGGCGATGGACGGCGGCGAGATCGCGGTCATCGCCGGCTTCCAGGGCGTCACCAAGGACGGCCGCATCGCCACCCTGGGCCGGGGCGGCTCGGACACCAGCGCGGTGGCCATCGCCGCCTCACTGGGCGCGGCGTGCGACATCTACACCGACGTGGACGGGGTCTACACCACCGACCCCCGCATCGAGAGCAAGGCCCGGCGGCTGGCCCGCATTTCCTACGAGGAAATGCTGGAGATGGCCTCGCTGGGGGCCAAGGTTTTGCAGACCCGCTCGGTCGAAATGGCCATGGCCCACAAGGTGCCGGTGCGGGTGCTGTCGAGTTTTGTCGAACCGGGCGAAGCGCCGGGGCAGGGGACCATCCTCTGCGACGAGGAGGATATCGTGGAAAAGCGGATCGTGAGCGGCGTGGCCTACAGCCGCGACGAGGCCAAGGTCACCCTGTTCGGCCTGCCCGACACCCCGGGGGTCAGCTCGCGCATCTTCGGGGCGCTGGCGGATGCCAACGTCAACGTCGACATGATCGTTCAGGCGCACGCCCGCACGGCCGACACCGCCAACATGGAGTTCACCGTCGGCAAGCGTGACGGCGCCCGCGCCATGGAGGTCGTCAACGGCCTGCAGGCCGAACTCGGCTTCGAGGGCGCAGTGCTGGACGAGGACGTCGCCAAGGTGTCGGTCATCGGCGTCGGCATGCGCAGCCACGCCGGCGTCGCCAAGACCATGTTCAAGGCCCTGGCTGACAAGGGGGTCAACATCCAGGTGATCTCCACCTCGGAGATCAAGATCAGCGTGCTGATTGAGAGCGCCTACACCGAACTGGCCGTCCGGGCGCTCCACGCGGCCTACGGGCTGGATCAGCTTTAAGTCCGGTCCCTCTCTTTCGGGGAGGGAGGATTTTGAGCAACACCGTCAAACAGCGTTCCCCCGCGGGTTGACCTCCCGTGCGACCCGGAATACCCATCCGCCACTCGGCCCATCCGGGCCGCACCTGAGAGCCAGTACCCGTGAACCGCAAATTCCTCACCCAATGCACGTCTGTGCCGTCCGCCTTTGGCGGTCGCATGGCCGCCTGCGCTCGCGAGGAATTCGCCTAGAGGATTCAGACACCCTGAAATCTCAGCCGCCCCCTCCCGAGCCCGACGCTCCGGAGGGGTTTTTTGTATCCCCATTGCGCGCGTCGGGCCCGGGCCACAAAACCCGAGAGACCGACATGAGCTTGACCTCACAAACCTTCTCCAGCCGCCTCAGTCCAGGCGGAAGCCTCGCCGGCTGGCTGGCCGAAGCCCGCGCCCTGTTGTGGCTGTCGGGACCGCTGATCATCACCCAGTTGGCCCAGATGGCCATCCTGGCCACCGACGTGGTGCTGCTGGGGCGCCTCAGTTCCCACGCCCTGGCGGCGGCGGCGATCGGCAATACCGTCTACTACTTCTGCTGGCTGATGGGCGGCGGGCCGACCGCCGCCGTGGCGCCGATGATCGCCCAGATGCTGGGCCGCAACCCGAACGACATCGACGGTCCCCGGGCGGTCACCCGCATGGGCCTGTGGGTGGCCATCGTGCTGCCGCTCCCGCTGATCCCCATCCTGCTGTCGGCGGGCTGGATCCTCAGCCACCTGGGGCAGGACCCGGCGCTGGCGCGGGACGCGGGCAAGTTCACAGCTATGCTGTGCTTCGGCCTGCCCTTCACCTTCGGCTTCCAGGTGCTGCGGAACTTCGCCACCGCCCTGGAGCGGCCGAGGGCGTCGCTCTACGTCATGCTGGCGGCCATCGCGTTCAACTTCGTGCTGGCCTGGGCGCTGATCTTCGGACACCTGGGCCTGCCGAAACTGGGCATCATCGGGGCGGGCATCGCCACCTCCAGTTCGGCGGTGTTCTCCTTCCTGGCCATGGTGGTGATCCTCTGGCTGGACCCGGTCCTGCGCCGGGTGCCGGTGTTCGAGGGCTTCCGGACGCCGGACTGGGGCCAGTTCAAGGAGCTGTTCCGGCTGGGCGTGCCGATCGGCCTGACCATGCTGTTCGAGGCCATGCTGTTCAACGCCATGACCCTGGTGGCCGGCACCTTCGGGGCCGCCACCCTGGCGGCGCACCAGGTGGCCCTGAACTTCGCCTCGGTGACCTTCATGGTGCCTCTGGGCATCGCCATGGCGGCCACCGTGCGCGTCGGCCTGTTCGCCGGCGCGGGCGACACGGCCGGCACGCGGCGGGCCGGGTTCGTGGCCATGGTCGCGGGCGGCGGGGTGGTGCTGCTGTTTGGCGTGCTGATGGCCTTCGCCGGCCATTGGATCGCCGGGCTCTACATCGCCGGGCGGGGGCCTGAGGACCTGCAGATCATCGCCCTGGCGGCGCTGTTCCTGAAGGTGGCGGCGGCCTTCCAGCTGTTCGACGCCCTGCAGGTGGTCGGCGCCCTCAGCCTACGCGGGCTGAAGGACGCCCGCTGGCCGATGATCCTGGCCGGCGGCAGCTACTGGCTCGCCGGGGCCCCGGTCTGCATCCTGCTGGGGGTCACCCTCGGCATGGGGGGCCTCGGCATCTGGATCGGCCTGGCCTTCGGGCTGGCGGTGGCGGCGCTGGCCATGTGCCTGCGCTTCCACCTCCTGACCCGTCCCGGTCAGCTTTCGCGGGTCTCGTAAACCGGCCGGCGTTTTTCCAGGAAGGCTCGCACGCCTTCCTGGAAGTCGCCGTCGGAGCTGGCCAGGATCTGGTTGCGGTCTTCCATGGCGATGGCCGCTTCCAGCCCTTGCGCGTCGATGGCGTGGTTGAGGCACTCCTTGGTCAGCCGCAGGCCGAGCGGTGTGGCGTGCAGCATGTCGTCGACGAAGCCCTGGGCCAGGCTCTGCAGATCGTCGGCCTCGACGATCTGGCTGATCAGGCCCAGCTCATAGGCCCGCTGGGCGGTGAAGAACCGGCCGGTGAGCATGTATTCCGCCGCCACCGAGCTGCCGACCATGCGCGGCAGGAAGTAGCTGACGCCGATGTCGCAGGCGGTCAGGCCGATGCGGATGAAGGCGGCGTTGGCTTTGAGCCGCGGCGTGGCGATCCGCACGTCGCTGGCCAGGGCAATAGCGAAGCCGCCGCCAGCCGCCGCCCCGTCGATGCAGGCGATGATCGGCTGGGGACAGCGGCGCATGGCGATTACGATCTCGCTGATCCGGCGCTGGGCTGTGAGGCCCGCGCCGATCGAACGACCGCCTTCGCTGTTGCTGCGCTCCTTCAGGTCCAACCCGGCGCAGAAGGCCGTGCCGGCGCCCCGGATCACCACCACCCGCACGTCGCGGCGCCAGTAGAGGCCGACGAAGAAGTCGCGCAGCTCCTCGACCAGCTTGCGGTTCAGGGCGTTCAGGCTGTCGGGCCTATTCATCGTCACCCAGGCCGTCTGGTTCTCCAGCCGGATGTCGAGGTGTTCGTAGGTGGCATCGTTGTTCTGGGTCATCGTCTGCACTCCTTATTTCGTCTGGCCGCCGTCGACGGGGATCACCGCCCCGTGGACGAAGCTGGCCTTGTCGCTGAGCAGGAATGCGGCCATGGAGCCGATTTCCTCCGGCTTGCCGAACCGCTGCAGCGGCACCTCGCGGCGGATCCAGCGGTTCCAGTTGTCGGCCCGCTCGCCGGTCGAGCGCGCCTCCCAGTCGCCGCCGGGGAAGATGATGTTGCCCGGCGCGATGCAGTTGACCCGCACCTTCTTGCGGCCGGTGATCTGGGCCAGTTCCTTGGTCAGGTGGTTCACCGCCGCCTTGGCGGTGCCGTAGGTCAGGGGCGTGCCGAGGGCGCCCAGGCCCGCGATCGAGCTGATGAACAGGATCGAGCCAGCGCCGCGCGGCTCCATCCGGGCATAAGCCCCGCGCGCCAGCCGCCACGCAGAGCCCAGGTTCTGGGAGAAGCCCGCGTCCCAGGTCTCGTCGTCCACCGCCGCTCCGGGCGGGCAGGGGTGGAGGCCGACGTTGGCCACCGCCCCGTGGATGGGGCCGAGGGCCTCTTCACAGGCGGCCAGGGCCTTTTCGATGACCGCCGTCTCGCGCAGGTCGCCGGCCATGGCCCAGAGGCGGTCTTCGCCGAACCGAGCGGCAAGGTCGCCGCGGGTGGCTTCCAGCGCTTCGGCGCCGCGGGCGGTGATGGCCACCTTGGCGCCCTCGGCCAGGCAGGCCTCGACGATCCCCAGGCCGATGCCGCGGCTGGCGCCGGCGACGAAGATGACCTTGTCCTTGAGGCCCAGATCCATGGCGTTCTCCCTTGTCGTTTTAGGGACAGTGGAGGCCCGGCCGTTAGGTCAGGCAAGCGCTACAGGCCGAGCATCGCTCTTAGCGCATAGGCCACCGCCGCCGTGGCGGCCAAGCCGCCGAGCGCCAGCAGGGCGAACCACATCAGGCGGCTGGGCCAGCTGGGGCGCGGGTCGTCCGCCTCGGGCGGGCCTTCAATGATATCCGGCATCGGCGGCGACCTTGCCTCGGAAGATCCAGTAGACCCAGGCGGTGTAGCCGAGGATCACCGGCAGCAGGATGGCGACTCCGACCAGCATGAAGGCCAGCGGCCCGTCCTGGTTGGCCGCCTGGCGGAAGGTGACGTCGTAGGGAATGATGTTGGGGAAGAAGCCGGCGGCGAGGCCCACGAAGCCGGAGAAGAAGACCAGCAGGGCGCCGAGGAAGGGGCCCTTGTGGGAGCCCTTGCGCAGCCCCCAGGCGATGACCGCCAGACCGGCCAGTCCGAGCAGCGGAATCGGGCTGAGCGGCAGGAAGGCGGCGAGATCGAAGGCGCCGCCCTCGTAGCCCCAGCGCTGGGCGATGCGCGGATGGACCAGCAGAGTGGCGAGGCTGACGGCGGCGAGCAGGGCGGCGACCAGACCGCCGCTGATCCAGGCCCAGCGGCGAGCGTCGGCCTGCAGCTGACCTTCAGAGCGCCAGATTACCCAGGTCGCGCCGAGCAAAGCGTAGCCGGCCGCGAGGCCCGCCGAGACCAGCAGGCTGTAGGGGGTGAGCCAGTCGAAGGGACCGCCGACGAAGGCGCCGTCCTCGACCTTGATGCCCTGGATGAAGCCGCCCAGCACCAGGCCCTGGGCGAGGGTGGCGGCGAGCGAGCCGCCGGCGAAGGCGGCGGTCCACAGGGCCTTGCCGCGCCGGCGTCCGTGCAGCCGGAACTCGAAGGCGACGCCGCGCAGGATCAGGGCCAGCAGCATCAGCATGAGGGGGAGATAGAGGGCCGGGCCGAGGATGGCGTAGGCCATGGGGAAGGCGGCGAACAGCCCGCCGCCGCCCAGCACCAGCCAGGTCTCGTTGCCGTCCCAGTAGGGGGCGATGGAGTTCATCATCGCGTCCCGCTCGGCCGGACTGCGGGCGAAGGGGAAGAGGATGCCGACGCCGAGGTCGAACCCGTCCAGCAGGACGTAGAGCAGAACGGCGGTGGCGATCAGCCCGGCCCAGATCAGCGGCAGATCCATCAGGGGGCCTCCTCGTCGGGCGCGGCGGCCAGGGGCGTGCCGGGGGCGCGGTCCTCCTGGGTCGGGGCCTCTTCGTGCGGGGCGGGGCCGCGGTTGAGCAGGCGCAGAATGTAGAGGGCGCCGGCGCTGAACACGATGGCGTAGATGACCATGAAGGCCAGCAGTGAGGCGCTGACCTGCCCGGCGCCGACCGGCGAGACGGCGTCCTTGGTCCGCAGCACGCCGTAAATCACCCAAGGCTGGCGGCCGACCTCGGCGACGATCCAGCCGGCGATCACCGCCACGAAGCCCATCGGCGCCATGAACACGCTGGACATCAGGAACAGGCGGTTGGCCTCCGGTCCCTTGCGCCAGCAGCACCAGGCGCCCCAGAGGCCGAGCCCGATCATCGCGAGCCCCAAGCCCACCATCACCCGGAAGGCCCAGTAGACCAGCCAGACCACCGGCCAGTCCTCGCGCGGCCAGGCATCGAGCCCCTTGAGCACTGTGTCGCGCGAGACGCCTTGGATCGGATTACCGATGCCGGGGATGGCGATCTCGCCGTGGGTCTTGGCGGCGTCCCGGTCGGGGATGCCCACCAGGCTCTGCGGCTGGTCGGCGCGGGTCTCCCAGTAGGCCTCGATGGCGGCCAGCTTCAGTGGCTGGTGATCACGGACGATCTCGCCCGAGGCATGGCCGACGACCAGCTGTAGCGGAGCCACGATGGCGAACATGCCGATGGCCATGCGCAGGGCCATGCGGCTCTCCGGCTGGTCCCTGTCGCGCAACAGCACCCAGGCGCTGGCCCCCCCGACCGCCAGGGCCGTGGTCAGGAAGGCGGCCAGGGCCATGTGGGCCAGGCGGACAGGGAAGGTCGGGTTGAACACCACGGCCCACCAGTCGGTGGCGGTCAGGGTCCCGTCGGGCAGGACGGCGTAGCCGGCCGGGGCCTGCATCCAGCTGTTGGCGCTGATGATCCAGAAGGCCGAGATCAGGGTGCCGATGGCGACCAGCACGGTGGAGGTGAAGTGGAGGCCCGGCCCCACCTTCTTCCAGCCGAACAGCATGATCCCCAGGAAGCTGGCCTCCAGGAAGAAGGCGGTCAGCACCTCGAAGGCAAACAGCGGGCCGATGACCGGGGCGGAGACCTGAGAGAAGACGCTCCAGTTGGTGCCCAGCTGGTAGCTCATGACGACGCCGGAGACGACGCCCATGCCAAAGCTGATGGCGAACACTTTTACCCAGAAGAGGTAGAGGTTGCGGAACACCTCCCGCCGGGTGGTCAGCCAGAGGCCTTCACAGACCGCCAGGAAGCTGGCCAGGCCAATGGTGAAGCTCGGGAAGATGATGTGGAACGCGATGGTGAAGGCGAATTGCAGTCTCGCCAGGACCAAGGCGTCGAGATTTTCCAACGTTCACGCCCCATGTTCGCACAACGACCGGCGAGGCGCCGGCCGACCCGACGCCGCGACGCCGGGCCAGGAAGGGTGCAGCGAGGTTTGCGCCGCCTGAACTCAAATCGACACTAAGGGAAACCCCTTAGGCCGCGTTGGCCGCGAACTGGAGGCCAGCCAGCTTTGCATAGAGGCCGCCTTTGGCGACCAGCTCGTCGTGTGTCCCTTCCTCGACCACCCGGCCGCCGTCCATGACGATGATCCGGTCGGCGCGCAGGACGGTGGCCAGGCGGTGGGCGATGACCAGGGTGGTGCGGCCGTCCATGGCCTCGTCCAGGGCCTTCTGCACCAGGCGTTCGTTCTCGGCGTCCAGGGCGCTGGTCGCCTCGTCGAGCAGCAGGATGGGGGCCTCGCGGACCAGGGCGCGGGCGATGGCCAGGCGCTGCTTCTGGCCGCCGGACAGGGTCTTGGCGCGTTCTCCGACCGGGGCGTCATAGCCGCCGGGCAGGGCGGCGATGAAGCTGTCGGCCTCGGCGGCGCGGGCGGCGGCCTCGACCTCCTCGTCGCTGGCCTCTTCGCGGCCGAAGCGGATGTTGTCGCGGGCCGAACCGCTGAACAGGGCGGCGTCCTGGGCGACCAGGGCCATGCGCTTGCGCACCTCGCCCGGATCAGCCTGGCGCAGGTCGACGCCGTCCAGGCGGATGGCGCCGCTTTGCGGATCGTAGAAGCGCAGCAGCAGGCGGAAGACGGTCGACTTGCCGGCGCCCGAGGGGCCGACCAGGGCGACGGTCTCGCCAGGCTTCACCGTCAGGGTCAGGCCCTTGAGCGCCGGCAGGTCCGGGCGGCCGGGGTAGGCGAAGGTGACGTCGTCGAAGGCCACCTCGCCCCGCGGCTCGGGCAGCACCACGGGCAGGGCCGGGGCGGCGATGTTGGGCCTGGAAGCCAGCAGCTCGCTGATCCGCTGGGTCGCGCCGGCCGCCTTCTGAACGTCGCCCCAGACCTCACCCAGCATGCCGACGCTGCTGGCGGCCATCACCGACAGGATGACGAACTGCAGCAGGGTGCCGGCGCTCATGTCGCCGGCCACCACCTGGCGGGCGCCGACCCAGAGGACCAGGGTCACGCCACCGAAGATCAGGGCCATGACCATCAGGGTCATGGCGGCACGGGCCTGGGTGCGGGCCATGGAGCGGCCGAAGGCCATTTCCACCGCCCGGCCGAAGCGGGTGGTGGCATAGGTCTCGCGCCCGAACGCCTGCACGGTCTCCAGGGCGTCGAGGCTCTCGCCCGCATAGGCCACGGCGTCGGCGAAGCGGTCCTGGGCTTCGGTGGAGAGTTTGCGCACCCGGCGGCCGAACACGAACATCGGCACGATGACCACGGGGCCGATCAGCATGACGAACAGGGTCAGCTGCCATGAGACATGGGCCAGCAGGATGGTGGCGCCGATCAGGCTGAACAGGTTGCGCAGGGCGATGGAGACCGAGGAGCCGACCAGGGTCTCGATCAGGGTGACGTCGGTGGTCATCCGCGACAGCACCTCGCCGGTGCGGGTCTTCAGGAAGAAGGCCGGGTCGAGGGAGAGGATGTGGCCATACAGGGCCTTGCGCACGTCGGCGACGACCCGCTCGCCCAGCTGGGTGATGAAGTAGAAGCGGAAGGCGGTGCTGACCGCCAGGGTCAGGGCCACGGCGCCCAGGCCCAGGAAGGCGGCGTTCAGCTGGCCGGCGCCGCCCTGCAGGAAGCCCTGGTCGACCACGATGCGGGCGGCGCCGGTGATCCCCAGGGTGGCCGAGACCGAGACTAGCAGGAAGACGAAGGCGCCCGCCGCGTAGGGCCAGTGGGCGCGCATGAAGGGCCAGAGGGTGGCCAGGTTGCGGACATCGCGGGATTTCGGCCGCCGGGCGGCGTCCTCGCTGATGCTGGAGACCAGGGCGGCGCCGGCGCCGGGGCGGCCATCGACGACGGCCTGATCGATCTCGGTGGTGCTCATGATCCCTGACGTCTGGTTCCGGCGACTCTTGCTTGCCTTGTCGCGCCGCCTTCTGTATAGCCGCGCGTCTCCGCGGGCGACCCCGCGCTCACACCTAATTTGCCGCACTCTGTCGGTTGGACCGCCCGATGAAACAAGACACGCACCCCGACTATCACTTCATCAACGTCGTGATGGTGGACGGCACCACCTACAAGACCCGTTCGACGATGGGCAAGGAAGGCGCGACGCTGAACCTCGACATCGACCCGAACACCCACCCGGCTTGGACCGGCGGCAACCAGACCCTGCTGGACCGCGGCGGCCGCGTCAGCCGGTTCAACGCCAAGTTCGGTGCCTTCACCAAGAAATAAGCTGCTCCACGTCTGTGGACGACAGAGGCCGGCCCGGTTGGGCCGGCCTTTTGCGTTGACGAAGCGGGCGATTCTACCACGGCCGGCTACGAAACATCCGGCGATTTTGTTGGCGGGGTCGATCGACCCAGCCCTGTTGGCTTTGCGGTAGCCAGAGGACTTGCTGGTGTGGGGCCGGGCGTAGCCCGAGGTATAGGTCGACTGTTTGCGGATGTAGCCTGGTTTGAGGGGGGCTGGGGCTACGGACGACGGGTGCTAAAAGTGACGGCTCGGTGGGTGCGGAGCGCGGTTTGAATTTCACCCGGGTAGAATTATCGCCTCCCACCCCATGTCATGCTTCGGCCGCGTAGCGGACCGGAGGACCCACTCGTCCGCTTGGCGCATGTCGTTTGAGGGATGGGTGCGGCCCTCGGTGACGGCCTTTGGGCTCCAGGCGGTTCCGCCCTTGGCGTGGGTCCTCCAGTTCGCGCTCCGCGCGCCCGAAGGATGACAGCTATGGTGTAGAGGAAGGGGGTGAGCCTAACCCACCGCTCCGAACGCATCGCGCAGGCGGTCGAACTGGCTCAGCACGGCGTTGGGGACTTCTTCTTCCTGGGACTCCACATACATGCGGCGGTCGAGGTGGCGGACGCGGTCGTAGAGGCGGCCCGAGCGTTCGAGCAGGACCAGGAGACCCACGGGCAGGGTTTCAGTCGGGGCCTCAGCGTCATGGACGGCTTCGGCGCTAAGGCGGTAGCGGTCATCGCAGGCGGCGTCCGGGGCCATGTCGCCTTCGCGGACGGCGCGCTGGACCAGCAGCCAGCTGGCCACCTGCATCAGACGGGTGGTCAGGCGCATGCTTTCGGCGGCGTAGGACAGGGCGGCGTTGCGGCTGAGCAGCTTGCTGTCCTGGCGGCCGGCCCCATCGAGATAGGCGGCGGTCTCCTCGACCAGGTCCATGCCTTCCTGGAAGGTGCGCTCGAACAGTTCGGAGCGGGCGAAGTCGGAAATCACACCGGCTCGCCACGGCGCCGTCGCCAGTGCGCTGAGATCGTTCATCAAGACTTCCGCCCCTAACTGTTACGCGTTTGCCGGCCGAACTGGCCGTCCGCCAACGGACTGCAACCCGCGTGCCAACCCCTTACCCTGTTCAGCCGTTCTTGAAGTTGAACAGCGCCTCCGCGGCCGATTTTCCCGCCTGTTTCTTGTCGATCTGAGCCCTGCAGCGGGCGATTTCCGCCTGTAGCGCCTCGATGCGCTCCTCCAGCTCCGACACCCCGTAGATGTCCAGGTCCTCGCGGCCCAGGGCCTTGAGGGTGTCGCCGCGTCCGGCCCGGGGGCCGAGGGGTTCGTCGATCATTCGCCGTCTCTCCTATCGCGAAGGGCCGGATTTGGTCCTATCTGACGCCGCAACCGCGCCGCGCGCAAGCTTTTGGGAGCCCCAGGATGTCCGACAAGACCATGACCGCCATCGGCATCGAGGGCGGCAAGGGGCCCGCCGAGGCGCTGCGGCCCGAAACGGCGCCCATTCCCGTGGCGGGCGAGGGGGACGTCCTGATCCGGGTCAAGGCGGCAGGGGCCAACCGACCCGACATCGTCCAGCGGCTGGGCGCCTATCCGCCGCCGCTGGGGGCCTCGCCGGTGCTGGGGCTGGAGGTGGCCGGCGAGGTGGTCCAGGGCGCCGGGCGCTGGAAGGCGGGCGACCGGGTCTGCGCCCTGCTCGGCGGCGGGGGTTATGCAGAGTACGCGGTGGTCGACGCCCGGCACGCCTTGCCGGTCCCGGCCGGATTGTCCCTGGAAGAGGCGGCCGGGCTGCCGGAGACGGTGTTCACGGTCTTCGCCAACGTCTTCGAGCACGGGGCGCTGAAGGCCGGCGAGACCCTGATGATCCATGGGGCGACCAGCGGCATCGGGGTCACCGCCATCCAAATGGCCAAGGCGGCTGGGGCAAAGGTGATCGCCACCGGCCGGGGGGCGGACAAGAAGACCAAGGCGCTGGAGATCGGCGCTGATGTCGCGGTGGACGTCACCGCCGAGGATTTCGAGGCCGTGGCCAAGGCGGAGGGCGGCGTCGATGTGGTCCTCGACATGGTCGGCGGTCCCTACTTTTCGAAGAACCTGGCGGCCCTGAACACCGGCGGCCGCATCGTCTACATCGCAGCCCAGGCCGGGCCGATGATCGAAGTCCCGGTGTTCGCCATCATGCAGAAGCGGGCGACCATCACCGGCTCCACCCTGCGGCCTCGCAGCGCCGACGAGAAGGCGCGGATCGCCGCCGAGGTAGAGCGGGTGGTCTGGCCCTGGGTAGCAGCGGGCAAGGTGAAGGCGGTGGTCGACCGGACCTTCCCCCTGGCCGAGGCGGCGGAGGCGCACGCCTATCTGGAAGCCGGGGCGCATGTGGGTAAGGTGGTGCTGACCACCTGATCGGGTCACTCTCTATAGGGGCAGCAGGAATGATCACCGTCTGGGGCGAGGGCAGGGGGTTTCGGGTTGTCTGGCTGCTGGAGGAGATGGGCCTTCCCTATCGCCTGCGGGACGTAGACCTGTTGAAGGGGGCCGAGAGCGATCCTGAGTTCATGGCCGTCAACCCCGGCGGGTTCATTCCGGCGTTGCAGGACGAGCATGGGGTGGTGGTCGAGTCGGTGGCCATCCTGCAGTACCTGCTGGGGCGGCATGGGCCTTCTCCTTTGGCGCTGGAGCCGACGGATGCCGGTTACGGTGCGTGGCTTCAGTTCCTGCATCTTGGGGAGGCGGGCCTGATGGGGCCGGCCTTCTTTGCCTGGGCGGGCGGCGGGTTTGGGCCGCCGGGGGCCAAGGAGGACTGGACCGGATCGATGGCGCTGAGCCTGCTGAACAGTCGCCGGCGGCTGGTGGCGCGGCAGCTGGAGCGGGCGCCCTACATGGCGGGCGAGGTGTTCACGGCGGCGGATATTTCGGTGGCCTACGCGCTGATCTGGGTTCGGCGGCAGGGGATGGCGGCGTTGACCGCGGATGAGGAGGCGTATCTAGAGCGGTGCGCCGCGCGTGAAGGATACCGGCGGGCGATGCAAGCCTGCCCCGCGACGCGGGGGTGGGCGGAGGCGGCGGGGCGCTAAAAAGGTCCCCGTCTCAATTAGGTTCGGGGCGGTCGTTCCAAACCAGGACCGTCATCCCGGACAGCCCGCAGGGCTGATCCGGGACCCAGGGGGGCAGCGCACCGGCCGCCAAGCGGCGTTGAATCGCCAGATCAAGCACCCCCTGGGTCCCGGCTCTCCGCGCATCGCGCTCCGGCCGGGATGACGGAGAAGGGTGGGCAGGTTTGCGATTCCATTTTGCCTCTGCTACAGAGCCGGCCCCCGCGCCCTAACCGGCGCGGCTTTCGCCTTTACGGGTGAAATCAAATCCGTGGGAGGGACGCCAAGCCCGCACCACGGCTCACAACCGCCGGCCCGTCCGGCATAGGAGAAACCATGGCCAAGAAGATTCTGGGCTACATCAAACTGCAGGTGGCTGCCGGTTCCGCCACCCCTTCGCCGCCCATCGGGCCGGCGCTGGGTCAGCGCGGCGTCAACATCATGGGCTTCTGCAAGGAGTTCAACGCCCGCACCGAGAACGTGCCGAAAGGCACCCCCCTGCCGACGGTGATCACCGTCTACCAGGACAAGAGCTTCACCTTCGTCACCAAGACCCCGCCGGCGACCCACTTCATCAAGGAAGCCCTGGGTCTGAAGTCGGGCTCCAAGACCCCGGGCCGCGACAGCGCCGGCAAGATCACGCAAGCCCAGCTGCGCGAGATCGCCGAAAAGAAGATGAAGGACCTGAACGCGAACGACGTCGAGCAGGCGACCAAGATCATCGCCGGTTCCGCCCGTTCGATGGGCCTGACCGTGGTGGAGGGCTAAGCACATGGCCAAGCAACCCAAGCGCATGAAGGCCTGGACCGGCGACCGTAACGCCGTCCACACCGTCGAAGAAGCCGTCAAGCTGGTGAAGGCCAACGCCACCGCCAAGTTCGACGAAAGCATCGAGATCGCCGTCAACCTGGGCGTCGACCCGCGTCACGCCGACCAGCAGGTCCGTGGCGTCGTCAGCCTGCCGTCGGGCACCGGCCGTGACGTCCGCGTCGCGGTCATCGCCAAGGACGCCAAGGCCGAGGAAGCCAAGGCCGCCGGCGCCGAAGTCGTCGGCGCCGAGGACCTGGTCGAGCGGATCCAAGGCGGGTTCATGGACTTCGACCGCGTCATCGCGACGCCGGACATGATGGCCCTGGTCGGCCGTCTGGGTAAGGTTCTGGGCCCGCGCGGCCTGATGCCGAACCCGCGCGTCGGCACCGTGACCCCGAACGTCGGTCAGGCCGTGAAGGACGCCAAGGGCGGCGCCATCGAGTTCCGCGTCGAGAAGGCGGGCATCGTCCACGCCGGCATCGGCAAGGCCTCGTTCACCGAGGAAGCCCTGCTCATCAACGTCCGCGCTCTCGTGGACGCACTCAACAAGGCCAAGCCGTCGGGCGCCAAGGGCACCTACGTGAAGCGGATCTCGGTCTCCTCGACCATGGGTCCGGGCTTCAAGGTCGATACCGGCAGCATCGGCGTCTAGGCGCCTCACTGCCTTTCAAGTCCAGCGACGGGCGGTCCCACATGGGGCCGCCCGTTTGCTATTCGGCCCGTCTGCTATTCAGGAAGGGGGCTGAAGCTCTTCTCTTCGCGCCAGGCGCGGGCCTTGCCGAGGGCGGAGGGCGCGACCGCCTTCCAGTAGTCGGCGTCTTCCGGGCGGGCCTCTTCGAGGCGCTCGATGGCGCGGCGTCGGCGGGCGGCGGCGATGGCCAGCATGCGGGCATGCTCGCCGCGCGGGGTCGGCTGAGGCTCTGGCCGATAGCGGCGCAGGCGTTTCGCGTCGAAGGCGCGCCAGACCGCGGCTTCAAGCTGTTGGGTGCTGTGGAACATCAGGGCGACTCACAACCCTGGCGGCGCTTTTGCGGGGCCGGGGGAAACAGCGATCGCGCTTCTATCGATCGCACCTTCAACCCGCCGATCCGGCGGGACGTTCCGCACCCTGTGGATAAATTGTGGAAGAAATAAGGACTTAGGTGGTTAACGTCGTCGCTCAGGCGGCCAGGGCCTGGGCGGGGTCCAGGCCGGCGGCCGCGATAAGGCGCAGCTTCTCCGGCTCGCTGCGCCAGACGAAATTGCCGGGCAGGCCCAGGCGCAGGGCGGCGTCCCAGGCGGGGGAGCCGGGGACGGGAACGCGATCGGCCAGCTTGCCGACCGCCTTGAGGGCCGCCGTCTCGGACCAGCTGAGGTTCCACTCGGGGCCCAGGCCCAGCCGCTCGCGCACGATCGGCGGCAGCAGGGAGACGGAGGCCTTGGCCAGCGCCCTGTGCAGGAATTTCGGTACGGCCGGCGCGGCCTGGCCCGAGACAATGATGGCCAGGAACTCGTCGACGATCGGGTGGGGCTCAAAGCGCGGGGCCAGCTTTTCCATCATCGCCATGAAGTCGGCGGTCGAGCGCAGCGGCGCCTTGACGCCGTAGAGGGCGCCGATCTCGGCCCCCTCGGTATAGAACCGGGTCTTGTCGGCTTCCGACAGCGGGGCAACGAAGCGGTCGTAGGCGTTGAGGAAGCCGTAGCCGGCGGTGGCGGCCACCCAGTCGAGCAGCTCGGTGTCCAGCGCCTGATAGGCCTCGCCGCCGGGCGTCTTGCCCTTCACCTGGCTGTGCATGTTGGTGACGCCCTGGATCACCCGCCGGGCGGCGCTGGCCGGACCATAGACCCCCACCATGGCGGCCACGCCGGTGCGCTTGGAGCGGCCGATCGGGTCGACCTTATAGGTGGAATGGTCCCAGACCCCCGAGCGGATCCGGGCGTCGGCGAACTCCAGCAGCACCGCCGCCACTCCGCCGATGCCCAGCGCGATAGGGTTCTTGTAGACCCGCCAGGCCATCGAACCGGGGTGACAATAGGCCGCCTCGTCTTTCGGACTGGCGAAGTCGATCTTCCAACCTAGGTAGGAGGTCATGTCGAGCATGGCGAGCACCAAATTCATATCAGTTGATACATTTCTATCAGCCGGCGTCTTTTGTGACAACCCGGCCCGTGGCATAGCTGGCTGATGTCCAGCCGAGACGCAGAGGTCAGGGAGATCGCGGGCGGCTATCGCAAGGGCGAGGCCGCGCGGCAGAGGATCCTCGATGCCGCCCTGGACGCCTTTGGGGCTGGTGGCTTCAAGGGGGCCACCACCCGGCAGATCGCTGAGGCCGCCGGGGTCAACCTGCCGGCCCTGAAATACTATTTCGGCGGCAAGGAGGGGCTGTACCTCGCCTGTGCCGAGGACATCGTCGAGCGCTACCGCAGCCAGATGGTCGCGCCCATCACCGAGGCGCTGGAAGGCCTGCAGGCCGATGAGACGCCGGCCCAGGCCCGCGTCGCCCTCAAGCGGATCATGACCGCCCTCGCCGACCAGCTGATGGTCACCGGGGAGGCCAATGCCTGGACCGGGTTCGTGCTGCGGGAGTTCGCCGAGCCGGGGCCGGCATTCGCGGTGCTGTACGAGCATGTCTGGGCGCCCGGCACCGAGTTGGTCGCCCACCTGATCATCCGGGCGAGGGGCCAGAAGATCAGCCTGGAGGCCGGCCGCATCGAGGCGTTGATGCTGATCTCCAGCCTGTCGGCCTTCGGCATCGGCCGGCCGGTCTCGCTGAAATTCCTCGGGTGGCCGGACTCCGGCGACGGTCGGTTCGATCAGGTGATGGCGGCCGTCTTCGCCCGGATCGACGCCATGAGCTGACGGCCTTCGGGCGGGATCGGCGCATTTTCCGACATGTGCCGGTGAAGGGCGGGCGGGGCCTATCTATTGCGGCGCCGTCGCCCCATCTGAAGAGCGTGGCCGCCGGCAGCGAACTGCATTGCAGTTGATCCGCTCGGGTTTGGCCCCCTCACGAAATGACGCCACCATGCCCGACCCGTCGGAACTCCCTGCCGCGCGCGGGACCCGCGCGCCGATTCCGCCGTTTCGTGCGGTCAAGCCGGTGGCCTCGATCGGCTACCTGATCCTGGTCCACCGCTTCCCCGAGCAGTTCGAGCGGATGTTCCGGGCCATCCACGATCCCGCCAATCGCTATGTGGTCCACGTCGACGCCAATGCAGACCCGTCGGTCGGCGCGGCCATCGCCGCCTTCCTGGCCGACTATCCGAACGCGGCGATGCTGGACAGCCGGCCGGCCCTCTGGGGCGGCTACAGCCTGGTCGACGCCGAGCTGCGCGGCATGGCCAGGCTGCTGGAGATGGGCGCCGACTGGGAGTTCTTCATCAACCTCAGCGGCCAGGACTTTCCGCTCAAGTCGCAGGCCGAGATCCGCGCCTTCCTGTCGCGCAACCGGGGCAAGGAGTTCATCGTCGCCCGAGACCAGGCCCTCCACCGGCCGGAGACCATGACGCGGGTCACCCGCCTGGTCATCGAGACCCGCAAGCGGATCTTCCGCACCCCGCTGCCCCGGTTCTTCCTCGGCGGGGCCAAGCCCTACATCGGCAATCAGTGGATGATCGTCAGCCGGAAGTTCTGCGCCTTCGTCACCGGCGATCCGTCGGTGGACCGGTTCAAGCGCTTCTATCGCGGCAGCTTCATCGCCGACGAAGGGTTCTTCCAGACCGTGATCCGAAACACCCCCGGGCACGGCGAGGTGACTGGCGATGACCTTCGGATGATCGACTGGGTTCCGGACGGGGCGATCAAGTTGCGTCCGCGCACGTACGGTATCGCCGATGCGCCCGCCCTGCTGGCCAGCGACAACCTGTTCGCCCGGAAGTTCGATGCCGCGTTCGACGGGGAGATCCTGGACGTCCTCGAGGCGCATCTGGCTGAAATCGACGCGTCCCCGAAACAGGCGGCCTGACCAGCCCTTGAGTTTGGGCAAGCCTTCCGCTATACGCGCCGCCTTCCACGGACGGACTCGTCCGGCCGTGGTCCTGTCCGTGAACAGCGGGGCGGTGGGGTCACCACAGCCTTTATCCAGGAAGAGCCCTTCCTGACCGTTCGGAGACGGGGATGCAAAAGAGATTTCGCGCCGGCCGCCCATGCGCGCCGTGGCGGGTCCGCTGCTTCCTTCGGACAGTTCGAGACGGCTCAAGGCGTGGGTTTCCCGCGCCTGGAGCCACATTCGGCATCCGGGCGACCGGATGTCATCCGAGTAGGAGACCGCAATGGACCGCGCTCAAAAGCAGGCGACGATCGATACGCTCAAGGGCGTGTTCGCCGACGCCGGCGCCGTGGTCGTGACCCACAACCTGGGTCTGACCGTTGCGGAAATGACTGCCCTGCGTGGCCGCCTTCGTGAAGAAGGCGCCAAATATCAGGTGGTGAAGAACACCCTGGCCATCAAAGCCCTGGCGGGCTCGGAATCGGAAGCGGGCTCCAGCCTGTTCACCGGCCCGGTCGCCGTGGCTTACGCGGCCGATCCGGTGTCCGCCGCCAAGGTCATCACCCAGTTCGCCAAGGAAAACGACAAGCTCGTGGTCATTGGCGGCATGATGGGTGCGACCGTTCTGGACGAGAGCGGCGTCAAGTCGCTGGCTTCGCTGCCCTCGCTCGACCAGCTGCGTGGCAAGCTCATCGGGCTTATCCAGGCTCCGGCGACCAAGGTCGCGGGCGTCCTGCAAGCTCCGGCGGGCCAGCTGGCGCGGGTGTTCAACGCCTACGCCACCAAAGACGCCGCGTAATCGCAAGTCATCTCCGCAAGACACCTCCCATCCCTGTAACAGGAACTGAAAATGTCCAAGCTTGAAAAACTGGTCGACGAACTGTCGACCCTGACCGTCCTGGAAGCCGCTGAGCTCTCCAAGCTGCTCGAAGAAAAGTGGGGCGTCAGCGCCGCTGCTCCGGTCGCCATGATGGCCGGCCCGGCCGCCGGCGCCGCTGCTCCGGCCGAAGCCGCCGAAGAGCAAACCGAGTTCACCGTTGTTCTGACCGCCGGTGGCGACAAGAAGATCAACGTGATCAAGGAAGTCCGTGGCGTCCGTCCGGACCTCGGCCTGAAGGAAGCCAAGGACCTGGTCGAAGGCGCGCCGCAGAACGTTCTCGAGAACGTCTCCAAGCAGCAAGCCGAAGAAGTGAAGAAGAAGCTGGAAGAAGCCGGCGCCACCGTCCAGATCAAGTAATCTGGCGGCCGCGCAAGCTGTCCAAAGAGAAGGGCCCGTGGAGCGATCCACGGGCCCTTTTTCCGTCCGGGCCGCCTGGGCGGAACAGCGGGTCGGGCGCCGCCCCGGACCCCTACGGACGGGGGCTGAGCAGGGCGCCCAGCCGGTCGGGAGTCCCCTCGATCCGTTCCAGGCGGGGATAGCGCAGCCCGCCGTTCCAGACGATGTCGACCACGCGGTAGCGGTCGCCGTCCTTGACGATCAGCTGGATGGGCTTCTTCCCGCCCTTGGCGCGGGTAATGGCCGCCTTCATCCGGCTTTCGCTGTAGGCCTCGCCATCCACCGCCACCACGGTCGCGCCGACGATCAGCCCCTGCTTGAAGGCAGGGCCGTCCCACTGCACCCCTTGAATCTCGCCGGCGGGCTTCAGGTTGAGGCCGATGGAATAGGTGAAGTCGTGGCGCTTGGCGGCGGTATCGGCCGCCTTCTGATAGGCGGTGGGGGTGTCGGCGTAGACGAGCTTCCAGCCGCCCCGCTTGAGGCCGTCCAGCGGCGCCGGCCGGCCCCGGCCCTCGATCCGGTCCTTGAGGAACCCCGCCCAGTCATAGGGGGTCACCGCGTTGAGGGCGGCGACCACGTCTTCGAAAGTGTAGGTCTTGGGCACATAGGAGCCCTCCTCGACGCCGAAGAAGGCGCGGGCGAAGTCGTCCAGGGACTTCTTGTCGCCGGTCCGCTCGCGGATCAGGCTGTCGGCGTCCAGCCAGACCAGCAGGCCATCGACGTAATAGTCCTCGTTCCGCTGCCAGCTGAGCCATCCCTTCGGCTTGCGGGCGCTGATGATCGGGTCGTTGGTGGTGTCGCCGATGTCGCGCCATTCGCGCCCGACCCGGTGCTCATACAGGGCGGCGATCATCGCAAAGTTGCTCAGCGCCTGCTCGCGGGTGATGAGGCCCGACCGGGCGGTCAGCACCTCGCCCCAGAACTGGGTCTGGCCCTCGTAGACCCACATCAGGCTATCGCGCATCGGGGTGGTGTAGTCGGGAGTCCACAGGTCGGCGGCGCGGCGATACTTGCCGTTCCAGCTGTGGACGTACTCGTGGGGCAGCAGGGTCCGGGAGGCGGGCAGGCGGTCCCAAGAGAGGAAGTATTCCGGATCGCGGCTATTCTCGCTGGACCGGTGATGCTCCAGCCCGATGCCGCCCATCCGGTCGGTCAAGGCCAGCAGGAAATCGTAGCGGTCGAACTGGCGCGTGCCGAACAGGCGGTCGGCCTGGACGACCAGGTTGCGGTGCTTGGCGATCTGCTCCTCGCTGGCCTCCAGCAGCTCGGGCCGGTCGGCGACGATGTTCAGCCTCACCGGGCTGCGGCCGCCGGGGTCCAGGTCGATCTGACGATAGTGGCGGCCGGCGAACATCGGCGAGTCGACCAGGGTCTCGAAACTGACCGGCTTGAAGGTATGGCTGTCACCGTTCTTCGAAGCGGGGTCGAGCGCCACGCCGTACTGCCAGCCCTCGGGCAGGATCACGGTCGGCTCGACCATGATGTTCCGGGTGAACCAGCCGGCCGGATAGAACGCGGTGGAGTTCCACTGCAGGTTCAGCATGTCCTGGGTCATCACCACCCGGCCCTGGTCGGTGGCGGTGGCCGACAGGAACTGGAACTCCAGTTCGACCTGTTTGGCGCCGGCCGGCACGTCGATATGCAGGGCGTAGACATCGACGGTGTCCCGCCGCCAGTCGAGCACCTTGCCCCCGGCGGTGACCTTCAACCCGGCCACCTTCTCCAGCTGGCCGCGCGGCGCGTGAGTGCCGGGTAGCCATTTGGGATAAAGCAGCACCATCGGCCCCGGCCCAGCGACGGGGATGGTCTGCTTCACCGTCATGATCCGCCGGTTCAGGTCGGTTGCATCGACGGTCAGCTTCATCACGCCGGGGTAGGGAATGTCCCGGGCTGCGGGGATGGTGGATTCGAAGGGCAGGGGCTGCGGCTGGGCGGAGACGGCGCCGGCAAGGCCGACGAGGAGCAGCAATGCGGCTGCGATGGACGGTTTGACCACGGAACAGGACCCTCTTGACGCCAGGGAGGGCCTCCGTATGGCCGCCGCTCATCCCAAGGGCAACCCAGCGGAGTGCGGCTGCCGAACGCGCAGGTAGGCCTCGGCGACCAGAAGGTTGGGGATCCAGCAGAGAAAGGAAATGGCGATGTAGGCGCCCGGCATCGGCAAGCCGTTCATCACCGCCAGCGGCAGGTAGAGGCGCAGGGTGACCGCCGCCAGGGTCAGGGCCCAGGAGCGGATCATCCAGCGGCGGTGGGCGTCAAAATCACGCTGCATCGCGGCCCGCCAACCGAGGGCGGTCGTGGCGATCCAGACCACGGCGAGAAGCCCGAACCCGACCCCGGCGATCGGCCCACCGGTCGAGCCGAGGGAGAGGACCAGGCCCGCGCCGCCGCCGACCAGGCAGCCGACGGCATAAACCCGGCCGGTCCAGCGGTGCGCCGGCGGCAGGCGTCGCCGCAGCGGCCCGACGAACTGCGCCGCCCCGACCAGCAGGGCAAGCATCGCCCCCGCCACATGCACCGGCAGCCAGGGGGCGGCGAAGGGATTGCCGCCCATCGGCCCGACCCCGTCGCCGATCAGGTAGCGGGCCGCATAGAGGGTCACCCCCACCGACGCCAGGGCCATCAGCCCCCAGCCGCCGCCACCCGCCAGTCGCCCGGCCGTCATCCCTCCAACCCGCATCGCATCGCTCCCTCGCTTCGAGGGGCCCACCGATTGCGCCGTCCGGCCCGCCCCGCTAGGCCTGGTTTCGCGAACGGCGCCGTCCCTTCGCCAATGGAGCCGCCGCCTCGTATGCCCCTGCCGCGCCTCAGCCGTGAAGCCGTCCGGCGGATCGCCATCGATGTCGCGGTTCTGACCGCCTTCGGGCTGATCGTGGCGCTGCTCGGGCCTTGGGGTTCGGTCGGGCTCTCCTGGCCGGTGCGCTTGAGCTACTGGCTGGCCTGCATGATCGGCGGCGGACTGATCGGCATCTTCCTCGATGAGACCCTGGGCCGCCGCATTGCCCCGACCTGGCGCAGGGTGCTGGCCATCACCGTGTTGATGACGCCCCCTGTCACTGTCTATGTCCTGATGACGGCCTGGTTGATCCAGGGGGAGTTCTGGGGCTGGCGCGCGCTCCTCGAACTGAGCTGGCAGGTGGCCACCCTCTGCCTGCCGATCATGGTGCTTCGGGCCCTGGTCTGGCGCGCCCCCAGGGTCGAGACCCGCACCATCGTCGAGCCGCCCCTGCCCGAAGCCGAAGCCGCCTTCCGCCGCCGCCTCTCGGCCCGCCGCCGCCAGGCCAGGCTGATCGCCATCGAGGCCGACGACCACTACCTCAAGGTCCACACCGATGCCGGCGAGGAACTGCTGACCCTGCGCCTGCGCGACGCCCTGGCCGATCTCTCCCGCGCCCACGGCTATCAGGTTCACCGCTCCTGGTGGGTCGCCGCCGACGCCATCCGCGAGGTCCGCTGGCGGCGCGGGAGCGGGGAGGTGCGGCTGGAGGGCGACCTGATCGCGCCGCTGAGCCGGACCTACGCGCCGGTGCTTCGGGAGGCCGGCTGGCTAGGCTGAGGTCAGCTCGGCATACTCTTTAAGCAGGCCCTCGTACGCCTCCATCGGCGGGAAGGTCTCGTAGGAGTGCCGCGCGGGCGTCTTGGCCCAAGGCAACGCTTCGGACGTGAAGGTCTCGATGAAGGGCTCGTAGCCGGTGGTGTCATCCAGCATCGTGGCGCGGACGTTGACGAACCAGTCGAGGCCCGGCGGGCGGGTGAACAGCCAGCTCATGCAATAGCCGCAGTGGAAATGCGGCAACTCGTGCAGGCCGCCCAGGACCGGCTCGCCCTGGGTGACCTTGAAGCCCTCCGAGGGGACTGCCAGGCTCAGCGAATAGGGGCCGGCCGTCATGCGCTGACAACTAGTGCAGTGGCAGGCCGAGGTGAACAGCGGCGGGGCCAAGATCTCGAAGCGGACTTGGCCGCAGCGGCAGCCGCCGGTCCAGGGCAGGGGAGGGGTGGTCACGGCTTGAGGTCTCCGGCTTCCCCCGTTCTAGGCCGGATCGGCTGCCCATGCGAAGCGCGGCTTCTCCGGGCCGGCGGAAATGTCAAATTAAACTCAGCCTCCCCCTTCCAATCGCTGTGGATTTGCCTTATCTCGCGCGTCTCGCGAAATTTCCGTCTTCTTTAGAGATGCGATCTCTCGCGCGCCTATGCCCGATGGCCTGACCGCTCACCCTGCGGTCCGAGCGAAGGGCGGCCCCGGCGGATTGGGGCCTGTCAGCGTCCGGCGCGCAGCGCCGAGGGTGGACGCGAAAGACATTCTTATGTGCGGACTCCGTCCGCGCTCGCAGGGAAAAACATGGCGCACTCCTTCACCGGCAAGAAGCGGATCCGCAAGTCGTTCGGCCGTATCCCCGAGGCCGTGCAGATGCCGAACCTCATCGAGGTTCAGCGGTCCTCGTACGAGCAGTTCCTCCAGCGCGAAGTCCGCCATGCGGACCGCCGCGACCAGGGCGTGGAAGCTGTTTTCAAGTCGGTGTTCCCGATCAAGGACTTCAACGAGCGCGCCGTGCTCGAGTACGTCTCCTACGAGTTCGAGGAGCCCAAGTATGACGTCGAGGAGTGCATCCAACGCGACATGACCTTCGCCGCGCCGCTGAAGGTCAAGCTGCGCCTGATCGTGTTCGAGATGGAAGAAGAGACCGGCGCCAAGTCGGTCAAGGACATCAAGGAGCAGGACGTCTACATGGGCGACATCCCGCTCATGACGGACAAGGGCACCTTCATCGTCAACGGCACCGAGCGGGTCATCGTCTCGCAGATGCACCGCTCGCCCGGCGTGTTCTTCGACCACGACAAGGGCAAGACCCACAGCTCGGGCAAGCTGCTGTTCGCCGCCCGCGTCATTCCCTACCGCGGCTCCTGGCTGGACTTCGAGTTCGACGCCAAGGACATCGTCTACGTCCGTATCGACCGTCGCCGTAAGCTGCCCGCCTCCACCTTCCTGATGGCGCTGGGCATGGATGGGGAAGAGATCCTCACCACCTTCTACGACGTCGTCCCCTTCGAAAAGCGCACCGGCGCCGCCGAAGGCTGGGCCACCCCCTACAAGGCCGAGCGCTGGCGCGGTGTGAAGCCGGAATTCCCGCTGATCGACGCCGACACCGGCGAGGAAGTGGCCCCGGCCGGCACCAAGATTTCCGCCCGTAACGCCAAGAAGCTGGCCGACGGCGGCCTGAAGACCCTGCTGCTCGGTCCGGAGGCCCTGACCGGCCGCTACCTGGCCCGCGACGCCGTCAACTACGAAACCGGCGAGATCTACGCCGAGGCCGGCGACGAGCTGGACGCGACCGTGATCGAGGTTCTGGAAGCCCAGGGCCTGACCACCATCGACGTGCTCGACATCGACCACGTCACGGTCGGCGCCTACATGCGCAACACCGTCCGGGTCGACAAGAACGTCACCCGCGAAGACGCCCTGTTCGACATCTACCGCGTCATGCGTCCGGGCGAGCCGCCGACGGTGGAAGCCGCCGAGGCGATGTTCCGCTCGCTGTTCTTCGACTCGGAGCGCTACGATCTCTCCTCGGTCGGCCGCGTGAAGATGAACATGCGCCTGGAGCAGCAGACCGACGACGACCTGCGCGTGCTGCGCAAGGAAGACGTGCTGGAAGTGCTGAAGGTGCTGGTCGGCCTGCGTGACGGCCGCGGCGAAATCGATGACATCGATAACCTCGGCAACCGCCGGGTCCGTTCGGTGGGCGAGCTGTTGGAAAACCAGTATCGCGTCGGCCTGCTGCGCATGGAACGCGCCATCAAGGAGCGCATGAGCAGCGTCGATATCGACACGGTCATGCCGCACGACCTGATCAACGCCAAGCCGGCCGCGGCCGCCGTGCGTGAGTTCTTCGGCAGCTCGCAGCTGTCGCAGTTCATGGACCAGACCAACCCGCTGTCGGAAATCACCCACAAGCGCCGCCTCTCGGCGCTTGGCCCGGGCGGTCTGACCCGCGAGCGCGCGGGCTTCGAAGTCCGCGACGTGCACCCGACTCACTACGGCCGGATCTGCCCGATTGAAACGCCGGAAGGCCCGAACATCGGCCTGATCAACTCCCTGGCGACCCACGCCCGGATCAACAAGTACGGCTTCATCGAAAGCCCCTACCGCCGCGTCACCGACGGCCGGCCTCAGGAAGAGGTCGTCTACATGTCGGCCATGGAAGAGGCCAAGCACGTCATCGCCCAGGCCAACATCTCCATCACCGATGGCGGCATCACCGACGATCTGGTCCCCGGCCGGACCAACGGCGAGCCGGGCCTGCTGCAACGGGCCGACGTCGACCTGATGGACGTTTCGCCCAAGCAGGTCGTGTCGGTCGCCGCCGCCCTGATCCCGTTCCTGGAAAACGATGACGCCAACCGCGCCCTGATGGGTTCGAACATGCAGCGTCAGGCCGTGCCGCTCGTCCAGTCCGACGCCCCGCTCGTGGGCACCGGCATGGAAGACGTCGTGGCCCGCGATTCCGGCGCCGTGGTCATCGCCCGCCGCACCGGCGTCGTCGAACAGATCGACGGCACCCGGATCGTGCTGCGCGCGACCAACGAAACCGACCCCACCAAGCCGGGCGTCGACATCTACCGTCTGAGCAAGTTCCAGCGTTCCAACCAGAACACCTGCATCAACCAGCGTCCGCTGGTGCGGGTGGGCGACAAGATCAACGCCGGCGATATCATCGCCGACGGCCCGTCCACCGACCTCGGTGAACTGGCGCTGGGCCGCAACGCCCTCGTCGCCTTCATGCCCTGGAACGGCTACAACTTCGAAGACTCGATCCTGATCTCCGAGCGGATCGTGCGCGATGACGTCTTCACCTCGATCCACATCGAGGAGTTCGAGGTCATGGCCCGCGACACCAAGCTGGGCCCGGAAGAGATCACCCGCGACATTCCCAACGTCGGCGAAGAAGCCCTTCGCAACATGGACGAGGCGGGCATCGTGGCGATCGGCGCCGAGGTCATGCCGGGCGACATCCTGGTCGGCAAGGTGACTCCGAAGGGCGAGAGCCCGATGACGCCGGAAGAAAAGCTCCTGCGCGCCATCTTCGGTGAAAAGGCCTCCGACGTTCGCGACACCAGCCTGCGCCTGCCCCCGGGCGTCGCCGGCACGGTCGTCGAGGTTCGGGTGTTCAACCGGCACGGGGTCGACAAGGACGAACGGGCCCTGGCCATCGAGCGCGCCGAAATCGACCGCCTGGGCAAGGACCGGGACGACGAGTTCGCCATCCTGAACCGCAACATGACCGCGCGTCTGCGCGAGCTGATCACCGGCAAGGTCGCCGTCTCCGGTCCCAAGGGCCTGGGCCGCGGCGAAGTCACCGCCGAAAAGCTGGGCGAGATCGCGCCCGGCCTTTGGTGGCAGATCGCTCTGGACGACGAAAAGGCCATGGGCGAGCTGGAGGCCCTGCGCCGCCAGTTCGACGAGGCCCGCAAGCGTCTGGACCGCCGGTTCGAGGACAAGGTCGACAAGCTGCAGCGCGGCGACGAACTGCCCCCCGGCGTGATGAAGATGGTCAAGGTCTTCGTGGCCGTGAAGCGCAAGCTTCAGCCCGGCGACAAGATGGCCGGCCGTCACGGCAACAAGGGGGTCATCTCCAAGATCCTGCCGATCGAGGACATGCCCCACCTGGCCGACGGCACCGCCGTCGACGTGGTTCTGAACCCGCTGGGCGTGCCGTCGCGCATGAACGTCGGCCAGATCTTCGAGACCCACCTCGGTTGGGCGGCTGCCGGCCTCGGCAAGCAGATCGCCGGTCTGCTGGAAGCCTGGCAGCATGGCGGCCAGAAGGCTGCGCTGATCGAGCGTCTGTCGGACATCTACGGCCCCGACGTCCCGCTGCCCGAAGAAGAGGAAGAGCTGGTAGAACTGGCCCGCAACCTCTCCAAGGGCGTGCCGTTCGCCACGCCAGTCTTCGACGGCGCCCACATCGGCGATATCGAGGATCTGCTGGAATCGGCGGGCCTGGCCCGTTCGGGTCAGTCGATCCTGTTCGACGGCCAGACCGGCGAGCAGTTCAAGCGTCCGGTCACGGTCGGCTACATCTACATGCTGAAGCTGCACCACCTGGTCGACGACAAGATCCACGCCCGCTCGATCGGTCCCTACAGCCTGGTCACCCAGCAGCCGCTGGGCGGCAAGGCCCAGTTCGGCGGTCAGCGCTTCGGGGAGATGGAGGTCTGGGCTCTGGAAGCCTACGGCGCCGCCTACACCCTGCAGGAAATGCTGACGGTGAAGTCGGACGACGTGGCCGGCCGGACCAAGGTCTACGAAAGCATCGTCCGCGGCGACGACACCTTCGAGGCCGGCATTCCGGAAAGCTTCAACGTGCTGGTCAAGGAAATGCGTTCGCTTGGCCTGAACGTCGAGCTGGAAAACAGCTGATCGGACCTATCCCGGACGGCCTGGCGGCCGTCCGGAGTTCGCCGATCACACTGAAATTTTTGGCGGGTCATCCCGCACTGAGGCACCGATGAACCAGGAAGTCCTGAACATCTTCAATCCGGTCCAGGCCGCTCCGACCTTCGACCAGATCCGTATCGCGCTCGCCAGCCCGGAGAAGATCCGTAGCTGGTCGTTCGGCGAGATCAAGAAACCGGAAACCATCAACTACCGCACGTTCAAGCCCGAGCGTGACGGCCTGTTCTGCGCCCGTATCTTTGGCCCGACCAAGGACTACGAATGCCTTTGCGGCAAGTACAAGCGCATGAAGTACAAGGGCATCATCTGCGAGAAGTGCGGCGTCGAGGTCACCCTGGCCCGCGTCCGCCGCGAGCGGATGGGCCACATCGAACTGGCCAGCCCGGTCGCCCACATCTGGTTCCTGAAGTCGCTGCCCAGCCGCATCGCCATGATGCTGGACATGCCGCTGAAGGACATCGAGCGGGTCCTCTACTTCGAGCACTACATCGTCACCGAGCCGGGCCTGACCCCGCTGAAGCTGAATCAGCTTCTGTCGGAAGACGAGTTCATGCGCTTCCAGGACGAGTTCGGGGATGACAGCTTCAGCGCCGAGATCGGCGCCGAGGCCATCTTCGGCCTGCTCAAGGCCATCGATCTGCCGAAGGAAGCCGAGAAACTGCGCGAGGAGCTGGCCACGGTCACCTCCGAGATCAAGCAGAAGAAGGCGTCCAAGCGCCTGAAGATCATCGAGGCCTTCATCGAGTCCGGCAACAAGCCGGAGTGGATGATCCTGACGGTCGTACCGGTCATCCCGCCGGAACTGCGCCCGCTGGTGCCGCTGGACGGCGGTCGTTTCGCGACCTCCGACCTGAACGACCTCTACCGCCGGGTGATCAACCGAAACAACCGCCTCAAGCGCCTGATCGAGCTGCGCGCCCCGGACATCATCATCCGCAACGAAAAGCGGATGCTGCAGGAGTCGGTCGACGCCCTGTTCGACAACGGCCGCCGCGGCCGGGTCATCACCGGCGCCAACAAGCGTCCCCTGAAGTCGCTCGCCGACATGCTGAAGGGCAAGCAGGGCCGGTTCCGCCAGAACCTGCTCGGCAAGCGCGTCGATTACTCGGGCCGTTCGGTCATCGTGGTGGGTCCGGACCTGAAGCTGCATGAGTGCGGCCTGCCCAAGAAGATGGCGCTCGAGCTGTTCAAGCCGTTCATCTACTCGCGCCTGGACGCCAAGGGTCTCTCCGGGACGGTCAAGCAGTCCAAGCGCATGGTCGAGCGCGAACAGCCGCAGGTCTGGGACATCCTGGAAGAGGTGATCCGCGAGCACCCGGTTCTGCTGAACCGCGCGCCGACCCTTCACCGCCTGGGCATCCAGGCCTTCGAGCCCAAGCTGATCGAGGGCAAGGCCATCCAGCTGCACCCGCTGGTCTGCGCCGCCTTCAACGCCGACTTCGATGGCGACCAGATGGCCGTGCACGTCCCGCTGAGCCTCGAGGCCCAGCTGGAAGCCCGCGTGCTGATGATGTCGACCAACAACATCCTCAGCCCCGCCAACGGCCGCCCGATCATCGTGCCGTCGCAGGACATCGTGCTGGGTCTCTACTACCTGAGCCAAGCCCGCGAGGGTGAGCCGGGTGAAGGCAAGATCTTCGCCGATCTGGGCGAAATCGAAGCCGCCCTGGGTTCGGGCGTCGTCACCCTGCACTCGAAGATCAAGGCCCGCTTCTCGGAAATGAACGCCGAGGGTGAGGTTGTCCGCAGCCTGATTGAAACCACCCCGGGCCGGATGAAGATCGCCGCCCTGCTGCCGCATCACCCGGCCATCGGCCACCGGCTCATCGCCAAGGCGTTGACCAAGAAGGAGATCGGCAACCTGATCGACGTGGTCTATCGCCACTGCGGCCAGAAGGCGACGGTCATCTTCGCCGACCAGATGATGGGTCTGGGCTTCAAGGAAGCGGCCAAGGCCGGCATCTCCTTCGGCAAGGACGACATCATCATTCCGGAGTCGAAGGAAAAGATCGTCAACGACACCCGCAAGCTGGTCGAAGAGTACGAGCAGCAGTACGCGGACGGCCTGATCACCAAGGGCGAGAAGTACAACAAGGTCGTCGACGCCTGGGCCAAGTCTACCGACCTGGTGGCCGACGCCATGATGGGCGAGATCTCGACCGCCAAGAAGGACGAGAACGGCCGTGAGCTGGAGATCAACTCCATCTACATGATGGCCCACTCCGGCGCCCGGGGCTCGCAAGCCCAGATGAAGCAGCTGGGCGGCATGCGCGGGCTGATGGCCAAGCCGTCGGGCGAGATCATCGAAACGCCGATCATCTCGAACTTCAAGGAAGGCCTGACCGTTCAGGAGTACTTCAACTCCACCCACGGCGCCCGTAAGGGCCTGGCCGACACCGCCCTGAAGACGGCGAACTCGGGTTACCTGACCCGCCGTCTGGTCGACGTCGCCCAGGACAGCATCATTACCGAGGAAGACTGCGGCACCACCCGGGGCATCACCCTGCGGGCCGTGGTGGATGGCGGTGACGTGCTGGTCTCGCTGGGTCTGCGCGTGCTGGGCCGCTTCACGGCCGAGGACGTCAAGGATCCGAGCACGGGCGAACTGGTCCTGCCGGCCGACACCTACATCACCGAAGACCAGGCCGACCTGATCGAAAAGGCCGGCGTGCAGTCGATCAAGGTGCGCTCGGCCCTGACCTGTGAAGCCAAGATCGGCGCCTGCGGGGCCTGCTACGGCCGCGACCTGGCCCGGGGCACCCCGGTCAACATCGGTGAAGCGGTCGGCGTCATTGCCGCCCAATCCATCGGTGAGCCGGGCACCCAGCTGACGATGCGGACCTTCCACATCGGCGGCACCGCCCAGGTGGCCGAACAGTCGTTCTTCGAAGCCGGCACGGACGGGGTGATCAAGGTCGCCGGTCCGACCGTCAAGGCGTCGGACGGCGAGCTGGTCGTGATGAGCCGCAACGTGGCTCTGACCGTGCTTGTCGACGGCAAGGACCGCGAGTCCTACAAGCCGCCGTACGGCGCCCGCCTGAAGGTCAAGGACGGCGACAAGATCAAGCGCGGCCAGCGCATCGCCGAATGGGACCCCTACACCACCCCGATCATCACCGAAGTCGGCGGCAAGATCCGCGCCGAAGACCTGGTGGAAGGGTTCTCGGTCCGCGAGGAAACCGACGAAGCGACGGGCATCGCCCAGCGCGTCGTCAGCGACTGGCGCACCGGCTCCAAGGGCACGGACCTGCGTCCGGCGCTCGCGGTGCTCGGCGAGGACGGCTCCTACAAGCGCCTCGCCTCGGGCGGCGAGTCCCGCTACCTGCTGTCGGTCGGCGCCATTCTGTCGGTGGCTGACGGTGATGAAGTGAAGCCCGGCGAGATCATCGCCCGGATCCCCACGGAAGGCGCCAAGACGCGCGACATCACCGGCGGTCTGCCGCGTGTTGCCGAGCTGTTCGAAGCCCGCCGTCCGAAGGATTGCGCGGTCATCGCCGAGATGGACGGCCGGGTCGAGTTCGGGCGCGACTACAAGAACAAGCGCCGGATCAAGATCACCCCGGAGGACGGCGGCGAACCCGTCGAATTCCTGATCCCGAAGGGCAAGCACATCGCGGTGCACGACGGCGATATCGTCCGCAAGGGCGAGTACATCATCGACGGCAACCCGGATCCGCACGACATCCTGCGCATCCTGGGCATCGAGGAGCTGGCCAACTTCCTGGTCAACGAAATCCAGGAAGTCTACCGCCTCCAGGGCGTGCCGATTAACGACAAGCACATCGAGGTGATCGTTCGCCAGATGCTGCAGAAGGTGGAAATCCTCGAGCCCGGCGACACCGGCCTCATCAAGGGCGACCACCTCGACAAGTCGGAATTCGACATTGAGAACGCCAAGACCGAAGCCCGCGGCGGCCGCCCGGCGATCACCCAGCCGGTTCTGCTGGGCATCACCAAGGCCTCGCTGCAGACCCGTTCGTTCATCTCGGCCGCCTCCTTCCAGGAGACGACCCGGGTGCTGACGGACGCCTCGGTCCACGGCAAGATCGACACCCTCGAAGGCCTCAAGGAAAACGTCATTGTCGGCCGGCTGATCCCGGCGGGCACCGGCTCCTACCTGCGCGGCCTGCAGCGCATCGCCACCAAGCGTGACGAGCAGCTGGCGGCTTCGCGTGAAGCGGCCATGGAGCCGCTGCCGGTCGAGATCGCCGAAGAGGCGGTCGCCGAGTAGGGTTCTTCGCTACAGTCACGAGACGGCCCGGGAGCAATCCCGGGCCGCTTTCGTTTGGATCGTCGGGCGGGCGGAGGTTGACGGCGTTGCCGCCGCGCTATCTCTCGCCCCATGGCCATGCTCCCCGGCGTCACCCGATCCTTGACCACGGCGGAGCGCGACGCGCTTTCCCCGGGCCTGTGGGACGCCCTGCTGGCCGCCGGCGCCTTCCCGCGCATCGTTGCCGCCCCCTCGCCCCTGGCGAAGATCGCCTACCTGTGGCGGCGGCACACCCCTGTCCTCACCCTCGGCGACCGCATCTACTGGGGCCGGGCCCCTGACGACTGCTCGCGCCAGCCGGCCGCCATGGCCCTGCTCCAGCACGAGCTGCAGCACGTTCTCGACTACGCCGCCGGCCGGCTGACCTGGGCGGGCTATGCCATCGATCCCCGGAACTGGTCCTATGACCTGCCGCCCGCCGACCGCTGGGACTGGTCCCGCCTCGGCGCCGAACAGCGGGCCGTGCTGACCGAGCAGCTTTGGCGCGCCGAACGATCGCGCGATCAGGCCCGGATCGCTCAACTCCGCGCCGTCATCCCCTGGGGTTAGAACGGGGTCTTGAAGGTCGCGGTCGCCGGCGTCTCCCGCCCCAGACCCGCCGGCCGTCCGGGTCCCTGTGACTCATCTGTCCCGACCGGCACCGTCGGGTTCTCGCGCCATTCCCGGTCGGCCCTTTGCTTGGCCGCCTGCCGGTCCCAGCGGCTACGCTTGTCGCCGGGCGTAGCCAGGCCCACCGGCGGGGCCGGCCGGTCGGCGTAGCGCTTCCTGCAGTCTTCCCGCTCGGCCGGAGTCAGGTCCAGGTCGTCGGCATAGGCGCAGCCATAGGTCCCGCGCAGAACCCGCCGGGCGTCCGGCGAGTCGTCGATGAACGGCGCCGCCGCCCGCCGCTGGATGTCGTTAGCGCCGGGGATGGCCCGCCCCTGATCGGGCGAGGGAGCCAGGATCGGCGAGGGCAGGGGGGCGGAAGGAGGAACATAGGCGGGCGGGGCGATCGCCTGCCGGCCAGGCTCGCCGATCCGCGGCTGCCCGTCCGGCCCGGCCGGCAGCGGCCGGGGTTGGAGATTGGGCGAGACCAGGCTGAGCTCGAAGGCCTCGACGTCGTTCTGAGCGGGCGCCCGCAGCCCCGGACTATCCAGCCCGAGCAGCAGGAAGACCAGCCCGTGGGCCACGACCGACCCGGCCGTCAGCGCGACCAGCCGCCGCTGTCCCTGTTTCCGGCCCTGCGCCACGCCCACTCCCGTCCCGACAGGGAGGACGCTGAGCGCCCGGCGCGGCCAAATTCTGTCCGCGCTCTGGCGAGGATCGGGCGAATGCCTAAATGCAGGGAGCCCCCTTGGCCGTGAGGAGACGCCCTTTGCCCCTGCTGATGTGCCCGAACGACAATTCGTCGATGCAGAAACTCGTCCGTGACGGGGTGGAGATCGACATGTGCCCGACCTGCCGTAGCGTCTGGCTGGACCGGGGCGAGCTGGAGAAGATCATCGCCGGCGGCCGCGAGACGGTGCAGCACGTCGAGCAGGATCGCGAACGCTTCACCCGCGAGGTCGACACCTTCCACCGCGACCCGGAAGCCTGGCGCCGCAGCCACTCCTACGACGAGCGCGAGAAGCGCTATCGCTATGATGATGATTACCACTACCGGAAGAAGAAGAAGGACCGCTTCGACATCTTCGACATCTTCGATTGATGCCGCGTCCGCGCGGCTCTGGACAGGGCCGCGCGCCATCCCCTAACGTCCTGCGCGAGCGTCCGTAGCGACGCTCGCGTTTGCGTATCCGGGGGGACTATCGACATGTTTCGTTCGCTCGCGGGGCTCTGCGCCCTGTCGCTGGCCGCGTTCGCGCCGCTGGCGGTGCAGGCCCAGGCGCCGGCCAGGCCGCCGGCCTCCGCCTACGCCCGGCTGCCCGCCGTCCAGCAGGCCGAGATCTCCCCGAACGGCCAGCGGATCGCCATCCTCGGCGGCAGCCCGATCGAGCGGACCATCACCCTCAACCCCATCGACGGGGCTGTGGCAGTGACCATCCCGCTGGGCGCGGTGGACGTGAACGGCATTCGCTGGGCGGGCGACAACTACATCATCGCCACGGTGCGGGTGTACGACAGCCGCACCAACATGAGCGACGGCCGCGTCTACAGCTACAACCTGCAGCGCGACATCGTCTTCGACATGACCGGCAAGATCGTCGGCCTGCTGCTCGACGGCATCAACTGGTCGGGCCTGGCGGTCAGCCGCCCGATCCTCGGCGAGATTGACGGGCCCAAGCCCGCCGTCGCCATGCTGGGCCTCAGCGAAGGCACCAAGATGGGTGACCAGTTCAGCAAGCTGAAGCAGAAGGGCGGCGGCCTGACCATGGCGGTCTACAAGGTCGATGTCGCCACGGGCCAGGGCCGGATGGCCGACAAGGGCAATGACGCGACGGTCTGGTTCGCCGTCGACCGCCAGGGCGACGCCCGGGTGCGCATCGATTCCGCCCAAGGCCAGACCAGCCTCTGGGTCCGCCGCAAGGGCGCCGCCACCTGGACTGAGATCGACCGTTCCCCCAGCATGGCGCTGAAGGTCGCCCTGATCGGCTATTCCGACGCCGAGGACGCCGTCTACCTGCGCAACGAGGTGGCGGCAGGCGCCCAGATCGTTCGCCTCAACCTGGCCGACAACAGCCGCACCGTGGTCGGACCGGCTGGCCCGGCCCGTGAAGTCGGCCTGATCAGTGACCCGCGCACCGGCAAGCCGGTGGCCATCGTCACCGGGGCCGAGCGGCCCGAGTATCACTGGCTGGACGCCCAGCTGGGCGCCGTCCACGGCCGCATCGCCAAGGCGCTGAAGACTCGCGACGTCCAGCTGATGGGCTGGTCCGCCGACCGCAGCCGCCTCATCCTGCGCGCCGAAAGCCCCAACCATCCGCCCGCCTGGTACCTGTACGAAACCGCCACCAACCAGGCCTCGCAGCTGGGGGACGAGTATCCCGAGCTGGCCGGCGCCGCCTTCGGCAAGACCCGCTGGATCACCTACAATTCGGCCGACGGGATGGAGCTCTACGCCTACCTCACCGTCCCCTCCGGGCTGGGGCCGGGCCAGAAGGCCCCGCTGGTGGTCATGCCCCACGGCGGCCCGGCCGCGCGCGACGACTTCGCCTTCGACTGGTGGGAACAGTTCCTGGTCAGCCGCGGCTATGCGGTGCTGAAGCCCCAGTTTCGGGGTTCGAACGGGTTCGGCGAGGCCTTCGAGCGGTCCGGCTTCAATGAATGGGGCGGCAAGATGCAGTCCGACATCGCCGACGCGGTCGGGGCGGTGGACGACCCGGCCGTGGACAACGCCCGCGTCTGCATCATGGGCGCCAGCTTCGGCGGCTACGCGGCCCTGCACGGCGCGACCTCGCGGCCCGACCGCTACCGCTGCGCCATCTCGGTCAACGGGGTCTCCGACCTGCCCTCGATGATCGGCCACGCCCGGGTCTATGGCGGGGCCGAGTCGGGCGAGATCCGCTACCTGCGCGAGGTGATCGGCGATCCCCGCGTCGATGCGGAAAGCCTGAACCGCGCTTCGCCCTACCGCCGGGTGGGCGGTCGGACGGCGCCGGTGCTGCTGATCTACGCGGTGCAGGACACCACCGTCCCGGCCACGCAGTCGAAGCTGATGGAGAGCGCCTTGAAGGACGCCGGCGTGCCGCACCAGGTGCTCATCCTAGACGGGGACGACCACCACTTCTCCAGCACCAGGAGCCGGCTGCAGACCCTGGAGGCGACGGAGGCCTTCCTGACCAAGCACCTGCCGATCGCGCCTTGACCGCCAAGCCCTTGAGAAGACTCCGCAACCCTTGACCTTGTGGGGCCTCGCGCGTATGTAGCCCGCTCTTTCGAGGCAGGGTCTTAACGGATCCTCACCCGGGGAACCCAAGGACCCGTCGGCCGCGCACAGCAGCCGGCGAGTTTGCGCGTTCAGCGGCTCGAGCGAAACCCTATAGGACCCCTGAAGCGCTTCGGCCGAAAGGCACACGCTTCCACGAGCACAGAGATAGATGCCTACAGTCAACCAGCTGATCCGTAAGCCGCGGCAACCCAAGCCCGTGCGCAACAAGGTTCCCGCCCTGAAGGGCTGCCCCCAGCGCCGTGGTGTTTGCACCCGCGTTTACACCACCACCCCCAAGAAGCCGAACTCGGCTCTGCGGAAGGTGGCCAAGGTCCGCCTGACCACCGGCGTCGAAGCCGTGTGCTACATCCCCGGTGAAGGTCACAACCTTCAGGAGCACAGCGTCGTGCTCATCCGTGGGGGCCGCGTGAAGGACCTTCCCGGCGTCCGCTACCACATCCTGCGTGGCGTCCTCGATACCCAAGGGGTCAAGGACCGCAAGCAGCGCCGTTCGCACTACGGCGCCAAGCGCCCGAAGTAAGGAAGAGATCGTATGTCCCGCCGCCGTCGCGCCGAGAAGCGTCAGGTTCTGCCCGATCCGAAGTTCGGGGACCTGGTCGTCACCAAATTCATGAACTACGTCATGTACGAAGGCAAAAAAGCCGTCGCCGAGAACATCATCTACGGCGCCTTCGACATCCTGGAAGCCAAGCGCAAGGACCAGGGTCCCCTGGAAACCTTCCACAGCGCCCTGGACAACGTCGCCCCGGCGATCGAAGTCCGGTCGCGCCGCGTCGGCGGCGCCACCTACCAGGTGCCGGTTGAAGTCCGTCCGGACCGTCGCCGCGCCCTGGCCATTCGCTGGCTGGTCACCGCCGCGCGCAAGCGTGGTGAGAACACCATGACCGAAAAGCTGGCCGGTGAGCTGCTGGACGCTTCGAACAACCGCGGCACCGCGGTCAAGAAGCGCGAAGACACTCACAAGATGGCCGAGGCAAACCGCGCCTTCTCCCACTACCGCTGGTAACAGCGCCGCAAGTCTTGAAGGGGCGGGCGGTTTGAAACCTCAAACCGCCCGCTCCGCTCATTCAAACACCAGGCTCCATCATGGCCCGCACGCATAAAATCGAAGACTACCGCAACTTCGGAATCATGGCCCACATCGACGCGGGCAAGACCACGACGACCGAGCGGATCCTCTACTACACCGGCAAGTCGCATAAGATCGGCGAAGTCCACGACGGCGCCGCGACCATGGACTGGATGGAGCAGGAGCAGGAGCGCGGCATCACCATCACGTCGGCCGCGACGACCGCCTTCTGGAACGACAAGCGCCTGAACATCATCGACACCCCCGGGCACGTCGACTTCACCATCGAAGTCGAACGCTCGCTGCGCGTGCTCGACGGCGCCGTGACCGTGCTCGACGGCAACGCGGGCGTTGAGCCCCAGACCGAGACCGTCTGGCGCCAAGCCGACAAGTACAAGGTTCCGCGTATCGTCTTCGTCAACAAGATGGACAAGCTCGGCGCCGACTTCAACAAGTCGGTCGAGTCGATCCGCGACCGTCTGGGCGCCAAGGCCGTTCCGATCCAGCTGCCGATCGGTTCTGAAACCAACCTGAAGGGCCTGGTCGACCTGGTCCGCATGAAGGCGGTTGTCTGGGACAATGACGGCCTGGGCGCCACCTACCGCGACGAAGAGATTCCGGCCGACATGAAGGACGAGGCCGAAGCCGCCCGTCACTACATGATCGAGAACGCCGTCGAACTCGACGACGAGGCCATGGAAGCGTACCTCGGCGGCGACGAGCCCTCGATTGACGTCATCAAGAAGTGCATCCGCAAGGCCGTGCTGACCGGCGCCTTCTACCCGATCCTCTGCGGCTCGGCCTTCAAGAACAAGGGCGTCCAGCCCCTGCTTGACGCCGTGGTCGACTACCTGCCCTCGCCGGTGGACATCCCGCCGACCAAGGGCATCGACTTCCGCACCGAAGAAGAAGTCAGCCGCAAGGCCTCGGACGACGAGCCGCTGTCGGTTCTGGCGTTCAAGATCATGGACGACCCCTTCGTCGGCTCGCTGACCTTCTGCCGCATCTACTCGGGCAAGCTCGAGACCGGCATGGGCCTGCTGAACTCCACCCGTGACCGCAAGGAACGGGTTGGCCGGATGCTGCTCATGCACTCGAACAACCGCGAGGACATCAAGGAAGCCTACGCCGGCGACATCGTCGCCCTGGCCGGCCTGAAGGACACCCGCACCGGGGACACCCTGTGCGACCCGAACAAGTCGCCGGTCATCCTCGAGCGCATGGAATTCCCGGCCCCGGTCATCGAGATCGCCGTCGAGCCCAAGTCCAAGGCCGACCAGGAGAAGCTGGGCGTCGCCTTGGCCAAGCTGGCCGCCGAGGATCCGTCCTTCACCGTCTCGACCGACCACGAGTCGGGCCAGACGATCCTGAAGGGCATGGGCGAGCTGCACCTCGACATCAAGATCGACATCCTGAAGCGCACCTACAAGGTGGAAGCCAACATCGGCGCGCCGCAGGTGGCCTACCGTGAATCGCTCGGCCGCAAGGCGGAGATCGACTACACGCACAAGAAGCAGACCGGCGGTACGGGCCAGTTCGCCCGCATCAAGCTGGTGTTCGAGCCGGGCGAGCCGGGTTCGGGCTTCGTGTTCGAGTCGACCATCGTCGGCGGCTCGGTGCCGAAGGAATACGTCCCGGGCGTGGTGAAGGGCCTGGAGTCGGCCAAGGAAAACGGCCTGCTGGCCGGCTTCCCGCTGATCGACTTCAAGGCGACCCTGATCGACGGCGCCTACCACGACGTCGACTCCTCGGTGCTGGCCTTCGAAATCGCCGCCCGCGCGGCCTTCAAGGAACTGCGCGAGAAGGGCGGGCCCAAGCTGCTCGAGCCGATCATGGCCGTCGAGGTCGTGACCCCGGAAGACTACCTGGGCTCGGTCATCGGCGACCTGAACGGCCGTCGGGGCATGATCCAGGGCCAGGACACGCGCGGCAACGCGATCGTGGTCAACGCCTTCGTGCCGCTGGCCAACATGTTCGGCTATGTGAACACCCTTCGCGGGATGTCGCAGGGCCGCGCCGCCTTCACCATGCAATACGACCACTACGACCCGGTGCCGCAACACGTCGCCGACGAAGTGATCAAGAAGTACGCCTAAACACATCCAACCCTAGTTAGAGGACAGGCCCTAAAGGGCTGGAGCTTGAAATGGCTAAAGAAAAGTTCGAACGCACTAAGCCGCACTGCAACATCGGCACCATCGGTCACGTTGACCATGGCAAGACGACGCTGAC
>NZ_JAAALA010000059.1 GCF_009905535.1 Caulobacter sp. SLTY | reverse complement strand
GGGTGGGGGTGGAGACCTAGGGGGACTGGTTCGCCCGCAGGGCGTACCTGTCCCCGGTCGGCGCGGGCGGTTGCAACATCGCGATTCAGCCGGTTGGCGTGAGGGCCGGTCTTCGGCTGGCGCTGACCGGGGACAGGTAGGCCGCTGAGCGGCCAACCGGTCCCCAACCTCAGTGGGCGTGTTTCTTGCGGGGGATCAAGTGCAGGATCCCCACGATGATGCCCCCGATCACCAGGCCCACCACCGCCGAGGCGATGGCGAAGGTGAACCAGCCGAGGATGCCGCCGATGCCGGCCACCCCTTCGGCGGCGTGCTTGGCCACCTCGGTCCAGCCGACCAGCAGGTGGAGGAAGCCGAGGGCGGGGATGGTTTCGGCGAAGTGTTCCAAGGCGTGGATGATGATCCCGCCGCCGACCCACAGCATCGCCGCCGTGCCCACGACCGACAGACCGGCCAGCAGCGGCGGCATGGCGCGGACCAGGCTCTCGCCGAACGACTTGGTGGCCTGGCGCGGGCTCTTGGCCAGGTGCAGGCCGATGTCGTCCATCTTCACGATCAGGGCGACCACGCCATAGACAATCACGGTGATGCCGACCGCGACCGCCAGCAGGGCGAAGGCGCGGATCAGGAACGGCTGGTCGCCGACCTCGAACAGGGCGATGGCCATGATCTCCGCCGACAGGATCAAGTCGGTGCGGATGGCGCCGTTGACCTTCTTCTTCTCCAGTTCCTCGGAGCTGAGGGCCAGGTCTTCGGGTCCATCGACGGTATGGTCTCCATGCAGGCCGAGGGCCTCCAGGATCTTCTCTGTGGCCTCGAAGGCCAGGTAGGAACCGCCGATCAGCAGGATCGGATAGATGGCCCAGCTGGCGAAGACGCTGAGCAGCAGCGCTCCCGGCAGCAGGAACACCAGCTTGTTGATGATCGAGCCCTTCGCGATCTTGGCCACGATCGGCAGTTCGCGATCCGGCGTGAAGCCCACTGCGTAGCCCGGCGTCACCGCGGCGTCGTCGATGACCACCCCCGCGGCCTTGGCCCCGGCCCGGCCGGCCGCGGCGGAGACGTCGTCCAGGGACGATGCGGCAATCTTGGCGATGCCGGCGATGTCGTCGAGAAGGGCGGCAAGTCCGGAGGCCATGTGCGATTTCCCAATCCGGCCCACGGCCGCGTCAGGACTCCGGTAGCGGGCGGCGCTCCGATCGTAAAGCGTCCGTGTCGCCGAAGGTCGCGCGGTCTATTCCGGCGGCAGGGTCTGGTGGCCGGGATGGACGAGCAGGCCAGGAAGCCGGGCGGAAAGCGCCTTGAGAGCGGCATGGCTGCGGTGGATTTGCGGCAGGTCGGCTTCGAAGCCGGTGGCCTCCTCAAACTGCCCCGTCCACGCCTCGCGGCTGTGGAAGGCGTCGCCGGTGATCAGCTGCGGACCGTGCGGGGTGTTGACCAGATAGGCCGTCGAGCCCGGCGTGTGACCGGGCGCATGCAGGGCAAAGACCGAGCCGTCGCCGAAGATGTCCACGGCCGCCAGTTCACCCTCCGCGGCGGGGGCAAACCGCCAGGCGTTCAGCGGCGGGCGGCTCTTCAGCGCCTTGGCGACCGGCCGGGCGATGATCTGGTGAAAGGGGCTCTTCTGCTCACCGTCATGAGGCCCGACATAGAGGGGCGTCGACCGGTCCAACGCGACCACGCCCAGAACATGGTCGTAGTGCAGGTGGGTGATGAACACGCCCTTCGGCGCGCCCCAGCGGGCCACCAGGGCCTCGGTCCCGGTGCGCAGCGTCAGCCCATAGTCCTTGCGGACCACATTTCGCAGGATCGGGTCGAACCAGGCCTCGTAGTCGGCGGGCAGGCCGGCGTCGATCAGGTAGAGGCCGAACCGTGGATGGACGATGGCGTAGACATAGATCTGGGCGTCCAGCTGGCGGATGCGCCAGTCGGTCGTTCCCGGATCGCGAACGGTGTTGGGGAAATGCCAGTCGGCGACCGCCGCCTTCTCCAGGGTCACGTTTCCCGGACGGGCCAGGCTGTCCAGCATGGCGGTCTGGCTGACCGGGGCGCCCAGCACGGCGGAGCGAGTCGGGTGATCGCTGAGGGTGGTGGCGCAGGCGCCGAGCAGCAGCAGGCTGAGCGCGATGAGGGCGCGGAACGGGCCGGGCATCAGGGCAGTCTCCATCGTTCACGCCGGAGGAACCGGCGCGTTGGGGCGGATCGGAAGGGGATGTGGCTTCAGGCCGTTCGGACGAGCGGCTCGGCGGCCTGGTCGGGAACGCGTTCGAGGATGTCGCCCGGCTGGCAGTCGAGGTAGGCGCAGATGGCGTCGAGGGTTTCGAACTTGACCCCCTTCACCTTGCCGGACTTGAGCAGGGACAGGTTGGATGGGGTGATGCCGATGGCCCGGGCCAGGTCGTTGGAGCGGACCTTTCGCCGGGCCAGCATCAGGTCGAGGCGGACGATGATAGCCATCAGACGTACCCTTCCGCGTCTTCCTGCAGCTGGCGTCCCAGGGTGATGACCCAGGAGAGGACGAACAGCCCGGCGCCGACCAGCAGGGCGGCGAGGGTGTGGCCATGCAGCCAGGCGCGGTCCATCAGGCCAGCGGCCCGCACCAGCGGCTGGAACAGGCCCGGCGCCGCCGCGAACATGACCAGCAGGGCGCCGGCCCGGCGCATCCAACGCACGGACCCCTCGGTGAACACCTCGCCCCGGCGATAGGCGGCGAACAGGCGATGGAGACAGAAGAAGGCCCCGGCCAGGGCGCCGAAGATCACGCTCAACGGCAGCAGGCCGATCAGCCGCGCGGTCAGGGGCACATCGGCGATGCGCAGGCTGCCGGGCGCGAAGGGATCATCGCCCAGGTACAGGGTCGGTCCCTGGGCGGTCAGCCGGAACTGCTCGCCGGTATAGAAGAGGGCGGTCAGGATGGTGGCCAGGTAGACCACCGCCACCAGCCCGGCCAGCACGGCGAACACCGCCTCGAACGGCAGGCTGAGCCGCCGGATACGGGACAGGGCCGGGGACTCCGGCGGTGGCTGGGCATAGAGGCGTTCGACGGCGGCCATGGCATTCCCCCAATGAGAATGCCTGAATAACACGAATCAATTTCTGTAGAACAGAAAGTTTTTGCGAATTAGCGCGGCAGCCGCCGCGCCCGCACCTTGCCGTCGGGCCGCTGAAACTCGCCGGCCAGGCCCAGGCGCGCGTTGCAGGCCGGGCAGCGAATGTCGCTGTCGGGCGCCTCCTCGCCGGTGATCACCACGATCCCGCTGCAGGGCTTGCACCGCCAGCGCTCGCCCGGCGGCGGCTCCGGCGCGGCAGCGGGCGCGGCCGGTGGGGCCGGCGCCACGGCGGGCGGGAATTTCAGCTTCAGGATCGGCCGGCGGGGCGGATCGGACATGGGATTCGTCTCGTCTTGACCGATGGGGAGCGGGTCGGTCGAAAGTCGGACGGACCCTAAGGATCAGGACGCGGAAGGCAAGCCGCTCGGCCCCGCTGCCGTGTCGCAGGCGGCGCCGAGCTGTCACAGCGGGGGCTCAACCCTGGGCGTTCGCCAGGGCCACGGCGTCGGGACCGGCGGGGAAGCGCAGGCGGCCGGTGGTGTCGTGGACGGCGCGCCAGACGCCTTCGGCGACATCGGCGGCGGTGGTGGTCGGGCCGGGCTGCGCGAACGCCGCCTTGCTGGTCTCCCCGCTGCCGACGATCATTCATCTGAAAGCGGCCGGCCGGCTGGCGACCCTGGTCAAGCTGGTCGGCGATGAGGCGGCGGCGGAGCGGGCTGGCCGTGATCTGGTGCTTGCCCGGCTGGTCGAGGTTTTGCTGGTCGAGGCCCTGCGCGCCGCCCCTGAAGCGGATGCTCCGCCTGGCCTGCTGCGTGGCCTGGCGGACGCCCGCATCGCCCAGGCCCTGCGCCGGCTGCACGCCGAGCCTTCCCGGCCCTGGACCATGGCGCATCTGGCGCGGGAGGCGGCGATGTCGCGCTCGGCCTTCTTCGACCGGTTCGTTCGCGCGGTCGGAACTCCGCCGATGGAGTATCTGCTGGCCTGGCGCATGGCGCTTGCGAAGGACCTGCTGCGTCGCCGCGATTGCGGCCTGGAGGCGGTCGCCGAACGGGTCGGATACGGCTCGGCCAGCACCTTCAGCACCGCCTTCAGCCGGCATGTCGGCCAGCCGCCGGGGCGGTATTCGCGGTCGACGGGCGCGAGCGGCCCCGCGTGACAAAGCGCCGGCTCGGCCTATCTCCCGGGGCCTGGGCCATCTGGAGACCTCTAGTGCTGAATTCCCTGCGGGACGGGTATCGGGCGGCGGTGTTCGGCGGGGGCGGCGGTATCGGCTCAGCCCTGGTGCGGCGCCTGGCGGCTGACCCCGCCTGCGCGACGGTCTGGAGCGGGGCGCGGGACGCCGTGCGCTCGGAAGGCAAGGTCAGAGGGTTCGCCTTCGACCTCGAGGACGACGTGAGCCTTGCCGACGCCGCTCAGGCGTTGATCGCCGATGGCGAAGCCCCGGACCTGGTCCTTGTCGCCACGGGGCTTCTGCACGCCGATGCCCTGAAGCCGGAGAAGACGATAGCGGCTCTGCGCCGTGAGGGCCTGATGCGAGCCTTCGCAATCAACACCATCGGGCCGGCGCTGATCGCCAGCGCCCTGGCGCCGCATCTGCCACGCGGGCGCAAGTCGCTCTTTGCCGTCCTTTCCGCGCGCGTCTCGTCGATCAGCGACAACCGGCTCGGCGGCTGGCACGGATACCGGGCCTCCAAGGCCGCGCTGAACATGATGGTTCGCAACCTCGCGATCGAGGTGGCGATGCGCCGGCCGCAGGCGGTCTGCCTGGCGCTGCATCCGGGCACGGTGGACACGGGCCTTTCGCGGCCGTTCCAGGGCGGGGTTCAGCCCGGGAAGCTGTTCACACCCGATTTCGCCGCCGAACGGCTGCTGGCGGTTATCGACCAGGCCGGACCGGCGGACAGCGGCAGGCTGCTGGCCTGGGATGGGGCTGTCATTCCCTTCTAGCTCGCGCCAAGCGACCGGCATCGATCGGAGCAGTACTTCACCTGCGGCCAGTCCCTGGCCCATTTGCGGCGCCAGGCGAACGGGCGGTTGCAGGCCGGGCAGATCTTGGTCGGCAGGTCGGCCTTGCCTGCGACCTGGCCGTTGGCGTTCTTTCGGCTTCCCTTCGGCATGGCGCGGTCCGGTCCTCCTAGGCGTCGGGCGTGACACCGGACAATCTAGTGCGCCCAGGGCGCATGACCGCCCTCGCGCGCTCAGGTGATTGGCCCGCCGGGCGGTACCGACTATCTAGGCGGCGATGACCGCCCATCCCGCCCACCGCTTTTCCGTCGCCCCGATGATGGACTGGACCGACCGGCACTGCCGGGCGCTGCATCGCGTCCTGAGCGGGCGGGCGCTGCTTTACACCGAGATGGTCACCACGGGGGCGGTGCTGCATGGCGATCGCGAAAAGCTGCTGGGCTACGATCCGGCGGAGCATCCTGTGGCGCTGCAGCTGGGCGGGTCCGATCCGGACGACCTGGCCGCCAGCGCGCGGATCGGCGCCGACCTCGGCTACGACGAGATCAACCTCAACGTCGGCTGTCCGTCCGACCGGGTACAGTCGGGCCGGTTCGGGGCCTGCCTGATGCGCGAGCCGGAGCTGGTTGCCGACTGCATGGCGGCCATGAAGGCGGCGGTGGATGTGCCGGTCACCGTCAAATGCCGCATCGGCGTCGATGACCAGGAGCCGACGGAGAGCCTTTTCCGTCTGGTCGACCTGTCGTCGGCGGCGGGGGTGACAACCTTCATCGTCCACGCCCGCAAGGCCTGGCTGAAGGGCCTGTCGCCCAAGGAGAACCGGGACATCCCGCCGCTCGACTATCCGCTGGTCTACCGGCTGAAGCGCGAGCGCCCGGACCTGACCATCGTGATCAACGGCGGGGTGGCGTCACTTGAGGAGGCGGAAGCGCACCTTGAACAGGTTGATGGTGTGATGATGGGGCGGGCGGCGTATCACGAGGCCGGGTTGCTGGGCGAGGTCGACCGCCGGCTGTTCGGTGAGGCCGTGGGCGACGTCAGCCCGTTCGCGGCGGTCGAGCGCTATCGCCCCTACCTGCTGGCGCGGCTGGCGGAGGGGGTCCACCTGCCGGCCATGGCCCGCCACATGCTGGGCCTGTTCCACGGTCGCCCCGGCGCGCGGGCCTGGCGCCGGATCCTGACGGTCGAGGGCGTGAAGCCCGGCGCCGGGATCGAGGTGGTGGACAGGGCGCTCGACGCGGTCAGCGTGGGGCGGGTGGCGGCTTAAGGACTTGTCCGCGATTGCGCCGACGGGGCAGGGCGCCTAGCTAGCGACCGTGAGCATTCCCCACGATCATCCTCGTCGAGACACGCCGCGTGTCGGTCCCGGCGGCCCGCTGGGCGTCACCGAGGCGATGATCGAGCAACTGGTCCACCAGTTCTATGGCCGCGTGCGGCTGGATCCCGAGCTCGGGCCGATCTTCGATGGGGCCATCGGCGACCACTGGGACGCCCATCTGGCCAAGCTGTGCGACTTCTGGTCCTCGGTGGTCCTGGCGACCGGGCGGTTCCAGGGGCGGCCGATGGCCGTGCACCTGCGGCTGCCCGACATCAAGAGTGAGCATTTCGGCCGGTGGCTGACGGTGTTCGAGGAAACGGCGCAGCAGGTCTGTCCGCCGGCGGCCGCCGAGCTGTTCATCGCGCGGGCGCGTATGATCGGGCGAAGTTTCGAGCTGGGCTTGGCCGCGCATCGGGGCGAGGCGCCGGTGGCGACGCCCGTTCGTCCCAGGCGGCCGAGCCTGAAGTTTACGGCTTGAGGATCAGCGCCGTGCGGGTCGCCTCGAAGGAGGAGAGCCGGCCGAGGTAGCTCATGCCCAGCAGGGAGGTCTTCAGGCCGCCCTCGAGCACCAGGGCGTCGACGTTCTCGATCCGCGCGCCGGCGATGGTCACGCTGCGCAGCTTCACCTGGGCGGCGCGGGTCTTGCCGTCGGCGGTAGTGACGTCGACCCGGTAGTCGAGCTTGGCGAGGTCCAGGCCCAGGCGGCGGGCGTCATCGGCGGTCAGGGCCACCGCGGTGGCGCCGGTGTCGACCAGAAAGCGCACGGCGCTGCCGTCCACATCGGCGGTGGCCCAGTAGTGGCCGTCCGCGGCCTTGGTGACCTGGGCGGGGG
>NZ_JAAALA010000058.1 GCF_009905535.1 Caulobacter sp. SLTY | reverse complement strand
GTCAGGATGTCGTCCCCGCCCGCCCCGCTGAGGGTGTCGTCGAGGTCACCGCCGTCGTAGGTGTCCGCCCCGCCCGTGCCGGTCTGGACCACCGACACCGGCGCAGGCCGGCCGAAGACGACATAGGCGGCGCCGTGCCTGATGAGATCCGTGAAAGCGTCGCGCGCCCCGACGATCAGGTCGTCGACCCCGTCCCCGTTGAGGTCGCCGGCGGCGGACACCGAGAAGCCCGAAAAATCAAACTGCGCCGGACCATTGATCCGGAAGCCGTCGATCCCGTCGAGGGCGGCCAGGTTGAGATCGGCCGCGAACGGGCCGTCGCGACCGAAGATCACGTAGCTGGAGCCCGATTGCGTCCCGTTGGGGCTGGCGCCGGGCGCGCCGATGATCAGGTCGTTGCGACCGTCGCCATTCACATCGCCGGCCGAGGCGACCGACCAGGCGGACCAGTCGATGGCCGCCAGGCCCGGCATCCGGAAACCGTTGGTTCCGTCCAGGGCGGAGAGGTTGAGCTCGGCCGCGAACCCCGCGTCGCTGCCGAACACCAGGTAGGCGGCGCCGACGTCGGCGCCATTCTCATCGACGGCGTAGGCCCCGATCAGGATGTCCCCGAAGCCATCGCCATTGAAATCACCGGCCGAGGCGACGGAATAGCCGCTGCTGTCGGAGGCCTCAGCGCCATTGATCCGGAAACCGTTGGTCCCGTCCAGGCTCGACAGGTCGAGGTTGGCGCCGAAGAGATCATCGCCGCCGAACACCACATAGCTGGCGCCGGACCCGGTGTTTCCGTTGGTGGAGACCCGCCAGGCGCCGATGATCAGGTCGTCGAAACCATCGCCGTTGATATCGCCCGCCGAGGCGACGGCCTTGCCGCTCTGGTTATTGGCGGCGACGCCGCTGATCCGGAAGCCGTTGGTCCCGTCCAGGTCGCTCAGGTCGAGGATGGCCGGCAGACCGCCGGCGGAGCCGAAGACGACGTAGCTGGCGCCCGAGGGAGCCGTTCGGGTCCGCGCGATAGGCCCCGATGATCAGGTCATCGACGCCATCCCCGTTGACGTCGCCCGCCGAGGCGACCGCATGGCCGCTGAAATCGAGCGCGTCCGCGCCGTCGATCCGGAAGCCGTTGGTTCCGTTGATGCTTGAGAGGCTGAAATTGGCCGCGAAGGGCTGGTCGCCACCGAACACCACATAGCTCGACCCGCCGGAGCCGACGCCCGAACTGTCGCTCCTGGCGCCGATGATCAGGTCATTGAACCCATCGCCATTCACGTCGCCGGCCGAGGCGACCGAGACGCCGACGTAGGCGCCGGCAAGGCCACTGATCCGGAAGCCGTTGGCCCCATCGAGGTCGGACAGGTCGAAGCCGGCCGGGAAGCCGGCATCGCTGCCGAACACCACATAGGCCGCGCCGCTGTAGCCGCCGCCGGACGGACCCAGTCTGGGGTCGCCCAGGATCAGGTCGTCGATGCCGTCTCCGTTGATGTCACCGACCGAGGCGACCGACCAGCCGAGAGCGGCGTTGGCGGTCGTCGGGTTGATCCGGAAGCCATTGGCTCCATTGAGGGCGCCGAGCTCGAAAATCGCCGGAAAGGGCACGGTGTGCTGTCCTTGAAAACGGTTGAAGGCGGCCCGCCTAGAGCACCCAGCCGGCCGTATCGGCCCGCACGTCGCCATTGATCCGCAGGCGATAGTCACCGGACCGGTCGCCATCGACATCGAGCAGGAGGGTGGTGATCCCGCCGCTGAAGCTGAGCGTCATCTGGCCGGCCTGGCCGTCGAACGCCGCGACGATGCTGAAGGCGTCGTTGACCCCGCCAGTGGCCGCGATGGCGTCTATGTCGGACAGGTCGATCTCGTCCTGGCCGATGGCATAGTCGCTGATGGTGTCGGTCTCGATGGTCCGGCCCATGGGGGCCAGGCTGCTGAACACCGACTCCTGGCGGACCAGGAAGATGTCGTTTCCGCCGCCGCCGCTGAGGATGTCGTTTCCGGTTCCGCCCAGGATCCTGTCGCCCCCCAGGCCGCCGTTCAGAGTGTCGCTGCCACCGGCGCCGTCGAGGAGATTGGCTCCGCCGTTGCCGGTGAGCTGATTGGCCAGGCCGTTGCCCGTGCCGTCGATGTCTGCGACCCCCTCGAGGATCAGCCGTTCGAAGTTGTCGCCCAGGGTCCAGCTGACGGTGGCTTTGACGATGTCGCTGCCCTCGCCGACGGCCTCGACCAGGGTGTCGCTGTAGTCGTCCACCACGAAGGTGTCGTCCCCGATGCCGCCGGTCAGGATGTCGGCGCCCGCCCCGCCGCGCAGGACATCGTTGTCGGCCCCGCCGAACAGCTGGTCGTCCCCATCGCCGCCCTGAAGCTGATCGGCGCCCACTTCGCCGTTCAGCACGTCCGCCCCGGTCCCGCCGTCGAGGTTGTCGGCGCCCGCGCCGCCGTAGAGAACGTCGCTGTCGGCGTCGCCGTAGAGCCAGTCGTTGGCCCCGCCGCCGTAGAGCGTGTCATTGCCGTCTCCGCCGCGCAGCTGGTCGGACCCGTCCTCGCCGCCCAGTTCGTCCAGCCCGCCGTTGCCGCGCAGGATATCGTTGCCGCCGCCGCCCGACAGGATGTTGTCGCCGCTGTTGCCGTCGATCTGGTTGGCCAGGCCGTTGCCCGTCCCATCGATGTTGCCCGCGCCGGTGAGCTGGAGGTTCTCCAGTTCGGCCCCCAGGGTGAAGCTGACGCTGGCCCTGACCCGTTCGATACCCTCGCCGCTCAGCTCGGTGATGGTGTCGCCCGCGTCGTCGACCACATAGGTATCGCTTCCGGCCCCGCCGGCCATCTGGTCCGCGCCGGCGCCGCCGTTCAGCAGGTCACCGCCCAGCCCGCCGAGCAGCTGGTCGGCCCCATCGCCCCCGTCGAGCTGGTTGACGCCGTCGTTGCCGGTCAGGACGTTGGCCAGGCCGTTACCGGTGGCGTTGATCGCCGCCGTCCCCGACAGGGTCAGGTTCTCGATGTCGGTTCCCAGGGTCCAGCTGATCGAGGAGACCACGGTGTCGGTCCCATCGCCGCCGGTCTCGTCGGTCACATCGCCGATGTTGTCGACGTGGTAGGTGTCCCCGCCCGTCCCGCCGGCCATCAGGTCGGCGCCCAGGCCGCCGTTCAGGATATCGTCGCCGCCCCCGCCGCTGAGGTCGTCGTCCAGATTGCCGCCCAGGTAGTTGTCCGCCCCGGCGGCGCCCACCAGCACCACGTTGGGCCTCTGGCCGAAGACGACGTAGCTTGCCCCGGAGTCGGTTCCATGGGGATCGGCGCTTGGAGCGCCGATGATCAGATCGTCGACTCCGTCGCCATTGACATCGCCCGCGGCGGCGACAGACCTTCCGCTCTGGTCATTGGCCGCCACACCGTCGAGCCGAAAGCCGTTGACGCCGGTCAGGGAGGAGAGGTCGAGGTTGGCGCCAAAGGCGCCGCGACTGCCAAACACCACATAGCTGGAACCGGACAGGCCGCCGTTCGGATCGGCGCCGGACGCGCCGATGATCAGATCGTCGAGTCCGTCACCATTGATATCGCCGGCCCCCGCGACCGCACGGCCACTCTGGTCGGCGTTGGCGACGCCGCTGATGCGGAAGCCGTTCGTCCCATCGAGGGCGGAGAGATCAAGGCTGGCCGCAAAGCCCGCGTCACTCCCGAAAACCACATAGCTGGCGCCCGCGCCGAAGACACCATCAGGGTCAGCGCTGGCGGCCCCGATGATCAGATCGCCGAATCCATCGCCATTGATGTCGCCCGCGGCGCTGAGAGAATTGCCGCTTTGGTCGCTATCTGCCTCGCCGTTGATGCGAAACCCGTTGGTTCCGTCCAGAGAGGACAGGTCGAGACTTGCCGCGAAACCGACATCGCTTCCGAACACCACATAGGACGCACCAGCGTTCGAGGCGGCAGGATCCGCCCGCCAGGCGCCGACGATAAGATCCCCGATCCCGTCGCCGTTGAGATCGCCCGCGGCGGCAACCGCATTGCCGCTGTTATCGTCCGCTGCTTCGCCGTTGATCCGGAAGCCGTTGGTTCCGTCGAGATCGGCGAGAGCGAGGCTGGCGGCGAAGCCGGTGTCACGGCCGAACACGACATAGCTGGCGCCGACGCCGTTTGCGTAACGGGCGCCGATGATCAGATCGTCGATGCCGTCGCCGTTCACATCGCCCGCCGAGGCCACCGACTGGCCGCTCCGGTCGTAGGCTGCGACGCCGTCGATCCGAAACCCGCTGGTTCCATCCAGGGCTGAGAGGTCGAGATTGGCGCCGAAGGCGGTGTTGCGGCCAAACACGACATAGCTGGCCCCTGAGACGGCCCCGTTGGGGTCGGCCCCGTGAGCTCCGACAATCAGGTCATCGATACCGTCCCCGTTGATGTCGCCTGCCGAGGCAACGGAAATCCCGCTGTTGTCGTTGCCGGCGACGCCGCTGATCCGGAAACCGTTGGTCCCATCCAGGTCGGAGAGATCGAGATTCTCAGCAAAGCCCGTGCTCCGACCGAACACGACATAGCTCGCGCCGGAACTGCTTCCGTTGGGATCCGCCGTGAAGGCGCCGATGATCAGGTCAGCGATGCCATCGCCATTGACGTCGCCGGCGGCCGCGACGCTGGCGCCGCTCTGGTCATTCGCCGCAACGCCGCTGATCCGGAAGCCGTTGGTTCCGTCCAGACCGGACAGCTCGAAGGTGGCTGCAAACGGCATCTCTGGTAGCCCCCGACGCAAGTTGCGGCGCGATTTAATCGCAAGAGCGTGCCGGGCCGGGGCAGCCGGTGACAGTGCAGTAATCCGCATGCATTCGCGCGGATCGAACCTTGTTGGATTGCGCAACCGTCGATAGTTGCAAGAACCCTTCAGGGGGAATTTCCCGCCTGAACGTGCTCATTTTGAGTAGTTTGTGCGATTACCCTGGCGGCGGACACCCGCGATAAAGTGGATTTCAAGTGAAAAAAAGCAGATGTATTTCCTGCGTCTGGGGGGCATCCGCATGTTGAACAGTGAATGGCTGGCGAGCGCCGAGGCGGCAGCGCGAGCGACGATGGATCGCGACACGCTGGCCGCGCTGCGCGGTCGACCCGGCTTCCGGTCGATGATGCGGCCGTGGATCGCCACCTGGCGCGTCCGCGAGGGCGACAGCGCCATGCTGGCCCGCACCCTGCACGACATCGGCCGCTACCTGGCCGGGGTGTTCGCCCTGCAGCTTCACTACTCGCCAGGCGGGCTGACCCTCACGCGGCTGGCCGAGACCTTGAAGCTCACCGGCATGGCGGGGACGGGACGGGCCCGCACCAGCCTGATGTACCTGCGCTTCATCGGCTATGTGGAGCCGGCGGCCGATGGCGATGGCCGCGCGCGCCGCTATCGCCCGACCGAGCGGATGCTGGCCGCCTTCAAGACCCGGGTGGCGCGTGATCCGCAGGCCTTCTGGCCGGCCGATCCGGCCATCCTGGCGATCGCGCCGCAGTTGGAGCGGGACGAGGTGTTCGGAGCGTACCTGAGGGAGATGGCCGAGCTGACATCGCTGGCGCTGAGCGGCTATCGCGTCGACGGTCCCAACCTGGATGTGGTCAGCCATCGGTTCGGCGGATTCGCCGTGCTGTCGGAGCTGCTGCTGGCCGACAGCCAGGGAGGCGACCTGTCCCTGGAAGAGCCCCGGACGGTCAGCCTTTCGGCCCTGGCCCGTGACTGCCACGTCTCCCGCGCCCAGGCCCGGTCGGTGCTGAACGCCGCCGAGCAGGCCGGCTTCATCGAGATGTTGCCGGATGGACGATGCCGGCTGACCGCGCTGCTGGGCGAACACCTGGAGCTGTTGATGGCCGGCGCCATCCTGGTCATCGCCTTCGCCGCGCGCCGGGCCCTGGCCCAGGTGGAGGCCGCGCCGGCGCGAATGGCGGCGGCCGGCTAGCCGAACACGTCCACCGGACAGTCGACCGGAAGGGACGGCATCGTCCCCTCCGCCACCCGCTTGCGATAGTGGTCGCCGGCGCAGGTCGGCGAACAGATGAGGCCCTGGTCGGACCAGTAGGCCGGGCCATAGTCCGACCGGCCGTGGTCATAGGAAAAGCCCGGCGCCCAGTAGTCGAGGCCACACTCGATACAGACGGTCTTGGGGGTTCTGGCCAGCATCAGCGGCTGGCCTCGCGCGCGGCGGCGGCGATGGCCTCGGCCTTGGCGAACAGAGCCGGGTCGACCTTGGCGTCCACGGCCTTGGCGTTGTCGTCCAGCTGGCCTGGGCGGCTGGCCCCGACGATGGCCGAGGCGACGTTGGGCTCGCGCAGCACCCAGGCCAGAGCGAACTGGGCCAGGGTCAGGCCCGCCTCGGCGGCCAGGGGCTTCATCGCCTGGGCGGCCTCGAGCATGGGGCGCTCCATCCAGCGGCTGATCATCCGGCCCATCTCCTCGCTGGCGGCGCGGCTGTCGGCGGGGGGCGGGCTGTCGGGATCGTATTTGCCGGTCAGCACGCCCTGGGCCAGGGGCGACCAGACGATCTGGCTGATGCCGTTGGCGGCGCAGAGGGGGATGACCTCCTTTTCGGGCCGGCGCCACAGCAGGCTGTACTGCGGCTGGCTGGAGACGAACTTCTCGACGCCGGGAATGGCCAGGGCGTCGCGGATGTTCTCCGGCGACCATTCGGAGAAGCCGATCCAGCGGGCCTTGCCGGCGCGGACGACCTCGCTCAGCGCCTCCATGGTCTCTTCCAGGGGGGTGTCGGGATCGTAGCGGTGGCACTGGTAGAGGTCGACATAGTCGGTGCGCAGGCGCTTCAGCGAAGCGTCGACCTGCTTGTGGACCTGGGTGCGCGACAGGCCCTGGTCGCCGCCGCCCATGTCGCCCCACAACTTGGTCGCGAGGATGTAGGAATCCCGCGGCCGGCCGGCCAGCGCCTCGCCCGTCACCGTCTCGGCGGCGCCGCGGCCATAGACGTTGGCGGTGTCGTGGAAGGTGATGCCGAGGTCGAGGGCATGGTGGATGTTGCGGATGGCCGTGTCCTTCTCCACCCCGACCCCGGCGGTCAGCCAAGAGCCGAGCGAGATTTCGGACACCATCAGGTCGCTGGATCCAAGCTGGCGGTATTTCATGGCGTTTCTCCCGTTGGCCTTAAGGTAGGCCGCCCGGGTCTTCCAAAACAACCCGCTTCGGCGCGGTGGGGCGGCAATCTCAACTCTCCCCCCTCTGGGGGGAGGACCGGTCTGGAGCATTCAGCGACAGAGCAGGAGGGGGGCAAGTCCGTGTCAGAAGGAACCTCCCTACCGCCGGTGGGGCCCGCCTCCTGGTTTCTCGCTTGAGGCTCGAAACCTGTCCTCCTCCCGCTTC
>NZ_JAAALA010000057.1 GCF_009905535.1 Caulobacter sp. SLTY | reverse complement strand
CTTCCTCGCCTTCCGGCCGCACATTCCGCGCCACCACCCCTGCCCGGTCCGGCCGCAGCTTCAGCGCCGCCAGCAGCCCCGCCGCTACGCTCGGCTCGGCCACCGGCGTCACCCACAGGTCATCGCCCATGGCCCGCTCCACCGCGTTGTCGAAGTTGCGGCGCATGCTGGCGGTGTCGAAGCTCATCATGCTGAAGGCCTCGCCCGGGTCGGGGATGGAGGCGATGCTGAACGGCAGGCGGTGGCTGGCGCAGAAGGCCGCGGCCACCTCGATGGCGTGGCGGTAGCTGAACCGAAGCATGGTGTCGAAGCTGCGGATCAGGATAGCAGCGATGTTGTTCTGGGTCGTGCGGGGGGCCTGGTCGAGAACCGTGTTGACGATCGCATAGACCCGGCTCCGCGCCAGCCGCTGGCCCAGCTTACGCCAGCGCAGCAGCGCCTCGGGCATCAGGAACAGCGGGGTGGAGACGCCGCCGTCCACATGCATCTCCTCGTACAGCACCCCGTTCGCCTGGGTCTGGATGCGCTTGGGCGGGAAGATGCCCGGCAGGCTGCCCGAGGCGACCAGCACGTCACGGAACAGGGCGGCCGCCGCGGGTCCGCCCCGGCTGGCGATTTCGCCCATGTCCCAGATGACCGTGCGCTGGCGATCCAGATCGGTGGTGGCCACCAGCAGCCGCCGCCCCTTGGCATGCTCGACCGCGATGGCCTCCACCATCGCCTCATCGACATACTGGGCGACCAGCCGGTCCAGGGACTCCGCACGGAACAACGCCCCGGACCCCGGCCCCAGCCGCGTCAGGCTCAACAGGGTGGAGGCATGGCCGCCGGTGTAGGCGTCGGTCAGCCGATCGTCCCAGGTCGGCCCCAGGAAGGCGAAGGGCGCGATCAGCGCCCCGGTGCTGACCCCTGTGACGATGGCGAAGTCCGGCCGCCGCCCGGCCCGCGTCAGGCCCACCAGGATCCCCGCCCCGTAGGCGCCGCCAGCCGCCCCGCCGGAAATCGCCAGGATGTTGAACGCTTCCCGCGCCCAGGGCGCCCGCAACGGCGCCAGCCGGTCGGCGGCGGCGACCAGGCTGTCCTCCGCCTGCTCGACCGTCAGCCGCACCCCCTCGAACCCGGCGATCCTCGCCTTTACCGCTCCCGGAGCGGGCAGCCGGGCGCCGGGCAGCCGGCTGCGCCAGTTGGGTGTGTCGCTCATCGACCGTCCTTGTCCTGAATCCATAGCAGCATGGCGGAACGCGCCTGTCAGCCGAAGGTAACGATTGCCTGGCCTTTATCCGCGGTTTGCCTCCCCCGGCGCGCGAAGGTCAGTCGCGCCAAAATGCACCACGGTTTGTGCACTCCCGCCCCCACCCCGGCCATGGCAACGCACGCTCGAAAACCTCTGTTCGCTTCGAGCCCGTATCCCGATGACCGCCCCCACCCTGACCGGCTTCGCCCCCGCCCCGCTGCTGGAAAACGACGTCAACGCCGCGCCGCGGATCATCGATGGCGACGTGGTCCTCTTGGACGCCGACGGCGACCTGGCCGGCGGCCGCCTGCGGATCAGCGGCCTGCTGGCCGAGGATATCGTCTCCCTGCTGAACGCGGGGACGGGCGCCGGGCAGGTGGGCTTCGACGCCGCGACCGGCGAAGTCACCTTCGGCGGGGTGCTGATCGGCGTCGCATCGGGCGGATCGGGAACCGATTTCATCATCGATTTCAACGGCGCGGCGACCGTGGCGGCGGTCGAGGCGGTGATCGAGCACCTGACCTACGCCAACCTCTCCGACAGCCCGACGCCAACCCGCAGCCTGGTCATCGACGTGATCGACGCGGCCGGCCAATCGCTCACCGACAACTTTCCCGAGGTCATCGCCACGGCGGTGACAGTCTACGATTTCGGAGCCGGGGCGATGGCCGCCGCCTCCGCGCCGATCGTCACCGGGGACTTCGCCCTGACCGGCGCCCTCGACCTGTGGATCGGCAATACCGCCGGCGGGCTCACCTACCACCAGAACGGCGGCGGGGTCCTGTTGGCGCTCGGCTACTTCGCGCCCAACATCGCTTCCCCGGGCGGGACGCCGGTCAGCCTGTCGAGCGCCGACCTTAACAGTGACGGCCGCATCGATCTCGTCGCCGTGGACGCCAACGGCGCGACGCGCGTCCACCTCAGCACGGGTCCGGATGAGTACGGCCTCCACCCGAACCTGATGGTTCACGACGCCGCCTGGAGCGCCGCCCTCGGCGCGCTGGTCGCCGGGCCGGGCTCGCGGCTGGCCGTGGGCGACATCGATGGCAATGGGACGATCGACGCGGTCACCAGCACAGCCGACGGCCGGCTGGACGGCTGGATCAACGGCGGCGCGGCCCAGTACTCCTCCGTATGGAACACCGCCGGCGGCCTGGGCGCCCCGCTGAACCTGACCCTGGCCGACCTCGACAGCGACGGCGACCTCGACCTGCTGACAGTCATCGAAGGCGCGATCCAGTTCGCCGCCAACGACGGGACAGGACAGTTCAGCTTCGTCCCCAACGCCTTCAGCGGCTTTGTCGTCTCGGGCCCGGCCAACCTGGCGGTGATCGACATCGACCGCAACGGCAGCCGGGACGTCCTGGTCTCGGACGCGGGCGGCCTGACCGTGCTCAGACTTGGCGGCCCGGTCGGAGTCTTCAATCTGGAGGTCGTCCCGCAGCCCAGCGTCGTGACCATTGGCGGCCTGCCGGACGAGGTCACCTTCCACGAGGACGAGGTCGCCGTAGCCCCCGGCCTGCTGCTGACCGGCGACGTGACCCTGACCGACACCGAGAACGGCCTGCCCAACGGCTCGCTGTACGTCATCGGCAGCTCCTCGCCGGACGATCTCTTCGGGCTCCGCCACCAGGGCATGGGCGCCGGCCAGATCGGCGTCGGCGCGGCCGGTGAGGTCTATTTCGGCGGCGTTCAGATCGGTACGCTCGGCGCGCCGGGCTATGCCCTCCATGTGGTGTTCAACGGGGCGTCCCTCGCCGCCATCGAGGCGGTGCTGGAAAACATCACCTACGTCACCCGCAGCAACACGCCCACCCCGATGGGCCTGTCGATCAGCTTCTACGACAACGCCGGCGCCCAGATCGGCGTCGACGGCTTCATGCTGTACCTGATCGACGATCCCGAGCAGGTGTCCCTCGCGGATCTGAACCCGACGGTCCGGCTGGCTACGCAGGAGGCGGCTGCCCCGATCCGGCTCGATGAGGCCGTCACCTTCCAGGACGTCGAGGGCGATTTCGACGGCTCGGTGCTGATCGTCTCTGGCCTGGCGGCCGGCGACATCGTCTCCCTGGCCCAGGTCGATCAGATCGGCCTCGCCGCCGGGGTGGTGTCCTTCAACGGCGTCGCCATCGGGATCGCCGCCGGCGGGCTGGGCGAAGACTTCACCGTCACCCTGAACGCCGACGCCAGCAGCGACGCCATCGACGCTCTGTTCCAGGCCCTGACCTTCGCCAGCTCCGGCGCCGCCGTCGGCCCGCGTCCCCTGACCCTCACCCTGGTCGACGCCGCCGGCCACGCCTTGATCCCAACCGGCGGCGGCTCCGCGACCATCACCGTCGAGCTCTACGAAAAGACCGCCATCGCCGAATTGGCCGCAACGCTCGACCTGACCCTGGCCGAGGCGGCCACACCGCGACGGCTGGACGCCGACATCACCCTGCAGGGCACAGTCGCCGACTGGGCCGGCGCCCAGCTGATCATCACCGGCCTAGCCCCCGGCGACAGCTTCAGCCTCGCCCAGCAGGGCGGCGTGACCCTCGTCGATGACCATGGCGCGATGCAGGTCCAGGTCGACGGAGCGGTCGCCGCCTACCTTTATCCCGGCGCCGTCGACTTTCAGATCCACTTCCACGGCGTCGTGCCCGGGGATGTCGCCGAGCGGGTCATCGAGGCCCTGAGCTTCGCCAACCCAGACCCGGCCGCCGACCAGCTGCGCACCCTGAACCTGCGCCTCAACCACCCGAACGGCGAGACCAGCGACCGCCAGGTTGTCGTCCGCATTGCGGGCGGTTTCGAGCACCATGCTGCGCTGTCGGGCTTCGACCCCGTCGTCGGGATCGGGGAAAACGCCGCCAACGCAGGCTTCCAGTGGCTCGATCCCGACCTGACCCTGCGAGATGATGACCACGATCTCGCCGGCTCGACCCTGACCGTCTCCGGCCTGTCCGCCGAGGATGTGCTCGGTGTCATCTCCTATGGCGACGTGGCCTGGGACGCCGCCAGCGGCGAGGTCCGTGTCGACGGTCTCCTGGTCGGTCAGACCAACGGCGGCGAGGGCCAGGACTTCCTCATCGCCTTCAACGCCCAGGCCACGACCGCGGCCATCGAGGCCGTGTTGCGCAACGTCGGCTTCCGGACCCGCGACGACAGTCCGCAGTACGACCGCACCCTGACCTTCGCCCTGACTGACGCGGCCGGCCACCCGCTGGTCCGGACGGGCGATCCCGGTCCCGTCACCCTGCAGGTGCTGGTCGGCGCGGAACGCGATCCGCTGACCGCCGCGGGCCTCGATACCGCCAGCACCTTCCGGGAGAACGAAGTCTTCCTGCAACCGCAGCCGTTCCTGCAGGGCCTCACCCTCGGCGGCGAGGATGATCCGTCAGGCAGCTACCTGTCGGTCTTCGGTCTGTCGGCGACCGACCACTTCACTGTGCTGGCCGCAGGACGGGTGACCGTTTCCGGCTCCCACATTTTTTACGATGGGATCCACATCGCCACGCTCGGCAGTTTCACCTCGGGTTTCACCTTAAGCTTCGCGCAGGCCGCGACCCTGGAAGCGGCCCAGGCGGCCTTGCGCCAGATCGCCTACTCCAGCAGCGACCAGGTTCCGGCAGCGGACCCCCGCACGTTCACCGGCCTCTGGTTCCTGGCCGATGGCGGAAGCTTCAACTTCGGCTGGACGGTTACTCTCGTCGATCAGGCCGAGGAGACCGGGCTCGAAGGCGTCCCGACGGCCGTCACGTTGGGCGAGCAAGCGGTCAATGCCGGCCCCCAGGCGCTGACCTCTGGAGCCGATATCCAGTGGGACCCGGCCGATACGCAGATCGCGGGCGGCCGGCTGACCATCGGCGGCCTGGCCGCTGGGGACCGGATCACCCTCCTCGACAGCGGCGGCCTCACCATCGACGCGACCACAGGAGAGGTCTGGTTCAACGGTGTGGTCGTCGGCGGCTCGGTCTCGGTGGAAAGCGTGGGCCTGACGGTGACCTTCAACGCCGACGCCACCGAGGCGGCCGTCGAGGCCATCCTGGGCGCCCTGGCCTTCGCCACCGCCGACGACACCCCCATCGAAATTCGCACCCTGACGGTAGGCCTGGTCAACGCCCATGGGCATCCGGCCCTGACGTCCGCGGGCGCGGCGCCGACCATCGCGGTGACAGTCACCCCGGCCCACGACGCGCCGGCGATCGTCGGCCTGCCCACCGAGCTGACGTTCACCGAGGCGGCCCTGAACGGGATCGGCGAACGGTTCGCCTCCGAGACCTCGATCTACGCCCCTGACAGCAGCTGGGGCGGCGCGACGCTGACGGTCACCAGCAGCGATCCAGCGGACACCCTGTTTTACCGATCGACCGGCCTCCTGCTCCTCATGCAATACGAGGCCGACGGACCGATCTACCTTACCGACTTCACCGTTACCCCGGTCGCCACCCTGGTCAGCACCGGTCAGAGTTTCCAGGTGGAGTTCGGCGCTAACGCCAGCCTCCTTGATGTCATCTGGACCCTCCGGGGCCTCGCCTATCGGACCTCGAGCGAGGCGCCCGCCGCCACACGCCAGTTCTCCGTGAGCCTGGTCGATGGACAGGGCGGGCGACTGGACACCGACTTCGCGGTCGCCGTGACCCCCCAGAACGACGCCCACGGCCTTGGCGGCGCGGCGGACCTGGCCTTCCTGGAGAATGACCTCAACGCCGGCCCTGCCCTGCTGCTGGCGGACGCCGTGTTCACCGATGTCGACGGCGCCTTCAGTGGCCTCATCACCCTGTCAGGCTTCCTGGCCGAGGACATCCTGTCCCTGCAGGCCTTCGGGGCCGTCGCCGGCATGGCCGACATCCGCGCCGGGACCCTGGCGGTCGGCGGGGCTACGCTGACCTTCGACGAGGCTGCCGGGGCGGTGACGATCGCTACCGAGAACGGCACGGCCGCCCTGGTGCAGGACATCCTGCGCAACCTGGCCATCGCCAACGCCAGCCATCTGCCGACGGCCGAGCGCGACATCATCGTACGGATCGAGGACGAGACGCACAGCGCCGAAATCGCTTTCGCCATCCAGATCACCTCGCAGTACGACACCCCCCGGCTGACCGACCTTGCGGCCTCGGTCACCTTCGACGAACAGCAGGTCAACGCCTCGCCTCAACTGCTGGATGGCGCGATTACGCTGAACGCCCTTGAGGGCCTGCTGGGCGCGGCCTCCATCGTGATCGGCGGGCTATTGGCGGAGGACCGCCTGACCCTGCTGAGCGGCAATGGCCTGGCCTTCGACAGCGCCTCCGGCGAGGTTCGCATCGACGGGCAGTTGGTCGCCGTGGCGTCGGGCGGGATCGGCGGCGACCTGACGATCATCTTCGTGGACGACGGGACGGACCATCGGGACGCGGCGGAACGGATCCTGGAGCGTCTCGCCTACGGCAACGTCAGCGAGACACCGGCGACCAGCCGCACCCTCAGCATCGACATCCGCGATGGCGCGGGCCTCCCGGTGCTGACCGCCGGCGAGCAGATTCCGTCCCTGACGGTCGGGGTCACGCCCGTTGTGGACAGGGCGCATTTCCTGGGTATCGGTCCGATGGTGCTGGACGAGGCGGCGGTCAACGCCGGGCCCGTCGCACTCCCCTGGATCATCGACCTCTACGCCCCCGAAACCCCGAGTTTCGAGCAGCATTTCATCCTTGTCGCCGCCGGCCACGGACAACTGACTCTCGATTTCAGCGGGGCGGTCCAGGCTGCCGGCGGCTCCATCACCGTTAACGGCGTGCCGGTGGTCTCCACGTTCCTCGACGGCGGCACGTCCATGAGCTTCCGGTTCACTGGCCTGGCAACCGCCGAACTCATTGAGGAGCTGCTGTCCGCCGTCCGCTACGCCAATACGGCCGATACCCTGCCGGATACCAACTTTGTCCTGCGGATTCAGCACGAAACGGAACTTCACTACGATCACGTCTATGTCGCGCCGACCACCTTCGTGCCGCAGGCCGACGCTCCGTTCGCGATCATCCCCGACTTGAACGTCTCGGAGACGACGCTCAATTACGGCGCCGCCGAGCTTATGCCGGCCGTCCAGGTGCTCGATCCGGAGGGCGACAGCGGCGCCGTGCGTATCACCCTCGAGGGGTTCCAGCCCGATGATGGTCTCCATCTCGTCGGTTGGGCCGGACTTCTGAACGAGATCGGCGTCGATCTGCGCGGGGGTCCGGCCAGCTTCTACCTCATGGATTACGGCGCCCAGAACCTGGTCCACTACGACCTGACATTCAGCGAGGCGGACGGGGTCATCAGCATCGATCTCGGCCGGGAGCTTACCGACGGCCAGCTGCAGCTGTTGCTCCGCGCGATCCGGATGACCAATCGCGACGACCTGCCGACCGCCGGCCGCTCGATTACCCTGACCATCGAGGACGGGATGGGCGCGGTCAGCACGACCGACTTCGACATCCATATCCAGTCGGTCTACGATGTCCCGTTCCTCCGCGACTTCCAAGGCGACCAGGCGGTCCAGGAACAGATCGTCAATGCCGGGCCCGTTCGGCTGGACACCGACGTCACCTTTGACATTCCGGAGGGCTTCCGCGGCGCCGGCCGGATCGTGGTCTATGTCTTCGACGCCTCGGATCGCATCGGCCTGCTCAGCGACGAAATCCTGTCCTACGACAGCGGGACGGGCGAGATCCGTGTGGCCGGCCAGTTGGTCGCTGTCGCCAGCGGCGGCGGGGTAGCGGGCAATCCCCTGGTCATCCAGTTCACCGCCGACCCCAGCCAGGCCGATCGCACCGATCAACTGGAAGCCATCTTCGAGCGCCTGACCTATGCCAACGTCAGCGACGCACCGCCGGCGCAGGCCTTGGTCAGGATGACCGTCACCGACGGGGCCGGCAACGACATCTTGCCCACCAGCGGCTTCTACATCGAGACCCGGGTGGCCATCACCCCGTTCAACGACCCGGTGGTGGTGACCGGAATCACCGACGTCGCCCTGCCCCAGGCCGCGCTCAGCACCGGCGGCCTGCGACCGATGGCCGGGGCTGTGGTCAACGATATCGACGGTTTCCAGGGCGGCACGCTGACCATCAGCGGCTTCCTGCCGGAGGATACCCTCTCTCTGCCCGCCCTGACCTTCGAGCCCGCCTTCGCCGATCTGACGCTGGGCTCGGGCAGCTATCTGGGAGACAGCATCGACTTCAGCCTGGTCGATGGGGTGCTCACGATCGACTTCAGCGGCCCAGCCTCCCAGGTCCAGATCCTCCTCTCAAACCTCATCCTGTCGACGACCGCCGGCGCGACCAGTCCGACCCGCACCCTCACCCTGACCATTTCGCCGATCGATAGCGGGCCGACGACGCTCATCCAGCACATCGACGTCCTGCTGCTGGCCGTCCTCGGCTCCACAGGCGACGACCTCCTCGACCCGCGCACCGGCGATGGCCCGGCCCTGGGCGGCGCCGGAAACGACACCTACATCGTGGACGATCCGAATGACGGCGTCCTCGAGGCCGCCGGCGAGGGAACGGATGTGGTGCGCGCCACCGTCTCCTACGTCCTGGGGGCGAACATCGAAAACCTGACCCTGGAGGGAACAGGCGATATCGATGGGACAGGCAACGCCTTGGCCAACCTGATCACCGGCAACGATGGGGCCAATGTGCTCAGCGGCGCTGACGGGGTCGACAGACTCTACGGCGGCCTGGGGGCGGACGACCTGGTCGGCGGAGCCGGAGGGGACCTGCTCGACGGTGGGGCGGGCGCGGACCAGATGTCCGGGG
>NZ_JAAALA010000056.1 GCF_009905535.1 Caulobacter sp. SLTY | reverse complement strand
GGCGAGGGGGTGGCGGGCTTCCAGGAGGCGGGCGGAGGGTTCGAGGAGGTCGGTTGCGTCGCCCTTGATGTCTCCGGTGCGGGTGAGGACCAGGCGGGCGGCTTCTGCGGGGGCGGGCCATTCAACGAAGAAGCGGAGGGCCTGGGCGGCGTTGGGGTAGGCGCGGGCGTGGGCCATGGCGCGGTCTTCGGCCTCGACATCGTCGAAGTCGCCGAGGCGCTTGAGGTGCGCGCGGAGGAGGTCGGCGTCGAGGCGGGCTTCGAAACCGGCCCAGCGCAATTCCTGGGCTTCGGCCTGGCGGCCGTCGGCTTCCAGAGCGGCGAGCCAGGCGCGTTCCCAGTCGGCGGTGGCGCGGGTGCGCACCCCGCCGGTGGGGCGGGATTTGTTGAGGGCGGCGAAGGCCTCGGCCGTGCGGTCGGCGGCCAGCAGGCGGGAGGCGATGTGTGCGCCGACCAGGGGCTCCTTGAGCTCGGCGGGCGTCCAGGTGGCGATGAAGGCCTCGACGTCGCCCTGGGCGTCGGCGATCTGCTGGATGGCGCGGCGCAGGACGGCGGTGGGGCGGGCGCGGCGGTCCTGGGCGGCGGTCAGCTTGGCCTGCAGGGAGGTCCTGGCCGCGTCGTCGAGCGCGGGGAGGGCGGCCGAGACGATGCCGCTCATCAGCCCCTCGGTGTCGGCAGTGAGGGTTTCGAAGACGCGGTCGGCGAGACCCTGGGGGTTGGCGCGGGCGGCGAGAGCCAGGGGGCCGAGGTCATCGACGGCGGCGGTGAAGACGGCGGCGATCTCGCCCTTGGAGTCGTCGATGCGGTCCATCACCGGGTCGGCCAGGGCGAGCAGGCGCCAAAGCAGTTCGAGGGCGACGAAGGCGTTGAGCTCGGCCATCGGGCCGGCGATGGCGGCGCGCAGCTGGCGCAGCTCGCGAGCGAACTCGGCATAGCGGCGCCAGGTGATGCGGGTGCGCTTCTCGGCGATGGAGGCGAGGCGCTTGTCGAGCTCGACCCCAAGTTCGTCTGCGCCCGCCTCGCCGGCCAGTTCCAGGCGCAGCCGGCGCTTGATGGCCGCCTGGCCTTCGGTGATCTCCATGATCAAGGCCGCGAGCCTTTCCGCCCCCAGCCGTTCGAGGTTGGCGAGGTTGAGGGTCTTCTTCGAGCCGGTGCGTTTGGCGGGGGCCTTCATGGGCTTTGGATACAGTGCGTCGGCGGGGCGTTGAAAGCGGTCGATGAAGCTCGCCACCTTCAATATCAACGGGATCAACGGCCGGCTGGACAACCTGCTCCGCTGGCTGGAGACGGCCGCGCCGGATGTGGTGTGCCTTCAGGAGATCAAGGTCACCGACGAGCGGTTTCCGTTCGGGGCGCTGGAGCGGGCCGGGTATGGCGCGGTGGTGCGGGGGCAGAAGAGCTACCATGGGGTGGCGATCCTGGCGCGGGGGGCCGAGCCGGTGGTGACCCGGCGGCGGCTGCCGGGCGATCCGGGCGATGCCGAGGCGCGGTACGTCGAGGCGGCGGTGGGCGGGGTGCTGGTGGGGTGCCTGTACCTGCCCAACGGCAATCCGTGGCCGGGGCCGAGGTTCGACTACAAGCAGGCCTGGTTCGAGCGGTTCAACGCCCATGCGGCGGCGTTGCTGGCGTCGGGGCACCCGGTGGCGCTGGTCGGTGACTACAACGTCGTGCCGACCGACGCGGACATCTACAACCCGGCCAGCTGGCGGACCAATGCGCTGCTGCAGCCGGAGCCTCGGGCATCGTATGCAGCGCTGCTGGAGCAGGGTTGGACGGACGCGCTGGCGGCGCTGTTTCCGGGGGCGCCACAGTGGACGTTCTGGACGAACATGCGGCAGCGTTGGGCCAACGATAAGGGCATGCGGATCGATCATCTGCTACTCAGTCCGGACCTGGCGGAGCGGCTTGGCGATGGAGGCGTTGATCGTGAGGTGCGCGGCCGGCCCGGCGCCAGTGACCACGCGCCCGTCTGGATAGAGCTGGAAGGACTTTGACGATGAACCGCCTGGCATTCGCCCTCGCCGCCGGCCTGCTGACCGCTTCGGCCACCCCCGCCCTGCTCCTGGCGCCCGCCGTCGCGGCGGCGCCGGCCGATACCCTGACAGGCACAATCAATGCCCAGAACGCCGGCCGCCTGACCGGCTTCATCGCCGACCGGGTCGACAAGGTGGTGACCGTGAAGTTGACCATCGCACCGGGCACGCCGGCCGACTTCAAGGCGCGGAACTACATGGCGGAGGCGAGCGGCGACCTGTTCATCGTCTTCAAACAGGTCGGGGACGACAAGATCCAGGTCGGGGCGCCGATGACCAGTGTGCGGAAGGCCGGAGGGGCCTTCATGCTGGAGGGCCGGTTCAAAGTGGAATACGCCGGGATGGGGCAGGGAACGATGGCCTACGTGCTGCGGCCGGCTTGAGCCACTGACCTGGCGGCCGCTGGGCGCTTCTCGCCCGGCTCACCGGTAGGCCCCCCTTATGCGTGTTGGGCGGCTGTCCGTGCGGGGATAGGACACCCTCGGATTGGGAGCGGTGAACATGTCCTGGGGTTTGAACTTGCCGATGGCGGCGCTCGTGGTCAGCCTTCTTGCCGCCCCGGCCTTCGCCCAGGTTCAGCCGACCCCGGACGGTTGGCGCCCCGAGCAGGCGGCCGCCAAGACCGACGCCTTCATCGCCGAGCAACTGGCGCTGTTCGCCAATCCGCCGGCGGGCGAGAACCGCTACATCATCCTCAGCCGGGTCAGGATGCTGCGGCCTGACGACCCCACGGTGCTGCGTGAGTTCCAGGAGGGGCCGGAAAGGGGTGAGCCCTCCGCCTGGCTGGCCGAGGCGGCGCGCCTGACCCGCGTATCCGATGTGCCCAGCCGCATCCGCGCGGTCTATCTCGCCGACCAGGCCCTGCGCGCCGATCCTACCAGTGTCCAGGCGCGCCTGATGCGGGCGAGGGCGCTCACCAATCTCAACATGGGCCAGCTATCCGCGCTCGCCTGGGACGATGCAACTCGGGTCCTGGCGGCGGATCCCACCTTGCACCGCGCCCACCTCGTCCGGGCCATCCTGCTCCTGCGCGTCAACCGCCTCAACGAATCCCTGACGGAGCAGAACGCCGCCATCGCCCTGGCGCCCCGCGAACCCGCCTATCGCGCCCTGCGAGGCGAGACCCTGCTGGCCCTGGGGCGATATCAGCCGGCGATCGATGATCTGACCCTGGCGCTCAGCGTCACGCCCAACGACCCCGCGGTCCTTAGGTTTCGCGCCGGGGCCTATTTCAAGGACAAGCGGCCTGCGCTCGCCCTCGCCGATCTTGAAGCCCTCGAGCGCCTGATGCCCCAGTCCGTCGAGGTACAGGCCCATCTGATCGAGGTGCTGGATGCCATGGGTCGAAAGGCCGACGCCGACGCCCGCCATCTGGCGGTGATCGTCCGGGACGAGGCCGGGGCGCGCAAGAACCGGTACCTGGCGCAGCGAACGTCCCCCGCGCTTGAAAAGGCGGCGGCGGAAAAGCGAGCGCGCGACGCCTTCCAGTCCTTCGTCGATGACTTCGCTCCGGCGGAGTATTCCTACGAAGGCCTGGTCGAACGGATGCAGAGCGCCGGCGAGGCGCGTGATCCGGAAAAGGAGCGCCGCATCCTGCTCGGCATGGCCGACGACGTTGATCGCCATGCCAAGGCGGCTTTCCGAAAGGGGAGCGCCCTGTCGAAGTCGCCCGACTTCCAGTATCTGGATCCGGAATTGTCGCTCAAGCTCGTTGAGTACATGACCGTTTTGGCGCGAATCCAGGACGGGATGAGCCGGATTGGTCCAGCTCTGCGCAGCAACGACTAGGGTCAATCGGCATTTGGGTTCCAATCCCAACCCGTTCAGCCCGGACCACCAACGCTAAGGCGGCGCTTCCGGTCGCAATATGACGGGAAGAAGGGGAGGAGTTGGCCGTTTCCCCTAGTCGCCACCTTCAGCGCGACCTATATCGGCCGCCTTCATGGATGACGCCCGACTGAAACGATTGCGGATGCGCGCCTGGCGGCGTGGGTTCCGGGAGATGGACCTCATTCTGGGGCCGTTTGCGGATCAGCACGCCCAGGATTTGCCGGAAGATGAGCTGGCGGCGTTTGAGGCGCTGCTCCAGGAAGCCGACCAGGACGTCTATGGCTGGATCATCGGGCGGGAACCTCCGCCGGCCGAGCACGATACCTCGTTGATGAAGAAGCTGCAGGCGTTTCAGCCGAGCCAAGGGCCTGTTCGTGGCGCGTGATGGGGATCTGAAGGCGGTCGCCAAGGCGGACGGGCGGCTGGATCTTGTCTCGGCTCCGGAAGGGTTCGACGCCCTGGTGATGGCCGACATCCTGCGGGCGCGGGGCGGGGCGGCGCTGTTCGTGGCGCGGGATGGGGCGCGGGCGGAGGCGTTTGCGGGAGCGATGGCGTTTTTCGCGCCTGAGCTGGAGGTGGTGCAGTTTCCCAGCTGGGACTGCCTGCCCTACGACCGGGTCGGGCCGGCGCCGGCGGTGGCGGCGCAGCGGATGGCGACGCTGTCGCGGCTGGCGGCGGGGATCGATGCCAAGAAGCCGCTGCTGCTGGTCGCCGGGATGGCCGGGGCCATCCAGCGCGTGCCGCCGCGCGAGGCGGTCAAGGAAGCCAGCTATTCGACCCGGCCGGGCGCCACGGTGAAGATCGAGGACCTGGAGCGGTATTTCGCGGTCAACGGCTATCACCGGGCCTCGACGGTGTCGGAGCGCGGGGAGTTCGCGATCCGGGGCGGGGTGATCGATGTGTTTCCGCCGGCGGCCGAGGAGCCGGTGCGGCTGGACCTGTTCGGGGACTCGCTGGAATCGATCCGCGCGTTTGATCCGGAGACGCAGCGGTCAACGAAACAGCTGCATGAGATCCGCCTGTTGCCGGTCAGCGAGGCGCTGCTGGACAAGGACGCGGTAGCGCGGTTCCGCAAGGGCTATGTCGGCGCATTCGGGGCGCCGGGTGAGGACGCCCTCTATTCGGCCGTCAGCGAGGGCGGGCGGCGGGCCGGGATGGAGCACTGGCTGCCGCTGTTCTATCCGAAGCTGGAGACCCTGTTCGACTATCTGCCCGACCAGGCGCTGATCGCCTTCGACCATCTGGCGCTGGAGGCCCGGGAAGAGCGGCTGGCGATGATCGAGGACGCCTATGGCGCCCGCGCCGACGCCCAGCGGAAGGACAGCTATCGGCCGCTAAAGCCCGACGCCCTCTACCTGACGGCCAAGGAATTCGACGGCCTGGTCGCCCTGCGGCCGACCCGGTGGTTCACCCCGTTCCAGCGCGAGGGCGGGTCGGTGGTGGACATGGGGGCCAAGCTCGGCCGCACCTTCGCCGCCGAGCGCCAGCAGGACAGCGTCAACCTGTTCGAGGCTGCCGGGGCGCATGCCAAGGCCCTGAGCGAGGCGGGCAAGCGGGTGTTGTTCGCCAGCTGGTCTGAGGGAAGTTCCGAGCGGCTCGGGTCCATGCTGGCCGACCATGGGATGAAGAAGCTGCCGCTGGCCAAATACTGGCAGGCGGCCAAGGCCAACGATCCCAAGACACCGCAGCGGGTGGTGCTGCCGCTGGAGGGCGGGTTCGAGACCGACAATCTGGCGGTCATCAGCGAGACCGACATCCTGGGCGACCGGCTGGCGCGGCCGCGCAAGAAGCGGCGGGCGAGCAACTTCCTGGCCGAGGCCAGCGCCCTGACGCCGGGCGACCTGGTGGTGCACATCGACCACGGGATCGGGCGGTACGAGGGGCTGAAGACCCTGGAGGTGCAGCAGGCGCCGCACGACTGCCTGGAGCTGCAGTACGGGGGCGAGGCCAAGCTGTACCTGCCGGTCGAGAATATCGACCTGTTGACCCGCTATGGCGCCGAGGGCGACGGCGTGCAGCTGGACAAGCTGGGCGGGGCGGCCTGGCAGGCGCGCAAGTCGAAGGCCAAGGAGCGGCTGCGGGTGATGGCCGAGGGCCTGATCCAGATCGCGGCGGCGCGGGCGACCAAGCATGTCGAAGAGGTGGATCCGCCGTCCGGGGTGTTCGACGAGTTCTGCGCCCGGTTCCCCTATGAGGAGACCGAGGACCAGCTGAACGCCATCGCCGATGTGCTGACCGACCTTTCCGCCGGCAAGCCGATGGACAGGCTGATCTGCGGCGACGTCGGGTTCGGCAAGACCGAAGTGGCGCTGCGGGCGGCCTTCGTCATGGCGATGAGCGGGCGGCAGGTGGCGGTGGTCTGTCCGACCACCCTGCTGGCGCGGCAGCACTACAAGACCTTCACCGAGCGGTTCCAGGGCTGGCCGGTGAAGATCCGGCGGCTGTCGCGGCTGGCGCCGGCGGCCGAGGCGGCGGAGACCCGCGACGGCTTGGCCAAGGGCGAGTTCGAGATCGTGGTGGGCACCCATGCGGTGCTCTCGAAGCTGGTGAGCTTCAAGGACCTCGGGCTGGTGATCGTGGACGAGGAGCAGCACTTCGGAGTGAAGCACAAGGAGAAGCTCAAGGAGCTTCGGGCCGATGTGCACATGCTGACCCTGACCGCGACGCCGATCCCGCGGACGTTGCAGATGGCGTTGTCGGGCATTCGGGAAATGTCGATCATCGCGACGCCGCCGGTGGATCGCCTTGCGGTGCGGACCTACGTCATGCCGTGGGACGAGGTGAGCCTGCGGGAAGCGCTGCTGCGCGAGAAGTATCGCGGGGGGCAGAGCTATTTCGTCACCCCGCGGATCAAGGACCTGCCGGATCTCGAGACGTTCCTGCGGACATCGGTGCCCGAGGTGAAGTTCGTGGTTGGTCACGGACAGATGGCGCCGACACAGCTCGAGGAGGTGATGACCGCCTTCTACGAGGGGCAGTACGACGTCCTGCTGTCGACCACGATCGTCGAGAGCGGGCTGGATATACCGTCGGCCAATACGATGATCATCCACCGGGCGGACATGTTCGGGCTGAGCCAGCTGTATCAGCTGCGCGGGCGGGTGGGCCGGTCGAAGGCGCGCGCCTATGCCTATCTGACTACCCCGGTCGAGAAGCAGATCACCCTGTCGGCGGAGAAGCGGCTGAAGGTGCTGCAGAGCCTCGACAGCCTGGGGGCCGGCTTCCAGTTGGCCAGCCACGACCTGGACATCCGGGGTGGGGGCAACCTGCTGGGTGACGAGCAGAGCGGCCACATCCGCGAGATCGGGGTCGAGCTGTACCAGCAGATGCTGGAGGAGGCGGTCGCGGCCCTGCGTGAACGCGCGGGCGAGGATTCGCTGGGCGATCGGGGCTGGTCGCCGGCGATCAACACCGGGGCGGCGGTGCTGATCCCCGAGGACTATGTGCCGGACCTGACCGTGCGGCTGGCGCTGTATCGCCGGCTGTCGGACGCGGAGAAGGCGGCGGACCGCGAGGCGCTGGCGGCCGAGCTGATCGACCGGTTCGGGCCGCTGCCGCCGGAGACCGACAGCCTGCTGAAGGTGGTGGCGATCAAGGGGCTGTGCCGCGAGGCCAATGTGGCCAAGATCGACGTCGGGCCCAAGGGCGCGGTGATCCAGTTCCGCGGCGACGAGTTCGCCAACCCCGGCGGGCTGGTCGGCCATATCCAGAAGAACACGGTGGTTTGGAAGCTGCGGCCCGACCAGAAGATCGTGGTCAAGGGCGAGTGGGACACCCCGGCGCAGCGGCTGGATGCAGCGGAGAAGATCTTGGGGACGTTGGCGCGGTTGGCGAAGGCCTGACCGGTCGGTTTGACTTCCCGCAGTGGAAGTGGCCGAATGGGCTGATGTTCTATCGACCGATCTTTCGGCGATTTTCGCATCACGGCGGCAGCCTGCTCGCAGGCTCTTAGCCCCGGGTCATAGCGCGCGTTCGCCTGGGCCCGGGGCGCCACTCAAACCGATCAGATCAATCCGCCCGCGGGGTCTTTCGACCGTCGCGCGCGACGCAATGGAATAAGCCCATGACTGCGAAGAAATCCCGCCCGCCGATCATTATCGGCGCCACCGACGCAGACCGCCTGACGATGCTGGCGACCAGGATGGAGCTGAGCAATCCGACATTGGCCGACCTGCTGCTGGGCGAACTTGAGCGCGCCTCAATACGGCCCGATGAGAAGGTGCCTGCCACCACCGTGGCGATGAACTCGGTCGTCGAATTCCTCGATGAAGCCCACGGCGAGACCCGATCCGTGCAGCTGGTCTACCCCAGCGAGGCGGACATCTCCGCCAACCGCGTCTCGGTTATGACGCCGGTGGGCGCCGGGCTGTTGGGCCTGTCGCCGGGCCAGTCGATCGCCTGGCCGGATCGCAGCGGCCGGGAGCGGCAGTTGCGGATCCTCAAGGTGGAAAGGCCGGCGGCCTGAGGTGAGCGTGGCGCGGGAGTCGGCGCTGGCCGCGATCTGCGAAGAGGCGCGGTGGGAGGCGGCCGATCTGCTGAGCCGGCGTGGCGGGGCCGCGGCGGTCGATCTGTTGCGGGGGCATTCCGGCGAACTCGCGGTCAGCCCGCTGGCGCGCGATCGATTGCTGGCCATGGCGTTGGACCAGGCGGCCGACAGTCTCGCCTCGGGTTCGGCGTCGCTGGAGATCGATCTTTCAGCCGCCGACATCGGAAGCGACGGCTGGTGGCGGGAGGTGTCCGGGCGACGGCCATGGTGGCGATCGCTTTGGGCGCGGATTCGGCGGGGCTGATCGTACGACCCTCCCGGCCAACAATTTCGGCTCGACCGCGCGGCCTGTCGCTGCCACCATCCGTGCTGGAGGGCCTAACGATGACCAAGCTGACCGTGAACGGTAAACCGGTGACCGTGGCGTCGGAGCCCGTTACGCCGTTGCTGTGGGTGCTCCGTGACGAGCTCGACCTGAAGGGCGCCAAGTATGGGTGCGGGATCGCGCAGTGCGGGGCCTGCACGGTGCTGGTCAGCGGCCAGCCGGTGCGGTCTTGTAGCCTGCCGGTAGGGGATATCGCCGGGGCCGAGGTCACCACCATCGAGGGGCTGAAGCCGGGAGATCCGGTGCAGAAGGCCTGGATCGATGTGCAGGTGCCGCAGTGCGGCTTCTGCCAGCCGGGGCAGATCATGAGCGCCAAGGGGCTGCTGAGCGAGAACCCCAAGCCGGACGATGCGGCCATCGATGCGGCCATGTCCGGCAACCTGTGCCGCTGTGGCACCTATGTCCGCATCCGCGCCGCCATCAAGGCGGCCAGCGGCCAAGCCGCCTGAAGGGAGACGCCGAGATGAACGCTCCCGTCGATCGCCGCGCCTTCCTGATCGCGTCCGGCGCCTTTTCGCTCAGCTTCGCCGCGCCCCTGGCCGCGAACGCCCAGCAGGCCGCGCCGGCCGGCTCGCCCTGGACCGCCTATCTGACCATCGCCACGGACGGGAAGGTGCATCTGCTGTCGCCGACCACCGAGATGGGGCAGGGGACGCACACGGCCCACGCGGCGATCATCGCCGACGAGATCGGCGTGCCTCTGAGCTGGGTGACCGTCGAGACGCCGATGCCGTCCGATCCGTTCCGGCGGGGCGGGGCGATGGGGTCGGGCGGGTCGGCCG
>NZ_JAAALA010000055.1 GCF_009905535.1 Caulobacter sp. SLTY | reverse complement strand
GGCGGGGTGGGCCATTTGTACTCGGCGAATGTGTCCGCCATGCAGACGGCGACCTGGTCCTCGGAGTCGCGGTCGACGCGGTCGAACTTTCCGTCCTTGAAGCCGACCACCAGGGTGAAGGTCATCGGCCGACGCACGCCGCGCGAATAGCAGCGGTCGAACAGGGCCGTGGTCTTGGGCTTCAGGAAGGGGTCCATCTTGGTGTTGCGCCACTCGGTGGCCTTGGGATCGTCCTTGTAGCGGTCGGCCCGCGCCAGAGCCTCGGTGAAGGAGAGGCCGGCGCCGGACTGGAACAGCAGGGCGAGGGTGAGGGCGGAGGCGGTCAGCATTCGGCGGCTCTAGGCCGAGACCGTGGCGGTACGGCGGCGAACCAGTCGCACCAGCACGAAGGCGAGGAAGCCCACCGGCCCGAACAACAGGGTGAACAGCAGGATCGGGGCCAGCAGCCAGGGCGAGACGCCCTCTTCGTCGCCGGTCCGGGCGATCCAGCCGCCGACGAACAGGTCGAAGGCGATGTAGTGGAGCCAGCCGACCAGCATCATGTTCGGATCGGAGAACAGGGCTTGAACCCCGGCCAGCGACCCCATGTCGCCGCCGGCCGAGCCCCAGTTGAGGACCAGCAGGACCAAATAGCCGAGCGAGAACAGGGCCGGGGCGACGTAGCCGCAGAACGGATCGACCAGGCGGCGCATCGGCTTGAAGAACCGCGCCAGGATGAGGGCGGCCCACAGCACCAAGGCCGTCAGGTTCGCCGCAAGGAACAGGTTGGCCGCCATGCTCGTCTCCCCGCCCATGAATTTGGCGGCAGACTGGCGCCTTCGCAGCGTCGCGTCGAGGTCAAGCGGGGAGGACGGTCGCCGCCAGCCGCTGGAGTTCAGCCACATGGGCGGCGAACGCCCGCTGGCCCGATCCGGTGAGCGACAGCCAGGTCCGCTGGCGGCCGCCGGCGGCGGCCTTGCGCACCGCTACATAGCCCGCGTCCTCCAGCAGCTTCACATGCTTGGACAGCACCGAGTCCGAGACCGCGATGGCGTCGCGCACGGTGGCGAACTCGGCCTCCGCCGCCGACAGGATGGCGCAGATCTGCAGCCGCCCCGGGGCGTGGATGAGGGAGTCGAAGGTCGGCGCGCTCACGGCAGTTCCCTGGTCTCGGCCAGGTAGACCCGGGTCCAGATCCGCGAGCAGACCACGGCCAGGACGCCGGCCGCGAGGCCCAGCAGGGGGCCCGCCCAGACCAGGCCCAGTTGCCGACCCAGATAGAGCGACGTCAGCACCATGGCCACGAACACGGCAGCCAGTCCGAAGGCCACCCAGCGCGCCCGGCGCGGCTTGTAGCCGTTGACCCAGACCCCGGTCAGGTCCGTCCATTTGCGGACGATGACCCCAAGAATGACGAGCCCGACGGCCGTGCAGAGAAGGCTGATCGGCGTGGAGAAGGCTGGGCCAGCCACCATGATCCCGCAGGCTGCGCCATAGCCCGCGTCGTACCACCAGGGCCAGGATTGCATACGGTTGAACACCTGTTGGCGGGCCTGGCGGATGTCGTCCAGGGCCTGCTGGGGGGTTCTGTCTTCGGTCACGCGCCACCTCACTTTCCAAGTTGGAAAATGACCGTGACTTTCCAGATCGTCAAGTTACAACTTTCCACATTGGAAAGCCATGCGCGACGGTGCGTCAGCCGGCTCACTTGCCGCCTCGCTGACACAGGCTTATTGCACCGCACTATGACCGACGCCGAAAACCTGATCGCCACCCTGGCCCTCGAGCCCATCGAGGTGAACCTGTTCCGGGGTGTGTCCCCGAACGAAGGCTTCCCGCGCATCTTCGGCGGGCTGGTCATCGCCCAGGCGCTGCTGGCGGCCTATGAGACGGTCGAGGATCGGGTCTGCCACTCGCTGCACGCCTACTTCATCCGGCCGGGCGATGTGAACATCCCGGTGCTGTACGAAGTCGACCGCTCGCGCGACGGCGGCACCTTCACCACGCGGCGGGTGATCGCCATCCAGAACGGCAAGCAGATCTTCAACCTGGCCGCCAGTTTCCAGGTGGTGGAGGAAGGGCTGGAGCACCAGTCGCCGATGCCCGAGCATCCCGATCCGGAGTCGGTGAAGACCGAGCTGGACCAGCTGCTGGCCAAGTACGGCGACCGCATGCCCGAGCAGATGAAACAGCAGATGTCGCGCCCGCGCCCCATCGACCTGCGGTGGCCCGATCCGCAGCACATGTTCAAGCCGGTGCCCAAGCCGCCGCGCAAGCAGGTGTGGATGCGGGCCAAGGCGCCGATCGGCCCCGAGGTGAAGCTCCAGCAGGCCTGCCTGGCCTATGCGAGCGACATGGCGTTCATGGAGACGGCGCTGCGGGTGCATGGCCTGACCTGGCAGACGCCGGGCCTGCAATCGGCCAGCCTGGACCACGCCATGTGGTTCCACCGCCCGGTCGACTTCAACGACTGGCTGCTGTTCGACCAGGATTGCCCCAGCACCTCGCAGGGCCGCGGGTTCATCCGGGGCGAGATGTACACCCAGGACGGCCGCCTGGCCGCCTCGGTGGCGCAGGAATGCCTGATGCGGGTGAAGGCCTAGCCTTCTTCGGCGTCTTCGGGCTTGGCTTCGATCTCGGTGGGGCGCACGACCACCAGCCGCCGGCCGGCGATGTCGACCGTCGGCACGGCCTCTCGCGTAAAGCTCAGGTACCAGGTCGGGCCGCCTTCGGCCGGGTCGATCTCCAGGATATCGCCGGCCCCGAAGTCCTGCACGGACTTGACCCGGCCGAGCCGCTGGCCCTCCGGCGTCTCGGCGGACAGGCCGATGAGGTCGGCAAGGTAGAACTCGTCCTCCTCCGGCTCGGGCAGGTCGGCGCGGTCGATGTGCAGGGCCAGGCCGCGCAGGGCCTCTGCCTGGTCGCGGCTGTCGATGCCTTTGCAGCGGGCGACCACGCCGCCCTTCGAGGCGCGCGCCGAGGTGATGGTCAGGGCCGGGGAGCCGTCGGCCTTCTTGAGAACCTTGTAGTCGGCGATGGCCAGCGGGTCGGCCGTGAAGGTGCTGATCCGCACCTCGCCGCGCACGCCATGGGCGCCGCCGACCCGGCCGATGAGAAGAAGGTTGGACATGAGCGGTGTTGGAAACGAAACGAGCGGCGACCGCAAGGCCGCCGCTCGCTCGAAAGCCAGCCTGGATAAGGCTTAGCCTTCGGTCTTCTCTTCGCCGGCGTCGGCGGCCGGGGCTTCTTCAGCAGCCGGGGCTTCCGGAGCCGCTTCAGCGGCCGGGGCCTCTTCAGCAGCCGGAGCGGCTTCCTCGGCGGTGGCTTCAGCGGCCGGAGCCTCTTCGGCGGCCGGGGCTTCGACTTCCGGTTCCGGCTCGGGGGCCGGCGGGTTGGCGGCGGCTTCAGCGGCGGCGGCGGCGCGCTCTTCTTCGCGCTTGGCGCGCTCTTCAGCGCGTTCCTCGGCCTTCTTGCCCGGCTTACCCTTGTTGGGGTTGTTGCCGTGCTCCCACTTCACCAGGCCTTCCTTGGCCAGGAAACGAGCAACGCGGTCGGTCGGCTGCGCGCCCTTCTTGAGCCAAGCTTCGATCGACTCCAGCTTCAGGGTCGTGCGGGCCGGGTCGTCCTTCTTGAGCAGCGGGTTGTAGGTCCCGACCTTCTCGATGAAGCGGCCATCGCGCGGCGAGTGGCTGTCGGCCACGACGATCGAGTAGTAGGGGCGCTTCTTGGTGCCGCCACGGGCCAGACGGATTTTCAGCATAACAACAGTCCTTAGGGTCTAGTTCTTTTTGAACGGGTTGAAGTTGGGTCCGCCCAGGCCGGGAAGGCCGGGCATGTTGGGGAGAGAGCCTCCGGGCCCACCCAGGCCCTTCAGCTGCTTTTCGAGTTCAGCCGGATCGATGTCGGGCATCTTGCCGCCGCCCAGGGCCTTGAGGCGATCCATGCCGCCGCCGCCACCGAGCATGCCGGCCATCTTGGCAAAGCCCTTGCCGCCGTTCTTGCTCATCATCTTGAAGGCGTCGGCCATCTGGCGATGCTGTTTCAGCAGGCGGTTGACCTCGGCCACATCGACGCCAGCGCCGGCGGCGATGCGGCGCTTGCGCGAGGCGGCCAGGATGTCGGGCTTCTTGCGCTCGGTCTTGGTCATCGAGCTGATGATCGCCTGCTGCCGCTTGATCGACTTGTCGTTCAGGCCGGCTTCCGCGATCTGGCCCTTCATCTTCTGCACGCCGGGCAGCATGCCCATCAGCCCTTCCATGCCGCCCATCCGCTGCATCTGGGAGAGTTGGTCGGACAGCATGTCGAGGTCGAACTGACCCTTGGCGAGGCGCTTGGCCATCGCCTCGGCCTTGGCCTGGTCGAGGTCGGTGGCGGCCTTCTCGACCAGGGCGACAATGTCCCCCTGGCCCAGGATGCGGCCAGCGACGCGGCGGGCGTCGAAGACGTCGAGGGCCTCGACCTTTTCCCCGGCGCCGAGGAACTTGATCGGCAGGCCCGTAACCGCCCGCATCGACAGGGCCGCGCCGCCTCGCCCATCGCCGTCAGCGCGGGTCAGGATCAATCCGGTCAGCGGCAGGCGTTCGTGGAAGGCCTTGGCGGTGCGAACCGCGTCCTGGCCGGTCAGGCTGTCGGCGACCAGGATGGTTTCGGCGGGGTTGGAGATCTTCGCGATCTCGGCCGCCTCGGCCATCATGCTCTCGTCCAGCGTGGTCCGGCCGGCGGTGTCGAGGATCAGGATGTCGTAGCCGCCCAGCTTGGCGGCGCTCATCGCGCGCTTGGCGATATCGACGGCCGACTGGCCCGCCACGATGGGCAGGGTGTCGACCTCGACCTGCTTGCCCAGGGTGGCCAGCTGCTCCATCGCCGCCGGGCGGCGGGTGTCGAGCGAGGCCATCAGGACCTTCTTGCGGTCCATCTTGCTGAGGCGCAGGGCCAGCTTGGCCGAGGTGGTCGTCTTGCCCGAGCCCTGCAGGCCGCTCATCAGGATGACGCTGGGCGGGTTGATAGCGATGTTGAGCCCCACGGGCTCCTCGCCGCCGAGCATCTCCACCAGGCCGTCGTAGACGATCTTCACCACCTGGTCGGCGGGGCGGATTGAGCGGATCACCGCCTCGCCGGTGGCTTCCTCACGGGCCTTGCTGATGAAGTCCTTGACCACCGGCAGGGCGACGTCGGCCTCAAGCAGCGCGACGCGAACCTCGCGCAGCGCTTCGTCGACGTCCTTCTCGCTGAGGACGCCGCGTCCGGACAGGCGGTCGAAGACGCCGCTCAGCCGATCTGTAAGGCCTTCAAACATTCATCGCTCCAGCGGTCCGCCAAGGCGGACCGACCTCTTCCGTTGTCCGGATCGGCAAGCGATCCAAACGCACAACACGACCAGCCCCCGTGGACGTTCGCGTCGACGGGGGTCCTCTCCGTCCTCGTCCGATATGGGTATCGGGGTCGTGACGGGGGAGGGCGCTGGCAGATTGCGCCGGAAGGGCGCGCTTATGGGCGAAATGGGCGCCGACGTCAACAAAACAGGGGCGGCGTAGGCTGTTGGCCGCCGGCCTCGTCCCCTGACGGGGCATCCCTCGAGCCGGATCACCGCCGCAGACCTGCGGCAGCTATTTCAAATGACCCAGTCTTTCCGAAGTTCGGCTTCCGCATCAATGGTCTGCGATAGACGCGCCCGACGGGCCAACAGCGCCTCATAGGCCTTCTGATCGGCCGGATCGGAGAAGACGATGGCTGTGTCAATGACTCGCCAGCGGCGGGTCTCGAGCAGGGTCAGCTGCTCCCGCAGAAGAGCCGCATACGCATCCTGCAGATCCCAGTAGGGGCTCAAGGTCTGATGACGGGTCTCGACCCTTCCTCTCGCCTCCTCAACCAGATCGGCGGCATAGGGCTCGTGCAGCAGGGCGGTCCGCGCATTTGCCACAAGCTGGCCATAGGCCGCCCGCGCCCCTTCTATCCGGCCGATGGCGTCGGTCACGGCCTTGCGGGCGGCGGCAAGGCCGCGGGTCCGACCGAGCTCGAGGGGCGAGAGTCGTGCGTCGGGATCTATCGCTTGAAGCTGTTGGGTGTGGCTGACCACAAGGTCGGCGTCGTCATGCGCCAGCCCTGTCTCCGTAAGCGAGAGCAAAGACCGGACCTCGGTGCGAGGGGCGGTGATGGTGTACAGCGCGAAGGTCCCGCCGATGCCGGCCGCAGCGAGGACCACGGCCAGGCCCAACCCACCGACGAACCGGCCCTGCCCTCGCAGCGCAAACCGGTAGAGAGCGAGGAATCCGACCACCGAGACCAGCATCATGCACAGGATCGCCCAGGGCGCGCTGTCGTGAAGCGGCAGGGACGTATACTTCGGCGGGAGGTGGATGCGACTGACTGCAAAGCCAGAGGCAAGCGCCGCGGCCAAGGCGGTCAGAGCCAGAATCTGGAACAGCCGGCCATTGTCATCCCGGAGACCCGGCCCATCGTCGGTTCGCGCGGTCATCCTCGCCATGAAAGCTCCCCCTTCCCGGCGCCCAACGCGCTGGCCCACAGCGGCCTATCACAACCTCTCGGAGTTGCGCCATGTTGTGGCGCTACCCTCTGAAAAGGCTTCGAGGCTTGCTCATTTCGGCGGTCGGGGCGTTTCGAACTCGATGTCGATCCGGCCCATTGGGCTGCCCAGTTCGCAAACAACCGCGCCGATCATATCGGTGCGATGGAAGTCCTTGATCAGGCAGCGCCCCTTCACCACCGGCCGTTCAGGCGTGTTGGTGGCGACCTCCGGGTTGGTCTGGCCAGGATTGGCCCAGACAACGCGGTCGGGGGTCACCAGGGTCGTCAGCGGGTCCATCTCCAAGAATGGTCCGGCCACGGCCAGCCTGAAGCCGTCCGGAAAGGTAATGAGGATCTCCAGCCGCCCGTTTGGGACGTCCCGGCGAAGGGTGAGTTGCTCGCAAGTCCGCTTACCGCCGGAGATTCTGTTGCGGATCGCCACGGTGCACTTGCGGGCGGTCAGAACCTCGTCGGCGGCGACGGCCGGCGCCGTTTGCGCCAGGGTCAAGATGCAGGCTCCCACGGCCGCTGCGGTGATGGTGTTGCGCATGACGAGCCCCCAAATCGCGATCAAACTTCCCCATGCGGGCGGGCACATCAAGCCCGCATCTCGCTATTGGCCCCGCAGTTCCAGCCCGTTTCCCTCCGGGTCCCGGAGATAGACGCTAAGCCCCTCGCCGCCGGCGCCGTAGCGCAGCCCTTCCTCGCCGACCGCAACGCCATGGGCTGCAAGATGCGCCTTGACGGCCTCAAGGTCGAAGCCGGCGACCGTCAGGCAGACATGGTCGAGGTTGCGGCCCTCCGCGCCTGGCCCCGCGCCACCCATCCGGCCTAGCCGCCCCTCCACCGAAACGATGTCGATCAGGCTGGAGCCGGCGCGTAGCTGGACCAGGCCGATGGCGTCCTGCCGCTTCTCGACGGCAAGGCCCAGCACACCGGTGTAGAAGTCGATCAGCCGCTGTTGGTCGTTGGCCCGCAGGACGATGTGGTCGATGCCGGTGATCTTCATCCTGCTGTGGTGGTCGGTTTCGGCGGGGGAGGCAAGCCGGTTGACGAACGCGCGCCGGGCTCGTCCGATCGGCGGGTGACTCGCCCTTTTCCACCCTCTGAACGCCGCAAGCCGAACCTGCCGCTCAACGGAAAGACCGGAGCGATCATCGTCGGGGCCATCGCCCTGATCGTGCTGCAACCGGGCGCAGAGCGACTGTGGAACAGACTGCAGGCGCCGGGGCTGGAGAAACGGATGGGCGGCCCGGGTTTCCCGCGCACCATGGATCAGGCGATGCTGCGGATCGAACAGTCTCGCGGCCCCGTGCTGGCTGCCGAATGGAGCAGCTTCGAACAGGACGGCCTCGACTGCCGGAGTATCGCCGCCGGCGCCTTCTGGCGGGTCTGTGGCGTGAAGGGCCGGCTGGTCAACATCAATGCCGATGTCATGGGCAAGACCAGCGCGGAGGCGGCGCGGGAAATGTCGGTCCTGATCGATGCGGCGGCGCGTGGAGCGCCGGAGGCTCGGCGCCAGGCAGCGATGCGGTTGCTCGCCGGTCGCAAGGACGGCTCGGTGCGGATAGGCGACGTGCGGATCAGCGTCCTCGCCCTGCGAACCGGCGGCTGGTATTTCGACGCCCGTCCAGCCTGACTCGCAAGAAAAAGGGCCGCGACGAGATCGCCGCGGCCCCGATAGCTCAAGTCTGGATCACGCCTTGTCCGGGAAGCCCCGGCTGCGCATCAGGGCGCCGATCTGCGGGTCGCGACCGCGGAAATCGCGGTACTGCTGCGCCGGGTCCTTGCGGTTGCCCTGGCTCATGATGGTCGCGTAAAGCCGGTCGGCCGTCGGCCGGTCATAGGCGCTGCCCGCATCGACGAAGGCTTCCCAGCAGTCGGCGGTCAGGGTGTCCGACCACAGGTAGCTATAGTAGCCGGCCGAATAGCCGTCGCTCGAGAAGACATGCCCGAACTGCGGGGTGCGGTGACGCATGACGATCTCCTCGGGCATGCCGAGTTTCGCCAGTTCCTCGCGTTCGAACTTGTCCGGGTCGATGGTCACGTCGCCGGCCAGGTGCAGCTTCATGTCGATAAGGGCGCTGGCCAGATATTCCACCGTGATGAAGCCCTGGTTGAACGTCCCGGCCTTCTCGATCTTGTCGACCAGTTCCTTTGGGATCGGCTTCTTGGTCTCGTAGTGGATGATGTACTTTTCCATCACCTCCGGGGTGGTCAGCCACTTCTCGTTCAGCTGGCTGGGGAACTCGACATAGTCGCGCGCCACGTTGGTGCCCGAGACCGACGGATAGACCACCTCCGAGCACAGGCCGTGGATGGCGTGGCCGAACTCGTGGAACATGGTCTCGGCGTCGTCCCAGCTGATCAGCACCGGCTTGCCTTCGCCAGCCTGGATGTAGTTGCAGTTGTTGCTGACCAGGGTGGTGATCTTGCCCTTGAAGGTTTCCTGGGTGCGGTAGTCGGTCATCCAGGCGCCCGACCGCTTGCCCTCGCGAGCGAAGGGATCGAAGTACCAGAGGCCGACGTGCTGGCCCTTGCGGGTCACTTCCCAGACCTTCACGTCGGGGTGGAAGACGGGCACGCCGGTCACCGGCTTGAACTCGAAGCCATGCAGCTTGTTGGCGGCGAAGAACATCGCCTCGCGCATGTTGTTGAGCTCGAGGTAGGGCTTCACCTCGTTCAGATCGAGGTCGTACTTCGCCTTACGCACCTTCTCGGCATAGAAGCGGTAGTCCCAGGGGGCCAGCTTGAAGCCGCCCTTCTCCGCATCGATGATCGCCTGCATGTCGGCCACGTCGCGCTTTACGGCGGCCACGGCCGGCGTCCACACCGCCTCCATCAGTTCCATGGCCCGCTCAGGCGTCTTGGCCATGGCGTTTTCCAGCCGCCAGTGGGCGTGGGTCGGATAGCCCAGCAGCTTGGCCCGCTCGACCCGCAGCTTGAGGATCTTGCTGATAATGGCGTTGTTGTCGGTGGCGCCGCCATTGTCGCCCCGGCCGACGAACGCCTTCCAGACCTTCTCGCGGGTGGCGCGCACCGGCGAGTAGGTCAGGTAGGGATCGACGCTGGAGCGGGTGTTGACGATGATCGCCTTGCCATCCAGCCCCTTGGCCTTGGCCGAGGCGCGGGCCCCGTCGATCAGAGGCGCGGGCAGGCCTTCGAGGTCGGCGTTGCTGAGCTCGATGTAGGTGCTCTCGTCGGCCAGCAGGTTCTTGTTGAACTGGGTGTAGAGGCCGGCCAGCTCTTCGTTGATCGCCGCGACCCGCTTCTTGGCGTCGGGGCTCAGCTTGGCGCCCGAGCGGACGAAACCGTCGTACCAGACCCAGGTGACCCGCTGCTGCTCGGGGGTCAGCTTGGCCTTGTCGGGGCTGTTGTAGACCGCCTCGACCTTGGCGAAGAGGGCGGCGTTCTGATTGATCTTGTCCTGATAGGCGGCCAGCTTCGGGTCCATCTCGCCCTCCACCGCCTGGAATTCCGGCGAGCTCAGGTTGGAACTCCAGACGCCGTAGTAGCGGTAGGCGCGGCCGAGCGCCCGGCCAGCGTCTTCCAGCGGCGCGATGACGGTGTCGAAGGTCGGCTTGGCCTTGTTGGCGACGATAGCCGCGATCTGGGCGTCGTTCTCGGCCATGGCGGCTTCGAGCGCCGGTGTGAAGTCGGCGACCTTCACCTTGTCGAAGTGGGGCACCCCGCCGAACGGGCCGGTGTAGGGGGCGATCACGGGGTTGGTTTCGGCGAAGGCGAAGCCCGGGCGGGCGGCGGCGGTTGCGGTCATGGCGACGGAAGCCGCGAGGAAGGTTCTGCGTTGCACAGCGTTGGAGCTCCAGAGTCCTATTCTTGCCACGGACCCTAGGGCATCCTTCCGGGGGCGTCACATGAAGGGGCTGTAATGAAACGGCGGGGGATGCGAGTTCTGACGGGCTTGTTGGCCGTTTTGCTGAGCGCCGCGGCGGCGGGCGCTCACCCTCCGGCCCACGGCGACCCGCCGCCGGCCGACATCCGTCCGCAGCACCAGAAGGACTGGGAGGCGGCCATGGTCCGCAGCCTGACGATCAACCCCCAGCCCTGGGAGATGGTCTGGCCCAAGGCCTGGATCCCCCTGGTCCAGGACGGCGAGCCGCCAATGACCACGGCCGAGGTCCACCACGCGATCACGGCGGTCGCCTGGAGGGCTTACGGCAATCTGAACCTTGAAGTCCTGCGGCTGGAGCAGCAGGAGCGGGACGACCAGACCGCCTGTGTCGAGGCGGTGACCAAGGACCTGGAAGCGGAATCAACCTGCTCGGTTCCCTGCCGGGGAGCCTGTCCGGCCGGCCTGACGGCCGCCGAGCGGAAGGCGCAGGACCGCCGCGCGCGGATCGAGATGGCGCGACGCAAGATGGTGGCGCTGGAAGAGCTGGCGCATCACAGCCAGGCCATGTTGCGGTGGAAGCGGGAGCAGGGCGAGGACGTCGATAAACGTCCGCGCTGATCAGGGCATGATCATCAGGTCGATCACCCGGCGCGGGGCTTCCGGCGGCGGGTGATCGACCTGATGATCATGCC
>NZ_JAAALA010000054.1 GCF_009905535.1 Caulobacter sp. SLTY | reverse complement strand
CGCCATGTTCGCAACCGCCCGCCTTCGTACCGTAACGGCCGGGGCGATACCGCTTTCCGAAGTCACCGCGACCGGCGCGCTCTGGGTGAAATTGGATTGAGATTGCCGCGAACCGGTAATGGTCAGGGCGCCGACGTCACCGTAGTCCCCCTGGGCCCTGAACCCCAGATCAGCGCAGGCCTCGGGAGTCGGCTTCCCGTCGCTGGGAGGCCCCGCCATGACGGCCGTGGTCGGCGTGCCGGCGGCGATCAGGACGCAGAGCGCCCCGGCCGTTACGGTACGAAGGCGGGCGGTTGCGAACATGGCGATTCCCCTCTGCTGGTTTAGTTCGCCGCCGAGTTCGCGCGTCAATCAAGGCAAATTATAGACGTAATATGTTTTGTTCGGAGGCGGACCCGCGTTCGGCCAACGGTAAATTCCCTTGTTGGGTGAATGTCGTTCATTCCTGCTTCAGGTGCGCAGATGGACGGTATGGGCGACCTGGGGCGCGAGCCTTGACAGGTCAGGGGTACAGGGCGAATTGTGCCTTTGTAATTATGGTTAACGGCGGGCTTATGGGGGGCTTGCGATGCACGAAGCCGAACATGCCGAAGCCCTTGCCGTGGTCCCGGTGAGCGCGTTCAACGATTCGAGTCCTGTGAAACAACCTTCAAAGATGAGGGGTGTCGTCATGGGCGTCGCCCTGGCGGCGATGATCCTCCCGCTGTTCGGCTGTGACGCCGCGCCCAACCTGTGGGGCAAGAAGGGGGATGCGGCCTGCCCGCGTCCTCAGCTTGCCACCGTGGCCAGTCCCCAGTTCAACGCCCAGCAACAGGAGATTCGCACCCTGCGGCGCGGCGCCTTCCGGGGCGACTTCTTCTCGCAGCTCGAGCTGGGGCGGCGGTATGAAGGCCAGCGGGCGGTGGACCGGAACCTGGATGACCCCGTCGAGGCGGCCGTCTGGTACACCATGGCGCTGACCAACCCGGACGGCTACGCCCAGGTCTCGGCCCAGCCCCGCAGGGGCAGCAGCGGCGACACCCAGGGCGCCGGGCGCTTCGACCACTGCCGGGCGGTGGAGCGGCGCAACGCCTACATGACCCTGGACCGGCTGCTGGGTCGGATGGATTCGGGCGAGCAGGACAAGGTTCGATCGCGGGTGGTCTATGTGCTGTCCAGCCAGGGAGCCGAGGGCTTCCGGACGCTGGCGCGGATCCATGACGACGGCTTCGGCATCTTCGGCGAGCCGTCCGACAATCGGGAGGCCCTGGCGGCGCGCGGGCGGCCCTACAAGCCGGGCACGCCGTCGGTCATCAACCTGTTCCCGCGCAACGACGTGGACGCCTATCTGTACAATTTCCTGGCGGTCCAGACGGGCGACATCGGCGCCTATGTGATGCTGAAGGACTTCGAGCGGTCCACGCCGGAACGAGGCGGCTTCGGCAGTTTCGTGGAGTCCAAGGCCAAGCGCTGGACCCCGCCGTACGAATTCTATCCGCCGGACGCGCCGGGCAGCGGCGTGCCGCATGTCGACGAGAGCAACTGGCGCGATGAGGCCACCGACGTGGCGCTGGACCGGCTGCGCGAGCTGCCGTTCGTGCATATCGCCGAGGCGCTGACCTATCTGCGGGTGACGCCCGTCGCGGTGAAGCGCGAGGAAGACCTCTATCCGGGCGACATGCAGACCTTCCAGCAGATGCTGGGTCGCGAGCCGACCGGCCGGCTGACGCCGATCGAGAAGGTCCGGGCCATCCAGTACGCGGCGGTCAACGGCTCGCCCAAGGCCCAGTTGGTGCTGGCGGTCATGTACTCCGAAGGGGTGGGGGTGCGGCGCGACTATGCGCGGGCCTTCTACTGGTATTCGGAGGCGGACAAGCAGGGCTCGGCCGAGGCCAAGTACGCCATGTCGACCTTCTTCTCGCTGGGGATGGACGGGGTGGCTGATCAGAACAAGGCCGACGCTGTGGTCTATCAGGTCGGGGCGGCGCTGTCGGGCTTCAAGCCCTCGGCGGGGCGGCTGCAGCAGGTGCTGAGCCAGGTGTCGCGCGAGAACCGGCAGCAGCAGCGCCGTGGGGAGTATCGGTGATGAAGAAGCGTTCCCCCTCGTTCCGTCTGGCGCTGGCGGCGGCGACCGCCGTCGGCCTGGGCCTGACCGCCTCGCCGGGGCCGGTATCGGCCATGCCGGAGGCCCAGGTCGACCAGCAGATCCGGCCCAACTTCGGCGGCCTGATCAATCCCCCGCTGAAGCCCCGGTATCGGCCCGACAAGTGGCGGCCGGGCAAGTACAAGTGGGGCAAGCGGCCTCGCCGGCCGAACGGGACCTACTATCCCGACAACATCCCCTATCCGCGCGACCAGGCCGTGGCGGTGGTCGATTGCGGCAACGGCTCCTACATCGCCGGATCGACCGGGCAGGCGGAGACTCTCCGCGGCGGGCCGCCGCCATCCAGCGGCAACGGCTATTCGAACGGCAACGGCTACTCCAACGGGAATGGCGGCGGCTACGGCAACGGTTCGGGCGGGTACGACGACGGCTACTACCAGGAGGGGTCGCCGACGCCGGTGTCCGACGCGCTGCAGACCCTGGAGGATGGCGGCATCCTCTACATCCGGGGCGCGGCGGCCTGTAAGGAGACCATCGTTGTCGAGAACCCGGTGATCATCGCCGGGGAAGGCGCCTCGATCTTCTCCGAGAGCCAGTACACCTCCGCCACCATCACGCCGGACGCCGGCATGGCCTGCATCCGGATCGCGTCGGGCGTGAAGGGCGTGGAACTGCGCGACCTGACCTTCAAGACCCAGAATGGCGGGCGGATGCCCTGCATCGAGGCCTGGGACGCCGAGGTGGCCCTGGTGCGGACCACGGTCGAGTACTGGGGCGATGCGTCCGCGGTCTATGCCTCGGGCGGCAAGGTGATCATGCGCGACAGCGTGATCGAGGCGAAGAGCTGGGACCCGGCGGTGCTGATCGAGGGGGCGGTGATCGACATCGCCCGCAGCCGCATCTCCGGCGAAGCCGGCGGCCTGGACCTGACGCCCGGCAACGGCGAGTCCCGGCTGGAGCAGGTGGGGATCATGGCGCGGGGCGGCGAGACGCCCGGCGACGTGGGCCTGCTGGTCCGCGGCCTGCGCAGCGGCACCGGTACGCTGACCGTGCGCAACATCACCGCCTGTGGCTGGAACACCGGCCTCCATCTTGAGCGGGGCGCGGTGGTCGACATCGCCCGCAGCCGGATCTGCGACGCCCAGCGCGGGGTGATCTCGGCGGGCGCCAGCCTGACGGTGCGGGAATCGGCGATCGGGGCGCGGGAGATCGGCGCCTACATCTCGTCGGGCCGGGCTCGGTTCACCCAGAACCGCTTCTACGGCGGCGGACGGCCGGCCTATGCCGAGCAGGGCGCTACCCTCGAGCTGCAGGACAACTGGGTCTATTGGGATAGCGAGTGCTGGCGCGCGCGGTTCGACCGCGGCCTTTACTGCATGAGCAGCCGGAACCTGCCCACTTCGCTGCGTGAACGCGGCGGCTGGAGCGGGGGCTATCGCCGCGGCTGGGAAGGCGACGGCTACGAGTTCGGCTACCAGCGCGACGGGGCGCCCGTCGCCCTGCCGCCGGAAAAGGCCCCGCCGCCGCCCAAGAAACGCTGGGGGCGGAAGGACTAAAAGCCTCCCCCACGCTTCGCGCGAGGGAGGACTTTCCATGCCTCAGAGGGCCAGCGCCACCCGCGCCTTCGACGCCTGTTCGTAGGCGTAGCCCAGCTGCAGGAGTATCGCCTCGCTTCATTTCGGGCCGATGAAGCTCAGCCCCACCGGCATCCCTTTCGCCAGGCCCATCGGCACGGTCAGGTGCGGGTACCCGGCCACGGCCGCGGCGTTCCCCGCCCCGCCGCCGACGTAGCGGTCGCCCAGCACCGGGTCGATCAGCCAGCTGGGCCCCAAGGTCGGGCCGACCAGGGCCACCACATCGTTGTCCGCCATCAGCTTGTCGAGGCCGCCTCGGGCCAGGCGATCGGCCTCGGCCTTGGCTTTCAGATAGGCGGGGTCGGCGAGGCCGTTGGTCCTTTCGGCCTGCTCGAACAGGTCCTGGGGGAAGAGGGCCAGTTCCTGGGCCGCGTTGGCGCGGTTGAAGGCGATCACATCGGCGAGGGTGCGGACCTTGACCCTCTCGGGGTCGGTGGTGGCGAGGTAGTCGGCCAGCCCGACCTTCAGCTCGGTGAGCAGGATGACCAGTTCGTGGCCGCCGATCTCGCGGCGGTTCGGGAAGTCCTTGATCTCGACCAGGACGGCGCCCTGGTCGCGCAGCACCTGGAGCGCGGCCTCGAACGCGACATCGGTGTCGGCGTGGAAGCCGGCGGCATATCGCATCACGCCGATCCGCTTGCCCCGGAGCGCGTTCGGGTCGAGACCGGCCGCATAGTCGGCCTTGCGCTGGTCGGCGTCCTTCGTCGCCGCATCGGCGGGGTCTGAACCGGCCATGGCGGTGAGCAGGCGGGCCGCGTCTGTGACCGTGGTGGTCATCGGGCCGGGCGTGTCCTGGCTGGCGCTGATCGGGATGACGCCGGTGCGGGAGACGAGGCCCACCGTCGGCTTGAGGCCCACCAGCCCATTGACCGCCGCCGGACAGGTGATCGAGCCGTCCGTCTCCGTGCCGATGGCGGCCCAGGCCAGGCCCGCCGCCACCGCCGCGCCCGAGCCGGAGGAGGAGCCACAGGGGCTGCGGGCCGGATCGTAGGGGTTGCGGGTCTGTCCGCCGACCGCGCTCCAGCCGCTGAGCGAGCGGGAGGAACGGATGTTGGCCCATTCGGAGAGGTTGGTCTTGCCCAGGATCACCACCCCCGCCTTGCGCAGCCGGACGACGAAGGGCGCGTCTTTGGCCGGGACGTTGTCCTTCAGGGCCAGGGAGCCGGCTGTGTTGGGCATGCCGGCGACGTCGATATTGTCCTTGATCAGCAGCGTCAGGCCGTTGAGCGAGGGCGGGTGCGGCTTGGCGCGGTCCCGCTGGTCGGCGCGGCGGGCCTGGTCCAGGGCGGTGGGATCGCGGCGCAGGATGGAGCCGATCCGGCCGTCGACGGCGTCGGCGCGGGCGATGTAGGCGCGGACCTGATCCTCGTGGCTGGCCGGTTGGGCGGCCACCGAGAGCGGCAGGGCGGCGGCGAGCGCCAGGGCGAGCAGGGGGCGCATCTTGTTGTCTCCGGTCAGGCGGCGGACTTGAGGTAGGCGAAGGTCGCCCCGAGCAACAGAAGCACGCCGGCGGCAAAGGCCAGCGACAGGGCTATAGCGCGCAAAGGACGCATGGGACCTCCCGAAACACCAGCTTGCCTTCAAGCCGCTTGTCCCTTCAATGGGATTCGAGGGCGATCAAAATCCGGGGGCGGCTTACGCCATGAGTGAAATTCCGTGCCGGGCTTGTCCGCACCGGCGCCAGCCGGCGTTCAAGACGGGCACGCCCGAGCAGATCGACTTCATCCAGACGATGAAGACGGGCGAAGAGACCTTCGAGCCGTCAGAGGTGGTCACCGCCGAGGGCGCCGCTGAGACGCCGCTTTACACCCTGCTGTCGGGCTGGGCCTTCCGCTATCGGACCCTGCCGGACGGGCGGCGGCAGATCCTCAACTTCCTGCTGCCCGGCGACCTGATCGGCGTGCAGGCCAACTTCCTGGGCGAGGCGGCCCATGGCGTGGAATCGATGGGGACGACGGTGTTCTGCCGGCTGGCGCGGTCGAAGATGTGGGACCTCTATCGTGGCTACCCTGAGCTGGCTTTCGACGTCACATGGCTGACGGCGCATGAGGAAGGCCTGGTCGACGAGACTCTGCTGTCGGTCGGGCGGCGTACGGCCATGGAGCGGATCGCCACCCTGCTGCTCTATCTCTACAAGCGGGCGGCGGTGATCGGCATGGCCAGCGATGGCGTGCTGGAGACGCCCTTGCGACAGACGCATCTGGCCGACGCGCTGGGCCTGTCGCGGGCGCACGTCAACGAGACGCTCGGCCGGCTGGAGAAGCGGGGCCTGTTCCGCTTCCGCAGGGGGCGACTGGAGATTCTCAACCCCAAGGCGCTCGAAAGCCTGGCCGACTACTACGACCAGCCGCTGGCGCCGCGACCCCTGCTCTGACCCCTTACTTGGGCGCGGCGCACCGCGTGCGATCGCCGGCCTTGCAGGCCGCGACATCGGCTTCCCACTGGGCGCGGGCCCTGGCGTTGGCGGCCTCGGTGGCGGCGACGCGGGCCTGGTAGTCGGCCATTTCCTTGTCGTACGCGGCCTGGTCGGCCCGGATCTTGGCCTCTCGCGCCGCCTGGGCGGCGGCGTAGTCGGCGGCGGCCTTGCGGTTGCGGGCTTCGACGGCGGCGTTGTTGGCGTTGATCTGGGCGTTGGCGCGGGCGGTGCCGGCGTCCTGGGCGGCCAGCTCGTCCGGGTTCATGCTTCGGCGCGCCCAGGTATTGTTGGGGTCTTCCGGAACGGCCGCCGGCGACGGAGCCGGGGAGGCGGGCAGGCCGACATTGACGGGCGGGGCGGCGGCCGTCGTGGTCTTGCCGCCGGGCGAGCGGCTGCTGGCGATCAGCGGGCTGCCGTTCTCGGTCGACAGGCGATAGTCGGCGCTCAGCTTGGCCGGCAGGATCAGCCGCAGCTCACAGTCGCTGACCACCCACTGCACCTTGCCCGGGCCGGCGGTGGGCGAGCGGCAGGTCCCGGTATAGCGGGCGCGCAGATCGCCGTTGTTGAGCTCGATATTGCCGCGATAGGTCAGGCCCTGGACCAGCAGGTCGCCCTCGGAATAGCCGGCCTTGCGGTCGCTGGCCGACACTTTCGACATCCGGCCGCTGGAACCGCTGACCGTGAAGACGCTGCCCTTGCCCACGGCCCAGTCGCCCTGCAACTGGTCGAGGCTGGCCAGGTCGGCGGCGGCGGCGGCCAGGCCGCTGGCCAGCAGCGCGGCGGCGGAAAGGCAGGCGGTCAGTCGCATCGTCTTCAGCATCTCTTCTTCGTGTCGCCCCGGCCCATGGATTCCACGGAACCGGCGCGTTGGCACGTTCCAAATCCTTAACCTGACCCTGTCGGAGGCCCGGCGCCATTGCCTTCCCCCCTCGCGGTCGCTACATCCCGCGCCCAACTCCCGCATAGCGAAATACGAAAGCCGAGCGCCCCCATGGCCGCCCAATACATCTTTCAAATGCAGGGCCTGACCAAGGCCTATCCAGGCGGCAAGAAGGTGTTCGAGAACATCTGGCTGTCGTTCTATCCGGACGCCAAGATCGGCGTGGTCGGGGTCAACGGCTCGGGTAAGTCGACCCTGCTGAAGATCATGGCCGGCATCGACAAGGAGTTCAACGGCGAGGCCAAGGCCGCCGACGGCGTCAAGCGCGGCTACCTGGAGCAGGAGCCCCACCTCGACGACAGCAAGACCGTCTGGGAAAATGTTATCGCCTGGTGCGACGAGAAGACGGTGTTCGACCGCTATAACGCCATCGCGGTCGAGATGGCCGAGAACTACACCGACGAGCTGATGGAGGAGATGACCACCCTCCAGGAACGCATCGACGCCGAGAACCTGTGGGACATCGATAGCCGCATCGAGATGGCCATGGACGCCCTGCGCTGTCCGCCCAACGACGCCGGCGTGACCAAGCTGTCGGGCGGTGAAAAGCGCCGCGTGGCCCTGGCCCGGCTGCTGCTCAGCAAGCCCGACATGCTGCTGCTCGACGAACCGACCAACCACCTGGACGCCGAGTCCGTGGCCTGGCTGCAGCATCACCTGGAGGCCTTCCCGGGCTGCGTCATCCTCGTGACCCACGACCGCTACTTCCTCGACCAGGTGACCAAGTGGACCCTGGAACTGGACCGCGGCAAGGGTATCCCCTTCGAGGGCAACTACAGCGGTTGGCTGGAGCAGAAGCAGAAGCGCGTCGTCCAGGAGCAGTCGGAGTCCGAGGCCCGCCAGCGCGCCCTGACCCGCGAACTGGAATGGGTGCGCTCCGGCGCCAAGGCCCGCCAGGCCAAGTCCAAGGCCCGTCTGGCCGCCTATGACGAGATGGTCCGCGAGCAGGAAAACAGCCGGCAGGCCCAGAGCTATGCGGTCATTCAGATCCCGCCCGGCCCGCGCCTGGGCAACGTGGTCCTGGAGGTCACCGACCTGGAGAAGGAATACGGCGACAAGGTCCTGTTCAAGGGCCTGAACTTCCGCCTGCCGCCGAACGGCATCGTCGGGGTCATCGGCCCCAACGGCGCCGGCAAGTCGACCCTGTTCAAGCTGATCACCGGCCAGGAACAGCCCGACGCCGGGACCATCAAGGTCGGCGAGACGGTGAAGCTGGCCTATGTCGATCAGAGCCGCGACGACCTCGACCCCAACCACACCGTCTGGCAGGCGATCAGCGGCGGCACCGACGTGATGATGGTCGGCAAGCGCGAGATCAACAGCCGCGCCTATGTCGGCAGCTTCAACTTCAAGGGCGGCGACCAGCAGAAGAAGGTCGGCCTGCTGTCCGGCGGTGAGCGCAACCGCGTCCACCTGGCCAAGACCCTGGCCACCGGCGGCAACCTGATCCTGCTCGACGAACCGACCAACGACCTCGACATCGAGACCCTGCAGAACCTGGAAGAGGCGCTCGAAGAGTTCGCCGGCTGCGCCGTGGTCATCAGCCACGACCGCTGGTTCCTCGACCGCCTGGCCACCCACATCCTCGCCTTCGAAGGCGACAGCCACGTGGAATGGTTCGAGGGGAACTTCGAGATGTACGAAGAGGACAAGAAGCGGCGGCTGGGCGTGGACAGCCTGATCCCGCACCGGATCAAGTTCCAGAAGTTCGCGCGTTAAGAAGGGGGGCGCGTTTGGGTGGAAGCTGGGCGATCCTCCTCGCGCAACCCGATCCCAGACGACCCTCTCGTTGGCGCAGCAAGAACATCCGGCGGCAAGCCGTGCGCCTCCTTTCCCCGATCCCGGCAATCGGCTAGCGTCATCCGGGCGGCGCATCGGGGTGCGCCTGCTGGTGGCGTTTGGGGGGCGTTGTGGGGATTACGGTTTCCGCGAAGCGGGTGATCGCTTCGAGCGAGGTGCTGGCCTTTACCAGTGGCGAGTACGCCGTCCTGATGGTTCGCGATCCCGCGACGCCGAACACCAACCCCGCGATCGTCAATTTCGGGCAGATCAAGCTGACCAACGCCGGGCCGCTGGCCATCGGGGTGCGGGCCGAGAGCTACAACGGGCCGCTGGAAAACATCGGGCTGATCTCGGCCACGACCACGGCGACCGGCGGGGTCGCGGTCGGGCTCGAGCTGCCGCACGGCTTTCCCTATGTGATGAACCTCGGGCAGATCGTCGCCACCGGCGACATCGCCTACGGCATCCGCCTGCCGCAGACGCCGCCCAACAACCCCTTCGAACTGGAGAACGGCGGGCTGATCTCGGCGGTCGGCCGCACCCAGGCCTACGGCGTCCTCGCCAGCCAGTATGGCGACCTCTACAACGCCCCCTCGGGCATCATCCGCTCGCAGGTCACGGCGGCTGATTTCGCCGCCAACGTCGCGGTGACCGCTTCCAGCTACAGCCGGGTGATCAACACCGGCCTGATCGAGGCGATCGATCCCGGGGCCGGATTGTCGGTCGGGGTCTGGCTGAACGGCAGCGCCACCCTCTACAACACCGGCACGATCCGCGCCGACCTGGCCATCGTCGGCGGCGACGTGATCGACAGCCACCGGCCGGCGGTGTTCAACGCCGGCCATGTGGTCGGCGATGTGGTGCTGTCGACCGGCCGGATGAGCAACGTCGGCACGGTGGACGGCAACGTCTTCCTCGGGGACGACGGCGGCAGCTTTACCGGCACGGGCGGGTTCGTGTCCGGGTGGGTGGTCGGCGGGGCCGGCGCAGATGGGCTGTTCGGCGGCTCGCGCGACGACCGTCTCGCCGGGGGCGGCGGGAACGATTACATCGTCGGCGGCTTCGGCGCGGACACCCTGTCGGGCGGGGCGGGGGCCGACACCTTCCACATCGTGCCGGCCGGCGGCAAGGACGTGATCCTGGACTTCACGGTCGGCCAGGACATCCTGATGGTCGGGATGTACACCGGCTACCAGTCCAAGACCCAGGTCGGCGCCGACACCCTGGTCACCTTCTCGGACCGTGACAGCATTCTGCTGAAGAACGTCAACGCCGGCGCGCTGACGATCACCTACGACACCTCGACGACCCGGGTCCCCTACGGCTCGATCGAATTCGACCAATCGCTCTACGGCCACTTCCCGATGCAGGCGGGGACCGCCGCCGCCGATGTCATCACCCTGCCGGGCCAGGACGTCACCCTCTATGGCCTGGGCGGCGACGATATCCTGACCGGGCAGGGCTGGCTCTACGGCGGGGACGGCAATGACACCCTGATCTTCGGCCGCAGCCTGGCGCGGCTGGAAGGCGGGGCGGGGGCCGACACCTTCGTGTTCATCCCGGTGTCTGCGCAGGACAGCAACAACGCCGTCATCAGCGACTTCAACGCCGCCCAGGGCGATCGCATCGTGGTCACCGGCGCCGGCTTCTACACGCTGGAACAGTCGGGCACGACGGTGAACCTGCGGCTGTTCGAGTCCAACGGCTTCGTCGCCTTCGACAACACCACCATCGCCAACGTCGAGGCCGGCATCATCTTTCAGCCGGTCTACAAGGTGAAGAACACCCTCACCGGCGTGGCCCAGGGCGAGCTGCTGGACGGCGGGACCGATAACGACCGCCTGCGCGGCATGGGCGGGGCCGACGTGCTCTGCGGCTGGGGCGGCGACGATGTGATCGAGGGCGGCGAGGGCGCCGACATCATCGACGGCGGGATCGGCTTCGACGACCTGACGGGCGGGACCGGGGCGGACCTGTTCATCTATCGCTCCCTCGACGGAGCGGACGTGATCCGCGATTTCAACGTCTCCGAGGGCGACCGGCTGTTCCTCGACGCCTTCGGCAACGTCGACGTCCTGATGACCCAGCGGGGCGCCAATGTGGTCATCGACCTGGCGGGGACGGGACAGCACTCGATCACCCTGCTGAACACCACCGTGGAACAGGTGCGGGCGGCCACCATCACCCAGCAATGGCAGCTGCCGACCATCACCTTCGGCGACAGCCGGGTGTTCGGCGACGGCGGCAATACCTTTAGCGGCACAAACAAGAATGAGGGCGTCGATGGGGCCGGCGGCAACGACCGGCTGAATGGCGGTGGAGGCGACGATCTGCTGCTCGGCGGGTTGGGCAATGACACCCTGAACGGCGGCGCGGGCAGCGACCAGCTGGCCGGCCAAGCCGGGACCGACGTCTATACCGGCGGCGAGGGCCGGGACTATTTCGTCATCTTCGTCGGCGACGGCGCCGACACCATCACCGACTTCAACGTCGCCGAGGACATTCTCGATATCCGCGGACTGGATATCTCCACCATTGCCCAGCAGGGCGCCAACACCCTGATCACCTTCAGCAGCGGCGACACCCTGCTGCTGAACAACATCGTCTACACCAACCTCAAGCCCATGAACTTCATGGGCGCCTACTACACCCCGCCCCTGGCGCCGGCGCTGCAGCCGCCGGCCCCGTCTTCGCCGCCTGTGATCGGCGAGCCGCCACTCCCCACCGGGGTCGGCAACAGCTACACGGCCACGGCCCAGGTTTTCTATGCGAGCAGCGGCAATCCGCGCGACGCGCTGGCTCTCTCGGACCTGAACGACCAGTTCTACGCCGGGCTGGGCGACGACGTGATCTGGGGTCTGGGCGGGCACGATCTCCTGGCAGGCTTCGACGGCGCGGACAGGCTGATCGGCGGCAAGGGCAACGACTCCCTGAACGGCGGGGTCGGGGCGGACACTTTCGTGTTCAGCATCGGCGACGGCAATGATGTCATCGAGAACTTCGGCGCCAACGACAAGATCGAGCTGCACGGTCACACGTCGATCCAGTCGGTCACCGGCGGGCCGCACGAGACCCTGCTGACGTTCGCTTCGGGCGATACGATCAAGATCCTCTGGGTCTCGCCGGACAGCATCCTGACCTCGCAGGTGATCTACTCGGACACCGTGCTAACCCCGCCGGCCAGCAACACCGCGCCGTCCGCGCCGCCGGACATGAACTGGGCATAGCCCAGCGCCGCCATTTCAACGTCCAGGTCTTCAGCCTGGTTGTTCAGGTCC
>NZ_JAAALA010000053.1 GCF_009905535.1 Caulobacter sp. SLTY | reverse complement strand
CCGAAACCCCGCCCCGGAGCCAGCCATGACCCCCGCCTTCACCGTCACCCTCGACGCCGAGACCGACGTCGTCCTCGTCCGCGACTTCCCCCACTCCCCGGCCCGCGTCTGGCGCGCCCTGACCGAGCCCGCCCTCATCAAGCAATGGCTCGGCCCCGACATGCTCCGCTGCGAGATGGACGCCCGCCCCGGTGGCGCCTTCCTCTTCGAATGGCCGGCCTTCACCTTCTCCGGCCCCATCCTCGCCGCCGACCCCCCGCACCACATGACCCACCGCGAACACTTCAACGGCGACCCCACCACCGGCCCCACCGTCATCACCGACCTGGCCCAGACAGGGGAAGGGACACGCCTGACGGTGACCATGCGCTACGCCAGCGCTGAAGCGCGGGCGAAGGCCGTGGAGGAGGGGTTCACGGATGGGTTGGGGGAGGTTTACGGGCGGATGGAGGCGGTGTTGGGGGAGGGGTGAGGGGCTGTGGCTGTTGACCCCGACCTTTGCAAGCATGTGGCCCGGAGCCTAATGACAGCTTCTGACTCGAAGGCGACGTTAGCACCGTGCGCAGGCACCTGGCTTCGCCCGGGTGGAGCGGTCTGCCGTGTTTGGCGGGCCGCCCTCGGTGGCGAGGCCCGGGTGGCACCGCTGAAGGCCCCTGGCGAGAACATCCGTATTTGCGATCACTTCCATGCGGAGCCGGGCCGGTAAGTCGGGGGCGCCGCTATCGCGTCCCTTTTCTTAGTTCGCGAGCGGCTTCTCGCAAGTGAGCACGGTTTCTGTCCTCATGCGCTTGGAGAGCGCCTTCCCCGAGATCGGCAGGTAGCGGCTCGCCGCTGGCAGATCGCGTTCCCGGCTCTCGAGGAGGATCATGCCGGCCAGCCCGGCGGCCGTCGCGACCCCCCGCGCGTTATCGATGAAGGTGCCCTTGATGCAGCTGTTGCCCACGACGAAGGTCGCTCGGTGACCTGCTTTCAGGACCCGCGCGATTTCGGCGGTCATGTCGATCAGGTCCAAGGCGTAACGACCCATCACGCCCTCCAGGCGTTTCTCGAGAGGATCCGGGCCTCTCATGGCGCATACAACCTTGCTGACCTCAGCGTCGCGATCATGGGGATCGGCGGAGCGCTCAGCGCCGATCGATGTCGATCTGACGGACCGGAGCGCCGGGATCGAGTGGCCCAGCCACGTCAGCGACATGCGGTGGCCTCGCATGTAGTCAATCGCGTTCAGATAGGGCGGCGACGTGATGACGGCGTCGACGCTGCCGTCCTCCAGCACAAGGGCGCGCGCATCGCCTTGGCCCACCTGGGCCATGCCCTTGGGCGGACTTTCGAGCATTCGTTTCCGAACCTGTGCGACGGATCGCTCGAAATGGAAGCGGACACGATAGTCAGAGACGAGGGATACCCGGTGAGGACGACTATGGGAGGTGTCGCGCGCCAGAGATGCGCCCTGCTCTTTGGTGATGATGATCCGGCTGAACGCCACGCGTAAAACATCGAGCGCCGCCCGATCTCTGACGGTCAACTCAAGCTTGTCCTGCTGATCCAGCGCGGAGGACAGTCTCGCCAGTTCGGCGCGCTGGTTCTCGTGGAACCAGAACTCGATGAACTGGGTCGTCTCCGGGTCCGCCTGCCACTCAAGGGTAGGGATGGAGGCACCCATGGCGTCCACCATCGCCAGCACAGTCTTGAGCATGGCGTCGATTGCGTCATCGGCCACCTCGGTCGTCCAGACCTTGCTCATGAGCACGGCCAGGGGGTCGAGATCATAGCCGACGGCGTTGTGGCCGTATTCCAGGGCTTGGCGGACGACGGTGCCGGAGCCCATCATTGGGTCCAGTACGGTGCTCATGACCGGAAGATCGGCTAGCGCAGTCAAGGCTAAGTCCGGCGCCATGCGGGCTGGGAACGGGTGAATCGAGCGCACCTTCATCCCAACTTCGTAGAGGCGTACAGACCGGAAAGGAAGCTGTTCAATCCCGTCCGTGGACACAGCCTTTTACGGTTGATTGTTTTTTGTACCCACATAGGTTGTTGATCCTTGATCGGCATCTCGTGGGGGGGGGCCGTGGATGGCGAGGGGGGACGCTGCATGCTTGTGATCGAACGCCCTGAAACCGCCGGGGCGTCCCTGGACTACAATCGCCTGAAGGCGGCACCGTTGTCATCCGACTGGGCCGAGGCCGCCGAGCGCGAGGCGCGCATCCACAGCATCCACGTCTATCCGGCGAAGTTTCCGGCGCTGATCTTCCAGAAGGCGATCGAATTGGCGACCCGCCGGGGCGTCGAGGTGAAGCGCATCGGCGACATCTTCTGCGGCAGCGGGACTGTTCTTTATGAAACCGCGGTGCGCAATCTCGAATTCTGGGGCTGCGACATCAATCCGGTCGCGACGCTCATCGCCAGGGTCAAGGGCATGAGGCCGGATCTCGAGGCTTTCACGGCGGCTGCGGATCGGATCTCGCTGAGGTTCGAGACGGCCTCCCGGGCGTCGACGTTGTCGCCGGTGGCTGTCTCGCGCCTGACCCCTTGGTACCGGGCTGGACAGTTCGAAGACCTCGTCAAACTCAGGAACGCGATAGAGTCAGAGACCGAAGACCACAGCGAGGCGCGCCTGTTGTTCGACTGCGCCTTCTCGGCCATCGCCAAGCCGACCTCTCAATGGAAAGCGCGGTCGACGAAACCCGCCAGGCACGAGGAGAAGACGCCAGCGCCTGTCCTTCAGTCGTTCCAAAAGCAGTGCAGACTGATGATGGCCGCTTGGGCGGAGGCGTCGTCGGCAACCCTGCCGCCGTTCGAGGTTCATCGCGCCGACGTGAAAAGCGTCCCGGGTCCCGCCGCGCCGCTGGACCTGATCATCACCAGTCCGCCCTATGCGATGTCGTATGAATATGCCGATGTGCACCAGCTGTCCGCGCTCTGGCTGAACTACGCGGAGGACCACCGGGACTTACGCCGCGACGTGATCGGCACCGCGAGCCGACGGTCCAACCTCTCGTTCGCCTTGCGCAATCTCAACCCAGTCGGCCTGCAGATCGTGTTCCGGCTGTTTGAGAAAGACCGGGCGCTTGCCGAGTCGCTTGCCAGCTATTTCCTGGACATGCAACAGGTCGTCGGGCGCTGCCACGACTTCCTCAGGCCGGGCGGCGTGTGCGTGTTCGTCGTTGGTAACACGCAGCTCAAAGACGTGCGCATCGACAACGCCAACCATATGGTCGAGTGCTTCATCGACGCCGGCTTCGAAAACATCTCCGTCCTCAGGCGTCCCCTCTCCAACAAACCCAATACGCCGTACCGGCAGGCGAACGGGCGGCTCTCGTCCACGCCAACGAGGATGGGAATATACGCCGAGGAATATGTCGTGATGGCGCAGCGCCGATGACCAGCAAGTCCCTTAAGTTCAAGCCGTATGCCCGTCTTCTGACGATGCTCGGCGATCAGCTGATCCGAAACGAGCAGGTGGCCTTGTCGGAGCTGATTAAGAACGCCTACGACGCTGACGCGTCTTGGGTGACGGTGACGTTCGAGAACTTCGACGAGGAGTTCAAACCCGGACCCAGGGCCAAGATCGTCGTGGAGGACGACGGCGTCGGTATGACCGCCGACGTAATCGAAAATCACTGGGTCAACCCGGCCACGCCGCTCAAGCTGCTCGCGAAGAACAACGACAAGCGCAAGACAGCCCGCGGACGGATCATCCAGGGGGAAAAGGGTATAGGCCGTTTCGCGCTTCTGAAGCTGGGGCGGGACGTCAGGATCGTGACGAGGCCCGAGAACTCCGCGGACGAGAACGTCCTGGACCTGAAGCTCAGCCAGTACGACGTGGACTTTCTGGACGACCAGCGCGCGATGTTCCTCGACGAACTCGAACTCCAACTGGAAACGATATCGCCAGCGACCACGATTATCGAAAAGGACATTGACCTCGGAGGTGTCGATCGGCGGCGCAGACCGCAGGGCACCCGCATCGAGATTTCGCCTCCGGTCGGCAAATGGACCCGCGCCAAGGTCGAGAAGGTTTATGAGGACCTGGGTCGTCTCCAGTCGATCTTCAGCGATCCCAAGCCTGATGCGGTAGGCTCGCCGCCAGGGGCCGACGATGACTTCTCGGTCTTTGTCTACCGGGACGACGTTTATGAGCCCTTGGGTGTTAGTTCCCGCGACCGGCTCGACGTCCTGCTCAAGGACCACACAGTCTTCAAGATCGAGGGGAGTTTCGACGCGGCGCGGGGGGTCTTCGACTTCCAGCTCAACGGCCAGCAGAAGACACTTCCCATCAGTGGGCCCGACATCAACGGTCTGACGGTCTTCCGCGACTATCTCAAGCGCCGCGGCCTGACCCCTGACAACGCTTCCCGCCTAACGACGGAATGCGGTCCGTTCGGCTTCTCCTTCTACGTCTTCGATTTCAGCGCGGACGCCAAGGGCAAGCTGTTGCTGGACAAGGAGGACAAGGAGCTCATCAAGAAGCACCGAATCTACCTCTATCGGGACGGAATCCGGGTCTATCCCTACGGCGATCCTGACGACGACTGGCTGCTGATCGACGTCCGCCGCGGCACGGTGCGCGCCAGCGAGTTCCTGAGCAACGATCAGGTCGTAGGCTTCGTGAACATCTCGCAGGCCGAGAACCCGAACCTGCGCGACAAGACGAGCCGGGAGGGGCTCGTCGACACGGGCCAGGCGGTTGACGACCTGCGGTCCCTCCTCCAAGCCCTGCTCGCCTGGGTCCGGAAGTCTCCTTACGGCCAGTACCGCCAGAAGGCCAAGACGTCGTCGGACGTCGATGTCTTCAAGTCGGGCAAGGTCCAGACGCTGATGGACGAGGCGGTCAGCGCCGCCACGGACGAGAAGACGCCGCCCAAGGTTCGGGAGACCCTCCTTGAGGCCAACAAACAGTACAAGGCCGAGCGCCGCTACCTCGTCCAGCGGGCTGAGAATACTGAGCACCTCGCAGGTGTCGGTCTTTCCGTGGAGGCGGCTTCCCACGACCTCATGTTGGCGATGCATCGCGTCATGGGGGCCATCGACAAGCTCCTCAATTTGGTGAACAGCGGGCGGTCCATCGACAGGGAGGCCCTACAGGCGGAACTCGTCTCGATGCGGGGCCTGCTCAGCTTCGTCCAGTCCCAGATGGGCGACATGCAGCTCCTGTTTCGCTCGACCAAGCAGCGTCGCAAAGACATCCGCGTCGTGGACCTGGTCGAAAAAGTCTCGAAAATCTTCGCCAGCTTCCTCGAGCGGAACCGTATCGAGGTCTCGGTCGAAACGATGGGGTCCCCGCTGGTCGCCAAGACCACCGATGCGGTGCTGCTTCAGCTTCTGCTGAACCTCTTCGACAATGCGACCTACTGGCTGCAGGGCGCGCCGGAGCCGCGCAAAATAGAGATTCTGCTCGATGGCGACCAGGGCACGATGACCTTCGCCGACAATGGACCCGGCTTCCGGGACGAGGATGTCCCCTACGTCTTCGAGCCCTTCTACTCAGGCAAGGGTGAGGATGGCCGAGGGCTGGGACTCTACATCGCCAGACAGCTCCTCGAGCGGCACGAATACTCGATCGAGATCGCAGCGGCGGATCAGCGGATTCTCAAGGGCGCCAACCTGCTGGTGACCTTCGTAAAAGAGCAGGCATGACATGGTAGCTCCCAATCATTTCAAGGGCATCGCGGTCGTCATCGACAACGGCATTGGGCAGGAAGAGGCGATCGACAAGATTCTCGCCAATATCCGCGAGAGCGGCGGCCATCCGATCGGTCTGCTGGAGCTTCCCGCCGATGACTACGACCTGGACCACTTCGCGCGCGTGTCGTTCTTTGTAATGGACTGGAACCTGGCGAACCGGGACGGGATCCCGCTAGAGGCCGGCCTCAGACTTCCGGACGCGCTCAACCAAGACATGGTCCAGCGAAACATCGCCTTCCTCAAGCGTCTTAGCAAAAGCAGGCATGCGCCCGTCTTCATCTTCACGAACGAGAGCCCCGAGCAAGTCCTGGAAGAGCTGTCGACAGACCCGGAGCTCCACAAGAGCGTCGAGGAGTCCCACATTCTCGTGAAGTCCAAGACCGAGGTTGCCGACAAGGTCTACGAGGTGCTCGAGACCTGGGCCAATGAGACGCCGTCCGTCCTTACGCTAAAGACGTGGGAGAAGGGCTTCCTCCGGGCGGCCAACGACCTCTTCATCGATCTGCACAACCGCGCCCCCTACTGGCCGGTCATCCTCTGGCAGACCTTCGGCGATGACGGGGTCCCGCCCGAGATGGAGATGAACAAGCTTATTAACCGCCTGGTCGAGTCGCGGATGGCCGCGTCCGACCTCAACCTGACGCCCTTCGTCGAAACCGTGAAAGAGCGGCACGCGGCCAACCAGGAGTCCTACAACGCCTCTATCTTTAAGGTGCTGGAGGGCGAGCGGTTTCTGCGCGATGAGAAGCTCAAGGCGGACATCTTCGCTCCCGGCGATGTATTCGCCTTCTCTTTGGCTGAAGGTCGGGACGTCTTTTACATCAACATCCGGGCTGAATGCGATTGCCTGAGGGGCAGCGAAGACATGGAGCTGTACTTCTTAAAGGCGCAGGTCGTTGCCGAGCCAGAAAAGAAGATTGATCCCTTATACGGCACCTTCACGGGCGAGAAGGACAATGAGGCGATCATTTTCGCGATGCTCGGTGGGAAAACCTATTCGGTGAAGTTCAAGGACCTCAAGGTGAAGTCTTTGAAGGCGCTCGAGAAGGAAAAATGGCGTCGTGTCGGGCGGCTGCTCCCGCCCTTCATCACGCGCGTCCAACAACGCTATGCGGCCTATGTACAGAGGCCGGGCATGCCGCGCATCCCCAGCGCGCTTTACGCCGCCGAATAGTCGGGGACCCAGAAGCAGAGGCGAAGCGCCCCCGCTCCTTCGCACTCCCTTTGCGATGGGCGCGTGAGCCTCTTCGCGTGCTCTAATTCGAGGCAAAACGAATGTCTGCAAGCGAACTCCGACAGTTGGCCGGTCTTGGCGCATAGCAGACGCCGCCTGCACTCCCCCACATTGCACCCCACCCCCACATCCGCCACCCTGTCCCCCATGACGGGTAAACGCCTCATCGTTGTCGAAGACGAAGCCCCCCTGCGCGACCTCTACGCCCGCGCTCTGGAGCAGGCCGGGTATCAGGTGCGGACCGCCGGCGGGGCGCTGGCCTGCCGCCGCCTGCTGCGCGAGGCGCCGGCTGATTGCCTGTTGCTCGACATCGGCCTGCCCGATCTCGACGGCCTGTCCCTGGCCCGCGAGTTCAGCGACACCCCGGGCCTCGGCCTGATCATCGTCTCCCGCCGCGACGCGGCCGAGGACCGGATCGCCGCCCTGGAGCTCGGCTGCGACGACTACATCACCAAGCCGGTGCATCTGGGCGAGCTCTGCGCCCGGGTGATGGCCGTGCTGCGCCGGCGCAGCCCGCGCCGGCGGCTGGCGCTGGGGCCGTTCCGGGTCGATCTGGAGGCCCACACCGTCACCGCCGACGGGGTGGAGGCGCCGCTGACCCGGGGGGAGTTCGCCATCCTGGCCCTGCTGATCGCCGCCGGCGGCAAGGTGGTGGCCCGCGAGGCCCTGTTCGAGCGGATCAGCCGCAAGCCCGACGAGGGCGACCTGCGCACCGTCGATATCCTGATCAGCCGCATCCGCCGCAAGCTGGCCGGCGCCCCCGGCGGCGATCGGCTGATCGTCACCGCCCCCGGCTTCGGCTATCGCACCGGCCTGGAGGCGGTCGCGTGCTGAGCACGGCTTGGGGCAGGGCGGCCTGATGGCCAGGGCCGGCGCGCCGTTGGTCGCCGCCCGCGCCGAGGGCGCCGTGCTGGGCCGCGAGGCCGAGCGCCACCGCCTGGCCGCCGCCATCGAGGACCCCGCCATCCGCCTGGTGGTCATCCGGGGGGAGGCCGGGGCCGGCAAGACCGCCCTGGCCCGCGAGGCGATCGCCGCCGTCCAGGTTAGCCCCGGCGGCGCCCTGGTCGCGCTCGGCAAGCATGCGGAGGGGCCCGCCGGCGCCTCTGCCGCCGCCGCCGGCCAGGCCTTCGCCGCCCTGCTGGGCCAGGCGCTGGACCAGCTGCATGATCCGGAGGCGGGCCTGGCCTCCCTGCGCGCGGCCCTGGGCGCCTCGGCCCCGGTGCTGGCCGCCCTCGACCCGGCGTTCGGCTCGCTGGAGGACCGGGCGGCCGGAGCGCCGGTCACTTCCGAGGCGGCCGGCGAGCGGCTGGCCCATGCGGCCGCCTGCTTCCTGCGCTGGGCGTCGGGGCTGGGCCTGCCGATCCTGCTGGTGCTCGACGATTGGGGCCGGGCGCGGGGCCAGGCCGCCCGTCTCTACGAACGCCTGGCGCAGGAGGGCGACCTACCGGGTCTGACCCTGATCGCCACCGAGCGGAGCGCCGAACCGGCCGCCCTGGTCTCGCCGGCGCTGGAGCCCGGCCTGCTGCTCGACCTCGCTCCCCTGTCGCGCGAGGCGCTGCACGGCATCGCCGCCGCCCACCTTGGCGGTGACGCGGTCACCGCCGCCGCCGTGCTGGCCCTGCTGCCGGGCGCCCTCACACCGCTGGCCCTGATCCAGACCCTGGAGGGCCTGGCCGACGCCGGGGCGCTGGTGAGAGGCCAAGGAGATCGGGGGAGGGGCGGCTGGACCCTCGACCGCACCGCCGCGGCCGCCGCCCTGGGCCAGGATGTGGCCGAGATCCTGCTGCGCCGCATCCTCGCCGCCGCCCCGGACCAGCGCCGCCTGCTGGAGGTCGCCGCCGTGTTCGGCGACGCCGCCGACCGCGGCCCGCTGGAGGCCGTCGCCGACCTGGGTGCGGGGTTCGACACCGCCTTGGCCGCCCTGGTCGAGGAGGGGTTGCTGGAGGTGGCCCCGCTCCACCAGGGAGGCCGCGTCCGCTTCCGTCACGACACCATCCGCGCCGCCGCCCTGGCCGGCCTCGACCCCGCCCGCCGCGCCGCCGACGCCGGCCTCTGGGCCGAACAGCTGCGCCGCGCCGGCGCCGTCCAGGGGGCGGAGCGCGAGGCCATGTTGCGCCTGCGCCTGGAGGCCGGGTTGCAGGGCGCCGAGCCCGCCGCCTGGGCGCCGCTGTTCGTCGCCGGGGCCGCCGCCGCCCGCGCCACGGGCCTTGCCGCCCTGGCCCGCGCCTTCGCCGACGCCGCCCTGCGGTTGGAGGAACGGGCCCGCGCCGAGACCTACCCCGCCGCCCGCGAGGCCGGCCTGGCCGCCGTGCAGGACGGCGACCTCGCCGCCGGCGCCGAGCTGGCCGCCGTGATGGAAGCCCGCGCCCGGGGCGAGGCCGAGCAGCTGGAGGCGGCCGAGACCGCCGTGTTCGTCGCCCGCCTGTCCGGCGACCCGGCCCGCGCCTTCGACCTCGGCCGCGCCGCCGTGGCTCGCCTCGGCCTGTCGCTGCCGGCGCGTGGCTCGCTTCCAGCGGCGCTGGCTGCGGTGGTGGTTATGCGCCTGACCCCCGACACCCCCGCCAAGTCTCCCCCGCGCGGTGCGAGCGCCCACCGCCTGCTCAACACCCTGGGCGCCATCGCCTTTGAGCGCGACCCCGGCATCGCCGCCATAATGGCCGCCCGCTCCGCCATCCATCCGGCCCTGCGCGGCGGCGCCTTCGCCGCCGCCCTGCGCTGCATGCTGTCCTGCCTGATGGGTGACTGGGCCGGGGCAGACCGCTGGGGCCGCACCGCCTTCGACCGCCTGGACCGGGACGAGCCCCTGCGCGCCGCCGCCATGCAGCTGTCCCTCCAGTTCGGCCTCGGCCTGACCATCGACGCCGGCCACCATTTCGAGGAGGCCGAGCGGCTGCAGGCCCTCGCCCTGGCCGAAGGCGACCTCGGCGTCGCCGCCTACGCCAACCGCGACCGCGCCCTGGCCTCGATGCGGATGCCGATCACCCTGGCCCGCCACCGCCGCATCCTGGCCGAGTGCAAGGCCAACGCCGCGAGGTTTCAGGACCAGGCCACCGAGCCCCTGATCGACGCCCTGGCCCAGCTCTCCGCCAACCTCGCCGAGGGCGGCCCCGAGCCCTGGCGCCTGGTCGGCGACCTGTTCGACAGCCCCAGGTTCGAGCGCGAGGCCGGCCCCGGCCTGCAACAGGTCGCCATGGCCGCCATGACCTTCGAGGTCCTGCTCGCCAACGCCTACGGCGCCTGGGAGACCACCCTGTCGGTCTGGCGGCGGATGGGGACCCGCTTCGACAGCCTCAGGCACCACCCGGTCACCGTCATCTGGGCCTTCCACTGCGGCCTGGCCCGCGCCCGCCTCGGCATGCCGCTCGCCAAGTGGGAGATGGCCATCGTCGACCGCTGCGCCCGCTTCAACCCGGTCAGCTACAGCCACCGCAGCCTGGCCCTGAGGGCCGAAGTCCTGCTCGCCAAGCGCAAGGTCGGCGCCGCGATGCAGGCCTACGAAGCCGCCGTGGTCGCCGCCGCCCAGTCCGGCTTCCTCATGGAGCAGGCGGTCGTGGCCGTCGCCGCCCAGGCCGCCGCCAAGCAAGCCGCCCGCCCCGACCTGGAACACCGCTTCGCCGCCGCCGAACAGACCGCCTGGAGGGCGCTGGGCGCCACCGCCATGCTGAAGGGGGAGGGGGAGTTCGTTCCGACCCAACTCCAGGAGGGCCCGCCCTCCGAAGCCTTGGCGAAGGAGGGCGCCGACCGCGCCAGCCGCGCCAAGACCCGCCTCCTCGCCGGCGCCGCCCACGAGCTGCGCACCCCCATGCAGGGCATCCAGGGTCTGCTCGACCTCGCCGCCGACGACCCCGCCACCCTCGACGTCGCCCGCCTGCGCGAGGCCTTCGGCTCCCTCTCCGCCGTGGTCGACGACCTCACCGAGCTGGGCGCCGTCGAGGCCGAGCGCATCGCCCTGGTCGACGCCCCCTTCGTCCCCCTGCGCCTGGCCCAGACCGAACTCGACCTCGCCGCCACCTTCCCGAACGCCCGCCCGTTCCGCCTCGAAGCCCACGGCGACGTCACCACCCCCGCCCAGGGCGACGCCGGCCGGATCGCCCAGATCCTGCGCAACCTGCTGACCAACGCCCTCCGCTACGGCGAGGGCGAGACCACCCTCGTCCTCACCGCCACCGACACGGACCTCACCTTCGACGTCCTCGACCACGGCCCCGGCCTCACCGCCGCCGACCAGACCCGCCTGTTCCAGCCCTTCGTCCGGGGCGACGCCGCCGCCCGCGCCGAAGGCACGGGCCTGGGCCTGGCCCTCTCCCGCCGCCTGGCCCAGCGGATGGGCGGTGACCTCACCGGCGACAACCGCCTGGACGCACCAGGCGCCGTCTTCCGCCTCACCGTCCCGCTCCGCCCCGCCACCGCCGAACCGCACGAAGCCCTGCGTAGCTTCAGCGGAGCCAGGGTCCTCCTCGCCGAAGACACCGACCTCTCCCGCGACACCCTCGCCCAGCTGCTCACCCGCCAGGGCCACACGGTCACCGCCGTCCCCGACGGCCAGGCCGCCCTCGACGCCGCCCGAAAGGCTAGGGAGAAGGGGAAGCCCTTCGACCTCCTCATCCTCGACGTCCGCATGCCCCGCCTCGACGGCCCCGCCGCCCTGGCTCAGCTGCGCGCAGAGGGCCACGCCACCCCCGCCCTGATCCTCACCGCCTCGATCGACGGACCGCTGGCCCGCCGCCTCGCTGACCAGGACCCCGTCCGCCTGGTCCGCAAGCCCCTCACCGCCGCCCAGCTCTCCCAGATCGCCGCCGACTTCGCCGCCCCCACAACCATCGACACCGTCCTCGGCCCAGACGCCCCCGCCGCCCGCGCCCAGGTCGCCGCCGCCCTGCGCCAGCGCGCCGCCGAAGTCCTCGCCTGGCCCACCACCGGCCTTGCCGCCGCCCGCGACGCCGCCCACGCCGCCGCCGGCCTCGCCGCCCAGTTCGGCCTGCCCGCCGAAGAAGCCGCCTTCGCCGCCGCGGAAGCCGCCGCCGCGTCAGGCGACCCCGCCGCCCTCACTACCGCCTGCGAACACCTCCGCCCCCTCAGCTAACCCTCAATCAAACACATCCCCACAGTCCGCATACTCCGGCAGCCCGAACCCGCTGTTCACCCCCGGCTCCCAGATCGACCCCCCATCCGCATACTCCGGCAGATCCCGCCGCCAGCCGTCCCGCAGCACAGGCGGCCCGCTCACCCGGTCCATCGCCCGCCCGATCAGCGACAGGCAGTCCACCTCGTCGTCAAACCGCCCGCCCGGAAACGCCACGCACTCGTCGATGAAACAGTCCCCGTCCCCGTCGTCCCGCACCCACACC
>NZ_JAAALA010000052.1 GCF_009905535.1 Caulobacter sp. SLTY | reverse complement strand
GGCCGGCGGCGGGGCCGCGACCGGGGCGTAGGTCTGGGGCGCGGCGGCGACGGTCACCTCACGGGCGACGCGGATACGCAGGTCACCGCGCTCGACCTCGATTTCGGTCAGGCCGGTGCTCTTGAGGATGTCAGCCAGTTTGCGGACGGTCCGGGTGTCGATGGCGGCGCTGTTCTCAGCGGACTCGTCGGCAGGATTGATGGACATATTCAGAGCCTTGTTCTTGTTCTCTAGCTTACGATCGGGTCGCGCCGGCCAGGCCGGCAGCGGCTTCGACCGCCAGTTCGTAACTCGTCCCGCCGAAGCCGGACACGACGCCGGTTGCGGCGAGCGAAACATAGGTGGTCTTGCGAAACGCCTCGCGCGCCGCAGGGTTCGACAGGTGGCACTCGAGCACCGGAATAGCGAGAGTCTTCAGCGCGTCCAGCAGGGCCACGGAAGTGTGACCGTAGCCGGCGGGGTTGATGACAAGGGCGCAGGCGGACTCGCGCGCTTCCTGGACCCAGTCGATGAGGACGCCCTCGTGGTTGGATTGGCGGCAGTCGACGGTCAGGCCGAAGGCCTGCGCGCGCGTTGCACAGCGGGCGTGAATATCGGCCAGGGTGTCGCGACCGTAGATTTCGGGTTCTCGCTGGCCGAGCAGGTTGAGATTGGGCCCGCTCAAAACAAAGATCGGTTTCGGCATTCGGCCCCGCCGTCGATTCAGACGGGCCTTGTATCGCCACGGGGCCGGGGTAACAAGCGGGCCATGCGTATCCAGCTGAATGGCGAAGAACAGACGTTTGACGGCGTGACAACCGTGGCGGCCCTGGTGGCGGCGCTGGAACTCGATCCGCGCAAGGTGGCGGTCGAGCGGAATTTGGAGATCGTGCCGCGGTCGACGTACGGGGATACGCCGGTGTCGGAGGGGGATCGGATCGAGATCGTGACGTTTATTGGGGGTGGGTGAGGGCACTTGCGCCTGGAACGAAGGCGGAACATAGTTCCGTCATGGTCGCCTGGGACGCTGAAATCGTTACCTACATTCTCGCGAGCAAGCGGTATGGCACGTTGTACACGGGGGTCAGCAGCCAGCTGCTTTCGAGGATCGTCCAGCATCGAGAGAAGGTGTTTCGCGGGTTCACAGCGAAATACGGGGTTGTGCGGCTTGTCTGGTTCGAGCGGCATGGCGTCATGCAGGACGCAATCCAGCGAGAGAAATCACTGAAGCGTTGGCCCCGGGCCTGGAAGGTCAACCTGATCGAGCGGGACAATCCACACTGGGACGATCTCTACCTGGAGATCGTCAACTGGACCCCTGTGCCTCGGCAGTTCGACGATTGGCCCATTGCGCCAACCGATACACCGTCATCCTAGGCCTTGTGCCTAGGATCCATTCGTCAGCTGTACGAACCATTGGGGTGAGGGCGCGGCCGCGCCCTCAAGGAAACCGCTAGCGGCCGCTGGACCATGGATCCTAGGCACAAGGCCGAGGATGACGGTGCGTGGGGCTTGGTGTGGGTAAACTCACGCCACCTCGTAGTCCGCCATCTCCGGCGTCCGCATAACTTTCATGTAGGTCGCCGTGTCGGCGCTCCAGTTGTTGGTGATCTTGCCGGAGGCGGTTTTGTACCAGCTGGAGCAACTGCCGGCCCAGGCGGTGGATTGCAAGTCTTGCTGGAGTTGGGAGTTGAACCTCGCCTGGGCGGCGGGTTTCACCTTCAGCGCCGTGGCGCCCTTCGCGCGCAACGCCTTCAGCGCCTCGACCATGTAGCCGACCTGGGCCTCGATCATCAGGATGATGCTGTTGTGGCCGAGGTTGGTGTTGGGGCCGTAGAGGAGGAAGAGGTTGGGGAAGCCGGCGACCGTGACGCCGTAGTAGGCCTCCGCGCCGTCCTTCCAGGCCTCGTCGAGGGTGAGGCCGTTTTCGCCGGTGATCTGGAGCGGGGCCAGGAAGTCAGTGGTTTCGAAGCCGGTGCCGAAGACCAGGACATCGCAGGCGTGGTCGGCGCCGTCGCCCGTGCGAACGCCGGTGGAGGTGACGGCGGCCACGTCCTCGGTGACCAGCTCGACGTTGGGGCGGGCCATGGCCTGGTAGTAGTCGTCGGAGACCAGCACCCGCTTGCAGCCGATCGGGTAGTCGGGAGTCAGCTTGGCGCGCAGGACCGGGTCGGAGATGGTGCTTTCCAGATAGTCGAGGGCGACCTTGCGGAAGCTGTCGGCTGACTTGGTGCCCTGCTGGAAGGCCTGGAAGCGCAGGTCCATCAGTTTCCACAGCAGCCAGCGGTGGGCGCGGTCAAGGCCGGGGACCGAGCGGTAGAGCGCGCGGCGCAGGGGGCTCATCGCCTTGTCCAGGCGGGGGACGATGTAGTTGGGCGTGCGCTGGAAGACGATCACCTTGCCGGCGGTCTTGGCGATCTCGGGGATGTACTGGATGGCGCTGGCCCCGGCGCCGACGCAGCCGACGGTCTTGCCGGCGAGATCGACGTCGTGGCGCCAGCGGGCGCTGTGGAACAGGGGACCGGTGAAGGTTTCGCGGCCGGGGATGTTCGCGAAGCTGGGGCGGTTGAGCTGGCCCAGGCCGGAGACCAGGACCGGGGCGGTGAGGGTTTCGCCGCTGGTGAGGGTGACGGTCCAGGCTGTTCCGTCCCAGTCGGCTCTGGCGACCTCGGCGTTGAAGCGGAAACGGTCCTTGACGCCGAAGCGGGTGGCGACGTCCTCCATGTACTGGCGGATTTCGGCATGGCCGCTGTAGGCGCGGGTCCAGCCGGGGTTGAGGGCGAAGCTGTAGGAGTAGAGCCGTGAGGGGACGTCGCAGCAGGCGCCGGGATAGGTGTTGTCGCGCCAGGTGCCGCCCAGGCGGTCGGCTTTCTCCAGGACGACGAGGCGGGAGAAGCCGGCTTCCTTCAGCTTGATGGCTGCGCAGAGGCCGCCGAAGCCGGCTCCGATAATGATGGCGTCGAGGTCTGCCACGGCGTTTCCCCTTGTTTTGCGCAAGGATGACTCACGGCCGGCGTTCCCGAAAGCGTGACCTCGCGGCAGCGGCCTTGCTGTTGCGCCGCACACAGGCGTGAAGTGGCTTGGCGGAGGGCCCGTCTGGCCCTTCCCTGACCCTGAAATCGCGGCGCGGCCGCGAGGCCGGCCGCCTAACGGTGGGAGGTCACTCCATGGGTAGAAAGGCAGGCGCCGTCCGGACGATCGTCCTTGTCGGTCCGAACGGCGCGGGAAAAACCACTCTCTTCGAAGCCTTGTTGCACGCGGCGGGGGCAACCGATCGGCAGGTGGCAGTCGGCCAAGGCTCGGTCGGCGACGCCAGCCCCGAGGCCAGGGCGGCCGGCCAGTCGGTGGAGCTGAACATCGCCAGCTTCGACTTCATGGAGGATCGGTACGCTCTGATTGACTGTCCGGGATCAGTGGAGTTCCGGGCCGAGGCGGACCATGCGCTGGCCTGCGCCGACTTGGCGCTGTTGGTCATCGACCCGGAGCCGGACAAGGCGATCCTGGCGCAGCCTTGGCTGAAGGAGATCGAGCGACTGAGGATTCCTCGGGCGATCTTCGTCAACCGGATCGATCAGGCGCGGGAGAATGTGGGGGAGCTGCTGACGGCGTTGCAGCCGGTCAGCGCGGCACCGGTGGTGGCGCGGCAGTTGCCCATCTGGAAGGACGAGCACGTCACCGGCTACATCGACCTGGCCCTGGAGCGGGCCTTCGTCTACCGGCCGGGCAAGGCGTCCGAGCGAGTGGAGATTCCCGGCGAGCTGAAGGCTGAGGAGGCGGACGCGCGGTTCCACATGCTGGAGCAGATGGCCGATTTCGACGACGCGCTGATGGAGCAGCTGCTGTCGGACGAGACGCCGGATTTGAGCGCCGTGTTCGCGGACATCATCGCAGAGACGAGGGCGGCTCAGATCGCGCCAGTGTTCTTCGGTTCGGCGCAGCAGGGCTGTGGGGTACGGCGGCTGCTCAAGGCTTTGCGGCACGATGCGCCGGAGCCGGACGCGGCGGCGGAGCGGCTGGAGGCACAGGGGCCGGCGGCCTATGTGGTCAAGACCAGCCATGCAGGACAGGCGGGAAAGCTGACCTATGCGCGGATGTTCGGCGCCGACCTGGCGGACGGGACCGAGGTGATGCTGCCGGATGGCGAGAAGGGGCGCGTCAGCGGCCTGTTCCAGGTGATGGGGCAGGCGACGAAGAAGGTGGCCTCGGCGCGGTGCGGCGACGTGGTGGCGTTGGGCAAGGTCGAGGATGCCCATGCCGGCGACCTGCTGAGCGTCGGCAAGGCGCCGGCGCGGGCGGCCGTTGCGGCGACCGAACGCTTCCCGGTCTATGCCATTGCCATCGAGACGCGGGATCGCAAGGACGATGTGCGGCTGTCGGGGGCGCTGTCGAAGCTGCTCGAAGAGGATCGGGGCCTAAGTCTGGTCCATGACGGCGAACTGCATGAGATGCGGCTGGCCGGCCAGGGGGAGGGCCATCTCCGTATCGCGCTGGAGCGGCTGAAACGCCGGTACGGGGTGGAGGTGTCCCAGCATGCGCCGACCACGCCCTACAAGGAGACCATCCGCAAGGCGGTGACCCAGCGCGGTCGGCACAAGAAGCAGACGGGCGGGCATGGGCAGTTCGGCGACGTGCTGTTGGAGATCCGGCCGCTCGGGCGGGGCGAGGGCTTCCAGTTCGACGATCGGATCACCGGCGGGGTGGTGCCCAAGCAGTGGATCCCAGCCGTCGAGGCTGGGGTGCGCGATGCGCTGGAGAAGGGGCCGCTGGGCTTCCCGGTCGTGGATGTGGCGGTGACCCTGGTCGATGGCAGCTGGCATCCGGTGGACAGCTCTGAAATGGCCTTCCGCACCGCGGGCCGGATCGGCATGAGCGAGGGGCTGGCGGCGGCGTCACCGATCCTGCTCGAGCCGATCGAGAAGCTGACCATCTATGCGCCCAACACCGCCACCGCGCGGATCACCTCGACCCTGTCGAACAAGCGGGGTCAGATCCTGGGCTACGATGCGCGGGACGGATGGCCGGGTTGGGATCGGATCGAGGTCTGCATGCCGCACGCCGAACGGCAGGACTTCATCATCGACCTGCGCTCGATGACCCAGGGCCTGGGCGCCTTCGAGGCGGAGTTCGACCATCGGGTGGAACTGACTGGGCGCAGGGCGGATGAGGTGGTGCGAGCGGTGAGCGCCTGACGGTCAGTCCGCCGCCCTGGCGATGATGCGCATGGCGTCCGCGATGATGGCGTCCTGGGCCGCCTGGTCAGCGGTCGAGCCGGACAGGAAGACGACCACGGCGTACTTGCGGCCATCCTTCAGGGTGACGATGCCGATGTCGTTGGTGGCGGCGGTTATGCCGAAGTTCTCACCGGAGGAGCCGGGCTTGTGGGCCAAGGTCGCGCCAGGGGGCAGGCCGGCCTTGAGCCGGGTGTCGCCGCGTGGGGTGTCGGTCATCAGCTTCAGCAGCCGGGTGGTCGAGGCCGGGGAGAGCAGCTGCCCGGAGGAGAGCTTGTTGAGAAAGCCAAGCGCTCCAGAGGCGGTGGCCGTGTCGCGCGGGTCTTCCATATAGGCGGCCCAGGCGGCGCGGCGGCCGGCTTCGGGGAGTGCGTTCCAGGCCTTGCCGAATTCGGCGGAGGTGCGCCAGGACGGGCGGAAGGAGGGCATGCCCGCCGCCTCGGTCTGCAGTTCGCGCTCATAGCGGTCGACTCGAATGCCGGTGATGCCGTTGTCGACCATCCAGGCCTTCAGCACGCCCGGCCCGCCGATCCGCCGCATCAGCACGTCCGCGGCGGTGTTGTCGCTGTCGCTGACGGCGCGTTCGAGCAGCTCGCCGACGGTGTAGGTGGCGCGGCCCGGCCACGCGGCGGCGATCGGGCTGTAGGGCGGGGACAGGTCCATGTCTTCCAGGGTCAGGACCTCGTCGAGCGACAGCCGCCCGGCGTCGACCTCGGCCAGCACGGCAGCGCCCAGTGGCGCCTTGAAGACGCTTTGCATCGGGAAGGCCTGGACGGCGTTGCGGGCCCACATCTCCCCGCCCTCGATATTCTGCACCGCGACTTCCAGCCGGGCGGGGGCAGCGCGCTCGGCGAGAAGGGTGATCTCCTTGTCGAGCAGCTTGACGTCCAGGGGCGGGGTCTTGGCGACCGTCTCCTCGTTGGGCCCACAGGCGACGAGGATCAGGACGGCGGAGAGGAGAAGCATACGCATGGCGCCAGCCTAGCGCCGGGCGGCGGGGTTGGATAGGAAGCGGCCATGTCTTCCCGTCCCCCAGTCATTATTCTCAACGAACCTCAGCTGGCCGAGAACATCGGCGCGGTGGCGCGGGTGATGGCCAATTTCGGACTCAGCGAGTTGCGGCTGGTGCGGCCGCGCGATGGCTGGCCGCAGGATCGGGCCTGGGCCAGCGCGTCGGGGGCCAATTGGCCGCTGGACGGCGCCAAGGTGTTCGAGACCCTGGGCGAGGCGATCGCCGATCTGTCGCTGGTGATGGCCACCACGGCGCGGCCGCGTGAGACCCAACTCCCTGTGCTGACCCCGCGCCAGGCGGCGGACGACCTGCATGCTCGGGTGGCGGCGGGGCAGGCGGTCGGCATCCTGTTCGGGGGCGAGCGCGCGGGGCTGGAAACGCAGGATATTGCGCTGTGTCAGGCCATCGTGACCATTCCGGTGGACGAGCGGTTCCGATCGCTGAACCTGGCCCAGGCGGTTGCTCTGAACGCCTATGAGTGGCGGTTGGGGGTCGACGAGGGGCCGCGCCAGGCGTTCTCCCACAATGCGCTGCCGCCGGCTGATCAGGCCTCGATGATGGGGCTGTACGAGCAGCTTGAGCGGGAGCTGGACGATGCCGGCTTCTTCCACCCGCCGGCCAAGCGCCCATCGATGATCCGCAACCTGCGCGTGGCTCTGGGCAAGGCGCAGATGACCGAGCAGGAGGTGCGGACGATGCGCGGGGTGGTCACGGCGCTGTCGAAAGGGCGGGGCCGGGTTCTGGCCAAGCTGGCGGCGCAGAAGGCGGCCAAGGAGGAGTAGCTCTCCCTCGCCCCCGGAATGGGGCCGAACGAGGTCCATTCCAGGAACGCCAGGCGGGAGGCTGCAAGCGGCCGCTTCGGTCCCGGCGGATGACAGCGGTCCGCCGCTTGGCAATTTGAAACCGTACGGTTACATTCGGCGTAACAAGAGGAGGCGCCGGTGAATCGTCGGGAACTGATGCTGGGCATGGGTGGGCTTGGGCTGATGGGGCTGGCAGGTTCCGCCTTCGCCCAGGCTGGCGGCAAGAGCGTGGACTTCAAGGCCGTGGCCAGGGACGCCTGGCTGTACGGCTTGCCGCTGATCGAGATGGAGACCACACGGGGCCGCCACTTCAAGGGCGGGGCCAGGCCGAACGTCTTCGCCGGTGGCAGAGCGCTGGCCGACCACACTGCCCGCAACGTCACCACGCCTAACAATGACACCCTCTACCGCTCGGCCTGGGTGGATCTTTCCGGCGGGCCGGTGACCCTGACCGTGCCGGCGCTGGGCGACCGCTATTGGTCGGTGGCGGTTATGGACATGTACACCAACAACAACGCGGTGCTGGGCACGCGCACGGTCGGCGGCAAGGGTGGAACCTTTGTGCTGGCTGCACCCGGCCAAGTCGCGCCGGTGCTCGATGACCGCACGGAGCCCTACGTGGTCCGCACGGCCACGACCATGGTCTGGGTGCTGGCGCGGGTGCTGATCGATGGTCCGGAAGACATGGAAGCCGTCCAGGGCGCGCTGTCGCAGTTCACCCTGACCGGCGGCAAGCCCGGTCCGGCCACGACGCGTCCGGTCAGCCGTAACGCCGATGCGGCGACCTATTTCAACGACGTGCGCGCCTTGATGGCCGCCTATGCGCCGCCGGTCACCGACCTGCGGATGATCCGGGGAAGCGGAGGGCTGTTGGGCGGAACGGTCGCGGTTCCGTCGGGCGATATCGAGGCGGGCGTGGCGCAGGCGCGGGAGTTCGTCAAGGGCGGCTGGGCGCGCCAGACCCCGATCCAGGGCTGGACCTATCCGCCGGCCAGCCTGGGCGATTTCGGCCAGGACTACGCCTTCCGTGCGGCCATCGCGCTGGGCGGGCTGGCGGCGCTGCCGCGGGTCGAGGCGATGTACCTGCGCCCGGCCGGGGAGCAGAATGGCGTCTTCCTCAGCGACAAGCCCTACCGGTTCAGCCTGCCGGCCGAGGTGCCGGTCGACGCCTTCTGGTCATTGTCGATGTACGAGGCCCTGGGCGACGGGCAGCTGTTTTTTACCGACAACCCGCTGAAGCGCTACGCCCTCGGCGACCGCTCCAAGGGGCTGAAGCGGCGGGCCGACGGCGGGGTCGACATCTGGATCTCGCGCACCGACCCGGGCGGCGACAAGACCTCCAATTGGCTGCCGGCGCCGAGGACGGGTCCCTATGCGGTCACTTGGCGCGGTTACCTGCCCAAGCCGGCGCTGATCAACGGGCAGTGGCGGATGCCGCCGATCGAGGCGGCGTAGAGCCGCCCTTTCTGGGGGCGACGCGGGTTCGGCTGGGCTTTATCCAGGGCGTCTAGCTGGAGATGCCCGATGCTGCGACGAACCCTTATGGCCCTGGCGCTTGTTGCGGCGGCCGGCGGCGCAATGGCTCAGCCAGGGCCGGGCGATCCGGCGGCCTTCGTGGCCAAGCTGTACAGCGAGCCGTCGCCGCCGACCGACGAACCGTTGCCGGAACCCGAGGAGTCCGACGGCGCCGAGGACCGGATCTACGCCGCCAGCCTGCGGGCGCTGCTGGAAATCGATGCGGCGCGGGACATGAACTACCTCGACTTCGACTGGGTCTGGGGCGGGCAGGACCTGCCGGACGCCAAGGACCTGAAGATCGTGGTGATCAAGCGCGGGGCCGAGACGGCCCAGGTGCGGGTGACCTTCATGAACTATGGCGAGCGGCGTGAACGGGTCATCGACCTGGTGGTCGAGGATGGGGCCTGGGTGATCGAGGATGTCTTCCTGAAGGTTCCGGAGAAGGCCTGGCTGAGTCGGATCCTCACCGAGAACCGGCAGGATTGAGGACTTTCCGGCGCGGTCCGGGTTCCCCATCTTTCCGCCATGACCGCCGCAGACCTGTTCGCCTCGCTGTCCATCCCCATCGTCCAGGCTCCGATGCTGGGCGCCTCGGGGCTGGAGATGGCGGCGGCGGTGAGCGGGGCCGGCGGGCTGGGATCCCTGGCCGCCGGCGCGCTGAGCCCGGACGACATCATCGAGCAGTGCCGGGCGATGCGCGGGCGGACGGATGCGGCGTTCCAGCTCAACCTGCTGATCGTGCGACCCGCCGCGCCGGACCCGGAGGACGTGGCTGATGCGCTTGAGCGGCTGGCCCCCTGGCACGACCGGCTGGGGATCGAACTGCCCGCGCCGCCGAACGACTATGCGCCCGATTTCGAGGCCCAGTTCGCGGCGCTTCTGACCGCGGCGCCGCCGGCAGCGTCCTTCACCTTCGATGTGCTGGCGGCGGACCAGGTCGCGGCCCTGCAGGCGGCCGGAACCCTGGTGGTTGGGACGGCGACCACCGTGGCGGAGGCAAGAGCCTGGGCGGCGGCGGGGGCCGATGCGATCTGTGCGCAGGGGGCCGAGGCCGGCGGCCATCGCGGGGAGTTCCTCAATCCCGGGCCGGAAAGCCTGGTAGGGACCATGGCGCTGGTCGCCACCATCCGGGCGGCCGTGGGCCTGCCGGTGATCGCGGCGGGCGGGATCATGGACGGGCGCGGAGTGGCGGCGTCGCTGGCGCTGGGCGCGGCGGCGGCGCAAATGGGCACAGCCTTCCTGCGGGCCGACGAGGCGACGATCAGCGGGCCCTGGCGTCGCAGCCTGGAGGGCGTGGTTGACGAGGCGACCGCCGTGACGCGGGCCTTCACCGGCCGCAACGCACGGGGGATCGAGAACCGCTTCATGCGCGAGATGAAGGGCGAGCCGGTTCCGGCCTATCCGGTGCAGAACCGTCTGACCCGCGAGCTTCGCGCCGCCGGCGGGCGGCTGGGCGATGCCGAGGTGCTGTCACTGTGGGCAGGGCAGGGGGTGACACTCGGTCGTCCGGGCAGGGCGGCGGACCTCGTGAAGGCTTGGTGGGACGAGGCCGTGGCGGTTTCCGACGCGCTGTACGCCCGCACCCATGGACGAGCCGAAACGAGGCGCTAGGGTGCGCTCCGCACAGGAGACTCACCCTCATGAAAACCCGCGCCGCCGTTGCTTTCGAAGCCAAGAAGCCGCTGGAGATCGTCGAGGTTGACCTTGAAGGTCCCCGTGCCGGGGAAGTGCTGGTCGAAATCAAGGCCACCGGCATCTGCCACACCGACGCCTATACGCTCGACGGGCTGGACTCCGAGGGCATCTTCCCCTCGATCCTCGGGCATGAAGGGGCCGGTGTGGTGCTTGAGGTGGGTCCGGGGGTGACCAGTGTCGCACCGGGCGACCATGTCATCCCGCTCTACACACCCGAATGCCGGCAGTGCAAAAGCTGTCTCTCGCGCAAGACCAACCTCTGCACCGCCATTCGCGGCACCCAGGGCAAGGGCCTCATGCCCGATGGCACCAGCCGGTTTTCCTACAAGGGCCAGCAGATCGCCCACTACATGGGCTGCTCGACCTTCGCCAACCATACGGTGCTGCCCGAGATCGCCTTGGCCAAGATCCGCAAGGACGCGCCGTTCGACAAGGCCTGTTACATCGGCTGCGGGGTCACCACCGGCGTCGGCGCGGTAGTCAACACGGCCAAGGTCGAGCCCGGCGCCAACTGCATCGTCTTCGGTCTGGGCGGCATCGGGCTGAACGTCATCCAGGGGCTAAAGATGGTCGGGGCGGGCATGATCATCGGCGTCGACATCAATCCGGCTCGCGAAGAATGGGGCCGCCGCTTTGGCATGACCCACTTCGTCAATCCGAAGGACGTGGACGGGGACATCGTCGCCCACCTGGTCGCCCTGACCGACGGCGGGGCCGACTACACCTTCGACGCCACCGGCAACGTCACGGTCATGCGCCAGGCGCTGGAAGCCTGCCACCGGGGCTGGGGCGAGAGCATCATCATCGGGGTGGCGGAGGCCGGTAAGGAGATCGCCACACGTCCGTTCCAGCTGGTCACCGGCCGGGTGTGGAAGGGCACCGCCTTTGGCGGCGCGCGTGGGCGCACCGACACTCCGAAGATCGTCGAATGGTACATGGACGGGAAGATCGAGATCGACCCGATGATCACCCACACCCTGCCGCTTGAACGGATCAATGAGGCGTTCGACCTGATGCATGCGGGGGAGAGCATCCGCAGCGTCGTGGTGTTCTAAGGGCTTCGTCCCGGGGAGGGGGGAGCCTAAGCCAGCCCCTTCTCCGCCAACCACGCCTCCACCCTGGCATTGACCGCCTCGGGCGCCTCCTGCTGCACCCAGTGCGACACGCCGGGCAGGCGGTGCAGGGTGAAATCCCTGACCAGACCCTCGTATCCTTCGGTCAGCTCGATCCCCAGGGCTGTATCTTCCTCGCCCCAGACCATCAGGGTGGGAACATCGATCGGCGGACAGTCGGCCCGTTTCCAGCGGTTCAGCTCGCCTGCGTTGGACCGGTAGTAATTGACCATCGCGGTCATGGCCCCCGGCTTCAGGGCGTTGGCGCGATAGTGGGCCAGCACCTCGTCGGGAAACCGGCTCTTGTCCACCGCCATGCCCCGGAACGCCTCGCCCACCGCATGGGCGCCATTCCGCGTCAGCGCCCATTCCGGCAGCCAGGGCAGCTGGAAGAACACCGCGTACCACGACCGCTTCCTCTGCTCGGCGCTGCGCCGATAGACCTCCTGGAAGACCACCGGATGCGGCACGTTCATGATGATCAGTCCGTCCAGCGGCCGGACCCTCTGAATCGCGAACGCCCAAGCGATCAGCGCGCCCCAGTCGTGGGCGATCAGAAGCCGCCGCCGCGCCCCCAGGGCGTCGAAGATCGCCCCCACGTCGGCCGTCAGGTTCTGCAGGCGATAGGCCGCCTTGCCCTTCGGCCGGCTGCTGTCGCCATAGCCTCGCAGGTCCGGCGCCACCGCCCGCCATCCCTTGGCGGCCAGCATGGGCAGCTGATAGCGCCAGCTGTGCTTGCTCTCCGGAAACCCATGCAGGCAGAGGGCGACATCCTCGCCCTCGCCGCACTCATCGATCTCGAACGAAAGGCCGTTGGCCTCGATGCGGCGCGTTGTGATCTGGCTCATCCCGCCACACTGCGGCCATAACCGAACTCTCGCAACTGTGCCTTGATCGCGCGCCACGAAGCGACTAAACGGTCCGCTCTTCGATGGAATGCCGCCTTAGCTCAGTTGGTTAGAGCGCTAGATTGTGGCTCTAGAGGTCCTCAGTTCGAACCTGAGAGGTGGTACCATCGGAAGGCCGTGACGGGAGCTCAGCTCACCGTCACCACCCGCACCCCGTCCGGACAGCGCACCGCGGAGGCCACCACCAGGCCGTCGCGCACTCGTTCGAACACCAGGTCCACCGCGCAGTCACCGACCGTCAGCCCCGGCAGCGCCAGCCGGTTCACGCCGGCCGGCAGTCGCGGTCGCTCGATCCGCACCTCGCCGGCGAAGGCGTCGACGCTGATCCCCAGCAGGGACTGCAGCATCAGGAATACCGATCCCGCCGCCCAGGCCTGGGGCGAGCAGCTGACGGGGTAGGGGAC
>NZ_JAAALA010000051.1 GCF_009905535.1 Caulobacter sp. SLTY | reverse complement strand
GCGAAAAGGGCGGCGGAGAACAGGCGCATGGAATGGATCCTCAAGGCGCGGAAGAAACCGGCTGCGCCGGCCCCCGCCGAGCCGGTGGTTCCTGGCGTGATCAATGCCCCGGCCGCCGGTAAGGGCCAGGTGGTGTTCTTCCGCCCGGGCAAGTTCGCCGGCTCGGCCGTCAGCTACAAGGTCCGCACCGGCCCCGACCTGCAGCAGGTGCTGGGCACCATGTCGAGCGGCGTCTACTTCACCTTCGAGGCGGACCCCGGCTCCTACGTGTTCAGCGGCGCCACCGAATCCAAGGACGCGATCACCGTCGAGATCGAGGAAGGCGAGACCACCTTCGTCGAAGGCGGCCTGGCCATCGGCATCGTGATGGGCCGCCCGGACCTGAAGCCCTCCGACAAGGACGCCTTCGTCAAGGCGCTGAAGGGCATGAAGAAGGCCAAGAACTAGTCGTCCATGGACCTTCCGGCCGGCGCCCGCTTCGTGGCGCCGGTCGGGCGGACCTATTCCGCCGCGCCGCGCAGCTCGACCCGGGCCGGCCACAGCTGGTCGGAGACCTCGCTCCACAGCCGGCTGATCTCCGCCGCCGCCGTGCCGCGCGGCTCGAATTCCAGCACGCCCTGGCCGCGCCAGAGGCTCTCCTGATAGGCCACCCGGGCGCGCAGGCCGACCGGGGCGATGGGGAAGCCCAGCACCTTGGCCGCCTCGACTGCCCGGCCGATCACCGCGCTCTCCTGCCCTCCGCGCCGGGGCGGGGCTTGGTTAAGCACCAACAGACCGGGACAGCCCGCCGCCCGCACCGCCTGGGCCGCGGGGACCAGGGCGGCCAGGTCGAAATAGCTGGGGCGGCAGACCAGGATGGCCAAATCAGCCAGCCGGATGGCGGCGCCGCTGATCGCATCGCCGCCGGCGGGGGTGTCCATGATCAGCAGTTGTTTGCCGGCCCGCTGGGCCGCATTGGCCACGGGGAACAGAGTGCCGCCGTTGGCGCCGCGCACCTCGGGATTGGGGTCCTTGCGCAGCGCCGCCCAGGCGCCGGCCGAGCCCTGAAGGTCCAGATCGGCGATGGAGACGCTGAGCCCCTCGCGCGCCGCCGCCACAGCCAGGTTGACCGACAGGGTGGTCTTCCCCGTCCCGCCCTTGCGCGACAGCAGCACCAGTTTGCGCAACGCCCCGCCTCCGCTCTGGACAAGGCATGACCTTAGACCCCTTTGCAGAGTCGCCAAAGGCCCAAGGACAACGGGTCGCGGATCAGGGCGTCGGGCCGGCGGCGGACGCGGCGCGGCGGCGGCGGATGAAGCTCCACAGCCTCCAGAAGGCGAACAGCAGGACCAGCAGCAGCACCGGGATCAAGATCGGCGCGGCCAGGGCCAGCAGGGTGGTGAGGAAGGCCAGGATGTCCTCCAACACCGAGACGAAGGGGTTGCCCAGCCCCGCCGTGGTGGTGGTGCTGACCACCCGGTTGCCGGCCTGGGCGGCGTGGAAGGCCAGAGCCGTGGGGGCGCCGATGATCAGGCCGGCGATGGCCGCAACCATCGGATCGAACTGCGAGAAGGCCGCGCCGGCCGCCACCGCCCCGGCGATGGGCCGCACCACCGTGCCGATGGCGCTGAGCGCGTGATCGACGGCGGGGATCTTGTCGGCGGCCAGCTCGACCACCGTGGCAATGCCCAGCGCCCAGAGGGCGGGTGTGGAGTCCAGCCAGGTCATCGCCTCGGCCAACTCGATGCCGAACAGCCGGAACTTGGCCGCCAGGGCCAGCATGAGCAGCGGCAGGAAGGTGCGAAAGCCCGTGGCGGCGGCCAGGCCGACGCCGAGCAGGGCCGGAAGGATCCAGGTTTCCATGCGCGAAGATTAGCACGCATGGCGGAAATGTCGCCGGGCCGTCCCCAGGTGTGCGGTGGGGACGGCCCGACTGGGCGGCCTTAAGGGGGTCAGGCCGCTTATTCACAGAAGGCGGGGCCGCGTTCGCCCCTCTCCCTGAGGGAGAGGGAGGGGCCCGCGCCAGCAAGGCGTGGGAGGGAGAGGGTTTACGCTGCCACACTGTAGCGCGACACCGCGAGCCGGAGTGCGGGACACCTGAACCTGGAGCACTATTCGACGCCATAGCTGGCGGCCTCTAGCGCAACCGCTTCGAATTCGACCATGCGGGCGACGGGTTGAAACGCCGGTGTCGGCATGTACGCGAAGCCCCCTCCCCAATCAGCCAACGTTCGAAGCCATCCAGTCCGAAGCAGACTGTTCCCGTGCCCCTCGGCTGCATCCTCACTTTTGAACAGCGGCACGATCTCAGACTTGAAATCCCGGGCTCGCGCCGTCTTGTCCGCCTGGATTTCCTCGTTGCTGGCCGTCGCGGGCAGCGGCTTGTAGAGCCGCTCTAGCGCCACGAACTTGGCGCACATCACCATCTCTTCCAGGCTAAGGGATGCCAGGTGTTCGGCATTCCGGCGATGAACGGCGCCCGTCAACGACGGCTCCGCCGCCTCCGCAAACATGAACTGGGCCATCAAACGCACATTCAGCTTAGCCACCCCCTCCTGGTAAGCTCGGTTGATTTGTAGCGCCATGGCCGCCGCACGGTCGTCCGCTATGGCCCATGGCCTCCCCTTGGACATTTCTCTGCCCAGCTCTTCGAGCACCATTTGGTGGCGCCGCTGAAGGTAGGCACCAACCACGCTGCCCGCCGAGGCCGCGAAGACTGCCGCCAATGGTTCCGGTAGGCCGGCTGCCGTTGCCGCTATTTCCGCCGCCTTCTCAGTCACGCCTGAGAGATTGCTTAGCACCATCTAAGAACCCCCTCCGCCACCGATCACGATCAGCTCGGCGGCCGCCTTGCCGCCGCCCTGGACCGAATAGCTGGTCTGGGCCTCGACGAACTCGAACCCGTCGAACAGCGCCCGGGTCTCAGGGACATCGTTGATCGACAGGATGAAGCGCGCCTTCAGCTGGCGCAAGGCGCCGACCAGGACGTCGAAGTCCGGGCGGCTGAACAGGGCCTTCCCATAGTCGCCCTCCGATCCCCAATAGGGCGGGTCGATGTAGAACAGGGTGCCGGCGTTGTCGTACCTGGCCAGGAAGTCGGCGAAGGGCAGGCGTTCGACGATGACGCCGGCGAGGCGCTCGTGCAGGTCCTCCAGGATGCTGGCCAGCCGGGTGACGTCGAAGCGGCCAGACCGGTGGTGGCTGACCCCGAAGTTTCGGCCGGTGACCTTGCCGCCGAAGGCCGTCCGCTGGAGGTAGAGGAACCTGGCCGCCCGCTGCATGTCGGTCAGGGTGTCGGGATCGACCGCGACCAGGCGCTCGAAGGCGGCCCGGCTGGTGATCTGGAACCGCATCATGTCCAGGAAGGCGACATAGTGCTCCTGCAGGACCCGATAGAAGGTCCAGACATCCTTGCTCCAGTCGTTGATCACCTCCGCCTTCGGCCGCAGCCGCCGGCGCAGGAACACCCCGCCCATCCCGACGAAGGGCTCGGCATAGGTCTCATGGGGCGTGGCCTCGATCAGGGCCACGAGGCGGCGCGCCAGGTTGCGCTTGCCGCCGATGTAGGGGGCCGCCGGCAAGACAGGCGCGACGGCGGTGAAGGGACTCGACTCCATAAACTCGGGCTCTCAAAAGAACCCCGCCGTGTACGCGGTGGGGTGACTGAGGCGGCGGCGCGCCGTCGCCTTGGTGCGGGTTGCCGCCCGCGGTTCGAGGCGCTCCAACGCCTCGGACCCCCTCCCGGCCGGCAGGCCGATCGGGGGAAATCGTCAGACCGCTTGGATGATGAACATCACCGCGAAGTTCACCGGCCGGGCTTCCGTCCCGCCCTCGCTGGCGGTGTAGAGGTCGATGCCGGCGCCGCCGCTGTTGTTGATCGAGTTGGCCCCGCCAGCGCCGGTGTTGCGGTTGGGCAGCTGGTGGGTGTGGGCCTTGTTCTGGTCGTCCTGCAGGCTGAACAGGTCGCGCCCCGGATCGAGGCCGGCGCCGTCGTCCCATGCCCGCGGAAACCGCCCGCGCAGATCCGGCAGGACAAAGTGGTCGGCGTCCGAGGCCACCCCCCAATTGTCGCCGATCGCCGCATAGAGCGCCGGATAGGTGGCCTTCAGAACTTCCGCGCCGTCACAGTGAAGGGCCCCGGCCGGCACCGTGGCGCCGCCCCACATGTCGATCGTCCCCGGCCGACAGCCGAGCCTGCGAAGAGCATCGAGCAGCTGGGTGTAGGTCCCCTTCACCAGGGCGATGCCGGAGGCCAGGACAACGCCGACCAGGTTCTCCTGGACGTCGTTCATCCAGGCCGCCGACACCCGGGTGCCGGGCTTCGGAGTGTCCTTGAACATCCCGGCGACGCTGTTGACGGAGTCGATCCGATGCATGGCCTTACGGCTCCTCGTAGGTGAAAATCACGTGGGTGTGGCTGGGCTTGGCGGCGTTGATCACGCACTCGACGTCGAGGCCGCCTCCCTCGCTGAGCAGGTCGCCGGCGTCGCTCTCGCCCGTCCTGAAGACGCTGAAGTCGGTCTCGGTCAGCACATGGACCCGCCAGACGTAGCGGTACTTGCCGCCGGCTATCAGGGCGGTCAGCGCGCCGTCATAGACATCCACGGCCGGGTCGAACTCATGGATCTCGATGTCGAAGCCGAGCGAGGCGGCCAGGGCCACATAGAAGGCCGGCGTCTGCCCGGCCTGGATGGCCAGCTTGCGCCAGGCCACCACCTGGCGGGCGTTCAGGGTCACCGCCGCCGCCGTGCAGGGATCGGGCAGGCCCAGCTGGCTCTCCCACTCGTCGATCAGCTCATAGGTGGTGCGCGGGTCGGCCTCTTCGAACAGGTCCTCGACCCGCTGGTCCAGCCGGGCAAACTCCTGGGCCATGCCGGTGAACAGGTCGCCGAGGCCGAGCGGATGATTCCGCGCCCAGGCGAGCCCCTGCGGCAGCAGCGCCTCGAAGGCGGCGGCGAAGGCGTTGGCGTCCCGGGGCATCAGGGCGTCCAGTCGATCGTGCCGAGGACGACGATCTCTTCGGGATCGACGGCGACGTCGGCGGTGGGCGAGGCCAGCTCATGGTCGGTCTCGCCGGCGGCGATCGAGATGGCCTCGGCGATATGGGTCAGCAGCAGGTCGGCGCCGACCGCCGCCTCGCGGGCCAGCAGGTCCTTCAGCTCGGCCTCGACGGCCGCACGGACCTCGGCGGTGTCGGGGGTCAGCCCGATCACTGGGTTGAGCGCCACCGGCGTCGGGGCGAACACCACCAGCTCGGCGGTTACCGGCCGGCGCGGCTCGATATAGTCCTCGACGGCGGTCAGCTCGCCGCCGCTCGGGATGATGTCATCCTCGCCGTCGCGGACGAAGGTCACGCCCACCTTGCCCAGCCCGCCGCGGTTGGGGAACACCCAGGCCCGCGTCACCCCCGGCACCTCCTTGGCCCAGCGCTTGTAGTCGGCATCGGACCCGCCGGCGGGCTGCTCGCGGATGCGCTCATTCAGGCGGGTCCGCAACGCGGCATCTGCCTCCTGGTCGACGCCGCCGCCCAGGCCGCCGGTATCGACCACGCCCTCGCTGGAGACGCCGCCGATCGGCGAGACCAGGCTGATTGGCGTCCCGGCCTCGGCGTTGCCGGCCAGACCCGCGACCACTGCCTCGACGTCCAGGGTGACCTCGCCGCCGGCGACCTCCGCGTCGGCCGTGGTCAGGTACTCGGCCCCGTCCTCGCGCTGCAGCCGCGTCCCCGTCGGCACCTCTGTCCCGTTGGTCCCGGTCAGCACTACCGGCCCGCTGGCCGACTCGGCCGGCTTGCGCACCACCTGCCAGACCCCGGCCCAGCGCTCCAGGTGGACGCCAGTGGCGGTGTCGGGAAACAGCTGGCGAGAGGCCTCCTCCAGCCGCCCGTACATCTCGTGCGCCACGCCGGCCAGCACCCGCGCCACCACCCGCTCGATCGAGCGCCGCACGGCCGCCAGGCCGCCGTTCAGCCGGCCGACCAGGTCGGTCTCCACGCGGCCAATCAGTTCGCTCAGGGTCGGGCGTGTCCAGGACATCAGGGGTTCCACAGATGGTCGAAGCGGACGTTCGAGCCGTCCGGCTTGGTGATGATCACGCCGATGGCGATCCCGCTGTCGCCGTAGGCCTCCGCCTCGACCGCGACCGCGCCGGCGACGCCGTCCGCGACCATCCAGTCCAGGGCGGCCTGCGAGAAATCGCGGGCCTTGCGGATGTCCTCCGGCCGGCGCTTGCCTCGGGCCAGGGTCCAGAGCTTGGACCCGATGCGGTCGCCCTCGACGACCGGGGCATAGTCGCCCCACCAGCCGCGGCGGTCGGCCCCCTCATAGGGCATCGCGTCGTCCGGATCGGCGCGGGCGTCGGTGAACAGGCTGATCAGCACGGCGGTGGCCAGCGCGCTGTCCAGCTCTCCGCCCGGCGCGGCGACCACCAGGTCGCAGGCCTGGGCGTCAAGGTTCCAGGTGAAAGCCAGCCGGCTCATAGCGCCTTCACCTTCGTGGCGCCGGGGCCGGTGATGATCCCGCCGGAGACCGCGTCGCCGACCAGCGCCACCTTCGCCGTCGCCCCGGCCCCGCCCAGCCGCACGTCAGCGGAATCGACGATCACCTGCGGGGCCTGGACCGTGGCCTTGGTCGCCGCCTTGACCAGGGCGTTGCCGCCGGCGTCGATCGTGGCGTCACCGCCGGCGACGACGACCGCCTTGCCGTCCGTGTTCACCTCGACGTCGCCGGTGGCGTTGACCACCACCTTCTCGCCCGTGTGCAGGCTGAGCTGCTTCTCGGTCTCGATCAGGATGCCGTCGCGGGTCAGGTGGACCCGCTGGCCCAGATCGTCATGGATGGCCACCTCGCCCGCCGCCAGGTCGATCCGGTAGCGCCGATCAGACACCACCACGGCCAGCGAGCGCCCGCGCGTCCCGCCCAGCGACACGGTGACCGCCTCGGCCCCGGCCAGCGGGTGCGACGAGAACCCATAGTCCTGGTGCCGCTGGACGTCGTCCTGCACCTCGTCGGCCAGCATCTCCAGCTGCAGCAGCTGGCCGCCCTCGCCGTCGTCGACCAGGCTCACCGCGCCCCAGCCGGCCAGCATCCTCAAGCCGTCCGCCATCCTCTTCATCACAGCCCCCCAGGCGGCGGCGTCGCCCGCCGGCGACGGGCCTTGGGAGCCGGGATCGGCTCCAGGCTGAACGCCTCCTTGGGCGCCAGGGCCAGCTCGGCCCGGCGCCCGCTCTCGTCGAAGCGGTAGGTCACCGAATAGAGCAGCAGCTCGCCCTCGACCCCGACCTGGCGGGCGCGCACCGGGACCAACCGGTCGGGCCGGAACAGCTCGCCGCTCGCCGCCCGCCAGCCGCTGCAGGTCACCTTGACCTGTTGGCCCCGCCCCGCCCGCACCGTCGCCTCGAACTTCGCGCGGGCGGCCAGGCTGCCCTGGCTGGCCTCGCCGTCCTCGATGATCAGCAACGGGCGATAGCGGGCCACGCCGGCGTCTTTGGCGGTGGCCTTAGGCCGGCTCTTGGCGTCGGCGCCGTAACCCTTCAGCAGATACTCGCTGAACCTGTCGGCGTGCCGGTTGGTGAAGGTGATGTCCTCGATGTTGTCGCCCACGGCCAGGGTGTAGCCGGCCGGCGTCTTGCCCGGATGGATCAGCTCGACGTCGCCGTCCGGCGTCGACACCACCAGCACCCCACGCAGCCGGGCCATCCGGTTGATGGCCTCGAAGACGGTCTCGCCCTGGTTCAGGGCAAAGGTCGGGAAGGCCGCGCCGGTGTCGGCCTTGGCGGTCACCGTGATCCCGAACGGCGCGGCCAGGTCGGTCGCGATCTGCTCCAGCTTGCGCTTCTTCCAGCTGCCGGGGGTGTGGATGGCCGAGCAGTCGACCAGGTCGGTGGTCTTCTCGACCCCTGTGATCACCACCGGATGGGTGGCGGAGGCCAGCGACCAGCTCGGCGCATCGATCCAGCCGGTCATCACCTTCTCGCCGTCGATCAGCACCTCGCAGGCGTCGCCGCCCTCGATGCCCCAATGGTCGGGCTGGCCGGGCCAGCGCTCGGTCAGCTTGACGGTGAAGAAGCCGGCCAGGGCGTCGATCCCCCGCGTCAGCTCGACCGACTTCCAGCCGTCGAACCGCCGACCGCCGACCTTGATCTCCACGCCCGAGCTGGCCATCACGCCGCCTCGCCGGGGCTGAGCAGTTCCAGCGCCACGGCCGCCGGGGTGAACAGCGGGTGGGCGATGGCGTTGCGGGCGACGATCTCCAGCTCCCGGCCGGCGTCGCCATAGATGCGGTGGGCGATCACCAGGGCCGGCTCGGTCTGCAGCGGCGCATAGCGGAACACCCGCGCCAGCGATCCGCCGCGGGCGTCGATGTCGCGCTCGAGCACGACGCGCAGGTCCTCCAGCATCCGGAAGGCGTCGTCGTCGCCGGCGTCGCCCGCCTGCAGCGCCAGCTCATCGATGGCGGCCGACAGATCGGCGCGGATCTCGCTGGCCTGGTCGTGGCTGGTGAAGGCGATCTCACTGACCGCGATCACCGCCTCGGCGGCCGCCGCCTGGCGGACCAGGGCGACCAGCGCCCGCTGATTGGCCCGCTGGCGGCCCCGCGAGGGCGTGTCGCCCAGGACGGTGGCCAGCGAACTCCCAAAGCCCATCAGGCTCCGCAGCGCCGGCAGGGCGATCAGCGGATTGCCGGCAAGCGACCGCACCCGGCCGATGATGCCGATGACCTGGCCGGCCAGCCCGGCCGGGGCGGCGAACAGGCCGTTGACCTGGCCCAGCACCCCGCCGACCAGCTGGTCGAAGTCTCCGAAGGCCCCGATCGCCGGCGCCATGCCGCCGATCGCCGTCCGCACGGCCGCCGTGGCCTGGCCCAGCAGGTCGGCGGCCGAGGCCCCGACAAAGGCGGGGAAGCCGCCGGTCGCGAAGCCGGCCGCGAGGGAGGCGGCGGCCGTCGTCTTGACCTCGCCGGCGACGGCCACGGCGGTGGCGGCGGTGTCCTCGCTGATCGCCGGCGCGGCGTTGGCCCCGGCCTCGACGAAGCTCAGGCTGAAGGCGGCCATCCCGCCCTCGGCCGTACTCTCGCTCATGTCGGCGACGGTCTCGACCGACACCGTGTGGGTCCCCAGCCACGGATGGACCAGAACGCCCGGCCCGGGCGCTTCCAGCGCCTTCATCAGCGCGTCGCGGGCGGCCATGTAGTCGGGGCCGATCACATAGGCGTCCACCTGCCAGCGCCGATGCGCCCGGCCCAGGTCCTCGGCGTAAGGCTCGTCCTTCAGCGCATAGCCATGCACCTCGGTGCGCCGGCCGAGCTGGTGACTGTGCCCCTCGACCTTGAAGGGCACGCCCCGGAAGCTGGCCGGGCGGAGCTGGTCGCGCCAGGTCATCAGGGACGCTCCCCGGCGCCGCCGCGGCGGGTGAAGTCGAAGTCGTCAGACCGGGTGTCCTTGATCACCAGGCCAGGGGCCAGGCCGATCTCCAGCCGCCCCTTCGGCGCGCGCTGCTGCAGCGGCCCGCCGCCCAGCCCCGGCATCGGCCGGTTGTCGCCCACCACACGGCGGCTCGGCGCGGCGCGCGAGGGGCCGGCGGCCCAGGGGTTGCGAAGGGTCTCCAGGGCGTCAGCGCCGCCCGGGTTGGCCCACATCCGCCGGCCGCGCTTCTCCCGGAGATAGTCCATCGTCGCTTCCCATTGGGAGCCGATGTCGTAGCGCTGCGCGGCGCCCTCCGGCCGGCCGCCGCCGAGAAACTTGTCCAGGGCCTGGGCCTTCTCGACCAGGGTGGCCACCGCGCCCGCCACCTTGCCGATGTCCCGGGCCAGGCCGACCCAGTCGACCGCCTTGCCGACCCGAACCATGCTGTCGGCCACCTGGCCCAGGCTGCCAGCGATCTCGCCCGCCCATTTGTCGAGGCGGCCGTCCTTTTCCGCCTCGCCCAGGAAGTTCAGCAGCTCACCCAGGGAGCCCTTGACCTTGTCGAACAGGCCCTTGTCGGCGACGCGCTTCTGGAAGCCGGTCCAGGTGTCGCCGAGGTTGGACACCATCCCGTTCCATGTGCGCGACTGCTCATCCATCGCCCCCTTGAACCGGGCGTCGAAGATGCCGAGGAGCGACTTCTGGATGGCCGTCGCCGACTTCTTCGTGGTGACCTGCATCTCCTTGCCGGCCTTGACGTAGGTGAAGGTCACCCGGTCGCCCTGGACCTTGGCCCGGACCCCGAACTCCTTCAGCCGCTCGAACTCGCCGGTCTGGGCGTCGGCGAGGGCCTCGACCGCGTCCATGACCTGCTTGTTCATGCCGGAGGCGGTGTTGCCGAGGGTCTTCAAGGTCCCATCGGTCGGCTCGATCCCGTAGGCCTTCAGCTTCACGAAAGCCTCGGTGACCTGGTCGATGTCATAGGGCGTGGTCTTGGCGAAGGTCTGGATCCAGCCCATCTCCTCGCGGGCCTTGGCGGTGTTGCCCTCGTTGATCGTCCGGAGCGTCGCTTCGTAGCTTTCGAACCGGGCGCTGGTGTCGATCACCGACTTGCCGAAGGCGATGCTGCCGCCGACCGCCATGCTGGCCCCGAGCCCGGCCGTGGCGCCCAGCCAGCCGCCAAGAGCCGCCCGGCTTCTCTGGGCGTCGGCCCGCAGCTCTGCCGCCGTGGTGTGTGTCTCGGCCCGCAGCCGCCGCTGCCGGTCGATCAGCTGGTCGAGGGTGCGGTTGCCCTGCCGCCCGGCGTCGTTCCACCGCTTCTGGGCGTCGGTCGCCCGGGCGTTTGCCGAGGCCGCCTGCAGCCACCCGACCGGCGTCGCCTTGACCTCGCTCGACAGCCCCTTCACCTCGGCGCGGAACTTCCGCAGCCCGGGCGTGGCCCCGCGATCGAGCGTCTTCAGGACGAGGCTGAGACTAAGGTCGGTCATGGATCCGCAGGATCTGGTCGTGCCAGAAGGTCAGGCGCTCAAGGTCGAGGTCCCAAAGCTCCGTCTCGGTGAAGGAAAGGCTGGCGGCGACGTCGCCTAGGCAGTCTCGCCAGTTTGACGGCCAGGCTTCCGAAAACCCTCGACCACCTCGTAGAGCCGCATCATGTCGCGCTCCTCCAGCTCGTCGAGCACCTTCATCGGCTGGTCGCCGAACAGCTCGGCCAGGGCCAGGGTCTTGCCGACCAGGCCCTCGGCGCGGTCGGTCGCCCGCAGGTGCTTGGCCCGCAGCTTGCCGTCGTCGGGGAAGTCGAACTCGATGGCCGAGACGGTTTCCGTCCGCTCTTTGCCGTCTGTGCCCCTGAGGACGATGTCGACCGGGGTTTCGAGTTTGAAGGTCTCCCGCATCAGCGCATCTCCTCAGCGGGTGCGCCGTGGAAGGTCGCCTTGATCGTCCCGTCGCCGACGATGGTCGGGCGCGGGCCGCAGTAGCCCTTGCGGATCATGTAGGTCTGGCCGGTGTCGCAGACGAACATCAGGGTGGCGTCGGTCAGCGCCTGGATCTCGGCCAGACTGGTGCCCTCGCGGATCTGGATGCTGCACTCCATGGTCGAGGCGTCGAGCGTCTCGGTGTAGGCGTCCGCGTCGTTGTCGCCCGGCTTGGGCTCGCGGCTGATCCCGCCCGGGTCGAGGGTGGCGCCCTTCATGGTCTTGTAGGTCTTGCCGTTCGCCTTGATCGTGGAGCGGCCGTGGATTTTGCCCGACATGAATATGGCCCCTCCTTAGAGCCGGAACTGCAGCTTGGCGGCGAAGACGATGAACTGGTTGACCAGGTCCGGCGGCAGCAGGGCGTTGAGCCGGTTGGGATCGGACGCGTCGCGCTCGACCTTCAGGTCGGCCTTGAACTGGTCGACGTTCTCGACCAGGCCGGCCTCTTCCAGGTCACGAGCCCAGGCCAGCAGCTCGGCGGCCGCCACCTTGGGCGTCATCACCGCTTGGCCATCGGCCGAGGGCACGCCGTCGTCGGCCAGCTTGTGGCGTGGGTACTTCTGGGCGAACCGCAGGCGCAGCGACCAGCGCAGGTAGCTGAGGGTCAGCGGCGTGTTCACGTCCAGGAAGGCGGTGTCGGCGTTGCCGGCGCTGTCCTCCTGATACTGGGTGATCGCCCGCTCCAGGATCACCCGGCCGCCGGCGTCGACGGTGAAGGTGCTGATCCCGTCCTTCAGCAGCAGCTCGCGCTCCTGGCGGGTGAAGCGGTCGGCCACCGCCGGCGGCAGCAGGCCGGGCAGCGGCAGGGTCTGGAACGGCCGCGCCGGGTCGATGAAGCCGTCATGGGCGAGGACGCCGGCGTAGGTCGCCGCCCATTCCCAGGGGAGGTTCGGCTGGTTCTTGGCGCCCAGCATGGTCAGGTAGGCGCTGTTGCGGCCATCGCCCAGGGTCGCCAGGGCGCCTTGCGTTCCCCGGGCGAAGGTGACGGCGATGCCGTCGATCTCCCGGCCGGCGTACCAGCGGGCGGCCAGCTCGGTCTCCAGGGCCGTGAGGTTGGCCGAGGCCGTGTAGGGGGTGACGATGAAGTCGAAGGCGAAGTCGCCGAGCGCCGCGATCGCCGCCGAGGTCAGCGGGTCGGTCGCGCCGGTCGTGCCGGCGGCGACCACGGCCGTCACCCCGGCCGGCAGCTTGTCCTCGTCGTAGTAAAGGGTGCGGACATCAATGCCCTCGCCCGCCAGGCCGGCATGGCGGGCGGTCAGGGTCAGCACCTCGGCGGCCGAGGTCGCGGTCATCGGCATGTCGGCGGCCGCATTGACCGAGGCGGCCACCGCCGTGGCGATCTGGGTGGCGGTCTGGCCGCTGGCCACCGCCGTGTTGACCTGGCGGCCGCCGATCATGATCGGCACGACGCCGGCGGCCGTGGAGGGGCCGGCATAGGTCACCGTCTTGGTCGCCGCCACCGCCCCATCGGCGTTGGCCTGGGCCAGGCCGTAAAGCACGGCCGAGGTGTTGGCCGCCATGAAGGCGATCAGTTCCTGGGCCAGCATGGAGCCTGCGCCGAACGCGTCGATCGCCGCCTGCTTGCTGCCGATGCGCGTGGGCGTCAGCACGGCGGCCGCGCCGGCGCTGGTCTTCTGGCCGAGGATCACGACGACGGGAGTGCGGATGGGCAGACCCTGGCGGGCCCGGCTGGCGTCGATCTCGATCCGGACGCCAGGCGTCCGCAGGTCGATACCGATCTGGTTGAAGCTGATCATGGATCAGGCGTCCTTCTTGGTCTTGAGGGCCGGGACCTCGACAACGTCGACGTCGTTGAGCTTGCGGGTCCAGTAGGGGTCGGAGACGTCGGTTTGCTCGCCCTCGGCGTCCATGACCCGGCCGTCAGGCCAGCGGACTTTCCGGTCGGCAGCCGGCTTCAGCCAGCGGGTGGTCTTGGCCTCGGCCATGCGTCAGTCGTCCTGCTCTAGGGTGATGGTCTGGCCGAGGTCGGCCTCGCCAAGGTGCGGGGGGATGTCCCAGCCGATGGAGAAGGTTTCGAACCGGCCCACCGCCGGGTTGACCAGCGGATAGGGTGCGAACCTGGCCAGCTCGGCCTGGCAGCTGAAGGCGATGCCGAACAGGCTGGCCTTCAGCTGGGCCTGGGTTCCGGGGCTGAACAGCGAGCTGCAGTCGCCGATCGAGATCTCGCTGATCGGCAGGCCGAAGGTCTGGCCCATGATCAGGCTCGGCAGGTCCAGGGCCAGCTGGTAGGCGCCGACCTCGCCTTCCACGCCGTGGCGCTGGGCGCGCTCGTTGCGCTGGCTGGAGGCCCCGACAACGAGGTTGAAGCGCAGCTCCACCTTGGTTTCGCCGTCGCCCAGGTCGTCCAGCATCCGCCAGCCGGTCCAGACGGTCCAGGCCGCCGGCATCTTGCGGATATAGGCGGCGAAATTGGCGTCGACGTCGGTGGGCAGGCTGTCGACCTCCTTCAGCACATAGCCCAGCACGTTGGCGGCGGAGGCCGCTTCCAGGTGCTCGATGACCGCGTTCTCGACCTGACCGGCGATCATGCGCCCGCTCCTTCGGCCATCCCGCCTTCCAGGAAGTCGCTGGCCAGGCCGACGATCTCCTCGCGGTCCTCGATCGACACGCCGACCATCGGCCGGGCGACGATGTTGGGGTTGCGGGTGTGGGCTTGGACCTGGACGGTGACCGCGCTGGCCAGCGGCCGGCCGAAGGCCTGGCGGATGGTGCGGCTGTGGGCCGCCACCGGCTCGTCCTTGGTTCGGCCGAACTGGAAGGTCCCCGCCCGGACGTCCGACGTCCCGACCCGGGCGAAGTCCTCACCGGCCGAGTCGATGAAGCTGTCGCGCAGGATGCCGTGGTCGACCAGGGTGACGCCGCCGCCCAGCTGGGCGCGGATCGACGGCTTCCAGCGGCTGCCGTCAGGCGCCGTCTGGGTCTCGAACCGCTCGCGGGTGCTGGAGCGCAGGTAGGCGCCAAGGGCGCGCATCAGCGGCAGCTTGTGGCCCAGCCGGGCCAGCAGCCCGTCCAGGGCGCCGAACACGGCCTTGTCGGCCAGGTCGAGCTGCAGGGTGATCCCGGTCACAGGCCCTCCATCCGGTCGCGGCTGAAGATGCGGGTCTGGCTCTTGGTCAGGATGGTGGCGGGCGCGCCGGCCGGCTGGGCCGCGCCGGCCTCGCCGGGCAGGGTGATCTTGCCCTCCTGGATGGCCTTCAGGGTCGCCAGGGCGGCGTCCTGCCGGCGCTTGGCGTCCTCGGTCAGCACCAGCTGCAGCCGACACCAGGCCAGGTCCTGGGCGACGCCCTTCAGCATCGGCTGGGCGACCGCCAGCGGCAGGGCGTAGCGGGCGCCGATATAGCCGTCGATCAGGTTGTCGGCGTAGCCCAGCGCCTCGGCCGCGATCGCCGGATCGACCAGGCGAGCCGGCGGATCGGCGCGGTCGGTCAGCTGGACGATGTCCTGCTCTCCGAAGGCGGCGATCAGATCTGCGAGGGTGGCGTAGGCCATGAGACTGCCCTGAGGGCTCCTTGAGAAAAGAAGGGGCGGCGGTCAGCCGCCGCCCCTGACGCAATCGGCCTGGCCACACGCGCCAGGCCGCGACCGGCCGTTACTTGGCCGACTTGGGGGCTTCCGCCTTGCCGCCCTTGCCAGCCTTGTCGGTGGCCGGCTTCGGCGCGGGCGGCGGCGGCGGAGGAGGAGGAGGAGG
>NZ_JAAALA010000050.1 GCF_009905535.1 Caulobacter sp. SLTY | reverse complement strand
GCCCACGCGGCCCCATGCCGGGACCGCCGCCGCCGGGGCCTCGGCCGCCCATCCCCATGGGCGGACCGCTCGGCGTGCCGAAGGCCTTGGAGAAGTTGAATCCGGTGCGCAGGTCGCTGCGCTCGGTCTGGCTGAAGTTCAGGGCGCGGGCGTCGATCGAGATCAGCTGGCCCGATCCGTCACGCACGAACCGACCGGGCAGCGCCGCCTCCAGCTCCGGAGTGATGGCCGGCAGGGCGCTGATGGCGTCGTCGGTGCGGTTCCAGGTGTAGGTCGAACTGAGCGTCAGGTCGTGGTCCTTGTAGGGCCGCAGGCGGAAGCCGGCGTTGAAGGTGTCGCGGGTGTCGGAGCTGAGGCCCGGATTGCCGCCGGTGATGCGGGTGACCAGCACCGTCTGGCCGGTCACCTGGTCGAAGACCGGGACGTTGGGCGTGCTGATCACCGGATCGTTGATCTGCCCCACCGAGGGGGCGCCCTGCTCGCGCCGATAGCCGACATTGAGCGAGATCGGCTCGAACGGCTGCCAGAAGGCGTTGCCGCCGAGGGTGTAGAGCTCGCCGAAGTCCGACAGCTGTTCGTAGCCGCCGTTGAAATTGATCGACAGCTCGCCGAGCCAGGGCAGGACGTCCAGATCGCGGCTGGTCAGCGGCAGGCTGAGGTTGACGGTGGCGTAGCCCCGCTCGCGGCTGACCGAGTTCTCCAGCTTCAGGCCGGCGATCGTGCTTCGGGAGTCCAGGCTGCGGCTATCGAACCCGCCCTTGAAGGTGCTGCGCACCGAGCCGGCAGGCAGCTCGCCCAGGGTCCCCGCCAGGGTGAGGTCCAGGCTGTAGTAGGTGTTCACCGAGCGGGCGGTGTTGTCGGACAGCTCCGGCAATACCGGCAGGGCGCCGAAGGGGTTGGCCGTGCCGGCGTTGATCTGGGCCTGGAGGGCGGCGACGTCCAGCCCTCGGCCGGTGCGGGTGTCCACCTGGCTGCGGTCGAAGCTGCCGGCGGCGGTCCAGCTCCACTCACCGACGTAACCGTCGAGCACCACCCCTGCCTTGGCGTTCAGGCTGTCGGTGGTGCGGTCCATGGAGGCCGGGGCGTCGGCATAGCGGAACAGCAGCACGTCGTTGGCGAACGGCGAAAAGGGGCTGGTCTGCGGCACGGTCAGGGTCACGCCGGGCAGGCCCAGGTAGCTGAGGGTGGTGAGATCCTCGAGCTGGCCGCTGACGGTCAGCTGCGTCTTGCTGTTGAGGTCGTAGGCCACCGAGCCCTGGATGTTGGCCCGCTCGGACTCGGCAATCAGGGTTCGCGAGCGGATCAGGTCGCCCGTGCGCGGCTGGTTGGCTCCTGCGACGAAGTCGGCCAGGCCCGGCGTGGTCGTGCCGGCGGGCGCGGCGGCGACCAGCACGGGCGAACCCGCCGCCGCCGACAGGGCTGGATCGATCTCCGCCCCATAAGGCAGGCCGGTGACGTTGCCGATCAGGTCGAACGGGCGGCTGCCCGGATCGCGGATCAGGTCGCGCTCGGTCTCGAACAACGGGTCGGCCTGGTTGACGTTGATCTGCAGGTTCCAGCGGGCGGACTTGCCGATGTTGATGTAGTTGCCGCCGACGCCGGTGGTTTCGCGGCCGCCCTTGGTCAGGGTGCTGCCGAAAAGCTGGGCCGAGGTCTGCTGGAAGGCCGGCTTCAGGACGAAGTTCACCACCCGCTGGTCGGCCGGATAGCCGTAGGACAGCGCCACCTCCTCGGGCAGCACCTCGGTGCGCTCGATCGCCTCGATGGGGATGGACGAAACCTCCTGGAAGCCCGAGGTCCGGCGGCCGTTGATCAGGACGATCGGCATCCCGCCGCCCCGCCCCCGGGTGGAACGGGTCAGGGGCTCCAGGGCGGTCAACAGCTCACCGATGTCGTTGGCGCCGTAGGCCTGGATCGACTCCGCGTCGAGAACGACTTCCGGCGGGATGTCTCCGCGAACGCTGCCGCGCGGCTTCTGGATCAACACCTCGCTGACGTCGCCCTCGTCCTCCTCCACCGGAATCGGCGCGCCGGCGGCGGGCTCGGTTTCGGGCGGAGGCGATTCGGGCTGGGTCGTCTGGATGACGCCGGAGGCCAGAACGGAAAGCAGCGCGACGGCGAACGTCATCGGATCATCCACACACAACAGGTTCAAATGTCGGGATTAGCGGGGCCGCGCGGCTTTTGCGCCACGTCGATCGCTCCCCCCAGGGCGAAAGGCTGGCCGCCGGCCGCGAATGAGAGCGCCGCCGTAGGTCGAACCTATCAACCGACACAATAGGGCGGTGCTTTGACTCAATGATGTCGAGATTGAAACTAGTGAAACACAACTGCCGCGGCGAACAGTAGCCCCATCGCCACTGCCAGCAGCAAAAGGCAGCCGCCACCCGAACGCGGCGCGGTGCGCGCGCCGGGAAATGCCCGGGTCTTCACGGCCGTCCAGCCGAGACCGATCAGCAGCAAGACCACGGCCACCCCCGCGATCCCTGCCCATGCGGCAGTATCCCAATCCATGGCGATGAACAGCTTCGCGCAATGGGTGGGTACGAATCAACGTTCGCTGGGATTCGAATGTGAGTGATCATTCACTTGCATTTGAGCCGGATTGGAGTCACGGTGCGATCCGTTGGAGACCGCCGCCATGATCTGGATCGTCACCCTTGCCCTGGCCGCCGCCCTCTGGCGGCTCTGGGCCGACCATTCCGCCCTCAAGCGGCAGGTCGCGGCCTTGACCGCGCAACAGCCGGAGCGGACCCTAGAGTCGGCCGCCGCGCCCGCGCCGGCCGAGACCACCACGACCACCACCACCACTGAAGAGAAGAAGGCCCCGTAAGGCGCCGCATTCTTTCAGACGAATGATGGGAAGGGCCGTCCTCGCGGGCGGCCCTTTTCCATGTCAGGCGACCCGCGCTGTAGGAATTCGTGAACTGCGGTTGGTGAAACCGGCGCCCGGCTTGCGGATTGGTTCGGGCACGGACGGGCCGCGCGCCCCGCCGATAACAGCCTCGAGGGAACCCATGATCCGCACCATCCTGATCGCCGGCGCCGCCGTGACCGCCCTGTCGCTCGCCGCCTGCGGCAAGCCGGCCGAAGAGACCACCGCCGAAACCACCACGACCGAGACGACCGTCGATCCGGCAAAGTCCGTCGGCGCCGAAACCGCCGCCCCGGCCGGCGACGCGACCGGCGCGTCTTCGACCGCGACCGCCGCGACCAGCCCCACCGGCGATCCGATGACGGCCGCGCCCCCGGTGACCGCGACCCCCGGCGCGGTCGACACCACCGTCGGCCCGGCCACCGCCACGACCCCGACCGCCAAGGTCCCGCTGGAAACCGAGCGCAAGAACAACCCGCCTAGCAACGGCGGCAACTAGCCGGAAGTCTCGATTCTCAATTCCTCCCCGCCCTTTGGGCGAGGGAGGAATGTCGCTAAACACCCTCATGGCCGCCGACCCGCCCTCCCCTGTCCAATGGCGTGACGACGGCCTGCCCGGCTCGACCCTTTATGGTGATGTCTACTTCTCCAGCGAGGACGGCCTGGCCGAGAGCCGCGCCGTCTTCCTGGCCGGCTGCGGCCTGCCGCACGCCTGGGAGCGCCGCCGGTATTTCACGGTCGGCGAGCTGGGCTTCGGCACGGGCCTTAACATCGCGGCCCTGCTGACCCTGTGGATACAGACCCGCCCGCCCGGCGGCCGGCTGCACATCTTCAGCCTCGAGGCCCATCCGATGGACCGCGAGGACGCGGCTCGCGCCCTGGCCCATTGGCCGGAGATCGCCGAGGCCGCCAATGCCCTGCTGTCCGCCTGGCCCGGCCGCGCCAAAGGCTTCCACCGCCTAAGCCTGCCGGCCTTCGACGCCGTCCTCGACCTGGCCGTGGCCGACGCCGCCGAGGCGCTCGCGCAATGGGGCGGCCGCGCCGACGCCTGGTTCCTCGATGGGTTCGCCCCCGCCGCCAACCCGGCCATGTGGACCGACAAGGTGCTGGCCCTCATCGCCGCCCGCAGCGCGCCGGGCGCCCGCGCCGCAACCTTCACAGTGGCCGGCGCCGTTCGACGGGGGCTGGCCGCCGCCGGGTTCGCGGTCTCCAAACAGCCCGGCTTCGGCCGCAAGCGCGAGCGGCTGGAAGCCGTGCTGCCAGGCGAGCCCAGCGATCCGACCCACGCCGGGCCGGTCGTCATTCTCGGGGCCGGGATCGCCGGGGCCAGCGTCGCGCGCGCCCTGGCCGCCTTGGGGGTCGAGACCCGGATCCTGGATACCGACGGCCCCGCCGCCGGCGCCTCGGGCAACCCGGCCGCCCTGATGAGCCCACGGCTGGAGGCCGGCGACACCCCGCCCGCCCGGCTGCACGCCCAGGCCTTTCGCCGCGCCCGCCGCCTCTATGGCGAGGTCCCCGGGGCCGTGCTGTCGACCGGCGCCCGCCAGCTGGCTGAAACCCCGCGTGACCCCGGCCGCTTCGCCCGCATTGCCCAGAACGGCCTGTTCGAGCCTGGAGAGATGACGGCCGAAGCGGACGCCCTGTCGATGACCACGGCCCAGGTCATCGCCCCGGCCCAGGTCATTGCCGCCTGGGCTGGGGCGGTCGAGGCCACCGCCCTGGATGCACTGCGGGCGAACGCCCGAGCGCTCGTCGTCTGCACCGGGCCCGCCGCCGCTGAGCTTACCGGCGCGCCCGTGCGGCCGGTGCGCGGCCAATGCACCTTGGCGCTGGGCGCGAGCCTGGACCAGGCCGTCTCCTTCGGCGGCTATGCGGTCCCGACCCCTGAGGGGGTCGTGTTCGGCGCCACCCACCAACCCGGGGAGACCGACACCGCCCTGCGCCCGGAGGACGACGAGGCCAACCTGGCCGCCATGCGCGCCAGCCTGCCGGGCCTCGCCGACGAGATTGCCGGCCGCCCCACTCGCTCGCGCGCCTCGATCCGGGCCGGGGCCCCCGACTATCTGCCCGTGGCCGGACCGGTCGAGGGCCAGCCGGGGGTCTTCGTGCTGACCGGCCTCGGCGGCCGGGGCTTCTGCCTGGCGCCCCTGCTGGGGGAGCATGTCGCGGCCCTGATCGCCGGTGTTCCCTCGCCCCTGCCCGCCCCGCTGGCCGCCGCGGTCGATCCGGCGCGTTTCGCCCGCCGCGCGGCGCGCAGAACCTCGCAAAAGCCCGCGCGTTGACCTATCTTCGGACCCGGACGGGTCCAACGGAGAAAACCATGCACAAGCTGCTCCTGGCCGCCGCTCTCGGCTCGGCCACCCTCATCGCCGGGGCCTCGGTCACCGTGGCCGCGGCCGGCGACAAACAGAACCAGCAGGCCCCAAAGACCGACTGCTTCTTCAACCGTCAGGTCCACAACTACACGACCACCAATGACGATAAGACGATGTATGTGCGGGCCGGCAAGAACACCTACCGGCTGGAGACTTTCGGGCGCTGCATCGACCTGTCGAGCGCGCTCAACATCGGCCTGGATTCGCACCCCAGCTCCAGTATCTGCTCGGCCCAGGACGTGACCATCGTCGTGCCGTCCTCGAGCATGGGCTCGCAGCGCTGCGCCGTTCGGACCCTGACCAAGCTGACCGCCGCCGAGGTCGCCGCCCTGCCGAAGGGCGACCGGCCTTAAGGCTACCAGAGGCGCCCTATCCCGGCTGTTTCACGACGCGGAGGTAGGGCGTCTGGGCGTCCCAGCCGTCCGGGAACAGGCCCTTGGCGGTCTCGTCGTCCACTGCCGGCACGATGATCACGTCCTCGCCCTGCTTCCAGTCAGCGGGGGTGGCGACCTTGTGTTTGGCGGTCAGTTGCATGCTGTCGATGACCCGCAGGATCTCATCGAAGTTCCGGCCGGTGCTCATCGGATAGACGAGGATCAGCTTGATCGCCTTGTCCGGCCCGATGACGAAGACGTTGCGCACCGTGGCGTTGGTCGCCGCGGTTCGGCCCTCGCTGGTCCCCTGGGTGTCGGCGGGAAGCATGCCGTACAGCTTTGCCACGGCCAGGTCGGTGTCGCCGATCATCGGGAAGTTGGGGGCGTGGCCCTGGGTGCGGGCGATGTCCTCCGCCCATCTGGCATGGTTGTCGACAGGATCGACCGACAGGCCGATCACCTTCACCCCGCGCCGATCGAATTCGGGCTTAAGCCGCGCCACGGCGCCCAGTTCGGTGGTGCAGACCGGGGTGAAATCCTTGGGGTGGCTGAACAGCACCGCCCAATGACCGTCGATCCAGTCGTGGAAGTGGATCGGCCCCTCCGTCGTCTCGGCGGTGAAATCGGGGGCGGTCTGGTTGATCGAGAGGGTCATGGCGGCCTCGTCTTGGGGGGAGAACCGACGTATTACGCCCGCCAACACCCCTCTTCGCCGCAAAGTTTCTGGACATGCTGTTAGCCAAATCCACCTGGTCCGAAATCGAGGCCTTCCTGACCCGGTCGACTACCGTGGTCGTCCCTATCGGCTCCAACGAGCAGCACGGCCCGACCGGCCTGCTCGGCACGGACTGGATGTGTCCGGAAATTATCGCCCATGAGGCGCAGAAAGACCGGGATGACCTGCTGGTAGCGCCGACCTTCAACATCGGTATGGCCCAGCATCACCTGGGCTTTCCGGGGACCATTTCCCTGCGCCCGACGACCTTCATCGCCGCGATCGGCGACTGGTGCCGGTCCCTGGCGGGCCACGGGTTCACCAAGATCTACTTCCTCAACGGCCACGGCGGCAATGTCGCCACGATTGAGGCCGCCTTCAGCGAACTTTACGCCGAAGCCAGTTTCTCCCAACGTCCCCGTGGCTTCGCCGCGAAACTGAAAAATTGGTGGGACCTGGAAGGCGTCAACGGCTTGGCCATGGTGCAGTTTCCGTCCGGCCACGGCAGCCACGCCACCCCCTCGGAGATCGCCGTCACCCAGTGGGCCTACCCGGACGCCATCAAGATCGCAAAGTATGACCCGCCGGTAGCGCCAACCGGTCCGATCCGCGAGGCGGCCGATTTCCGCAAGCGCTTCCCGGATGGCCGGATGGGCAGCGATCCGGCCCAGGCAACGCCGGAAAAGGGCGGGGCGTTGGTGAAGCTGGCGGCGGAAAAGCTGCTGAAGGACGTAAGGGCGTTCTCGGAAGAAGCGGCGCCGTAGCTGGGCGATGCAGGACTCGCCGGCCTAAGCTTGCGGCGGTGGAAGGGTCGGCGCCACGACTTCAAAACGGACGCCGGCCGGATCATAATCAACGCGCGCCTTCGCGGCGCCGTCGCCAAAGGCCTGCTCGATGAGCCGGCTCCCGAATCCTCGGCGAGCAGGCGGCGCCACCGTTGGGCCGCCGAGTTCCCGCCAACTGATCGCGACGCGGTTCCCAGGGTCGTCGAGCGACCGCCAGCCAACCTGAACCTTGCCGCCATCGACGGACAGGGCGCCGTACTTGACGGCGTTGGTGCACAGCTCATGCAAGGCCAGCGACAGACCCATGGCGACCTGAGCGTCTACCCAGATTTCCGGTCCCTCGGCTACGATGCGTCCTTCCGGTCCGCACCCATGCGCGCGCAGGGCTTCGTTCACCAGTCCGCCGACCTCCGCGCCATCCCAGCTCTGGCGGATCAGCACGTCGCTGGCGCCGGCCAGGACCTGGATGCGGCCGTCGAACACCCGCCAGACCTCTTCCGTGCGCAGGGCGGGCTTCAGCGTCATCTGGGCGATCGCCTGGACCATGGCCAGCATGTTCTTGAGCCGGTGGTTGAGCTCCTGCATCAGCAGGAGGCGCTGGGCGTCCAGGCGCTTTTCGGCGGTTATATTCTTGCTGATGCCGAACAGGCCGATCACCACGCCCGACGGATCCTTCATTGGGGTCTTGCTCGACAGGAAGGTTTCCGTGCCCTCCGGACCGGTCAGCACCTCCTCGAACCGGCGTGTGACACCGGAACTCATGACCAACTCATCATCCTCGACGAACTGGGCCGCCTCTTCCGGGTCGGGGTGCCAGTCGGTGTCGGGGCGTCCGGCGATCTCCTCCCAGGTCCGGCCGGTCGCCTTCAACACCGCGGGGTTGGCGAATATCATCCTCGACTGGCGGTCCTTGGCGTAGATCAGATCAGGGGTGGTCTCGCCGATCTGCTTCAACAGTTCGCGGTCCAGGGTGATCTGGGCCTCCGCCGCCTGCAGCTCCGAGATGTCCTGGGCGATCGCCACGCCTGACACCACGACGCCGGCGGCGTTCCGGACCGGCTCGGCCGAGACCAGCATCCGGCCCATGGCGCCGTCAAACCGCCGGAAGTCGATGGCCCGAGCGCTTACTGGACTTCCCTGGATCAGCGCCAAGGCAAGCGGCCAGTCCTGGGCGCCGAGGGGGCGGCCCGTCACCGCGTCCCAGGCCGCGTAATCCGTCCAGTCTTCAAAGCCGGCCAATGACCGCGCCCCGCGCCACATGTCGTGCAGGGCTCGGTTGCGGAACAGGGTGCGGCCCGTAGGATCTGCGATCATCACTCCGACCGGAAGCTGCTCCAGCATCTGCACGAAATCGACGCCGCTTCCGCCCAGCCCGGCATAGGCGTCCGCGACCGAGTGCCGCCCCGCCTCGACCCCGGTGTCGCCCATCGCCAGCCGCGCACGAAGGCGGCTGTTCTCATCCTCAAGTTCGGCGATCCGGGCGGCCAATCGCTCGTGTTCCGCCTGGATCGTGGGCATGCCGACCTCTATCGGTGGGATTAGCAGCGCGCGTTGGATCCCGCTTAGCTGATCATAAACCGCGCGAAGCCGGCGAAAAGTCCTCGCTCTCTCTTGCGGCTTTTTGTCCTACGTGTCCCGGGCAAAGGACGGCCAAATCAGCCTGTGAATTCTACGGAGACCATAGACTTTCATCTGGACACGCGACTGAACACCTGCCGGTACTGTTACCGGCCAACGCCCTTCAGCTGCTTATCTGGGCCTATCCCGCGCGCGTCAGGCGCCGGCACAGATCGTCCAGCTGTTCCAACGTGGCGTAGCGCAGCCGCACTTCGCCCTTGCCGCCAGCATCGCGGATCTCGACCTCCACGCCGAGGATATCAGCCAGGTCGCTCTCCAGCGCCGAGGTGTCGTGGTCCTTGACCGCCGCCGGCCGCGAGGCGCCGGGCTTGGCGAGCTTCGGTTCGGCCGTGGCCTTCACCAACGCCTCGGTCTGGCGGACGCTGAGGCCGTCGCGGACGACCATTCGGGCCAGCTCGACCGCCTTTTCCGACCCGACCAGGGTGCGGGCGTGGCCGGCGGTCAGCTCGCCCTCGACCAGCATGGTCAGGATCGGCTGGGGCAGTGTCAGCAGGCGCAGGGCGTTGGCTACATGGGGGCGGCTCTTGCCGACCGCCTCGGCCACCGCCTCCTGAGTGTGGCCGAACTTGTCGATCAGGGCCTTGTAGCCCAGGGCCTCTTCGAACGGGTTGAGGTCGGTCCGCTGGACGTTCTCGACAATGGCGATCTCGAGCACCTGGCGATCGTCGAACTGGCGGACCAGCACCGGAACGGTGCGCAGGCCGGCCACCTGAGCGGCGCGCCAGCGGCGTTCACCGGCGACGATCTGGTACTCGCCCGGAGCCCCCGGCATCGGCCGGGTCAGGATCGGCTGCAGGATGCCCTTCTCGCGGATCGAGGCGGCGAGGCTGTCGATCTCCTCGCGCACGAAGGTGCGGCGCGGCTGTTCGGGATTGGCCCGCACCAGCTCGATGGGGACCTCCTTGGCGCCGGCGGCCTCGCCGACGGCCGCGTCAGCCTGTTCGGCGGCGTCAGCCTCGCCCAGCAGGGCCGACAGCCCGCGCCCCAGTCCTCGACGTCCTTCAGCCATAATGTCTTGATTCCACTTGTTATTATTGACCAACGCGAGCTCGGCGCTCACGCTCGCGCCGCACCACTTCGCGCGCCAGCTGCAGGTAGGCCTGCGAGCCGGCGCATTTCAGATCATAGATCAGCACCGGCTTGCCGAAGGACGGCGCCTCGCTGACCCGCACGTTGCGGGGGATCACTGTCTCATAGACGGTGTCGCCGAAATGGGCCCGCACGTCGCGCGCCACCTGTTCCGACAGGCTGTTACGGCGGTCGTACATGGTCAGCACCACCCCCTGGATCTCCAGGGCCGGGTTGAGACTGCCGCGCACCAGTTCAATGGTCCGCATCAGCTGCGTCAGGCCCTCAAGGGCAAAGAACTCGGTCTGCAGCGGCACGAACACCGCATCAGCCGCCGTCATGGCGTTCACGGTCAGCAGGTTCAGGGACGGCGGACAGTCGATCAGCACATAACTGTACTTGCCGGTGGCGCGCAGGGCCGCCAAAGCGTCCCGCAGCCGGTAGGATCGCCGGGCGCTCTGGCCCAGTTCGAGTTCGAGGCCCGACAGATCGGCATCCGACGCCGCCAGGTCGAGACCGGGCAGGGCGGTCTGTACCGCGGCCTGCTCGAGCGTCTTCTCGCCAATGTAGACGTCGTACATCGTAGTCTTGCGGGCGGTGCGCGGCACGCCCAGGCCCGTCGAGGCATTACCCTGCGGATCGGTGTCGATCAGCAGGACGGTTTCCCCGACCGCCGCCAGGGCGGTGCCGAGGTTGATCGCGGTGGTGGTCTTGCCCACACCGCCCTTCTGGTTGGCGATCGCCAGCACCCGCATCGGCGGCTTGGCCGGCGCCTCGGGGCGCTTTTCGGTCACGACATCAGCGTCCACGTTTCGCACTCCTGATATCGACGATCCGGCCATCCGGATCGCTGAGACTGTGAACGAGATCGGCGTCCAGCCGCCAGCCCTGCCGGGCCTCGGCCAACTCGGATTCCGCCGCCTGTCCTTTCAGGAACAGGCCGCGCGCGCCGCGCTTGAGATAAGGTTCGGCGAAGCCGAGCAGCTTGGGCAGGGCTGCGACCGCGCGGGCGGTGACCATCTGGACGGCGATCTTGCCCTCTTCCGCCCGCATGTTGTGGACCGTGGCCGGCAGCTCGAGCTCGCCGACGACCTCCGACAGGAAGCGGCAGCGTTTGGCGAGGCTCTCGACCAGGTGGACCTGAGCCCCCTCGCGGTTCTTCAGCAGTATGGCCAGGACCAGGCCCGGTAGTCCCGCGCCGGTCCCCAGGTCTGCCCAGGTCAGGGCGTCGGGCGCCAGGCGGATCAGCTGGGCGCTGTCCAGGGCGTGGCGGGACCAGAAGACCGCCATGGCCGAGGGTCCGACCAGGTTCATCCGGCCGTTCCAGTCCTCCAGCATCTCGCGATAGCGGACGAGATCAGCCATCTGGGCCGGGGTAGCCCCGACCGCTGCCGCGAAGGCCTCGGGGCCTTCTGCCGGAAGGGGATCAAGCCGCGCGGCGACGGACATGGGCGAGCAGGGCTGTGATCGCGCCGGGGGTGACGCCTTCGATACGGGCAGCTTGGCCCAGGGTCAGCGGGCGAACCCGCTGCAGCTTTTCGCGCACCTCGTTGGAGAGGCCGCCGATGGCGCCATAGTCGAGATCGACCGGCAGGCGCAGGTTTTCATCCCGTCGGAAGGCATCGACATCCGCCTGCTGGCGATCCAGATAGCCGCTGTAGGCGGCGTCTATACCGACCTGTTCGGCCACCGCCGGGGTCCAGTCTCTGATCGCGGGCCAGATGGTCGCCAGCCGCTCAAGGGTCACGTCTGGATAGGCGAGCAGCTGAACGACGTTGCGGCGCTGGCCGTCCGCCTTGACCGGCAGACCCAGTTTTGCGGCCTCGGGGGGCGTCAGCCTATGGGCGGCGGCGAAATCCCGCGCCTCTGTGAGCTGGCGCTGTTTCACGTGAAACACGGCGGCCCGGTCCGATCCGACAACCCCGACATCGATGCCGCGCTGGGTGAGCCGCTGGTCAGCGTTATCGGCCCGGAGAGTCAGTCGGAATTCGGCCCGGCTGGTAAACATGCGGTAGGGCTCGGTCACCCCGCGAGTGACCAGGTCGTCGATCATCACCCCGATGTAGGCCTCGTCCCGGGCGAACTCGACCGGAGCCGCATCACCGGCGGCTCGCGCCGCGTTCAATCCGGCGACCAGACCCTGGGCGCCGGCCTCCTCGTAACCGGTGGTGCCGTTGATCTGACCGGCCAGGTAAAGGCCGGGCAGGCGCTTCACCTGTAGGGTGGGATCCAGCTCGCGCGGGTCAACATAGTCGTATTCGATCGCGTAGCCGGGCCGCAGGATGGCGACATCCTCCAGACCCGGGATGGTGCGCAGGAACAGCCCCTGGGTTTCTTCCGATACCGAGGTCGAGACGCCATTCGGATAGACCGTCGGGTCGTCTAGGCCCTCAGGCTCCAAGAACACCTGGTGGCTGGTCTTATCGGCAAACCGTACCACCTTGTCCTCGATCGAAGGGCAGTAGCGGGGGCCGATGCCGGTTGCCCGGCCGCCATAGACCGCCGACTCCCCGAGCCGCTCGGCGATGATCCGATGAGTCTCCTCGGTAGTGTGGGTGATTCCGCACTGGATCTGCGTCACGTCGATGCGATCGTTGAGGAATGAGAAGGGGACAGGCTCGGCGTCCGCGTCCTGCATCTCCAGCCGGTCCCAATGGATGGTGCGACCGTCGAGGCGGGCAGGGGTGCCCGTCTTCAACCGGCCCATGCTGAGGCCGGAGGCATAGAGCCGATCCGACAAGCCGATGGCCGGCGCGTCACCAACACGACCAGCTGGGATGCGCTGTTCGCCCAGGTGGATGACGCCCTTCAGGAAGGTGCCGGTGGTCAGCACCAGCCGCCCAGCGCGGTACTCGCGGCGCGAGGCGCCGACCGCGCCTGCGACCCGGCCGTCCTCGACGATCAGGTCCTCGACCGCCTCGGCCAGGATATCCAGGTTGGGGGTGGCGGCCAGCTCGGCCTGCATGGCCTGGCGATAGAGCTTGCGGTCGATCTGGCTGCGCGGGCCGCGCACGGCCGGCCCCTTGGAGCGGTTGAGCATCCGGAACTGGATTCCGGCCTTGTCGGCCATCCGGCCCATGACACCGTCGAGGGCGTCGATCTCGCGAACCAAGTGCCCCTTGCCCAGGCCGCCGATGGCTGGGTTGCAGCTCATCTCACCGATGGTCTCAAGCTTGTGGGTGAGCAGAAGTGTGCGCGCGCCAACACGGGCTGACGCCGCCGCCGCCTCGCAGCCCGCATGGCCGCCGCCAATCACGATCACATCCCAGGAGGACATCAGATTCTCAAACAGGAGCGCCCCCGAACTTGCCTGGGTGAGGCGGCGGGGGCGTTGGGAGGGCCTTATAGCGGATGGGGTGGTCGGCGCCGAGTCGAGAAGATGTGATGCGGATGTTTCACGTGAAACAGGGGACTGGTTCGCCGCCTCGCGGGCGGCTGTGAATGGAGTGCGATCCGTCCCGGCGTACCTGTCCCCGACATCGGCAGATCGAGGACAGGCACCGCGAGAAGCACCTGTTCTAGCCTGGTCAGATCAAGGCCCCGCGGAGCCAGTCCCATGTTTCACGTGAAACACCTCATTTGCCGATGCAGAAGCTCGAAAACACCACATCTAGTATGTCTTCTGCGCCGATCCGGCCTGTGACGCGGGCGAGGGCGCGGGCTGCGAGGCGTACATCCTCAGCCGCCAGTTCGACCGCCGGCTCAAGTTCGTCCAAGGCCCGGCGCATATGCCGGCGCGCTTCAGTGAGGCTGTCGCGGTGGCGGATGCGGGTGGCCAGCGGGAACTCGGCGCCGGAGAGGGCCGCGACGATACGGCGCTCCAGCTCGGCCCGGAGGGTGGCGACATCGGCGGGGGCGAGGACCGAGAGGGCGAGATGGTCGAGAGGCTGTTCCATCGCGGCGTCCCGGTCGGGACCAGGGGTCAGGTCGGCCTTCGTCAGGACCAGCAGGTCGCCTTCGCGGGCCAGCCCTCGGGCGCGGGCCCATTCGCCGGCGGCAGACTGGTCAACGACCCAAAGGCGCAGGTCTGCGTCATGGGCCCAGGCCTGCGCCCGGCGAACGCCCTCCGCCTCGATGGCCTCGTCGGTCTCCCGCACCCCGGCAGTGTCGGCCAGCAACGCCTTGTAGCCGGCCAGGACCATCGGAACCTCGATGACGTCCCGCGTCGTGCCCGGCGTGGCCGTCACGATCGCTGCGTCGCGGCCGGCCAGCGCGTTGAGCAGGCTGGACTTGCCGGCATTGGGGGCGCCGATCAGGGCGATGCGGAAACCTTCGCGCACCCGGCGGCCGCGACCCTCGTCGGCCAGGGCGGCGTCGATCTCGCCGAGCAGGGTCTCCAGCGGCGGGCGAGCGCGGGCGGCCACGTCGGCGGGCAGCTCCTCGTCCGGGAAATCCACCGCCGCCTCCAGCATGGCCAAGGCCTGGGTCAGGCCCGCGCGCCATGTCTCGTAACGATTGGAGAGCGCGCCGCCGAGTTGGCCCAGCGCCTGGCGCGCCTGGCCCTGGGTCTCGGCATCGACCAGGTCGGCCACCGCCTCGGCCTGGGCCAGGTCGAGCCGGCCGTTCTCGAAGGCGCGGCGGGTGAACTCGCCGGGCTCGGCCAAGCGCAGGCCCTGGGCGAGGAGGGCGGCCATCACCCCCTCAACGATGGCCGGGCCGCCATGCAGGTGAAGCTCGGCGCTGTCCTCGCCGGTGTAGCTGGCGGGGCCGGGGGTCCAGAGGACCAGGGCCTCGTCGAGCGTGGCGCCGGCCGAATCCCGCAACCGCCGCAGGGAGGCGCGGCGGGGCGGGGGCGGCGCCTTGCCGCTCAGGGCCTCGACAGCGGCCCCGCTGGCCGGGCCCGACAGGCGCACCACCGCCACCGCCGCCCGGCCCGGCGCCGTGGCCAAGGCGAAGACTGTGTCGGTCATTTGCCCTTGGCGGTCCCGCCCATGGCGGCCGCCGCGCCGGCGGTCATAAGCTTGCGGAACTGCTCCTGGGCGCCGAGGCCGAGGCTGAGCCAGTTCTTCATCAGCTCTTCCGGAGCGAGGGCCGCCATGTTGGCGTCCATCCGCTTCTGCATCTCGGCGATCATATGGTCGTTGAGGGCGGTGACATCGGGCAGGCCGAGGAAGGTTCGGGCCTCCACCGGGGTGCACTCGACTTCGACGGTGACCTTCATGGTTTTTAGACTTTCTCCAAGCGCGCTTCGCCGAAGTGGTTACCGGTTCGGCGTCAAAGCGCGCGACAACTAAGGACGGGTCCCACGCCTTTGTCATTGGGTTGAGACGGGGCTGGCGTTTAAGTGCGGGCAAATCAGTCAACGGACGAGGGACGACCATGAGCGGTGAACGCCTGACCATCAAGACGCCGGACGGCGAGTTTTCGGCCTACGTGGCCCGCCCCGCGGCCGCCAGCGCCTCGGTGGTGGTGGTCATCCAGGAGATCTTCGGCGTCAACCAGGTGATGCGCGACCTCACCGACGGCTACGCGGCCCAGGGCTACATCGCCGTCTGCCCCGACCTGTTCTGGCGGATCGAGCCGGGGATCGACATCACCGACCAGTCGGAAGCGGAGTGGAAGCGCGCCTTCGAACTGTTCAACGCCTTCGACGTGGACAAGGGCGTCGAGGACCTGGCGGCGACCATCGATCAGGTCCGCAACTTGCCGGGCTCGACCGGCAAGGTGGGGACGGTCGGCTTCTGCCTGGGCGGACGCCTGGCCTACCTGACCGGGACTCGCACGGACGCCGACGCGGCCGTCGGCTACTACGGGGTGGGAATCGAGAACTACCTGGCCGAGGCCGAGAAACTGGCCCATCCTCTGATGCTGCACATCGCCTGCGAAGACGGCTTCGTGCCCAAGGAGGCCCAGGCCCTGATCCACCAGTCGCTGGACAACCATCCGCAGATCGAGATCCACGACTATCCCGGCCGCGACCACGCCTTCGCCCGCGTCGGCGGCGAGCATTACGATGCGGCCGACGCGGCCAAGGCCAATGAGCGGACCCTGGCCTTCTTCAAGGCGAACCTGGCCTGATGCGCGCCATCCAGGCGACGCAGGCCGGCGGACCGGAGGTCCTCCGCGAGGTGGATCTTCCGGTCCCGACGCCGGGCCCCGGCCAGATTCTCATCCGCCAGCAGGCCATCGGCCTGAACTTCATCGACACCTACCAGCGCTCGGGCCTCTACCCGATGACCTACCCGGCCGTGCTCGGCCAGGAGGGGGCCGGCGTGGTCGAGGCGGTGGGGGAG
>NZ_JAAALA010000005.1 GCF_009905535.1 Caulobacter sp. SLTY | reverse complement strand
AGCGGGCGCGGGCGACGGCCGCATTGACAAGGCGCCCTCCCCCGGCCGATTACGCCAGCCCACGAAAGAACCCGCGCGCGCCAGCTTGCGCGCCTTCAGAGCGCCTGATGACCTACATCGTCACCGATCCCTGCATCAAATGTAAGTTCATGGACTGCGTCGAGGTGTGCCCCGTCGACTGCTTCTATGAGGGCGAGAACTTCCTGGTCATCAATCCGGACGAATGCATCGACTGCGGCGTCTGCGAACCCGAGTGCCCGGTCGACGCCATCAAGCCGGACACCGAAGACGATCCCGACAGCAAGTGGCTGAAGATCAACACCGACTACGCCAAGATCTGGCCGAACATCACCCTCAAGGGCGAGCCGCCAGCCGACAAGGAACAGTTCGAGCGCGAGACGGGCAAGTTCGAGAAATACTTCAGCGAGAAGCCCGGCAAGGGCAGCTGACCCCGTCGAGGGACACAGAAGGCTAGCGCCGCTCGACTTTGATAACGATCGCGTAAGCGTCCAGCAGGTCGATGGCGCCGTCAGCGGGCGGGGAAAAACGTTCGACGATAAGCCGCTCGGCCGGTCGCTCGAAGACCGTGCGGGAGGCGGGCTTGGGGCCGAACATATCCTCGGTGAAGTCTCGCGGCCGATCCGCGACGATGAAGGCCGGTCGCGTGCCCAGAGCCCAGTCGCGGATTTCGCGCTCCAGCCGCTCGCCATCAACAGCCCCGCGGGAGACATCGATGCGGCAGGTCGGCCCCTTTCGGCCTTCCGCGCGCGTCAGGGTGATGCCGACCTGATGGCTCCCCTTGGTCCAGGTCAGCCGCTCTCCCAGCACGCCGCCCCGGTCCGAATCGCGGACGAACCCTCCGCTCTGGGCACGGGCGACCAACGCCGCCGCCGGCTCACCCGCCAGGTAGGGCACGCAGACCTTCAGCAGACTGGTGGTCGACAGGTCCCCCGCGCTGTTCTGGGCCCAGGCCGTCCCCGCCAGGAGCGGAAGGACCAGCAGGGCGGCGGCGATCGAATGACGCATGAGATCTCCAGACTCGCGACCGGAGGGTAGCAAGGCCGGCGATCCGCGGCATCCTCTGAACCGGGGGGAGTCGACGGCGCGACACGGCCTTGTCGCAAACCTTTCATTCGGCTGAATTTTGTGCTAATACACCCTCGACGCGGAGGGATTTCACCCCCGCGCCTCGGTTCAAGAACAGCCGCTCCCGATCGGCGCGCCCGGACGAAGGCGAAGGGTGTCCTAGAAGACTTTTGACCACGAACGATCAGCCCGCGCCTCTCTGGCGCCTGGGGCTTTTTCGCGTCGCGGTCAGGGTCATATCGGTAGTGGCTCGCCGGCAAACGGCGGGTGCAGGAGAAGACGAGAATGAGCAAGTCCGGACAGGCGTTTTCGGTGGGTGACCACGTTGTCTATCCCGCGCACGGGGTGGGCACGATCCAGGCGGTCGAGACCCAGGAAGTCGCCGGCATGTCTCTGGAAGTCTATGTGATCACCTTCGACCACGAGAAGATGACCCTGCGCGTCCCGACCAAGAAGGCGGCCACCAGCGGCCTGCGCTCGCTGGCCGAAGAAGGCGTGATGAGCAAGGCCCTGACCACCTTGAAGGGCCGCGCCCGGGTCAAGCGCACCATGTGGTCGCGCCGCGCCCAGGAATACGAAGCCAAGATCAACTCGGGCGACCTGGTGTCGATCGCCGAGGTGGTGCGCGACCTGCACCGCGCCGAGAACCAGCCGGAACAGTCCTACTCCGAGCGCCAGCTCTATGAGTCGGCCCTGGACCGCATGGCCCGCGAAGTCGCCGCCGTCGAACGCATCGACCGCGACGCGGCCGTCAACCTGCTGACCAAGAACCTGCAGAAGGCCGCCTGAGGGGACTGACTGTGGTTTGAAGGAATGAACGCCCGGACCCGAAAAGTCCGGGCGTTTTTCTTTGGGCGGAGCACCCTTGACAAATTTTGCCAAGCGCCCGATCCTTGGGTTTGGAGGTGCGCCATGGCGACCATGAATGTGTCCCTGCCCGATGCCATGAAGGATTGGGTCGAGCGGCAATCCGCCGATGGCCGGTACAGCAATTCCAGCGACTATGTGCGCGACCTGATCCGGCAGGATCAGGAGCGAGCCCGAAAGATCTCGGCCATGCAGGTCCTGGTCGATGAGGCGCTGGCGAGCGGATTCTGCGAACGGTCGTTGCCAGAAATTATCGAGGATGCTCGGCAGAGGGCAGCGCGTGACGAAACGGTATAGGACGACACGCGAAGCAGAGAACGACATCATCCGCCTCTACCTAGAGGGCTATGAGCGTTTCGGGCCTAATCAGGCAGATGTTTATGCGGCGGGACTGATCGCGGCGATCGAGATGCTGGCCGAGCACCCGACGATGGTGCGTGAACGACGCGAACTGAAGCCGCCCGTTCGCATCCATCGATATGGCTCTCACGTGATCGTCTACATGATTGAAGATCAGGGCATCGCCATTCTCCGTGTTCGGTATGGACGAGAGAATTGGTCCGGAGATCCCCTAGGTCGGCGAAATACCTGATCAGTGATCCACCCGCGCCACCCTCGCGTATTCGCGTTATGGCTCGGGAAGCACCCATCACCGCGGAGACGGCGGAGCGGCGGTACATCCGCCATGCGATGCGCGCCCCGATGCTGGCCGCCGACCATGAGCATGACCTGGCGGTGCGCTGGAAAGAGCATCAGGACGAGGAAGCCCTGCACGAACTGACGAGCGCCTACATGCGCCTGGTCATTTCCATGGCCAGCCGCTTCAAGGCCTACGGCCTGCCCCACGGCGACCTGATCCAGGAGGGCAGCGTCGGCCTCATGCAGGCCGCCGCGCGGTTCGAGCCGGACCGTGCGGTACGGTTCTCCACCTATGCCGGCTGGTGGGTGCGGGCGGCGATGCAGGACTATGTGCTGCGCAACTGGTCGATCGTACGCACCGGCACCACCGCGGCCGGCAAGAGCCTGTTCTTCAACCTGCGCCGGCTGCGCGCCCGCCTCGGCGACCTGGACGGCCGGCTGAACCCCGAAGCCCGCCAGAAGATCGCCGTCGAACTGGGCGTCGATGTCGAGGACGTGGAGGCCATGGCCGCCCGCCTGGCTGCCGGCGATCGCTCGCTGAACGCCCCCGTCGCCGCCGGGGCCGACGACGCCTACCAGGATTTCCTGGCCGACGAGGCTGATGACCCCGAAACGGTGGTCACCGCCAAGCTGGACGGGGCGGCCCGCCAGAGCGCCGTGGCTCGCGCCCTGAAGGTTCTAAATCCCCGTGAGCTGGCCATCGTCAAGGCGCGGCGGCTGAGCGAAGAGCAGCGCACGCTGGAATCACTGGGCGAGGAGATGGGCGTCTCCAAGGAGCGGGTGCGCCAGGTCGAGCACGGAGCCTTGGCCAAGCTGCGCAAGGCGCTCGAGAGTGAGTATGGCGGCGCCGGTCTGGCCGGGCTTGTCGGCTGATCACTTCTGAGGATTGAGAATCTCGACCGTCTCGGGATGGTCCAGCCGCATGCTCCCCTCCCGCCCGACATAGCCCCGAACCCGCACCAGCCGACCCTCAAGCGCAGCCGGCGAGCGGCCGGCGCTGTCGAAATCCTGGATCGCCCGCGCCGGAATCTCCGCCCGGAAACCGTGGCCGAGGTCGAGCACCCGGGCGTCCCCGCTGGTCGTCACCTGTCCCACCTGGCCCTCGACCAGAGCAAAGCCTGGGGTCGCCGCCACGGCCTCCTTCGGCAGCAGCACCCGGTAGCGCGGCAGGGCCCACAGCCCGTCGCTCTTGTTGCGCGCCTCGCCCTCCCGGCGGAGCATCATCCCGGCCAGCGCCCGACTCTCCGGAAAGGTGCGCACCCGCACCGCGCCCTCGCGGAGCATTCGCCCCTGCACCCAGCGCCGGCCCTTGGCCATGCGCACCTGGGCCAGTCGCCGCCCAAACGGATCCTTCGCCGCCCCCGCCGACAACAGCTCGATGTCCTTGCCCAGCACCATATCGGCCAGCCGCTCCCGCGAGGCCTCGCCATAGGGTTCGGACAGTTTCGGCGCGGTGATCCCGGCCAGCTTAAGATCGCTACCGTCATCCAGCCGGACCATGTCGCCGGTCACCACCTCGACCACCCGCGCCCGTCCCTGGGCCGCCAGGCTGTCGAGCTTGGCCGCTTCACCGCAGGCCGACAGGGCAAGAGCCATGAAGACCAGGCCCAGCAGTCTTGGAAAACCCATATCCCCTCCGCTCGACAGTGCGTCACGATAGAGCAGGCGCCCGCCGATGCGAAGGCGGCCCTCGGCGCCCATCTCTCCGTCATGTCCAAGCTCTTCACCATCGGCTACGAGGCCGAGACCCTCGACCGCTTCCTGGCCCGGCTGAAGGACGCCGGGGTCAAGGTGGTCATCGATGTGCGCGCCATCGCCGCTTCGCGCCGCGCCGGCTTCTCCAAGACGATGCTGGCCGCCAGCCTGGCCGCCCAGGGCATCGACTACGTCCACCTGCGCGCGCTCGGCACCCCCAAGGCCGGCCGCGACGCCGCCCGCAAGGGCCGGATCGCCGAGATGCGCGACATCTTCGAAGCGGCCCTGGCCGAGCCCAAGGCCCAGTTCGAACTGGCCGAGGCCGAGCAGATCGCCGCCGGCCGCCCCGCCGCCCTCCTCTGTTTCGAGGCCCAGGCCTGCGGCTGTCACCGGGCCATCGTGGCGGAGCGACTGCAGGAGAAGCGGTCCTTCGAGGTGATCAACCTCTAGCGAAGCGACGGCCGGGCCGGTATCACGCCCTCAGCGCGGCCCCGTAGCTCAGCCGGATAGAGCAGGGCTTTCCTAAAGCCAAGGTCGGGGGTTCGAGTCCCTCCGGGGCCGCCAGTGCATCCCAAGCCATCGCCAGCCCTCCTCAACTCCGATCGCGGGCGATCTGGACGTGGCGTTCGGGCGGGTTGAGAAGAGCCTATGGCGGCGCCCGCGGACCCAGCTCAGCTCGTGATTTTCGCCCGTCGCCCCACTCTGGGCGTCGGCAAGCGGCGGCTGGCTGCGGCGGTCGGCGATGTGGAGGCCCTGCGCTTTCAGCGGACGGCGATCGACGGCCTGCTGCGCCGCCTGGCGAGGGACCCGCGCTGGACCACGGCGGTGGCCACGGCGCCCGACCGGCCGACGGACTGGCTGAGGAACCGGGCGGTGGGCCTTCCCCAGGGCCCCGGCGATCTGGGACAGCGACTGACGCGGGTCGCCCGACGGTTTCCGACTGGACGGCTGGTGATCATCGGCAGCGATACGCCCGCCGTTCGGCCAGCCGACGTGGCGGCGGCTTTCGATGCGCTTCGCGGACATGACGCGGTGGTCGGGCCGGCCCGCGACGGCGGATACTGGCTGATCGGTTTGCGGCGATCGGCGCGCGGCCCGCTGCCGTTCGACCAGATCCGATGGTCCAGCCCCTATACGCTGGCCGACACTCTGGCGCGCCTGGAGGGGCGGCGCCTGGTGCGTCTGCGGGTGCTGGAGGACGTCGATGACCTGGCCAGCTACCGCCGGTTCGCGGCCCGCGCTCAGCGGCCGTAGAGCCGGGCGATCCTGGCTGCCGGCACGCCCGCCAGGAACAGGGCCAGACAGAACAGGTTGCGGGCGCTGCGGGCGAGCCAGCCGTCCTGTCGCCAGCGGCGGGCGGAGGTCACGGCCCGGAGGGGCAGGACGTTCAGCCCGCGTCGCCCGATGCGCCGCACCAGATCGACATCTTCCATCAGCGGCAACGGCCGAAAGCCCCCCAGCCGAGCGTAGTGGTCCCGATGGATCAGCAGGCCCTGGTCGCCATAGGGCAGCGCCAGCAGCGCCACGCGCAGCGCCACCCATCGCTCCAGGCGGCGGGCCTGGGGAGAGGCGTCGTCCAGGGCGAACCGGAAGCAAGCCGCTCGCGCCGCCGCATCGGGGCTCGCCGCATGGCGGTCGACCGCTTCTCGCCATCCTGCGTCCAGCACAGTGTCGGCATGCAGGAAGAGCAACCACTCTCCGGAGGCGGCCGCTGCGCCGGCCGCAAGCTGCCCTCCGCGACCCGGCGGCGCTTCGATAACCGTCGCACCGGCCTCCCGGGCCAGGGCGATGGTGGCGTCGCGCGAGCCGCCATCCACCACGATGATCTCGTCTGCGCCAGTCAGCGCGGCGAGCGTCTGTGCCAGGGTGTCCGCCGCGTTCAGCGCCGGTATCACCACCGACAGCCGGGCGCTGCCCGTCAGCTGCAACTGGCCCCGCCCAGCACGCAGAAGCGGGCGCAGTGGGGATGGTTGAGCGGCACCGTCCCCAGCGCCTGCGCCAGGGTCGCGCCGAGCTCGAACTGGGGATCGTATGGCGTCAGGGTGCAGGCGACCACCGCCGGCGTCGCGGCGCCCTTGCGCTTCACCACCATGCGGCTCGACGCGCACATCACCGACTCCGGCGATAGGCCCAGGATGCCCCAGCAGGCCTCGGTGATCTCCGGGGCGTCCCGCGTGGCGTCCATCTCCGGGAACAGCACCAGCCGGGATGGGTCATCCACATTGAGCGCGATCCCAAGCGAGGACAGCAGGGCCGCATAGCCCGCGGCCGCCGCCGACGGGTCCTCGTCCGCCAGCCTCCGCCCGGCGATCGCGATGGAGAAGCCTTCGCGCGCCAGCCATTGCAGACCCGACAGCGCGGGCGCCCAGGTGTCGGCGCCGCGCTCGGCCTCATGCACCGCCTGGCTGTGGTGGTCGAGGCTGACCCGCAGAACCAGGGCGTCACCGAAGCGGCGCCGCAGCTCGATGAGCTGTCGCTCGAAGCGCCGCATCGGCCGCATGGCGTTGGTCAGGACCAAGGTGCGCCGCCCCGTGGTGAGGGACGCTTCCAGCATGGGAATAATGGCGGCGTTCATGAACGGCTCGCCACCCGTAAAGCCGATCTCGCTGGTCTGAAGACCGAGCGTCTCGATCTCGTCCAGATAGCCCCGCACCTCATCCAGCGCGAGGTAGGAGAGGGCGTCGTTGCGCGGCGAGCTTTCGATGTAGCAGGTCAGGCAGGCGATGTTGCAGAGCGTGCCGGTGTTGAACCACAGGGTGTCCAGCGCCCGCAGCGCGACCGCCGCCCGGGGCGATCCGTCCAGCGTGACCCGGGGGTCCTGGAACTTTCGGGGGTCCAGACGCGGAGCCGCCGGGGACAGGAACGGCGAGCGCGCCGCTTCGCCCACCGCCAGGTCTCCGTCATGCCTCTTATCCAACGCGCTGCTCCCGCCGTGTCGGCTGAACCGTGGCACAGACTGCCCCACCGGGCCAAGGACTTGACCGGAAAACCGCGCGGTCCATCTGCGCCAGGTGACGCCGTCTGCCTGCTAGGGCTATGGTCCGGCGCCATCGGGCAAGGGGCTACGCCGACATGAAACGTTTCCTGCCGCTGATCTTGCTGATCGCGGCCGTCATCGCGGTGTTCGCGAGCGGGGCCGGCCGATACCTGAGCTTTGAGTCCCTGCGCGCCAACGAGGCGCTGCTGCGCGGACTGGTCACCGACAACCTGGCGCTCAGCCTGCTGGTCTTCATCCTGGTCTACGCCGCCGCCACCGCCGTGAGCATTCCGGGGGCGGTGTTCCTCACCCTGGCCGGCGGCTTCCTGTTCGGCACCTGGATCGGCGGCAGCGCCACCGTGGTCGGCGCCACCATCGGCGCCATCCTGGTCTTCCTCGTGGTCCGCACCTCGCTCGGCGCCGTCCTTCGAGCGCGGGCGGAGCGTTCCGGCGGCGCGCTGAAGTCGGCGATGGACGGCATCAGCGCCGGCGCCTTCGGCTATATCCTGACCCTTCGACTGATCCCGCTCGCGCCCTTCTGGCTGGTCAATGTCGCCTCGGCCCTGGCCCATGCGCCGCTACGGTCCTACGCCCTGGCCACGCTGATCGGCATCATCCCGGCCACCTTCATCTACAGCAGCATCGGCGCGGGTGTCGGCCAGCTGCTGGCGCGGGGCGAGGAGCCGAACCTGCGCGTCATCTTCGAACCCTACGTCTTCGGCCCGCTGATCGCGCTGGGCCTGATGTCCCTGGGCGTCACCATCTACCAGAGGGTCCGCGCCCGCCGGGGAGCCGCCTCGTGAAGCCGGAGCGTATCCGCGCCGACCTCGCCATCATCGGGGCCGGGTCCGGTGGGCTGTCGGTCGCCGCCGGCGCCGCGCAGCTGGGCCTGAAGGTCGTGCTGTTCGAAAAGGGCGAGATGGGCGGCGATTGCCTGAACTACGGCTGCGTCCCCTCCAAGGCCCTGATCGCCTCCGCCGAGGCGGCGCACCGCGCACGCCACAGCGGCCCGCTCGGCGTCGCCGCCGCGGACGTCACGGTCGACTTTGTCGCCGTGATGGCGCGGGTCCACAAGGTCATCGAGGAGATCGCTCCCATCGACAGCCAGGAGCGCTTCGAGGGGCTGGGGGTGAGGGTCGTTCGCGAGACGGCGCGCTTCCGCGACCGTCGGACGGTCGAGAGCGACAGTGTGCGGGTGACGGCCCGCAAGGTGGTCATCGCCAGCGGATCGCGCGCGGCCGTGCCGCCGATTCCGGGCCTCGAGGCATCTCCCTACCTGACCAACGAAAGCATCTTCGAGCTGACCACCCTGCCCGAGCACCTGATCGTGCTGGGCGGCGGGCCCATCGGCGTCGAACTGGGCCAGGTGTTCCGGCGCCTCGGCTCACAGGTCACCCTCATCGAGGCGGCGGCCATCCTCGGCCGCGAAGAGCCCGACGCGGCGGCTGTGGTCATCGATCAGCTGACCGCCGATGGCGTCACCCTTCTGCCCGGCCACAAGGCGAAGCGGATCGAGCCTGGACCGGTCGTGGTGGTCGACGGGCCGGACGGGGAGCAACGCATCTCGGGCTCCCACCTGCTGGTCGCCGTCGGCCGCACCCCGTCGATCGAGGCGCTGAACCTCGAGGCCGCCGGAGTGGCCTTCGACAAGGCCGGGGTGAAGACGGACAAGGCCCTGCGCACCAGCAATCCCCGCATCTTCGCCATCGGCGATGTCGCCGGGCGCGGCCAGTTCACCCATCTCGCCGGCGCCCACGCCTCGCTGTTCGTGCGCAAGGCGCTGTTCGCCGCTCCGATCAACGCCGACGCCCTGGCTGTCCCTCGCGTCACCTACTGCAGCCCCGAACTGGCCTCCGTCGGCCTGACCGAGGCCCAGGCCCGCGCCGAGCATGGCGACGACATCCGCGTGCTGGTCCAGCCCTTCGCCGACAACGACCGGGCCCAGGCCGAGGGCGACGTTCGCGGCTTTGGAAAGCTGATCACCACAAAGCGCGGCAAGATCCTGGGGGTGACCCTGGTCGGCGCCCATGCCGGCGACCACCTGCCGCTGTGGGTGCTGACCATGACCGCGGGGCTGAAGCTCAGCACCCTGACCGGCATGATTGCGCCCTATCCGACGCGCGGCGAGATCAACAAGCGACTGGCGGGCCAGTGGTACACCGGGGCGCTGTTCTCACCGGCCACGCGTCGGCTGGTCTCTGTGCTCAAGCGTATCGGCTGAACATCAAACAGGCTGGCGAAAGCGGCCCGGTCGGGCGCATGCTGGCGGAAAGAACGATGGGGGAAACAGATGTCGAAGCTTCGTGATCTCTGGGTGAAGACGGTCTGGGTGCTGGCCCTGCTCCTGCCGGTCTGGTTCCTGGTCGGCGCCCTGGGCACCAAGTTCGGCCTTCTGGACTGGCGCATCGGCTTTGGCTTGATGGTGGTCACGCTGGGGGGGCTGTTGCTGCTCGGCGTGCTGGTCCTGGCCCTGATCGGGCTGCTGCTGGCGCTGCTGGTCAAGCCGCGCAGGGGATGGGGTCGCGCCCTGGTCGCCGTGATCATCCCGGCCCTGGCGCTGGGCTTCGCCGCCAGCGTGATGAGCAAGGCCAAGGACGTGCCGCCGATCCACGACATCGCCACCAACATCCAGGACCCGCCGACCTTCTCCAAGGCCGTCACCGACACCCGCGCGGCCATCGCCGGCGGCAACCCCATCGCGCCCATGGACGTCTCGGTCGCGGCCCTGAAGGGCAAGACGGTCGGCGAGCTCGGCCGCGCCGCCAACCCGGACCTGACGACCCTGACCCTGTCCCAGACCGTGCCCGAGGCCACCAAGCTGGTGGCCGAGGTCGCGGCGGCGGAGGGCCTCAAGGTCACCAGCACGACCGATGGCGCTGTGGAGGCGACCGCCGAATCCTTCTGGTTCGGCTTCAAGGACGACGTCGTCTTCCGCATCCGCCCGGCGGCAAACGGAACCGGCTCGGTCATCGACATCCGCTCGGTCTCTCGCGTTGGGATCAGCGACCTGGGCGCCAACGCCGCCCGGATCCGGAAACTCTCGGCGGCGATCAAGGCGAAGGCAGGCTGACCCGGAGCGTGCTGCAAACCCTTCGCTCGGCGCAGACGTCCAGAGGCGCCCGCAAAACCCCTCAACGCCCCGTTAAGCCTCCTTACCCTAACCTCAACGCGAAGCAGGCCTTTCAGCGCCGGCGTCCGGAGGAGGCCGCCATGTCCGTTACCCGCACCAACAGCGTCCGACGCGGCTACGACCACTTCGAGCCGGAGGTCGACAGCGACCCCCACACCCAGCGCCGCATCCGCGGCCTGCTGGAGCAGATCGACTACACCGCCTTCGCCGCCAACAAGGAAATCCTCGCCCAGTCTCTGGGCCAGGGCGATATCCGCAAGTTCCAGCGCCTGGCCGTTGCCGCCGCCCAGGCCCGCGCCGTATGGGCGGCCCAGGCGCTCGCCGCCTCGGCCTCTGGCGGTCGCCTCAGCGCCGCGGACCTCGCACAGCTGACCCATCTGCGCACAACCTACGAGGAACTGACCGAGGCCTATGAGGCCCTGCGGCGCATGGTGGAGCGCGGCTATCTGGCCATGCCGGTCCCAGCCGCGACCTGACCGGCGGTTGGTGGCGCCCTCCGCTGATCGCCCGTAAGCTTCGGGGGTGGCGGAAGTTGGCTTTCCCAAGATGAAGGACTTCGAGGCCCTCAAGGCCATGGCCGACCTGCTGGCCGGCCCGGAGGCGCCGAACGATTCCGCCGAGGCCGAGGCCCGTCGTTTCCTGCCCCTGGTTCGCCTGGACCGGCTGTCGAGCGCCGTGGTCGATCGGCACGGCCGGCCCCTGCATGCCGACGGCCTGTTCGCCGAGGACCGCGATGTCCTGGCCGCCATCGCCCGCGACCTGGTCGCCGGGCCGGACCGGGGGCCGTTCGTCCTGAGCTGGACCGATCCCGGCGGCCTCGACATGCCGGTCGCCTTCGCCCGCGCCCCCGCCGCCGCCGACTGGCGCCTGCCCCCGGCCGCCCGTCAGGCGCTGTCGGCCCCAGGCGCCTTCGCCGTGCTGCTGACCGCCGGCGCCTGGCAGGCCGAGGGCGCGCTGGAGGAGGCCGCCGCCGCCTACGGCCTGACCGCCGCCCAAGGCCGGCTCGTCGCGGCGCTCGCCCGCACCGGCGACCTGCGCCAGGCGGCGGAGGCCGCTGGCGTGACCTACGCCACCGCCCGAACCCTCGCCGCCGAGGCCATGGCCCGGATGGGCGTCCGCAAGCTGACGGCCCTGATCACCCGGCTGGTGACCCATGCCTTCGGCGCCCTGCCCGCCGATCACCGGGCCGACGACGCCCTGGCCGACCTCTGGGGCCTCACACCGCGCCAGGCGGCCCTGGCCCTGGCCGTCGCCCAGGGCGCTAGCCGCCAGGAGGCGGCGCGGGCGGTGGGCATCTCGGAGGCCTCCGCCAAGAAGGCCTTGCAGGACGTCTTCCTTGCCGCAGGCGTGACCAACGCCCAGGCCCTGGCCCGCAAGGTGGCCGACGCCATGAGCCTGTCGGCCCTGGTCCAGGCCACCGGCGGCGACATCGGCGCCTCGTCGGAGGGCCGCGAACCCTTGGCTTTCGCCATGCGCCCCGACGGCCGGGCCGTGGCCTTCAGCGACTATGGCCCGCGTGAGGCCCGGCCCGTGCTGATCGTCCACACCAACTTCTCCAACCGCCATGCCCCCAGCCGGCTGGTCGAGGCGCTGCAGCGGGCCGGCTACCGGCCCTTCGCCGTCGACCGGCCGGGGTTCGGGTTCAGCGACTCCGCCGCCGAGGCGGAAGATCCGGCCGAGGTTGCCGTGGAAGACCTCGCCGCCGTCATGCGCCGCCTGCGCGTCGATCAGGCCGACCTGGTGGTGCGCGGCGGCTTCCGCTTCGTCCGCCGGCTGGTCGATGCCAGGCCCGCGCTGGTCGGCCGGGTGGTGATGACCTCGGTGCCGCCCCAGGGCCAGACCACCCGCCGCCGGGCCAGCTTCTATTTTGTGCTCCAGTCGCTCACCCACAGCCAGCCGCACCTGATCCGCGAGGCCGCCCGGCTGAGCGGCCGGCTGTTCCCGGTCTCCGACATCCGCCGCCATGTGCTCGACGCCCTGAAGGGCTCGCCGGTCGATGTCGCCGCCATGGAGGACCCGCGCAACTTCTCAGACTACTGGCGTGGCCTGCGGATGTTCAGCACCGGCCGCATCGACGGCTATGTCCAGGAACAGCTGGCCCAGGCCCGCGCCGCCCCACTCACCGCCCTGCCCGACGCCGCCGACTGGACCATCATGACCGGCGACCAGGACGCTATGTTCGATCCCGCCGAGGCCGAGGCCTGGTGGTCGGCCCTCCTCCCCGGAGCCCGCATCCAGCGCATCCCAGGCGCCGGCCGCATGCTGGTGTTCAGCCACCCCGAGACCGTGGTTGCGGCGCTGAACGGGCAGGTGGCGCGGCAGGCGGCTTGAGGCAACCTCGCCTACATTCGCCCCAGGGCGCAGATGAAATGGGACTGCGAAGCTGCCCAAGGCCGCCTCTCGATCTTCCCTTCTCCCCTTGCGGGAGAAGGTGTCGCGAAGCGACGGATGAGGGGTCGATAGGTCTGTAAGCTGCGAGCCCGGGGGTTGCGACAGGCTGTGTCGCAGGCCGGCGCGCCCCCTCATCCGACCCCTTCGGGGCCACCTTCTCCCGCGAGGGGAGAAGGGAGACCAGAGGCGAACTCAGGCTGGTGGCCGGTAGGGCCCTATGCCTAGCAATGGCCGGCGCAAACCCTACCGCTTCTTCCCCAACTCTGCCGCGATGTCCTTGGTCATCTTGCCGACCTTCCGGTGCGCCGCCGACAGCTGGTCGCGGGTCACGCCCCATCGCTTCATCCAGTACTCAACGGCCTGGCGCTCGGAGAGGTCCAGACGCTCCTTGTCGATGAAGCCGCGCTTGTCCTTCAGGCCCGCCATGGTGGTTCTCCGATCGAGCGCCAGTGTCGGCCATGCCCCCTGCCCGATCAACCCGTTGCGGCGCCCCTGGGGTAGCGGGTTAGGCTGGGCATCCGACCACGAGAGCCGATTCCCATGACCGCCATGCCCCAGACCGACGACCTCTCCCGCACCCTCGGCCTGGTCGAGCGGCTGGAGATGGACCCGGCCGGCCGCGCCCGGCTGGCCTACCAGGCTGGCGCCCACATGTGCCATTCCGGCGGCGTGGTGCAGGGCGGCTTTATCACCGGCTGGATCGACGCGGCCATGGCCCACGCCCTGATCGCCAAACACGGCGCCGACATCGTGCCGATGTCCCTGGAACTGAAAGTCAGCTTCTTCGCCCCCACCCGCCCCGGCCGGGTGATCGCCGAGGCCTGGATCGAACAGGGCGGCCGCTCGACCGCCTTCTGCGAAGGCCGCCTGCTCGACGCGGACGGCAAGGTCCTGGCCAAGGCCAGTTCCACCCTCCGGATGATGGACCGCAGCAAGATCGAAGCCGGATCGAAGGCGGCGACGGGCGGCTGAACGGTTCGTCGAACTGGAGGGGCCGCGGGCCCATCCGGCTCCGTTCTACAGCGCCGGCCCTCGCTCTCGCGCGCTGCAACCTGACAGGCGCCGTTCGGTCGTCAGGCCTTGCGCGGCCGTAGAAGGAACAGGATCCCGATCAGCAGGAGGGCGCTGCAGATCAAGCTGCCCTCCGGCCCCACCGCGCCGCCTGTAAGAAGGTCAGGGCCCTGCGGGATCAGCTGGACCAGCAGGGCCGGCAAGTCGATCACAAAGCCAGTGACCGGCAGTTCGAACCCGATCGACAGCAACCAGTTCCAGCCGATGTGCCAGCCCATCACCCCCCAGATGTTTCCCGCCCGGATCGCCCATAGGCAGGCGAAAACCGAGAACAGGGCTGTGCTCAACATGTCCTGCCAGGCCTGTCCCGGCGACCAATGCAGGAAGGTGAAGACCAGGGTCGTGACCACCACGGCTGCCAACTGGCCCCATTTGCGGGTCACGACCGACAACAGCCAACCGCGGAATATGAATTCCTCGACTCCGGCCTGGACCGCGAAGCACAGCAGCAGGAGGGCCATGCTACCGAGCGCTGTTGGCGAGGACAGCGCCGGCCCGAAGCCGGCCAACTGATAGCCGCCGGCGAAGCCGATGGAGGCGACGACCGCTGAGATGGTCACGCATCCGATCAACAGACCCCGAAACAGGGTCGCCAGGGGCGCCGGTCCGGTCAGGCCGACGGTCGACAGCGGACGCCGCTCGACCAGCCAGATCCAGATGAGAACCATCAGGCCATTCAGGGCAAACGCGACCACGAGGTAGGCGTACATGCCGTTGAGGCCGATCGGACCGCCCTTGGCATCTTCCAGCCCGAGGCTTTTCAGCCAAGGCGAGGGTATCAGAACGGAGGCGATAACAAAGGCGAGGAACAGAAAGGGTGCGAGGATTCCCCAGGGAAGCCAGCCTTTGTGGGGCTCGGTTGAAAAGATCGTTTTCGAGTTCATGGGCCTCAAGTAGGCCGACCGCGTCAAACGCGGATAGAACGATCGTGCGCGTGCGTGATGGCGTTCAGCCACGCCATCGGCGCAAGGCCGTAGGTCTTGCGGAACTGGCGGCCGAAATGGCTCTGGTCGGCGAATCCGCAGGCGGCCGCCACGTCCGCGCCAGGCCGACCCCGGATGAGAAGTCCGCGCGCCTTTTCCAGGCGGCGTAGGATCAGGTACCGGTAGGGGCTGGAGCCGAACATGGCGCGAAAGTCTCGCGACAGCTGCCAGCGATCATGGCCCGTCGCCAGTTCCAGGTCCCGCAGGGAAAAGGTCTCGTCCAGGCAGGCGTCTATATACTCCCGGGCCAACCTCGCGGCTTCCCGGTTGGTGCGCCGGATCAGCTCGACACCGCCGGAGGCGGCCTCGAGCGCGCCCGCGATCTCGACCAGGGCATCCTGGTATTCGAGTTGGGACAACGGATTGTCATAGTCCGCCAACAGGTCATTGACGGCCGCCGCGAGCCTCGGATCGGCCGAGAGCCCGCCTTCGATGAACGGCAGCGTCCGGCCGCCCAGGACATCCTGGATATCCCTCGGTCGGATATAGGCCGTCCGATAGCGGAAGGGCTGGTCATCACCGGAACGACCATCGTGCCGCTCGTCCGGATGAATCACGACCAACTGTCCCGGCAACGAGTGCCGGGTCTCGCCGCGGTAGTCGAAACTCTGAACGCCTCCGAGAGTCACGCCGACGGCATAGATGTCGTGGCGGTGCGGTCCGAACGCCAAGCCCGTAAAACAGGCCTCGATCCGGTCGATATCCCCGGGCGCCCTGAACAGCCAGTTTTCCGAAGCCGCAGCCAAATCCGGTTCCTTCCCGTCTGTCCGGGCTTCGACAGCAAAGCACAGCCAGGACAGAGAAGGGCATGAACTCGCCTTCACCTTCTGACCGGGTACCCTGAGAAGCCGCCTTCGGCGCCCCCACGGTAGCGGGTTAGGCTCGACGCAGACGGCGAGGTCCTGGCCAAGGCCCGGCCGGGTGATCGCCGAGGCCTGGATCGAACAGGGCGGCCGCTCCACCGCCTTCTGCGAAGGCCGGCTGCTCGATGCGGACGGCAAGGTCCTGGCCAAGGCCAGCTCCACCCTGCGGATGATGGATCCCACCCGCGTCGAGGCGGGCTCCAAGGCGGCGACGGGCGGCTGAATAGGTGGCGATGCTATACTTTGCAGCCTGAGGGCGTGGGGTCGGCATTCGACCCATCTCAGACCTTCAAAAGGTCCGCGTGTCAGAGCATCATAAACACGTCTCAATAGGGAAGCAGTCCAGATGTCGTGGCCATTTGACCAGGCACCAAATGTCGCCTGTATCACATGCCGATCCGTGATCGATGGCGCGCCGGTGCTGTTGGTCACGCACTACGAGGATGACGACTCGTGGGCGTTCCTGGACGGCCAGACCATCAACGAACGCGATGCCCTCGTCGTGGCGATGCAGACAGTCATGACCCGGCATCCGACCTTGACGGAAGTCGCCGACCTACCTCCGGGATGGACAGCCACACGTGCTGCCGTCGGCGCACCCTGGACAAGGGAGATGGACTAACCATCCTCTGACGAGCGCCAACGTCCACTTTCCACACCTAGCGGACCTTTGGCCGTCCAAGCAGCAGGCAAGCGCCAGCCACGCAAGCAACGACTATCACCACCAATGCAGCGTGTTGCGTCCAATGGATTGATGCATTGCCGAAGGGGTCCGCGTCGTCTGCCATCTTGGTTCCAACGGGGTCCAAGATGGCCATGCACTCAACAAGACCTAAGACTGCTGCACCGAGCAGCATCACTATCGCGCAGACGATCCTCATGGTCGCTCCGAACGGGCGATGAATTGCAGCCCAGCATGGGCCTGCATCGCTAAACGACCTCTTTCCACCCGTTGCCGACCTGGCGGCTTCACGGGTAGCCGAAGGTCCGCTTTCCACCCGTTGCGGAACTTCGGGGGGTCCGCTTCCGAACCCAGTGCCGAATAAGTCTAGACAATTGGAATCCGCGCCCAACCACCGCTTTTGCCGGCCCCGATGACGCCGCGTGGAAGCAGCTTGGCAAAACCTGGGTCGTTTGTCGGTCGATGATCGGCCGCCCAACGGTCGGATCGGGGCCCAAAGCAGGCCTGATGTCATTGATTTATATATGATATTTCACCTGGCTCCCTGCTTCCAGCGTGGTATGATGGCGAACCACCGACATTGCAGAAACGGACTGGTCCCAGGCGCCGGGCCTCGGCTATGGTAATCGCTGATAACCAACGGCCGCCAAGAGCCGTCAGACCTTCGGGATGGAAACCAAGATGCACTACGCAGAGCTCAACCGCGCCTGGGATGAACTGATCGGTCCGGGCGGCCCCTTCGAGATCGAGCGGATCGACCTGCGCGGCGTCTCCATCAAGGCCTTCAAGCACGCCCCGCCGACGGTGCGCGAGGTGTGGCTGTCCACCATCCAGTTCGCCGACCGCGACTACCTGGTCTATCAGGACGAGCGCATCACCTACGGCGAGGCCCACCAGCGGGTGGCCTCCATCGCCAACTGGCTGATGGCCCAGGGGGTGGAGCCGGGCGACCGGATCGCCATCGCCATGCGCAACTATCCCGAATGGATGCTGATCTACTGGGCGGCGGTGAGCATCGGGGTCGCCGTGGTCGGGATGAACGCCTGGTGGACCGCGCCGGAGATGGCCTACGGCCTCAGCGATTCCCGGCCTAAAGTGGTGTTCGCTGATGCCGAGCGGCTGGAGCGCATCGCCGAGCAGCCGGACATGCTGGCCGGCGCCAAGCTGGTCGCCGTCCGCGCCAATCCCCCGGCCGGCGCCGTGGCCTGGCGCGAGGTCGAGGCCCACGGCGGCGAACTGCCGACCGTCGCGGTCGATCCCGACGCCGACGCCTGCATCTTCTATACCTCCGGCACCACGGGCTTTCCCAAGGGCGCCCAGCTGACCCATCGGGGCTGTGTCTCCAACCTGTTCAACATGGTCTTCGCCGGCCAGATGAACGCCCTGGTCACCGCCCGGGTGACCGGCGTGGCGCCGGACCCCGACGCCCCGCCGCCGATCCCGGTGGCCCTGGTCACCACCCCGCTGTTCCACGTCACCGCCAACAACTGCGGCGCCTACGCGGTCACCGCCGCCGGCGGCAAGATGGTGCTGATGTACCGCTGGGACGCCACCCTGGCCCTGCAGCTGATCGAGCAGGAGCGGGTCAGCGCCGTCAGCGGCGTGCCGGTGATGGCCCGCGAGTTGGTCACCCATCCCGACTTCGCCAAGTACGACACCTCCAGCCTGCTCAGCGTCGGCGGCGGTGGGGCCCAGATCCAGCCGGACCTGGTGGCCAAGATCGAGGAGACCGTGGCCACCGCCCGGCCCAACACCGGCTATGGCATGACCGAGACCTGCGGGGTGATCACCTCGCTCAGCGGCGACTTCTTCGTCGACAAGCCGGCCAGCTGCGGCCGGGCCCTGCCCAACTTCGACGCCAAGGTGGTGGACGACGAGGGCAACGCCCTGCCGACCGGCGAGGTCGGCGAGCTGTGGGTGCGCGGCAGCAGCGTCATCAAAGGCTACATCAACCGCCCCGACGCCACCGCCGAGGCCATCACCGACGGCTGGCTGCACACCGGCGACGTCGCCCGCATCGACGAGGAGGGCTTCATCTTCCTGGTCGACCGCAAGAAGGACATGGTCCTGCGCGGCGGCGAGAACGTCTATTGCGCCGAGGTCGAGGCCGCCATCTACCACCACCCGGCCATCGCCGAGGCCTGCGTGTTCGGGGTCCCCGACCAGCGGCTGGGCGAGGAGGTGGCCGCCGCCATCCTGCTGCGTGAGGGCCATGAGGCCAGCGCCGACGACCTGCGCGCCTTCGTCGCCGCCCGGATCGCCAAGCACAAGGCCCCCCGCTACATCTGGTTCCTGTCCGAGAACATCCCGCGCAACGCCAGCGGCAAGTTCCTGAAAAAGGACCTCAAGGCCAGTCTCAGTCTGGAAGCGGCGGCCTAGAGGAACGCCGCGACTCTTTATTGTCGGGGCCCAGACCTAAGCTTAAGAACGACTCTCATCATGGCGCGTCACTGGAACGGGCCGGTCGGCGCGCCGTTAGGCCGGGGAACCCCATTCACCGGCTGGAGACACCCCATGGCCCGCTCATTCACCGACACGTCCGACAAACCCGACGCCATCGCCCTGCTGAAGGCCGACCACCGCAAGGTCGAAGACCTGTTCGAGCAGTTCGAGAACGCCAAGGGCGACGGCAAGAAGAAGAAGATCGCCGAACAGATCTGCCTGGAGCTCAAGGTCCACGCGATGATCGAGGAGGAGATTTTCTACCCGGCCTGCGAAGGCGCGATCGAAGATGACATGCTGAAGGAAGCCTATGTCGAGCATGACGGCGCCAAGCTGCTGATCAACGAGATCGAGGCCGGCGGCCCGGACGACGAATTCTACGAAGCCAAGGTCAAGGTGCTGTCCGAAGAGATCGAGCACCACGTCGAGGAAGAGGAAAAGCGGGTCGAAGGCATGTTCAGCCAGGCCCGCAAGGCCGGCCTCGACATGGACGACCTGGGCGAGCGCATGCTGGCCCGCAAGGAAGAGCTGATGGAACAGGCCAAGACCACCGGCCTGGGCCCGGCACAGACCACCACCATGGCTCAGCCGACGGCCTGAGGACCGGCGGCGGAGGCTGTTTTCAAACCTCCGCCGCCAACGGCCCCCTGTTGACCGTTGCCCAAATTGGGTATGAGTTGACCTCAGCGGCGCCCGCGACCAGCGGGCGCCGTTTTCGTTCAGCCGGCGTTCGGCTGATCCGATGCGGGGGCGTCAATGAGTTTTCCGGCCATTATCAACCTGGCGAACCTCGATCCCGAGGTCGGCTTCACCATCAATGGCCTCAGCAGCGGCGCCTTTTCGGGTTGGTCGGTCGCCGGCCTGGGCGACTTCAACGGCGACGGCCTTGATGACTTCGCCGTCGGCGCGCGGGGAAATACCGGCGGCACTTACGTCATCTATGGCCGCAGCGGCGGGTTCACCACCGGTCTCGATCTGGCCACGCTCGACGGATCCAACGGCTTCGCCCTTGTCGCGCCGGCAGGCCAACTCGCCGCCTGGGACGTCCATTCGGCGGGCGATCTCAACGGCGACGGCAAGATGGATCTGGTGGTGGGGGCCCCTGGCGGTTCGCCGAACGGCTTCCAGTCCGGCTACGCCTACGTCGTCTTCGGCAGCGACCAGCCCTTCACCGCCAGCCTGGCCGTCGGAGACCTGAACGGCGTCAACGGCTTCCGGCTGGACGGGGCTGAAGCCGGCGGGTTCCTCGGCGGCTCGGTTGGCAGCGCGGGCGACTTCAACGGTGATGGCATCGACGATCTCGTAGTGGCCGCCTATGGGGCCGATGCGAACGGCTCGGACTCGGGTGCGGCCTATGTCATCTACGGCAAGCTCAGCGGCTTCAGCTCCACCTTCAGCCTCAGCAGCCTGAGTGGATCGAACGGCTTCCGGATCGTCGGCGAAGCGTCCAGCAATCTCCTGGGCTTCGATGTGGACGCCGCCGGCGACCTCAACAAGGACGGCTATGACGACCTGATCATCGGGGCCCCGAGCGGCAACTCCGTCTACGTTCTCTTCGGCGGCGCCGGAAGGCCGGCCAGCTTCGACGTCAGCGGGCGGACCGGCGCCACCGGCTTCCAGATCAGCGGCGATGTCTCCGACGACCGGCTCGGCAACGTCTCCTCGGCGGGCGACGTCAACGGAGACGGCTTCCTCGACCTGCTGCTGGGCGCCTATTTCGCCGATCCCAACGGCATCAGTTCAGGCGCGGCCTATGTGGTGTTCGGCAAGGCCTCGGGCTGGTCGGACTTCAACGTCAACACGCTCGACGGGACCAACGGCTTCAAGCTCTCCGGCATCGCCGCCGGCGACAACGCCGGCCGGGTTGTGTCCGGCGCCGGCGACGTGGACGGGGACGGCTATGACGACCTTCTGGTCGGCGCGCGATGGGCCGACGTCGGCGGCCTGACCTCCGGCGCCGCCTATATCGTTTTCGGCCGCGCCGGCTTCAGCGCCAATTTCAACCTGTCGACCCTCGACGGGACCAACGGCGCCCGTATCCATGGCGCGCTTCCGGCAGACCAGGCCGGGTCCGCGGTCTCGGGCGCCGGGGATATCAACGGCGATGGGATCGACGATATCCTTGTCGGCGCCCGCTATGCCGATCCCAACGGAACCGCTTCGGGACAGACCTATGTGATCTTCGGCCAGGCGGCCCAGCGGGACTTCATCGGCACAGCCGCGTCTGAGACCTTCCGCGGCGGGGCGCTGGCCGACTTCATCTTCGGCCGGGGCGGCCAGGACGTGCTGCGCGGGCTGGGCGGGGATGACGAGATCCAGGGCGGGGACGGGAACGACCAGTTGTTCGGCGAACTGGGCGCCGACACCCTGAACGGCGGGGCGGGCGCCGACTTGCTTGAAGGGGGCGATGGGAACGACACCCTGATCGACAGCGCCGGGACCAACGACCTGCGCGGCGGCGCTGGCCTCGACAGCCTGACCGGCGGCTCGGACGCCGACCGCCTGGACGGCGGAGCGGATGACGACAGCCTGTTCGGCGCGGCGGGCAACGACGTCCTGGACGGCGGAACCGGCGCCGATGTGATGACCGGCGGCCTGGGCAACGACATCTTCATCGTGGACAACGTCGCCGACGTGGCCAGCGACGCCGGCGCCGGCTCCGACCGGGTTCGGGCCAGCGTCAGCTTCACCATCGGCTCCAACATCGAGAACCTGCAGCTGACCGGCGCGGCCAATATCAACGGCACGGGCAACGAACTGGCCAACCAGCTCGACGGCAACAGCGGCGACAACACCCTCAGCGGGGCCGCCGGGGCCGACCTGATCAAGGGCGAGGACGGGGCCGACATCCTGAACGGCGATGCGGGCGCCGACCAGCTGCTCGGCGGCGAGGGCGCCGATACCCTCAACGGCGGGGCCGACAACGATATCCTCAACGGCGGCGCGGGGATCGACACCCTGAACGGCGGCGAGGGCGCCGACCTGCTGGAAGGCGGCCTGGCCGATGACATCCTGGCCGGCGACGCCGGCGCCGACCAGCTGTTCGGCGGCGACGGGGCGGACACCCTTCGCGGCGGAGAGGGCAACGACATTCTGCGCGGCGAGGCGGGGCTGGACATCCTGTTCGGCGGCATTGGAGATGACGTCTTCTACATCGACGCCGACCTGGACAGCGTCACCGAGGCGGCCGACGAGGGGGTCGATACGGTCCGCGCGACGGTCAGCTACACCCTGACCGCCAACGTCGAGCGCCTGGTCCTCGACGGGTCGGGCGACCTGAACGGGACGGGCAACGCCCTGGCCAACATCCTGACCGGCAATGCCGGCGCCAACCGGCTGGAGGGCCTGGCGGGGGCCGACAACCTCAACGGCGGAGACGGCGCGGACGTGATCGTCGGCGGGGCCGGCGGCGATATCCTGACTGGCGGTCTGGGCGCCGACCGCTTCGTCGTCGGGCAGGAAAGCATCAACCTCAGCGGCGATCCCTCCCCGACGGCCGCAGAGACCGACTACCTGACCGACCTGATCGCCGGCCAGGGCGACACGCTGGACCTGTCGGCGATCGACGCCATCACGGGCGGCGCGGACGACGCCTTTACCCTGGTCGCAGCCTTCAATGGCCAAGCGGGCCAGATGACCCTGTCCTTCGCGGCCGGGACCACCACCCTGCTGCTCGATGTGGATGGCGACCGGTCGGCAGACTACCGGCTGAAGATCACCGGTGACGTGCGAGGCGATGTGGGCGGCTGGCTGTTGTAAGGCCGACGTACGGACCTGTTGCCTGTCTGCCATTCATGCGACATCACGGAGACTGTAAAATTATACTCGCATCGGGTAGTGTCGCGCCATCTGTCAACCGAGCGTTTGATCCGGCGGGCTGCCGGCGACCGCTGACCGGGGGGTCGTCGCCATGAGTTTTCCCGCCATCATTGATCTTTCGACCCTTGATGCCGAGACCGGCTTCCGGGTCAACGGAACCACCGAATCCATGTTCATGGGCTGGGCGGTAGAGGGCCTCGGCGACTTCAACGGCGACGGCCTGGATGACTTCTCGATCACCGCGCGCGGCGGGGCGGGCGCCACCTACGTAATCTACGGCCGCAGCGGCGGGTTCACCACCGGCCTCGACCTGACCACCCTCGACGGGACCAACGGCTTCGTCGTGAGAGGCGCGGGCGGCACCTTCAGCGGCTGGGACGTCGATACGGCGGGCGACATCAACGGCGACGGCAAGATGGACCTCTTGTTCTCCGCGCCCGGTGGCTCGCCGAACGGGTCGTTCTCCGGCAATATGTATGTCGTCTTCGGCAGCGACCAGCCGTTCGCCGCCGATTTCAACGTCAGCGCCCTGAACGGAACCAACGGCTTCCAGATCAACGGCGCCGAGGCCAGTTCCTTCGGCGGCTGGGCCGTTTCCGGGGCCGGTGACTTCAACGGGGACGGCATCGACGACCTGGTGGTCACCGCCTATGCGGCGGATACCAACGGTGTCAACGCCGGGGCGGCCTACGTGGTCTACGGCAAGCTGAGCGCCTTCGCCTCCACCCTGGAGTTGAGCGGCCTCAACGGCTCCAACGGCTTCCGGATCGTCGGCGAGGCGGCCGGTTCCGATCTCGGCTATGACGTCGACTCCGCCGGCGACCTGAACAACGACGGCTACGATGACCTGGTCATCGGCGCGGCCAGCGCCAACTCCGTCTACGTGGTCTTCGGCCGCAGCGGCGCCCCGGCCAACTTCAATGTCGCCTTCCTCACAGGCGCCGACGGCTTCCAGATCTTCGGCGGCGCGGCGAATGATCGCCTCAGCGCCGCCGCCAGCGCCGGCGACGTCAATGGCGATGGCTTCCTCGACATCCTGATCGGCGCCTATGCCGCCGATCCGAACGGGTCGGGCTCAGGCGCGGCCTATGTGATCTTCGGCAAGGCCTCCGGCTTCGCCGACCTCAACGTCAACGACCTGAACGGGACCAACGGGTTCCGGATTTCCGGCATCACCGCCAACGATACGGCCGCTCGCGCCGTGGCCGGCGCCGGCGATGTGAACGGCGATGGATACGATGATCTGCTGATCAACGCGCGCCGGGCGGACGTCAACGGCACCGACGCCGGCGCCGCCTACATCGTTTTCGGCGGGCCCAGCTTCGCCGCCAACCTCAACCTGGCCGCCCTGGACGGAACCAACGGCATCCGCATCCACGGCGCGGCCTCGGGCGACCAGACCGGCGTGTCGGTGGCCGGCGCGGGCGACATCAACGGCGACGGAGTCGACGACCTGATGGTCGGCGCTCCCTATGCCGATCCCGCCGGCAGCAACTCCGGCTCGGCCTATGTGATCTTCGGCCAGGCCTCGCAGCGTGACTTCATCGGCACCAACACGGCCGAGACCTTTCGGGGCGGGGCGCTGGCCGACTTCATCCTCGGCCGGGGTGGCGCCGACAATCTGCGGGGGCTCGGTGGGGACGACGAGATCCAGGGCGGCGACGGGGACGACCAGCTGTTCGGCGAGCTCGGCGCCGACACCCTGAACGGCGGGGCCGGCAACGACCTGCTCGAAGGCGGTGACGGGGACGACATCCTGTTCGACAGCGCCGGGACCAACGACCTGCGCGGCGGCATCGGCGCCGACAGCCTGACCGGCGGCACGGGCGCGGACCGCCTGGACGGCGGGGCGGACGACGACAGCCTGGTCGGCGGGGCGGGCAACGACTTCCTGGACGGCGGAACCGGCGCCGATGTGATGACCGGCGGCCTGGGCAACGACATCTTCATCGTGGACAACGTCGCCGACGTGGCCAGCGACGCCGGCGCCGGCTCCGACCGGGTTCGGGCCAGCGTCAGCTTCACCATCGGCTCCAACATCGAGAACCTGCAGCTGACCGGCGCGGCCAATATCAACGGCACGGGCAACGAACTGGCCAACCAGCTCGACGGCAACAGCGGCGACAACACCCTCAGCGGGGCCGCCGGGGCCGACCTGATCAAGGGCGAGGACGGGGCCGACATCCTGAACGGCGATGCGGGCGCCGACCAGCTGCTCGGCGGCGAGGGCGCCGATACCCTCAACGGCGGGGCCGACAACGATATCCTCAACGGCGGCGCGGGGATCGACACCCTGAACGGCGGCGAGGGCGCCGACCTGCTGGAAGGCGGCCTGGCCGATGACATCCTGGCCGGCGACGCCGGCGCCGACCAGCTGTTCGGCGGCGACGGGGCGGACACCCTTCGCGGCGGAGAGGGCAACGACATTCTGCGCGGCGAGGCGGGGCTGGACATCCTGTTCGGCGGCATTGGAGATGACGTCTTCTACATCGACGCCGACCTGGACAGCGTCACCGAGGCGGCCGACGAGGGGGTCGATACGGTCCGCGCGACGGTCAGCTACACCCTGACCGCCAACGTCGAGCGCCTGGTCCTCGACGGGTCGGGCGACCTGAACGGGACGGGCAACGCCCTGGCCAACATCCTGACCGGCAATGCCGGCGCCAACCGGCTGGAGGGCCTGGCGGGGGCCGACAACCTCAACGGCGGAGACGGCGCGGACGTGATCGTCGGCGGGGCCGGCGGCGATATCCTGACTGGCGGTCTGGGCGCCGACCGCTTCGTCGTCGGGCAGGAAAGCATCAACCTCAGCGGCGATCCCTCCCCGACGGCCGCAGAGACCGACTACCTGACCGACCTGATCGCCGGCCAGGGCGACACGCTGGACCTGTCGGCGATCGACGCCATCACGGGCGGCGCGGACGACGCCTTTACCCTGGTCGCAGCCTTCAATGGCCAAGCGGGCCAGATGACCCTGTCCTTCGCGGCCGGGACCACCACCCTGCTGCTCGATGTGGATGGCGACCGGTCGGCAGACTACCGGCTGAAGATCACCGGTGACGTGCGAGGCGATGTGGGCGGCTGGCTGTTGTAGGGTGGATGAGGGCCGAAGCCTGGAGCGCCCTTGACCGCCAGGCTTTCCACGCCAGCTATGGCGTGGATGACCGCGACCCGCACCACCGCCCTGGCCCTGATCGCGCAGTATGGCGGAGACGCCGAGACGATCGCCATGCTGCGCGCGGCGGAGTATGCGGCGCTGGGCGACCTCAAGGGCCTGGCCGACTGGGACGAGATCATCGCCGACATTCGCCGTCTGGACACGGAAGGCCCCGGCGCGGGCGCGCTCAACTGACCGGCTGAGCCGCGAACCACGGCGCCATCCGCCTCAGGGCTTCCTCGATCTCAGGCGTCGAGACCGCAAAGCTGAACCGCATGAAACGATGGCCATCGACCGGGTCGAAATCGACGCCCGGCGCGGTGGCCACCCCCGTCTCGGTCAGCAGCCGCTTGCAGAAGCCAATGCTGTCATCGGTCAGATGCCCAATGTCGGCCCAGATGTAGAAGGCCCCGTCCGGTGGGGCGATGCTGGTCAGGCCCAGGCGAGGCAGGGCCTCAAGCAACAGTTCGCGATTGCGCCGATAGACGGCCACATGGCCGTCCAGCTCCTCGGTACAGTCCATGGCGGCCAGCCCGGCATGCTGGCTCAGCGACGGGGCGGTCAGGAACAGGTTGCCGACATAGGCCCGCGCCGTCTCCCGCAGGTCCTCGGGCGCCACGAGCCAGCCCAGCCGCCAGCCGGCCATGCTGAAGTATTTCGAGAAGCTGTTGACCACCAGGGCGCCCGGCTCGAACTCCAGCATGGAGGGGACCGCGCCGACGTAGGACAGGCCGTGATAGATCTCGTCGGAGATGATCCGGATGCCGCGCCGCCGACAGACCGCCGCGATGGCCGCCATTTCTTCCGGCGACAGGATGGTCCCTGTGGGGTTGGCGGGGCTGGCGATGATCAGACCGGCCGGCGCGGGGTCCAGGGCCTCGATTATCGCGGCGGTGAGCTGGAACCGGCTTTCCGGGCCGCAGGCCAACTCCACGGGCTCCATGTTCAGCGCCTTGAGCGTGCCGCGATAGGCGACATAGCCCGGCCGCGCCAGCGCGATCCTGTCCCCCGCCTCGAAGGCCGCCGACAGGGCCAGCACCAGGGCCGGCGAGGCGCCGCAGGTCAGGATGATCCGGCCAGGATCGATGTCCACCGCATGCAGCCGCCGATACCGCTCGGCCAGGGCCGCGCACAGCGGCGCGCTTTCCCAATAGCCCATGCCGTCGGCGTCCAGCACTCGGTGGGCGGCGGCGATGGCCCCGGCCGGGGCGCCGGTCGAGGGCTGGCCGAACTCCATGTGGATCACCGGCGCCCCCTCGGCCTTCATCCGGTGGGCCAGGCGGCTGATCTCGATGGCGCGGAAGGGATCGGGCGTCATGCGCCTCGGTTAGCGCCTTTCGTGGTTGCTGGGAACGGTGCGGCGGCCTGACGGCTTGTCAGAACAGGAGGACCCGATGACCGACCGCAACCCGCCCAACAGCGATGGCCGCAAGGCTAATGACGCCGAGCCCCTCGGCCACCTGCCCGGCCTGAAGTCCGAAAAGGACCAGGCCAAGACGGCAGACCGCTCCCGCGAAGCCGCCGGCCCGGATGGCCCGGACGCGACGGAGGTGGGCGACACCTTCAAGCGCTAACCCTTCAGCCGCCAAAGCCCCGCCAGGTTGTTGCGCTGCATGTTCGACGAGCCGCCGACGATGGGCATGCTCAGCAGGTCGCGGACGTTGCGCTCGATGTCGTAGTCGGCGCTCATCGCATAGGCGCCCATCACCTTCTGGCAGGCCAAGGCGATCTCCACCCCGGTCTCGCCGATGAACAGCTTGGCCATGCTGGTCTCGGCGGCGCAGGGCTTTCCGTCGTTGGCCAGGCGGGTGGCGTGGTAGAGCATCAGGCGGCAGGCCTCGAGCTTGGTCTTCGCATCGACCAGGGCGTGGCGAACGGCCTGGTGGCCGCTGATCGGCTTGCCGAACTGTTCGCGCGTCTGGGCGTACTCCCAAGCCTCCTCCAACGCCGCCTGGGCCAGGCCGAAGGCGCAGGCGCTGATCTCCAGCTTCTCGATGTCCAGCGCCCGGCCAGCCAGCATGCCCCAGCCCCGGTTCCACTTCTCCGCGCCGCCGACGATGGCCGAGGCGGGGAGCCGCACCCCGTCGAAATGCACGTCGGAGGACAGGGTGTAGCGCAGGTTCACATGGTCGATGGGGGTGATGGTCACCCCCGGCGCGTCGGTCGGGACCAACACGAAGGACAGGCCAGAGCGCGCCGGCGCCTCCGTGTCCGAGCGAACCAGGCAGTAGATGTAGTCGGCGAAATCGGCGCCGGTGCACCAGCGCTTTGCCCCGTCGAGCACGATCTCCTCACCCTCCAGCCGGGCGCGGGTGGTCACCGCCGACAGGTCTCCCCCAACATCCGGCTCCGACAGGCCGTAGGCGAAGATCAGTTCGCCCTTGGCCAGCCTTGGCAGCAGCGCCGCCTTCTGTTCCGGCGAGCCATTCTCCAGGATGTTCATCCCGCCGTAGAAGGCGCACTGGATGAAGGGTCCTGCCAGGAAGGAGCCTGCCCGGCACAGCTCCTCGATGGCTGCCACCGCCGCCAGGATGTCAGGGCCGGAGCCGCCGTATTCCTCTGGCACGGTCAGGCCGCAGAGCCCCATGGCCGCCAGCTCGGCGTAGAGGTCGCGGGGAAAGCTGTGGGTGCGGTCCCATTCGCGACGCTTCTCGCGCGGGGCTTTTTCGGCCACGAACCGCGCCAGCTGGCGGCGCAGTTCGACGACGTGGTCGGGCTCGTCCATCATTCGCCGGTCAGGTCCGGCTTGCGGCGCTCGCGGAAGGCGTTGACCGCCTCGGCCCGGTCGGCGGTCATGTTGGACAGCATCTCGTAGGCGACGGCTGCGTCGCTGTTGCTGACCGCGATCTGCTTGAGGGCGATGTTGGCCACCGTCTTGGTCCAGCGCACCGCCCAGCGGGGGTTGGCCAGGATCTTGCCGACCAGTTCGGCCACCTTGGCGTCGAGCTCATCGGCCGGCACCGCATAGTTGATCAGCCCCATCCGCGCCGCCTCGTCGGCCCGGATCAGCTCGCCGGTCATCAACAGCTCCTTGGCGCGGGCAAAACCGATCAGCTGCGGCCAGATCACCGCCCCGCCGTCCCCGGCCACCAGCCCGACCTTGACGTGCGGGTCGCCGATCTTGGCGGTTTCGTCGGCGATGATCACATCGCACAGCAGGGCGATGGTCGCCCCCAGCCCCGCGGCCGCCCCGTTCAGCCGGCAGATGATGGGCTTTTCCATATCCAGCAGGGTGGAGACGATCCGCTTGGCGTCATGGGCGATGGCGCGGAAGGCGGCGGGCCGGGCGATCTGTTCGTCGAACCAGTCGAAGTCGCCGCCGGCGCAGAAGGCGCGGCCTTGGCCGGTCAGGACGATCAGGTCGCTCTCCTCATCGGCCTGCAGCTCGATGAACAGCCGCGCCAGTTCGTCGTGCATGGCCGCGTCGACGGCGTTCACCGCGTTGCCGGTGATGGTCACGGTCAGCACCCGCCCGTCACGGTCAAAGCGGAAGCGGCTGTAGTTCTGGAGGAGGGCGTGGGTCATGCGGGATCCGGGCTCAAGCGGGCGAGGCGGCGGCCGAAGTTCTCGCCCCGGAACAGCCCGCAGAAGGCCTCCGGCAGGGAGGCCAGGCCGTCGGTCTCCTCGATGGCGATCTTCAGCGAGCCGTCGGCGATCCAGGCCGCGAGTTGGGCCTGGGCCTCAGGGAACTGGCGGATGTCGTCGAACACCACCAGCCCCTCCATCCGCACCCGGTGGGTGATGAAGACCGAGGTGTTCTTCAGGCCAGGTCGATCAGCGGGTTCGAGGTTGTAGTCGGCCACCTGGCCTGAAACCACGATGCGCCCGCGCATCCGCATCATCGGCAGCACCCGGTCGATGCTCTCGTTGCCGACGTTGTCGAACAGGACATCCACGCCCTTGGGACAGGCCGCCGCGATGGCGGCCGTCAGATCGCCCTCGGACTTGTAGTCGATCACCGCGTCGAACCCGGCCTCGTCACGCAGCCAGGCGCATTTGCGCGCGCCTCCTGCCACGCCGACCACCTGCATACCCAGCTTCTTGCCGATCTGCCCGGCCGTGGCGCCCACCGGGCCGGCGGCCGAGGTGACCAGCAGGGTGTCGCCCTCCTTGGCCTGCGCCACCCGGTGCATCCCGAACCAGGCGGTCATGCCGGGCACGCCCAGGACCCCGATCCACGCGCCCAGCGGCACGCCCCGCGCTGTCCATTCGGCTGGGATCTTCTGGATGAAGCCGCGCCCATCGGAGACGATATGCTCGCGCCAGCCGCCGCCGGCGGCGATCACATCGCCCACCGCGAAGTTCGGATGGCCGCTGTCCGTCACCTGGGCTACCGCGAACCCATCGATCCCCTCGCCCAGCTTCATCGCCCCGGCGTAGCTGTCGCCGCCCGAAAGCCGCGAGCGCATACCGGGATCCACCGAGGCCAGGATGGTGCGGGCGACGAACCGCCCCTCCTCCGCCGCCGGCAGGTCCGAGGTCTCCAGACGGAAATCTTCCGGGACGGGCGCGCCCTCGACATGGCGGGCCAGCACCCATTGGCGGGTCGTATTGGTCAATGCGCCTCCCTTGCCGGCCTAGCCGGTCTGTTGGGGGTAGCTTAGGGGGTTGGCGCACGGTTTGAAAATCCTCCTCCGTGCGAAGCGCGGGGGGAGGATTTGAGTCTGCCCCCCTACCCTTCCGGCTCATCCACCATCGCCCGCATCAGCTGGACCAGCTGGCGGCGCAGGGCCGGCTTTTCGATTCGGACGAACAGGGCGGCCATTTCCAATCCCTCCGGGCTCATCAGGAAGTCGTTGATCGCCCGGTCGAAACCGGTCTCGCCGGCGGTCGCTTGGGCGGTCGGGTCGGCCAGGCCGTCGAAAAAGTAGTCGACCGGTGTCTGGAGGTAGGCGGCCACCTGATAGAGCTTCGAAGCCGAGACGCGGTTGGCGCCCCGCTCATACTTCTGGATCTGCTGGAAGGTCAGGCCAAGGGCGTCGGCCAGGGCTTCCTGGGTGACATTGAGCGCCTTGCGGCGCTGGCGGATGCGGCGGCCAACGTGCAGGTCGACTTCGGCGGGCCCATCGGGCGGCATGGGCGCTCTCCTCGATACGCGGTACGGAGGTCGGATAGCCGACCTAGGTTTCGCGATTGTTTCCGTCGAGGCGGCGCGAAAGAACAGCCTGGCGCGTCCCCCAGACGAGCGCCGCCAAGGTAGCATAACTCCAGGCGTAGTAGGCGGTCATAAATCCGAGCGTGGCGATGCGCGGGTCGAGCACGAAAGCCCAGTGGGTGGCAGCCGTCAAAAGCTGGCTTGCGGTCGCGACCATCAGCCAGGCGCGGCGAAACCTGAGCGCCATCCCGGCGAGCACCAGCAGCAGCACGACGTCGAGCGCGGCGACGGCATACTGCGGATAGGCGATGGCCGCGCGGTCCTGCAGCGCCCAGGACCCAACCCAGGCGGCGGCCACCAGCCCCCCAACCCAGCGGGCCGGGCCGTCCCCCTTCCAAAGGGCATAGCCACAGGCAAGGACCATGGCCACGATCCCGGCCACGAAGAAGAAGGTCGACAAGGGGGGCGGCTCCCAGCAAGGCGGTGCTGCCGTCCATCATGCGCGAAAAAGGACCGGGCGAAAGCCGCCCGGCCCTTTCCGCTTACTGTTCCCGAGCTCAGACGACGCGCAGCTGGCCTTCGGGGCGAGGGATGTTGGTGTCCGGCTTTTCCATGCCGCCGATCGCCACGGTTCGCAGGCCGATCTGGTCCTTGACCACGGCCAGGGCGTCATGCGCCTCGACCAGTTCGCGGCGGCCGTTGGCCAGCATGACGATGGAGGCGCAGGTGCGGTCCATCACCGACTGGCCGACGACGGCCGACAGGCCGGCCTCGACGCGGGCGTCGCTGAGCAGGCTGGTCAGCCGGGCGGTTTCGCTGAGCGCGCGGTCGATGGCGAGCTCGGCGGCGAACAGTTGGTCGGCCACCTTGTGGGCGACGATCTTGCGTTTCATGGCGCAGGTCTCCTCAGCGCGCGAACGGGCCGGCCCGCGCGGGTTGTTGGTTTCTCGATGATTGTGAAGCTCGGTAGGGTCAGCCGCCGCGCGGCCAGATCCCGTCGATGATCCGCTGGACCAGCAGGGAGACCTCATGGGCCCCCATCAGCACGCCGGCCAGCAACAGGCTGCCCACGATCGCCAACCCGGCGATACGCGACAGCACGCGGAAAGGGCTCAGCTCATCGGCGCCTCCCCGTCCGACGAGGAGGTATCGTCCGAAGTCAGCCAGGCCGTAGCGCTGAGGATCTGGACCAGCAGCTTTTCCGGCGGAACCGACGGCTGGGTCTTGCGCAGGGCGGAGATCACCGTGCCGATCCGGTCCGCCTTGGCCGGGCTGGCCAACAGGGTCAGCGCCGACTCCAGCGCCGTCCAGCTGACCAGGAAGACCGGGCTGGAGATCGGCGGCGTTTTCGGTGTTGAACTGGTCACTGCTGGCCCCCGTCTGGGTCTCGAACTGGGCCTCAGTTGACGGGGTTTGCTGGCGGTCCGGTATGGGGTCCGGCTCCGATGGGTACACGATACCCATACTCATTTCGTGGGCAGCCAGCGCCAGGGCGGCCGTGCGCCGGTCCGGCGCGCCGAGCCGGTCGCGGGCGCTGTCGATATGTTTGTCGACCGTGCTCTTGGAGATGCTCAGGAGCCGGGCGATCTCCTTCGACCGGTGATGCTGGGCAACCAGACGCAGACACTCACGCTCTCGCGGCGTCAGCGTGTCGAAGACTGTCGGCGACTCTCCCCTACGCACTCCCATAGGTGGAGACTGTCACATGCTTCCCGCAAGGCCAGTGGAGTCAACCCGAGTCTGTCGAAAATTGACTCACCATTCCGGGTTTCATCAACCGCGGCGGGGCGCGATCAAAGCCCGAGCACCGCCTTGGCCATGATGTTGCGCTGGATCTCGTTCGAGCCCCCGAAGATCGAGGTCTTGCGCATGTTGAAATAGCCGGGGCCGGCCTTGAAGGCGAAGTCCGGACCGATCGGCAGCGCGTTGCCGCCCTCCTTCGGGAACCCGCGGAAGTAGGGCTCGCCATAGTGACCGGCCGCCTCCAGGGTCAGTTCGGTCAGTCGCTGGCCGACCTCCGTGCCCTTCACCTTCAGCAGGCTGGCTTCCGGGCCGGGGCCCTTGCCGCTGCTCTCGCCGGCCAGGGTGCGCAGCTCGGTGTATTCCAGGGCCTGAAGATCGACCTCCAACTCGGCGACCTTGCGGCGGAAGTCGGCGTCCTCGATCAGCGGCTTGCCGTCATCGGCCAGCTGGCCGGCGGCGACCTCGCGCAGTCGCTCGATGCCGCGCTTGCTCCGCGCCACCCCGGCAATGCCTGTCCGCTCGTGGCCGAGCAGGTATTTGGCCACCGTCCAGCCCTTGTTCTCCTCGCCGATGCGATTCTCGACCGGGACGATCACGTCCTCAAGGAAGGTGTCGTTGACCTCATGGCCGCCATCTATGGTGATGATCGGGCGCACCGTGATGCCGGGCGTCTTCATGTCGATCAGCAGGAAGGTGATCCCTTCCTGCTTCTTCGCGGTCGGATCGGTGCGGACCAGGAAGAAGCCCCAGTCGGCGAAGTGGCCCTGGGTGGTCCAGGTCTTCTGGCCGTTGACCTTGTAGTATTCCTTGCCGTCCTCGCCGGTGAAGCGCTCGGCCTTGGTGCTGAGACCCGCCAGGTCTGAGCCGGCGCCAGGCTCGCTATAGCCCTGGCACCACCAGATATCGCCCGCCAGCGTCGGCTTCAGAAGGTTCTCCTTCTGGTCGTCGGAGCCGAAGGTGTAGAGCACCGGCCCGATCATCCCAAGGCCGAACGATGGCCCGGTGGTGTTGGCCCGGGCCAGCTCCTCGCTGAAGATGTATTTGCGCACCGCGTCCCAGCCGGTGCCGCCATGCTCGACCGGCCAGGACGGGGTCAGCCAGCCCTTCTTGTAGAGAATCTTGTGCCAGGACAGGATCTCTTCCTTGTTCAGGTGCTCCCCGGTCGCCTGCTTGTCGCGGATGGCCTTGGGGAAATTGTCTTCGATCCAGGCCCGCACCTCTTTGCGGAACTCACCGTGCTCGGGCAGGAAATCGAGGTCCATCGCAGGCTCCCATTATCCGGGCTGGACTCTGTCGGTCCGCCTCGGCAGTTTGCGCTCAAACAACTGTTTCAACGAAACGATAGGGGCGCAACGCCATGGCTGCAATCAATTCCGTGACCGATCTGGTGGTCGAAGACGGCGTGGCCGTCGTCACTCTCAACTCCCCGCCGGTGAACGCCCTGTCGGCCGCCGTGCGCGACGGGCTGTACGAAGGCTTCAAGGCCGCCATCGCCGATGACGCGGCCAAGTCGATCGTGCTGATCTGCGACGGTCGCACCTTCATCGCGGGGGCCGACATCAGCGAGTTCGGCGGCGCCTCCAAGGGGGCTAGCCTGTTCGACGTCCAGACCATGATGGAAGACTCGCCCAAGGCGGTGATCGCCGCCATCCACGGCACCGCGCTGGGCGGCGGCCTGGAAGTGGCTCTGACCGCCCACTACCGGGTGGCCGTCCCCTCGGCCAAGGTCGGCCTGCCGGAGGTGAACCTCGGCCTCTTGCCCGGCGCCGGCGGCACCCAGCGCCTGCCCCGCATCGTCGGCGCCGAGAAGGCCCTGGAGATGATGACCAGCGGCAGCCATGTGCCGGCCAAGGCGGCCAACGCCATGGGCCTGGTCGATGAACTGGTCGAGGAAGGTAAGCTGCGCGAGGGCGCGATCGCCTTCGCCAGAAAGGTGGTCGCAGAGAACTGGCCGCTGAAGAAGGTGCGTGATCGTGAGGTGAAGGCCGATCCGCAGGTCTTCGCCGACTTCCGCAAGGCCAATGCCCGCAAGTTCCGCGGCTTCAAGGCCCCCGAGAGCAACATCCAGTGCATCGAGGCGGCGGTGAACCTGCCCTTCGAAGAGGGCCTGGCCGTCGAGCGCAAGCTGTTCATCGAGCTGATGACCGGGCCGCAGTCGGCTGCCCAGCGCTACGTCTTCTTCGCCGAGCGCGCCGCCAACAAGATCCCTGACGTGGGTGACGATGTCGAAGTCCTGCCGATCAAGTCGGTCGGCGTGATCGGGGCCGGCACCATGGGCGGCGGCATCTCGATGAACTTCCTCAACGCCGGCATCCCGGTGAAGATCGTCGAGATGAAGCAGGAGGCTCTGGACCGGGGCCTGGGCGTCATCCGCAAGAACTACGAGAACACCGCCAAGAAGGGCCGCCTGACCCAGGACGACGTCGAAAAGCGCATGGGCCTGCTAACCGGCAGCCTCAGCCTCGAGGACCTCGCCGACTGCGACCTGATCATCGAGGCCGTGTTCGAGAACATGGACATCAAGAAGGATGTCTTCGGCAAGCTCGACAAGATCGCCAAGCCGGGCGCCATCCTGGCCAGCAACACCAGCTTCCTCGATATCGACGAAATCGCCTCGGCCACCACCCGGCCGGAAAGCGTCATCGGCCTGCACTTCTTCTCGCCGGCCAATGTCATGCGCCTGCTTGAGATCGTGCGCGGCGACAAGACCTCCAAGCCGGTGATCGCCACCTCGATGAAGCTGGCCAAGACCATCGGCAAGGTCGGCGTGCTGGTCGGGGTCTGCCCCGGCTTCGTCGGCAACCGCATGCTGGCCAAGCGCCAGCAGCAGGCCCAGGCCCTGGTCGCCGAGGGCACCATGCCCTGGGACGTCGACCGCGTGCTCTACGACTTCGGCTTCCCCATGGGCCCCTTCGCCATGAGCGACCTCGCCGGCCTCGACATCGGCTGGAGCAAGGAAACCTCCAAGGGCGAAACCATCCGCGACGTCCTCTGCGAAATGGACCGCCGCGGCCAGAAGACGGGCGCGGGCTACTACGACTATGACGAAAACCGCACCGCCAAGCCCTCGCCCGTCACCGAGAAGATCATCGCCGACTTCGCGGCCAAGAGCGGCGTCAACGCCCGCCAGGCCGACGATCAGGAAATCCTCGAGCGCACCGTCTTCCCGATGATCAACGAGGGGGCCAAGATCCTCGAAGAGGGCAAGGCCATCCGGGCTTCGGACATCGATACGGTGTGGATCACTGGCTATGGCTGGCCGGTCTATCGCGGCGGGCCGATGCACTACGGCGACAGCGTCGGGCTCGACAAGGTGCTGGCCAAGCTGAAGGAATACCAGAACCAGCACGGCGACTTCTTCAAGCCGTCGGCGCTGCTGGAGAAGCTGGCCGCCGAGGGCAAGACCTTTGCGAGCCTGAAGTAACGCAAGGCAACCTTTGGGCGCCCTTCTCCCCTTGCGGGAGAAGGTGGCCCGAAGGGCCGGATGAGGGGTCGATGGAAGAGGCCGCCGCCCTCCGGCGGCGGCTTCAGCCAATCCCTGTAGGCCGGTGCGCCCCCTCATCCGTCGGCTTGGCCGACACCTTCTCCCGCGAGGGGAGAAGGAAGCCTAAGATGACGCCATGACCATCCTCGACCAGTTCCGCGGCGCCGACTTCGGCAACCTGCCTGACATCATGCGCGAGCATGCCGCTGCCAGGCCGGACCATCCGGCTCTCTGGCAGGACGGCGTCTCGATCACCTGGGCCGAACTCGACGCACGGATGGACCGCGTCGCGGCTGCCCTTCAGCGCGACGGCGTCGAGCAGCGCACGGCGGTGGCCATCTGCGCTACGACCTCGATCAACTACGCGGTCCTGTTCCTCGGCTGCCTCCGCGCCGGGGTGGCGGCCGCGCCGCTGGCCCCCTCCTCCACGCCCGAACAGCTGGTCGGGATGATCGCCGACAGCGGGGCCAAGCTGTTCTTCCTGGACAAGGGCGTCGCCGAGCTGATGGCCGGGGTCATCGACCAGGTGACCGCAAAACTCGTCGCCCTGGATGAGTCTGACGCCGGCTCCTCCTTCGATGCCTGGCTCGCCCCCGAGGGCGCCAAGCCGGCCCCTGTCGAGATCGGCAAGAAGGACCCCTTCAACATCATCTACAGCAGTGGCACGACCGGCATCCCCAAGGGCATCGTCCAGTCCCACGGCATGCGCTGGCGCCACCTCTCCGTCCGCCCGGACGGCGTCGGCTACGGCCCGGACGCCCGCAGCTTGATCTCCACCCCGCTGTATTCCAACACCACCCTGGTCTGCTTCTTCCCCACCCTGTCGGGCGGCGGCACGGTCCACATGATGGGCAAGTTCGATACAGAGAAGTACCTGAAGATCGCCCAGGCCCAGCGCATCACCCACACCATGCTGGTGCCGGTGCAGTACCGCCGCCTGATGGAGTTCGCCGGCTTCGACGACTACGACCTGTCGAGCTACCAGATGAAGTTCTGCACCAGCGCCCCCTTCTCGGCCGAGCTGAAGGCCGAGGTGCTGAAACGCTGGCCCGGCGGCCTGATTGAGTACTACGGCATGACCGAAGGTGGCGGCAGCTTCATGCTGGCGGCCCACGAACACCCCGACAAGCTGCACACGGTCGGTCAGCCGGCGCCCGGCTGCATCATCCGCCTGGTCGATGAGGAGGGGAACGAAGTCCCCACCGGCGAGATCGGCGAGATCGTCGGCTACAGCCCCGCCACCATGAACGGCTATCACAACCAGCCCGGCAAGACCGCCGAGGCCCAGTGGGTGCATCCCGAGACCGGCGACATCTACATCCGCACCGGCGATGTCGGCCGTCTCGACTCCGAGGGCTTCCTGCAGCTGATGGACCGCCGCAAGGACATGATCATCTCCGGCGGCTTCAACATCTATCCCAGCGACATGGAGGCGGTGATGGTCGAGCACCCCGCCGTGGTCGAGGCCGCCGTGGTCGGCGTGCCTTCCAAGGACTGGGGCGAGACCCCGGTCGCTTTCGTCGCCCTCAAGGACGGCACGACCGCCGCGCCCCAGGAGATCCGCGAATTCACCAACGCCAAGGTCGGCAAGACCCAGCGCATCGCCGATGTGGTGATCGTCGACAGCCTGCCGCGCAGCCACATCGGCAAAGTCCTGAAGCGCGAACTGCGCGACGCCTACGACGGCCCGGCCAAGAGCTGATGCTCGTCGTTACCGGAACCGTGACGGCCCGGCCCGACACCTTCGAAGAATTGCTCGAGGCGGCCCTGGCGCACGTGCATCGTTCGCGCGGCGAGCCCGGTTGCCTGCAGCACGGCGTCAGCATCGACGCGGAGAACCCCATGACCCTGGTCTTCTACGAGGAGTGGGAGGACCGGGAAGCGCTGGAGGCGCATTTCAAGGTTCCTGGCTCCCTCGACTTCATGGAAACGGTCCGCAACCTCGCCGACCACCAGGGCAGGATGAAGATCCTGCCCGTGGCGCCGCGCGACTGATCAGCGAACCGGCGCCACCCGCCAGACGGTGTTTGAGAGGTCGTCGGCCACCAGCACCGAGCGGCTGCGCGGGTCGAACACCACGCCCACCGGTCGGCCCCGCGCCTTGCCATCCTTAATGAAGCCGGAAAGGAAGTCGACCGGCTGGCCGGCCGGTCGGCCGCCCACGAACGGGATCCAGACCACCTTGTAGCCGGCCAGCTGCTTGCGGTTCCAGCTGCCGTGCTGGCCGACAAAGGCTCCTTCGGCGAACGATCCGCCAAAGCCCCCGTCGACCGCGAAGCTGAGGCCCAGGGCGGCGACGTGGCTGCCCAGCGCATAGTCCGGGGCGATGGCCGTCTTGACCAGGTCCGGGTTCTGAGGCCGCACGCGCGGGTCCACCGTCTTGCCCCAATAGCTGTAGGGCCAGCCGTAGAAGGCGCCGTCGCGCACCGAGGTCAGGTAGTCGGGCACAAGTTCGGCGCCCAACTCGTCCCGCTCGTTGACCACCGACCACAGCTGGCCCGTGCGCGGCTCGATGGCCAGGGCGGTGGGATTTCGGATGCCGCTGGCAAGGGTGCGGTGGGCGCCGGTCAGCCGATCAACCTCCCAGACCACCGCGCGGTCCTGCTCGATGGCCATGCCGCGTTCGCCGACATTGCTGTTGGAGCCAATGCCGACATAGAGCTTGGTCCCGTCGGCGCTGGCCGCCAGGGCCTTGGTCCAGTGGTGGTTCACCTCCGACGGCAGCGGTGTGACCGTCCAGCCTGGATCGGTGATCTTCGTCTGCCCCTCGGCATAGGGGAACCGGCGCAAGCCGCCCTGCTCGGCGACGTAGATCGAGCCATCGACGAACGCCAGGCCATAGGGCGCGTCCAGGTTCTCGATGAAGGTAGTCTTCAGTTCGGCCACGCCGTCCCCGTTGGCGTCGCGCAGCAGGGTGATGCGATTTCCGCCCTTCACCTTGGACTTGCCCTTGGCCTTGATCACGCCGGCGATCAGGTCCTTGGGCCGCAGCTTGGGGGCCTTGCCGCCCGACCCCTCGGCCACCAGCACGTCGCCGTTGGGCAGCACCAGCATCTGGCGCGGAATCTTCAGGTCGCCGGCGAAGGCGGTGACGGTGAACCCGGCGGGCGCCGTCGGCTTCTCACCGTTCCACCCGACGGGCGTGGCGATCTTCATCGGCGGGACCAGGGTCTGCCTCTGGTCCGGCAGGGTTGGCGTCGGCCCGGTCTGGTCGAGCTTTCGGTCCCCGTCACCGCAGGCGGCGAGGGTGAGCACCAGGGCGCTGGCGCAGAGCAGGCGGCGCATCATCAGTGTCCCTCCGGGCGAGAATGGCGCACCCACCCCGCCGCCAGGGCGAGACCCGCGGTCAGCAGTGACAGGATCAACCCAACCGCCCCTACCGAACTCCAGCCGTCCCGGCTGTGCTGGAAGGCGTTGATCAGGCCGAAGACCCACATGGCGGCGAGCAGAAGAAGGTAGACCAGCGCGCCCGCGCGCCGCCGGATCACGTCGATGATCGCCCACAGCCCGACGATGCCGCCGAACACCAGACCGCCCGTGATCAGCCAGGCGGAAAAGTTGGTCCACTGGATCTGGGCGGTGCCCAGATAGGCCAGATCCGTGACGACAGCTGTCGTGAATAGGGCGATGGGGAAGGCCAACAGGATGGCGCGCAGGGGCGCCTCCATCGGCGCGAGTCTGGGCGTCATCAACGGGCCTCCCTGTTTCGCTGAGCCCCCTTCGAACCGCCGGGGACGGCATTGGTTGCCTGTCGCGCCTTGAACACCTCTACGGAAGGCTCCTACATCCGCACCATGACTGGCTCCCCTCCCGGCCTCGAAGGCGTGATCGCCGCCGCCCAATCCTCGGCGGGCAAGGCGGCCAAGGGCCTGCCGCCGGTCCATCTGTGGAACCCGGCCCATTGCGGCGAGATCGACATCGTCATCCGCAAGGACGGCCTGTGGTTTCATGAGGGCAGCCCCATCGGCCGCGAGGCGTTGGTGCGGCTGTTCTCCACTGTGCTGCGCAAGGACCCGGATGGCTTTCATCTGGTGACGCCGGTCGAGAAGATGCGGATCACGGTCGAGGACGCCCCGTTCATCGCCGTGCGCGTCGATCGCGAAGGCGGCGACCTGAAATTCCTGACCAACGTGGGCGATGAGGTCATCGCCGGCCCTGACAACGCGATCCGCGTAGAGGTCGATAGCGACACCGGCGAGCCCCGCCCCTATGTCCATGTCCGCCGGGGGCTGGAGGCCCGGATCGCCCGGCCGGTCTTCTACGAATTGGTCGAGATGGCCGCCGAGCAGGAGGGCCCGGACGGACCGGTCCTGGGCGTGACGAGCGGCGGCGCCTTCTTCCCCGTCGGCCCGGCCGGGGCCCACATCACGTGAAGCCCGGCGCCCAGCTTCGACAATGGATCAGCCATCACCTCGACCCGATTGACGATCCGGGCGCGGCGCATGGCGCGTTCCGCTCCGATTTCGACCTGAACCCTGACATGTGGCCAGGCGAAACGGCCGTCACCCCGGCTGCGGTGTTGGTGCCGCTGGTGGAGCGCCCCGAGGGGGTGTCGGTGATCCTGACCCGCCGCGCCTCGACCCTGCGCCGCCATTCGGGCCAGGTGGCCTTCCCCGGCGGGCGGATGGACGCCGGCGAGACGGCCGTCCAGGCGGCCCTACGCGAGGCCCAGGAGGAGATCGCCCTCGATCCGGCCCATGTCGAGCTGGCCGGCCTCTCCACCCCCTACAGGACCGGCACAGGCTACCTGGTGACCCCGGTCGTCGGCTTCCTGCCCCCCGACCTGCCGCTGATGCCCAGCGAGGCCGAGGTCGCCCGTATCTTCGAGACCCCCTTCGGCTTTCTGATGGACCCTGCCAACTACGAGGAACGCCACTACGACCTGCCGGACGGCGGCCGCCGGCGCTTCTACGCCATGACCTGGGAAGACGAGCTGATCTGGGGCGCCACGGCGGGCATGCTGCGGGCGCTGTACGACCGGCTGTACGGGGCGGCGGTGGCCTAGACGGTCGGCACCGTCCCGCCGTCGATCACATATTCCGTCCCGGTGATCGCGGCCGCCTGGTCCGAAGCCAGGAAGGCGACCAGATCCGCCACCTCGCGCGGGCGCGCCGGCCGGCCGAGCGGAATGCCGCCCAGGGAGTCCATCAGCCCCTGCCGCGCCGCGTCCTCGCTCATCGCCCCGCCGGCCGCCAGTCGCTCGACCAGGGCCACCGAGGCTTCCGTTTCGACCCAGCCCGGCGAGACCCGCACCACCCGGACCCCCGCCGGCGCCACATCCTTGGACAGGGCCTTGCTGTAGGTGGACAGGGCCGCCTTGGCCGCCGCGTAGGCGATGGTCGATTCCGGCAGCGGCAGCTGGCGCTGGATCGAGGTGATGTGGACCACCACCCCGGACTTCTGGCTGACCATCAGCGGCAGCAGTTCGCGGTCCAGCCGCACCGCCGACATCAGGTTGAGGTCGAGGGCCTTGCGCCATTCCTCGTCATCCAGCACCCCGAACCCGCCCGAAGGCGCGGACGAGCCGCCCGCCACATGCACCAGGATGTCGATGCCGCCCAGCCGCGCCCTGACGGCCTGCGCCACCGTCAGCGCGCCCGCCGCCGTGCCCACGTCAGCGGCCACGAAGCCGGCGCCCGCGAGGTCCTCCGGCGCCGTCCGCGCGGTGGCCAGCACCTCCGCGCCGCCTTCCAGCAGTCGCTGCACGACCGCCAGGCCGATCCCCTTGGTGCCGCCCGTGACCAGGGCCCGCCGGCCCTTCAGATCCGCGCCTGACATCAGCCGATCTCCAGGCTGGTGATGCCTAGCCGAGATTGCGTGAAGCGATGGTCCAGCTCGATCGGGCTGCCGGGGAAGTTGCCGGTCACCCGGGCGATGACATGGATCCTGCCGCCCGCCTCGAAGGTCCTCAGCGGCTCGGTGGTGTTGCCGTACCGGGCCTTGGCCGCGTCGATCCAGGCGGCGATGGCCGCCGCGCCCCGGATGTCCCGCCCCTCGTCCCGCACGGCGCCGTCGGGCGCGAAGGTTGCCGCCAGCTCGGCGGAGTTTCCGGCCGCTTCGGCGGCGAAATAGCGGTGGATGAATTCAGGAAGACAGAGGGTCACGACAGCGCTCCTTCTTGGGTGATTGCGATGACGCGATGGATGTGATCTCTTGCCGTCATTATGGGAAGTACAGACAGAAAAGTAGGGTACTCACCCACAGGTAAGCTCCTCGACGTCACGCCCGAGATGGCGGCCGGCGGCGTCGAGAGCGCCTTTCGCATGCTCGAGGGCCGCTGGAAGATGGTCATCCTCTTCCAGCTGTTCGGGGGCGAGCCCCGGCGGTTCTCGGAGCTCGAACGGGCCATCCCGGCCGTGTCCCAGAAGATGCTGATCCAGCAACTGCGCGAGCTGGAGCGCGACGGCATCGTCGCCCGCACCGTCTATCCGCAGGTTCCGCCCAAGGTGGAGTATCGGCTGACCCAATGGGGCGAGGCGCTCTGCCCGGCGCTGGACGCCCTGCTGGAGTGGGGCGCGAAACGGCCGAGAGCCGCGCCAGAAGCCTGACATCAACGGGGCGGCCGCGAGGTTCGGTTTGGTTTCGGAGCTGATTTCGTATATACAGGTACATACGGAGATCAGGCATATGAACGCTGTGATCAGCAAGACCTTCAAGAGCGGCAACAGCGTCGCGGTGCGCCTTCCGAAGGCCGCTGGCATTCCCGCCGGCGTCGAGGTCAGCGTGACGTCGACCGGGTGGGGCGTGAACATTTCGCCTGTTCGGCCGTCCGTGAAGGACATGCTGCGGAAGCTTCGCGCGTTGCCGGCCCCCAGCGATGTCGAGGTTCGCGATCCCGACATCTTCCCCGAACGCGGCGTCGACTGACCCATGTTCCTGCTGGACACCAGCGTGGCGATCGAGCTTCGCGACGCGGCGGCCGGAATCACCGAGAAGGTCGAAACGCTCGACGGGCCGTTAGTCCTTTCGATTATCACCAAGATCGAACTGGAGCGCGGAATCCAGCGTGTTCCCGCTGACGCCCACATCCGCCGACAGCGCCTGGACGCCATTCTGGAGATGCTGCCGACGATTGCCTTTGATGATCAGGCGGCGGACGTCTATCGCTCGATCATCGAGGCAGTGGGCTTTTCCCGCCGCAAGATGGCGGATCGCATGATCGCGTCTCAGGCCTTGGTGGCGGACGCAACCTTGGTCACCCTCAATCCCTCGGACTTCCGCGACATTCCCGGATTGAAGTTGCTGGGTTGGTAGCCGCGATACCGGCTTTGCAGCGCCGGACGTCCCGTCTATTCCCTTCCGCCATGTCCAACCTCCCCGACACCATCGGCAAGCCTGCCTGGATGACCCTGCCGTCCACCCAGGCCGTGATCGCGGCGCTGGAGGCCAAGGGGTTCGCCGGCTGCGCCCGGTTCGTCGGCGGCTGTGTGCGCAACTCCCTGCTGAAGGCCGAGGTGGACGATATCGATATCGCCACCACCCTGACCCCCGATCAGGTCACCGAGGCGCTGGAGACGGCCGGCATCAAGGTGGTGCCGACCGGGGTCGACCACGGCACGGTCACCGCCGTCTGCGACGGGCGGCCCTATGAGGTGACCACCCTGCGCCGCGACGTCTCCACCGACGGGCGGCGGGCCGTAGTGGCCTTCACCAAGAGCTGGGAGGAGGACGCCCAGCGGCGCGACTTCCGCCTCAACGCCCTCTATGCGGACGCCGAGGGCCGGCTGTTCGACCCTACCGGCCAGGGGATCGCCGACTGCATGGCCGGGCGGATCGTCTTCGTCGGCGATGCCATGACCCGCATCCGCGAGGACTACCTGCGCATCCTGCGGTGGTTCCGCTTCCACGCCTGGTACGGCAAGGGTGAGCCCGACCAGGCGGCCCTGACCGCCTGCAAGGCGCTGAAGGGCATGCTGTCAGGCCGGGCCGCCGAACGCACCCAGAAGGAGCTGCTGAAGCTGCTGGGCGCAGAGGACCCGCGGGCTGCCCTGCGGCTGATGGCGGCGACCAGCGTGCTGTCTGCCGTGCTGCCGCAGGTCAAGGCGCTGACCCGGTTCGAGACCCTGGTCGGCATCCAGAACGAGCAGCTGTTCGAGACCGACGCCGAACTGCGGCTGGCCGCCCTGTTGCCCGACGATCCGGTCGTCGCCCGCGACACCGCCGAGCGGCTGCGCCTCTCCAACGCGCTCAAGGACCGGCTGATCGAGGCGGCCGGCAAGGAGCCGCGCATCGTCTCCTGGATGAGCCCGCGCGAGGCCCGGCGCGGCGTCTATCGCGTCGGTCTGCGCGCCTTCACCGACCGGGTGAAGCTGGCCTGGGCCGCCTCCATCCGCCCGGCGACCACCCAGCAATGGCGCGGGCTGCTGGCCCTGGCCCAGACCTGGACCCCGCCCGCCTTCCCCCTGACCGGCGACGAGGTGCTGGCCGCCGGCGTGCCGAAGGGGCCGCTGATCGGCGAGGTTATGCGCGAGGTCGAGGAATGGTGGATCGACCAGGACTTCATGGACGACAAGCTGGCGGCCGTTGAGCGGCTGAAGGCCGTGACGCAAGGGATGGTCTACTAGGCAACTTAATCGGCGTGATCGCCGTTCTGCGATCATGCGCGCCTTCAGCCTCATCTGCCTTTCGACCTTCGGCCTCTGCGTCGCCGCGGGGACCCTCAACGCTCGGGCGGAGACCGCGCCGACCGCCTCGCTGGCGCCTTATGAGGCCGTGCTGGCCAAGCGTGATGCGCTGAAGCCGGCCTCGGCATTCGACACCATCACCGACCGCAACGCCCGCTCCCTCGCCCTGTACGCCGAGGCGGCCAAGGTCATCACCCATCCCCGCTGCGTGAACTGCCACCCGGTCGACAATGTCCCGCGGCAGGGCGCGATGATGAAGGTGCACAGCCCGCCGATGACCGGCGCCGTGGATGGCCACGGTCCGGCCGGCCAGCGCTGCTCGACCTGCCATGGCTCAGAAAACTTCGAGGTCGGCGGCGACCGTATCCAATCGATCCCCGGCAATCCCAAATGGGCCTTGGCCCCCAAGAGCATGGCTTGGCAGGGCAAGACGCCGGGCGAGATCTGCCGCCAGATCAAGGATCCGGCCCGCAACGGCGGCAAGGACCTGGAAGCCCTGCGCCACCACATGGCCGAGGACGAACTGGTCGGCTGGGGCTGGAACCCCGGCAAGGGCCGCGCCCCGGCGCCCGGCGATCAGGCGACGTTCGGCGGGCTGATCAAGGCCTGGATCGATACGGGCGCTGCCTGTCCGGCTTAGGGCCACTTCACCGTCGGCGGCATCGAGCTGAGGATCGACTCCACGTTCCCGCCGGTCTTCAGCCCGAACATGGTCCCCCGGTCGTACAGCAGGTTGAACTCCACGTATCGGCCACGCTGCACCAACTGCTCCTCCCGCTCCGCCTCCGTCCAGGGCTCAGCCATCCGGCCGGCGGCGATCTTCGGATAGGAATCGAGGAAGGCCTCGCCCACCGCCTGGGTGAAGGCGAAATCGCGATCCCAGTCCCCGCTGTCGTGGTGGTCGTAGAAGATGCCGCCGATGCCGCGCGGCTCGTTCCTGTGGGGCAGGAAGAAGTACTCGTCGCACCAGGCCTTGTACTTGGGATGCCAGTCCGGATCGAAGCGGTCGCATGCGTCCTTGAAGGCGGCGTGGAAGGCCTTGGCGTCGGGGAAGTCCTGGTTGCGCTGGTAGCCCAGCAGCGGGGTGAGATCGCCGCCGCCGCCGAACCAGCCCTTGGTCGTGCAGATGAAGCGGGTGTTCATATGCACCGCCGGCACGCGCGGGCTGCGCATATGGGCGATCAGCGACACCCCTGTTGCGAAGAACCGCGGATCCTCCGCCGCGCCCGGCATGGACTTGGCCATCTCTTCGGTGAACGTGCCGAACACCACCGAGGTATGCACCCCGACCTTCTCGAAGAAGCGACCGTGCATCATCGACATGACCCCGCCGCCGCCGGCGGCGCGGACCCAGGGTTTCTTCTCGAACCGCCCAGGCTCGCCGGGATAGAGATCGGCGGGGGCGGCATCCTCCAGGGCCTCGAAGGCGGCCAGAATGCGGTCGCGGAGAGTTTCGAACCAGGCCTGGGCGCGCTGTTTCCGGGTATCGAGAAGGGCGGTGTCGGTCATGGGCAGGCCTTTTACAGCGTCAGGCGCGAGCGTCCATGCGCAGGCTGGGCGCCTTTTCCGATCACAGCCGGTTGAAAAAGGGCTGGGTAGGTTCTAAGCGATCCCGATCGCTGGGCCTTACCGGGGCGGCCCTTCGAATCGCGCGCGCCACAAGGCTCCGCGCGAAGGGCCACTCAAAGGGCCGCGCTTCGGAATTTTCTGGTCCGGCCCCCGCCTCGTGGGCCGGCGTCTTGCGAAGGGTGACCTGCAGGTGGCCGACAGCGCCGTTCATACGACACCAGCCGGAGACGATCCGTCCCGGCGCGACTTCATCCATATCGCGGCGATCGCCGCGGCCGGCGGCGCCGCCGCTTCGGTGGTCTGGCCGTTGATCAGCCAGATGAACCCTTCGGCCGACACCCTCGCTCTCGCCAGCGTCGAGTACGACCTGACCAAGATCGAGCCGGGCCAACAGGTGACCATCAACTGGCGCGGCAAGCCCCTGTTCATCCGCAATCGGACCCAGGCCCAGATCGACGCCGCCGTCCGTGACGACTCGGCGCAGCTGAAGGACCCGCAGGCCGACGCCCAGCGCCACAAGGAAGGCAAGCCCCAGTGGATGGTGCTGGTCGGCAGCTGCACCCACCTCGGTTGTGTGCCGACGGTTGGAGGCGGCGAGTACGGCGGCTGGTTCTGCCCCTGCCACGGGTCGAGCTACGACACTTCGGGCCGCATCCGTAAGGGTCCGGCGCCGACCAACCTCGTGGTCCCCGACTACGCCTTCCTTTCCGACACCAAGGTCAAGATCGGCTGACGATGAGCGGACATTCCACTTACGAGCCGAAATCCGGCATCACCCGCTGGCTCGACCAGCGCCTTCCCGTCACCCGCCTGGTCTGGGACAGCTTCGTCGATTATCCGACGCCGCGGAACCTGAACTACTGGTGGACCTTCGGCGGCATCCTCAGCCTCTGCCTGGCGATCCAGATCGTCACCGGCATCGTGCTGGCCATGCACTACACGCCGAGCGCCAGCGGGGCCTTCGCCTCGGTCGAGCACATCATGCGCGATGTGAATTACGGCTGGCTGATCCGCTACACCCACGCCAACGGGGCCTCGATGTTCTTCATCGCGGTCTACCTGCACATGTTCCGGGGCCTCTACTACGGCAGCTACAAGCCGCCGCGTGAGGTTCTGTGGATTCTCGGCTGCGTCATCTACCTGTTGATGATGGCCACCGCCTTCATGGGTTACGTCCTGCCCTGGGGCCAGATGTCGTTCCACGGCGCGGTCGTGATCACCAACATCATCGGGGCCATCCCGGTGGTCGGCGGGCCGATCCTGGTCTGGCTGCAGGGCGGCTTCGCCGTCGACAACGCCACGCTGAACCGCTTCTTCTCGCTGCACTACCTGCTGCCCTTCATGATCGCGGGCGTCGTTGTCCTGCACGTCTGGGCGCTGCATGTGGTCGGCCAGAACAACCCGACCGGCATCGATCCGAAGTCCAAGGCCGACACCCTGCCCTTCACCCCGTACGCGACGGTGAAGGACGGCTTCGCCATGAGCGTCTTCCTGGTGCTGTTCGCGATCTTCGTGTTCTACATGCCGAACGCGCTTGGCCACGCCGACAACTACATCGAGGCCAACCCGCTGGTGACCCCGGCGCACATCGTGCCCGAGTGGTACTTCCTGCCCTTCTACGCCATCCTGCGCGCCGTTCCGGACAAGGTGATGGGCGTGGTGGCCATGTTCGGCGCCATCGGCGTGCTGTTCGCCCTGCCCTGGCTCGACACCTCCAAGGTGCGTTCCATGCGCTATCGGCCGATGGCCAAGGCCTACTTCATCATCCTGGTCATCGTCTGCGTGATCCTGGGCTTCTGCGGCGCCAAGCTGCCAGACGACCCGGTCATCCCTGGCCTGACCACCTTCAAGATCCTGGAAAGCGACATCAACAGCTGGGTCTGGCTGTCGCGCTTGGCCACCCTCTACTACTTCGCCTACTTCCTGGTGATCATGCCGCTGCTGGGCCTCATCGAGACCCCGAAGCCGACTCCGGAAACCATCGCCTCTCCGGCGCTGTCCCACCCCGCCACGACGCCCGCGGGCGCCACGGCCGACGCCGAAAAGAAGGGCTGAGCCTCCATGCTGCGCAAACTCACCCTGATCGCGGCGGCGCTCACCACGCTGGTCGCGGCCCCGGCCCTGGCCGCGGGCGGCGCCAAGAAGCCGCCGGAGATCGCCTACAGCTTCGAAGGTCCCTTCGGGAAGTTCGACCAGGCCCAGCTGCAACGCGGCTACAAGGTCTATCGCGAGGTCTGCTCGGCCTGCCACTCCATGAAGCTGCTCAGCTTCCGGAACCTCGGCGACAAGGGCGGCCCCTTCTATGACAAGAAGTACAAGAACCCGAACGACAACCCCTATGTGAAGGCGCTGGCCGCCGACATCCAGGTGCCGGACATCGACACCGAGACCGGCGACGAGATCACCCGCGCCGCCGTCCCGGCCGACCGGTTCCCCAAGCCCTACAAGAACGACTACGCTGCGCGTGCCGGCAACGGCGGCGCCCTGCCCCCGGACCTGTCGGTGATCGCCAAGGGCCGCTCTGGCGGGCCGGAATACCTGGCTGCCTTCCTGATGGGCTACGAGGCCCCGCCCAAGGGCCTGACCGTGCCGACCGGCCAGTACTATAACTCCTACTTCCCGGGCGACCTTTCGGCCGGCTGGACCGGTGACAAGCACCATGTCCCGCCCGGCGGCTTCGTGGCCATGCCGCCGCAGCTGGGCCCCGGCAAGGTGACCTTCGACGACGGCACCCCGTCGACGGCGGCCAACCAGGCTCGGGATGTCGCCGCCTTCCTGATGTGGGCCGCCGAGCCCAAGCTGGAAGAGCGCAACGCGACCGGCTTCGCGGTGCTGATCTACCTGCTGCTGTTCTCCGGCCTGCTGTACGCCAGCTACCGCCGGGTGTGGCGCAACGAGAGCCACTAAAGCCCTCGTCCACAGACGATCGAGGCCCGGGAGCGATCCCGGGCCTTTTTCGTTCAGCGGCGGTTCAAGGCGCGACCCTCAGCCTCGCTTGACCACGGCCGGACCGGCGTGATGTGGTTAACGTGGGGATCTCAGGGGGCGGAATGTCCAATCACTGTCTTTCCGGCCTGGCCGCGGCCGCGCCATTGGCCTTCGCCGCCGGCCTGGCCGTGGCCCAGACGCCGCCTCCGCCGCAGGCCGAGGTGTTGCGCTTCGAGGCGCCGCAGCGGTCGATCCCGCTGACCCTGCCAACGGCTGCGGAATGCCGAAACCTGTTGCCAGTTGCTGACACCGCGCCCGCGAAAGTTCCGGTCGAGATCACCGGGGCCGGCCTTTTTACCCAGGAAGAATTGCGCACCGGATGGGTGCATCTGGGCGACCCCGGCGCCGACGCCCAGACGGCCGGCAAGGTCGCGGCCTGGATCGACTGTACCTACGCCTCGCGCGGCTATGTCGGAGCCCGCAGCGAGATCGCCCGCGAAGGCAACATCTGGCGCATCAAGGTGCGCGAAGGCCGTATCGCCGGGCTGGAAGTGCAGGGGGCGGATGCGTCCCAGGAGGCCTTCATCCGCCGGGCCTACGCCGACGTCCGTCCGGGTGAGCTGCTGCAGGCGCGGACCCTGCGGCGGGGCGCGGACGCCGCCTCCCGTTACGGCTTCTGGGGCGTTGCGCCGTCGGTGCGGGCGCAGGGCGAGGAGGTCGTGCTGGTGCTGGCCGTGTCACCCGGCCCGCCGGGGATCTTCCTCAGCGCCCAGAACGCCTCGGCCGAGACGGTGGGGACGTGGAGCGGCGGGGCCAGCCTGATCTTCGGCAACCTCACCCCCCTGCATGAGCGGACCATCATCGGGGTCTTCCACGACCTGACCGGCGAGGGCCAGCGCGGCGCCCAGGTCTCAAGCCAAGTGCTGATGACCCGCTCGGGGCTGGAGCTGAAGGGCGACCTGGCCTGGTTCGAGCAGCAGCCGGACGAACGTGCGCCGACCCCCGACACCTACGGAACCACGCAGTTGGTGCGGTTCGAACTGCGCCATCCTCTGGGCCTGGCCAGCGGCCCGCGATCGGCGGTGCTGGTTGCCGGGCGCCTGGGCTTCGAGGGGATCAATCAGGACACCGACCTGACCACCGGCCCGCCGACGGTGCGTGATCACCTGCGGGTGGTCTATGCGGGGGTCCAGGCCGACTATCGCGGGGACGGCGGCTCGGCCTACGGCTACCTCAGCCTGCGCAAGGGGCTGGAGGGGCTGGGCGCCTCGCAGCAGGGCGATACGCTGCTCAGCCGCGTCCAGGCCAAGCCGGCGGCCTTCGTGGTGCGTTTCGAGGGCCAGGGCAGCTTCGTCACCGGCGGCTTCCTGCTGGAGCCGCGCCTGCGGGCCCAGGCCTCCGACAGCCCGCTGCTGCAGTACGAAGAGTTCACCTACGGCGGCCTGATCGGCGGCCGGGCGCTGGACCCCGGCGCCCTCTATGGCGACAGCGGCGTCTCCGGCTCGCTCGACATCTACGGCCCGGCGGCGAAGCTGGGCAATCGCCTCTCCATCCGTCCGGCCGCCTTCGTCGAGGGCGCCTGGGCCTGGAACGAGGACACCATCGGCCCCCAGGAGATGAGCGGGACCTTCGCCGGCGGCGGGGTGCGGCTCAGCCTCGACGGCCGCTGGAACCTGGATGTGCTATACGCCGCCCCGCTCGGTGACACGGTGGGGGTGCCGGCCCAGTTCGTCGGGCCGAAGGTGTCAGTAGGCGTATCGGGCGGGTTCAGCTTCTGAGGCCCTGGCTGCCAGTTCGGCCAGCCGCGACGCCACCCCGTCCTCGGACAGCTGGACCGCCAGGGCCGCGTCCCTCTGCCCGGGCGTGATCCGGCCGGCCGCCACCAGTTGCTCGCCCAGCCGATCGCCGCCCTCGGCCAGCGCCGCCTGCAGCGTGTCATGGCTGATGGCCCCCGCCCGCACCAGCAGGTCGCCCAGCCGCACGTAGGGCGCGCGGATCGCCCGCCAGGCGGCCGCCTCGTCCGAGGCGCTGATCCGCCCCTGTTCGCGAGCCCTGGCGATCAGCGCCCGACCCTTGGCGAACGGCGCCTCACGCCAGGCGAAGCGGATGGCGAAGGCCACGTCGCTGAGCGGGGCATAGAGGTAGCGCACCGTCTTCACGCCGCGCGCGCCGAGGATCTTCTCCAGCTCCGCCCGGCGAGCGGCGACCAACGGCTCGGCCAGGGCCACGTCCACCGTGCCGTTCTGGCGGCGCAGGGGCACGGCGGCGAACCGGGCCGCCTGTTCGGGGGTCAGCAGCCAGAGGACGCTGTCCTCGATCTGGAAGGGATCGAAGATGGAGGCATAGACCTCGCCCCGCTCGGCGAAGGCCTCGGCCAGGTGCTCGTCCTCGACCATGCCGAGATCCAGCAGCAGCAGGCCGATGGGCCGGTAGGAGACCTTCTGGGCGGCCAGGGCCGTCTCCAGGTCCTCCTCCGACAGATGGTTCCAGAACCTCAGAACATCGCCGACCCTGCCGCCGCGCTGCAGCTCGGTCAGTGAGGGATAGCTGTGCTGGGTCTTGTCCCAGGCGATGGTGCGGCCGGTGATCAGGTGGCTGATGTACTGGCGCAGGGAGCGGAAGAAGGCCCCAAAGCCGATCAGGTTAGAGACCACGATCCGCACCGGCGTCAGCGGCACATGCTTGAGGCCATGGTTGATGCCGGTGAACCAGGCCCGGTGCAGGATACGGTTGACCAGGAACAGGAAGTTCAGACCCACCAGCCACCAGACCCAGGCCTGGTCGATCAGCGGCGGCAGGGTGGCCGCCTGGGGCCAGATGGCCACGATCCCCCAGTAGCCCAGCACCTGCAGCACGATCAGATAGGCCAACGCCCCGACCGGCGAGGTGAACAGCGCCTTGCGGTCGCGGAACAGGTAGTAGCGGTTGGCCAGGTCGCCGAACCAGCCCAGCTGTTTCCAGCCCAGGTAGGAGATGCCCAGCATCCAGCGGGTCTTCTGGCGCACCGAGGTCTGGAAGCGGTCGGGGAAGAACTCCTTGGTCGCCACCAGTTCGCGCCTCATGACGCTGACCTCGCCCTTGCCGAACCAGCGCTTGCGCTGGCGGGGCACCCGGGCGTGGTAGCGGATGAATTCGGAGGGATAGCCCAGCGCGCTCAGCCGATGGGCGACATCGTAGTCCTCGGTCAGGCTGTCGGTGTTGAACGGCTGGCCGTCCTTCTCTCGCACTAGCGCCAGCATGGCCGACCGGGCGAAGGCTGTGGCCACCCCGGCCGACGGCGTCATCCGGGAGATGTCAGAGCGGACCGGCAAGTCCTTGGTATGGAACTCGGCGAACTCGTCCATGTAGTGGCAGGCAACCAGCTTGTGCCACTGCCGGTCCATGCTGAGCACCGGCATCTGGATCATCCCGTTGTCCTCGATGAACCAGTTCACGGTCTTCAGGCCGTAGGGGTGCACCACGTCCTCGGCGTCGTGCATCATGAAGACGTCGAACCGATCCCCCGTCCGCTGCTCGTGCAGCAGGATGTTCTGGACCAGCCAGTTGAGGCAGTCGGCCTTGCTGGTCGGCCCGTCGTGCGGGACCTCGGCGCGGTAGGTGTTGGGAAAACGCTGGCGGACCTTCTCCACCTCGCGGGCGGTGTCCGGATCGTTGGCGTAGACCCCGACAAAGATCTTGTAGCGGGCGTAGTCGAAGGTCTTGTTGGTGTTGGCCACCATGTTGGCGATGACATCGCTCTCCTGCCAGGCCGGCACCATGATGGCGATCATCTTCTCGGGGTGGGCGTCCAGCCGCGCCTGTTTCGGCGGCCGGCCCCAGAAGTCGAACAGGCGGACCCATTGGCGCCACCAGTAGAGGATGTCGATGATCAGGTCGTCGATCGAGCTGATGGTGATCAGCACGGCGGTGACCACGATGGCCACCTTCAGGACGCCCCAGTAGGCGACCAGCGCGCCATGGACGCCGGCGCCGGTGGTCCCCACCGACGACAGCCATCCGGACGCCTCGGCGAGCCAGGCCGCCAGCATGATCCCCCTCCCCCAACCCTCGCAAAAGGTTAACCGGCATTCAGCCGCGAGATCGGGTCGTCGGCAAGCCTTTGCGCGTAGTGGCGGGTGAGAACCTCGACGATCCGCTCGGCGGCGTAGCCGTCGCCGAAGGGGCTGAGGGCGCGGGCCATCGTCTGGCGCTCGGCCTCGTCGGTGAGCAGCAGGCAGGCCAGGCCCGCCACGCCGGCGCGGCTGACGCCCGCGAGCCGGGCGACGCCGGCGGTGACCGCCTCCATCCGCTCGGTGGACTCCCGCAGCACCAGCACCGGCACGCCGAACACCGGCGCCTCCTCCTGCACCCCGCCGCTGTCGGACATGACCATCACGCAGCTTTTCAGGAGGCGCAGGAAGTCGGTGTATTCCAGCGGCCCGATCACCCGCATCCGCGCCTGGCCCTCCAGCAGGGCGAACACCCGCTGGCGCAGGGCCGGGTTGGCGTGGGCGACGAAGACGATCTCGACGTCCGGCACGTGGTCGCGGATGTCCAGCAGGGCGCCCAGCACGTTCTCCAGCGCCTCGCCCCAGTTCTCCCGCCGGTGCAGGGTGACCATGATCCGGCGCAGGCCCTCGGTGGCCGGTTCCGGCGCCAGGCCGGCGGCGGCCAGTCGCACCGAGTCGACCCCGGTGTTGCCGGTGACGAACACCCGGCTGTCGGCGACGCCCTGGCGGGTAAGGTTGCCGGCCGCCACTCCCGTTGGGGCAAAATGCAGCTCAGCCAGCTGGCCGACTACGCAGCGCCAGCCCTCCTCGGGGAAGGGACTGGCCAGGTCGAAGGTTCGCAGGCCCGCCTCGACATGAGCCACCGGCAGGCGGCGGGCGAAGGCGGCCATCGCGCCGGCGGCGGTGCTGGAGGTGTCGCCCTGCACCACCACCAGGTCCGGCTGGACCTTCTCATAGGCGCGGTCGAGCTGGTCCATGACATGGGCGAAGCGGGCGGCCAGGCTGGCGTCGTTGGCCGGGGCCGGCAGGGCCACGTCGGGCGCGATGCCCAGGGTATCCAGCGCCTGGCGGTTCAGAGCCGCCTGCTGTTCGGTTGATATCCACACCGGCGTGAAGCCGCCCTTCGCCGCCAACGCCGCCCTGACCGGCGCCAGCTTCACCACCTCAGGCCGGGTCCCGGCCACAATCGCCACCCTCACGTTCGTCGCCCCTTGCATGGGGGTAGGCCCATCGCCGTCCCCTGGGGCCAGAAGTGGATGAACGGGATTGAACCGGTTCTGAGATCGCCGTTGTCCGGCGTTCATATTACGAGAGGATTGGTAGGGATTGAGGGAGGGTCTGTTTGAAATTGCTCGATAGCGAGTGAGTTCGCCTCTGGGCTCCCTTCTCCCCTCGCGGGAGAAGGTGGCGCCGAAGGCGTCGGATGAGGGGGCGCGCCGGCTCTCGACACAGCCTGTCGTCAGCGCCTCATCGCGGCTTAAAGAGCTATCGACCCCTCATCCGTCGCTTCGCGACACCTTCTCCCGCAAGGGGAGAAGGGACACTCACGGCGGCTGACCGGATCCTGGCCAACTCCAGCATGTGCGATTGCCTACCCGGCCAGCCCGATCGCCTTCAGCCGTTCATGCAAAAACTCGCCGGCGGTGATCGGCGGATATTTGGCGCCGTCGCCCAGGCAGCTGGGCAACACGTCCAGGGGCGTGGCCAGGGTGGGGTGCATGAAGAAGGGCATGGAGTAGCGGCTCACGTTCTCGGCGCCATCCGGATTGACCACGCGGTGGGTGGTGGAGGGGATCAATCCGTTGGTCAGGCGCTGGAGCATGTCGCCGGAATCGACGATCAGGTTCTTCGATGCGGTCTCGACCGGCAGCCAGGTCCCGTCGCGGTCGAGGAGCTGCAGGCCGGCGCCCTTGGCGGCGACCAGGATGGTGATGAAGTTGATGTCCTCGTGCGCGGCCGAGCGGACCGCCCCGTCGGCGTCCCCGGCGACCGGCGGATAGTGCAGGACCCGCAACAGGGAGGTGCCGTACTTCACCTTGGCGTCGAACCAGGTCTCCGGCAGGCCGAGGTTGGGGGCGAGGGCGCGGAGCAGGATCTGGCCGGTCTCGTTCAGGGCGGCGAACAGGCGGGTGAAGACGTCTTCGAACTCGGCGACCTCGGCGGGCCAGACGTTTGCCGGGAAGGGCTCGTCAGCGGGGGCGTCCGGGCTGGGGTCGTGGCCGATCTGCCAGAATTCCTTGAGGTCCGGCTTGGCGTTGTCCTTGGCGTGCTCGACGCCGAAGGGGGTGTAGCCGCGCATGCCGGCGGCGTACTGTCGCTTGGTCGCCTCGGGCAGGGCGAACAGCCGGGCCGAGAGGTCGTAAGCCTGCTCCAGAAGGTCGGGCGAGACGTTGTGGTCGGCCAGGGTGAAGAAGCCGTACTCGCGCAGGCCCCGGTACAGGTCTTCGCAAAAGGCCGCCCGGCTGGCGGCGTCGCCGTGGGTGTAGGCCTTGAGGCTGAGTTCTGGGACGCGTTTGATCATCGTGCGATTTTACGCCTGCCCAAGGACGCCGTCGACCTCCGCCCGCCAGGGCAGGGCCGGCTGGGCGCCGGGCCTGGTGGTGGTCAATGCCCCAGCGGCGCAGGCGAAGGCCAGGGCGGCCTCTGGGGCCTGGCCTTCCAGCAGGGCCACGGTCAGGGCGGCGACGAAGCAGTCCCCTGCCCCCACCGTATCGACCACAGAAACCGGCGGCGGGGCGGCGGAGGCGATCTGGACGCCATCCTTATAGAGGCGCGCCCCGGCGGCCCCCAGGGTGACCGCGACCAGGCCGGGCGCGGCGTAGAGCGCCTCGCCATAGAAGGCGGCCTCGGTCTGGTTGACCACGATCAGGTCGGCCCGCTGCAGCAGGGCGGGCGGAACCTCGGCGGCGGGGGCCAGGTTGACCGCCACGAAGCCGGTGGCGCGCTCGGCGGCGGCGGCGACCGTGGGGATGGGCAGCTCCAGCTGGAGGACGACAGCGCCCTCCAGGGTGTTGGGAAGATCGCCCGGCTGGACCGCGGCGTTGGCGCCGGGGGCGACGATAATCTGGTTCTCGCCATCGGCCGAGACGGCGATCAGGGCAACGCCGCTGGCCAGGCCCTCGCGGGTGGCCACCTCCCAGAGATCGACGCCGTCGCGGCGCAGCAGCCCCAGCGCCTCATCGCCCATGCCGTCCTTGCCGACCGCGCCGATCAGCTGGACGACCGCGCCAAGTCGGCGGGCAGCCAGGGCCTGGTTGGCGCCCTTGCCGCCGGGGTGGCGGGCGAGGGTTGCGCCCGTGACCGTCTCGCCGGGGGCCGGCAGATGGGCGGCGGAGGCCACGAAGTCGAGGTTGATCGAGCCGACGACCGTGAGGGAGACGCTCATCGGGAAAGCGCCTCGGTGATCAGGTCGAACACGCCCTGGCCGTCGGCGCGCGTGACCCACTGGATCGGCGAGGGCTCACTCAGCCGGAATTCCACGGCGGTGTGCCCCAGGGTCAGGGGCGAGGCGGTCTCGACCATCAGGGCGCAGGGGACGGTGTCGAAGAGTTCGGGCTTCAGGAGCCAGGCGATCGGGCAAGGGTCGTGCAGCGGCGCGTCCAGGCCCCGGACGATCTTGTGCTCGATATGGCGGGAGAAGCGCAGCAGGGTGGCGCAGGCTTTCGCCGGCCCCGTGCCGATAGCCTCGATGGCGGCGATCCGCGCCTCGGTGGCGCGCACCTGGTGGGTGGCGTCCAGGCCGTGGACGATCACCTGCGCGCCGGAGCTGAACACCACATGGGCCGCGTGCGGATCGGCGAAGATGTTGTACTCGGCCGAGGCGGTGATGTTGCCGCCCTCGGTGCGGGCCCCGCCCATCACCACCACCCGGCGCAGGCGCGGGATGATGGCCGGCTCAAGGATCATGGCCATGGCCAGGTTGGTGAACGGGCCGGTGACGGCCAGGTCGACCGTGCCGGGGGGCCGGTCCATCAGGGTGCGGACCATAAAATCGACCGCGTGGGGACCCGGCTCGTCGGCGACCTTCGGCAAGGCGAGGTCGCCGAGGCCCGATTCGCCGTGGAAATGGCCGGCCTCGATGGGGACCCGCACCATCGGCCGGGCGCAGCCGGCGAAGACGGGCACGTCGGGCCGGCCGGCGATCTGGCGGATGACGCGCGCATTGCGCGCGGTCAGGGCGGCGCTGACATTGCCGGCCACGGTGGTGATGCCGAGGAGCTCGATCCGCGGGCTGGCGAAGGCGAGCAGTAGGGCCACGCCGTCATCCACGCCCGGATCGCAGTCGATGATCAGGGAGAGATTTGACACCGGCGCATTGTCGGCCAGCGCGGGCTGTCCCCGCAAGCGGGTTAGATGACGCCGGCTTCGCGCAGCTGGTCGATGAACCGGCGGGTGCTGGAATAGGCCCGCGAGGTCAGGCCCATGGTGTCCTGTTCGGCGAACACCCGGTTCGGCACCACCACACCGTCCTCGACCCGGTCGATTCGTCCGGCCTTGATCAGGCGCTGCACGTGGCGGCGCGCCGTCTCGTAGGAGAGGCCGAGGTCGCGGGCGATCACGTAGACGCTGACCGGCTGGCGCAGTTCGTCCGGCGGGATGTCGTCGACGCCCGCGTAGGCGCCCTCGGCCCCGTTCAGATGCCGCGTATTGGCGTCGGTGATGGCCAGCAGGATGAGGCCGTCCAGGATGTCGCCGTTGCCGAAGGTGCGGACCATAGACAAGGAGCTCAACAGCCAACGCGAACTGATACGGGTGACCAGCCGCTTGCGATCCTGCGGCGTGTCTTCGTTCACCACGGCCAGATAGCCGGCCGTCTTTACAGCTCTTTGCGACATGCTCGTCCCCCGACGGTTTGAGACGGGTCCCATGCAGGATACCCGAGGGTAAGATGCACCAGAATGAGGGCAGCTCAAGCTTGGTGTGACCCAAAACGATGAAGGTAGACACCGTGACGCATGCTGAAGACAATCGCGGCAGGACTTGAGTACAGGCCGTTTGGGGACCGCATGATCATCCGACTCGTTCTGAGCGCGCTGCTGGCGCTGAGCCTTGCCGCGCCGGTCTGGGCCCAGGAAGCCTATCGCCTGCCCCCCGCGCCGATCACCCAGATCATCGACGCCGAGCCGACCCCGGGCATCAGCCTGTCGCGCGACCGCAAGGTAATGGCGGTGATCGGCCGCGAGAACCTGCCCTCCATCGCGGCGGTGTCGGAGCCGATCCTGCGGCTGGCGGGGACGCGGCTGAACCCGCGCACCAACGGGCCGACCGAGGCGCGCACCGCCTATCTGCGCTCGCTGGAGTTCGTCACTGTGGGCGGCGGGGCCAGGGTGAAGGCAAAGCTGCCCGAGGGCATGCGCTTTTTCGGCCTCAGCTGGTCGCCGGACGGGCGCCGCGTCGCCCTGGTCGGCGAGGCGGCCGAGGGGCTGGAGCTGTGGGTGGTGGAGGTCGCGACCGGCCGGGCCAACCGGGCTTCGCCGGCCAGGCTGAACGGAACCTTCGGGACCCCCTACAGCTGGCTGCCCGACAGTTCGGGCTTCCTGGTGCGGCTGACCGTCGCCGACCGGGGCCCGCCGCCCGCCGCCCCGGCCGCGCCCTCCGGCCCGCTGGTCCAGGAAAGCCGCGGCCGCGCCGCCCCGGTGCGCACCGCCCAAGACCTGTTGGCCAGCCCGCATGACGAGGCCCTGTTCGACCACTATTTCACCAGCCGCCTGGCCCGGGTCGGCCTGGGCGGCGGGGCCATCACCTATATCGGCGAGCCAGGGATTATCAGCGGCGCCTCGGTCTCCCCCGACGGCCGCTACATCCTGACCACCCGGCTGAAGCGGCCCTACAGCTACATCGTCCCGGCCGGGCGGTTTCCCACCGAGATCGCGGTGATCGACTGGTCCGGCCGGAAGGTGAAGGCGGTGGTCGACCGGCCGCTGGCCGACAACCTGCCGCCGCCGTTCGACGCGGTGGTGACCGGCCCGCGGGCGGTCAGCTGGCGTGACGATGCCCCGGCTACCCTGGTCTGGGCCGAGGCCCAGGACGGGGGCGATCCGCGCACCAAGGTGGAGATCCATGACCGGGTGCTGATGCAGGCCGCCCCGTTCACCGCCCAGCCGACGGTGCTGGCCGACCTGAAGGAGCGGTATTCGGGCGTCGAGTGGGGGCGCGCGGATTTCGCCCTGGTCCGTTCGGCCTGGTTCGACACCCGGCACGAGACCTGGCTGGCGGTGAACCCGGCCAGGCCGGGGGCGACGCGGGTGCTGGTCAGCCGCAACTATCAGGGTCGCTATGACGATCCGGGCACGGTGTTGAGCCGCACCCTGCCCAACGGTCGCTCGGTGATCCGGTTCAGCGCCGATGGCCGCTCGATGCTGCTGGCCGGCCAGGGCGACACCGCCGAGGGCAGCTTCCCATTCCTGGCCGAGATGTCGATCACCGACGGCAAGTCCAGGCGGCTGTGGACCTCCGGCAAGGACGACTATGAAGCGGTGGTCGACGTGGCCGACGACCGGGCCCAGAGCCTGATCACCCGGCGCGAGAACCGGCAGACGCCGCCCAACTATGTCCTGCGCAGCCTGAAGGGGGGCAAGCCGGTCCTGCTGACCGACTTCCCCGATCCCGCGCCGCAGTTCGCGGGCGTGACCAAGCAGGAGGTGAAATACAAACGGGCCGACGGGGTGCAGCTGTCGGGCACCCTCTATCTGCCGGCCGGGTACGATGCCAAACGGGACGGGCCGTTGCCGATGCTGATGTGGGCCTATCCGGCCGAGTTCACCGACGCCGCCGTGGCCGGCCAGACGGTGGACCGCTCCAACCGCTTCGTCCGGCCGGGCGGGACCAGCCACCTGTTCCTTCTGACCCAGGGCTACGCCATCTTCGACAATCCCTCGATGCCGATCGTCGGCGTGAAGGGGGCGGAGCCGAACGACACCTACGTCGAGCAGCTTACCGCCAATGCCGAGGCGGCGGTGAAGGCGGTGGTGGACTTAGGCGTGGCCGATCGCGACCGGATCGCCATCGGGGGCCACAGCTACGGCGCCTTCATGACCGCCAACCTGCTGGCCCATACCGACCTGTTCCGGGCCGGTATCGCCCGGTCGGGCGCCTATAACCGCACCCTGACGCCGTTCGGCTTCCAGTCGGAGCAGCGGACCTATTGGGAGGCGACCGACACCTATACGAAGATGAGCCCCTTCACCTATGCGCCGCAGATCAAGGAGCCGATCCTGCTGATCCACGGCGGGGCGGACGACAATTCGGGCACCTTCCCGGTGCAGACCGAGCGGTTCTTCGCGGCGCTGAAGGGGGCGGGGGCGACGGCGCGCTATGTGGTGCTGCCCAACGAGGCGCACGGCTATCGCGCGCGGGAATCGACCCTGCACACGCTGTGGGAGATGACCGACTGGATGGACCGGTATGTGAAGGCGGCGGGGCCTCGGAAGTAGGGGGTTACCGCCACCGTCCGTCCCCTCCCCCGTCATCCTCGGCACAAGGCCGAGAATGACGGGTTTTGGGTATGGCTTGAGGGCTTGAGAACGCCCTTTACGCGCCAAGCCGAACAGGCAAGGTTCACCCCCTCCGCCGGTAGGAATTCCAATGCTTCGCTCCCTCGCTGTCCGCGTGCTGATCGCCCTGGTGCTGGGGCTGCTGGTCGGGGCGGGATTGCAGCTGTGGGCGCCGCCGGCGGTTCAGGATGGGGCGGCGATCGTCGAGGCGCTGGGGTCGCTGTGGCTCAACGCCCTGCGGATGACCATCGTGCCGCTGGTCTTCACCCTGCTCGTGCTGGGCATCGCCTCAGTGGCCGACGCAGCGGCGACCGGCAAGCTGGCGGCGAGGGCCATCTTCCTGTTCGCCATCTTCCTGACGGTGTTTTCCATCTACGCTGTCCTGGCCACCCAGGGCTGGCTGGCCATCTGGCCCATCGACGAGGTCGCCGGCGCGGCGTTGCGGGCCAGCGCCCAGGCGCCGGACGCGGCGGCCGCCCAGGCCTCGACCTTCGCCGATTTCCTCAAGGGCCTCGCCCCGGCGAACGCCCTGAAGGCGGCGGTGGAGGACGCCATCCTGCCGCTGGTGGTGTTCGGGGTGTTCTTCGGCTTCGCCGCCAGCCGCCTGCCCGAAGAGTTGAAACAGCCGTTGCTGACGGTGTTCCGGGCCATCGCCGAGACCATGCTGACCATCGTCCGCTGGGTGCTGTGGGTGGCGCCCGTCGGGGTGTTCGCCCTGTCGCTCAGCGTGGGCCTGCGGACGGGCATCGCCAGCGCCGCCACCCTGTTGCAGTACATCGTTATGGTCTCAACGATCATCGCCGGGATCACGGTGATCATGATGCTCGTTGTCGCCCTCACCCGCTCGGCGCGGTTTGGCGAGTTTCTGCGGGCCTCAGGGCCGGTGCTGGCGGTGGCCTTCTCCACCCAGTCGTCGCTCGCCAGCCTGCCGGCGATGCTGGAGCGGACGCGGGACAACCTGGGCGTTCCGGACCGGATCACCGGCCTGGTGCTTCCGCTTGCCGTGGCGGTGTTCCGCGCTACCAGCCCGGTCGGCAACCTGGCGGCCGCCCTGTTCGTGGCCAGCCTCTATGGGGTCGAGCCGGGCCTGCCGCAGATTGCCGGCGCCGTGTTGGTGGCCTTCGCCGTCTCTGTCGGCTCGGTCGGCCTGCCCGGCCAGATCAGCTTCTTCGCCAGCGTGGCGCCGATCTGTATCGCGCTGGGCGCACCGATCGACCTGCTGCCCATCCTGCTGGCGGTCGAGGTCGTGCCCGACATCTTCCGCACCCTGGGCAACGTCACCGCCGACATGGGGGTGACCACCATGCTGGCGAAGGGAGAGCGGCAGCCGCCGGCCGAGGCCGAGGAGTCAGCCTGACGTCTGATCCGGTATCGGTTCGTGGGGCACTTTTTCCCGGAGTTCGGTTTCCACGAAGTAGTCGAGATCGATCTGGCGCACGTCCTCCTGCCGCGAGAACACCATGCTGGCGATGCCTTGGAGCAGCTCTTCCAGGCTGGTCTGCCGCGCCAGCCGCTCGGCGACCTCGTGGCCCAAGGCCTCCATCACATCGATGGTGATCGGCAGGACGTGCTCGCCGCCGACATCCTTGTAGCCGGTCATCAGTTCGCGATCGAACAGCGCCTCGTCCCAGTGTGACAGGGCCGTGCCCGGACCGCCGTCGCGCTCGACCTCCATCAGCCCCAGAGCGGCAATGCGACCGATGGCGCCCTCCAGGAACCTGCCGGTTCCGGGGTTGAACAGCTGGTCCCAGCTGTCCCAGCCAAAGCCCAGGGTGTGGCCGATCTCGTGAATGATGGTGCCGGCGATCTCGTCGGCCGAGTATCTGAGCAGGAAGGCGGTATTGAACTCGACCTTGCCGTAGCGCACGCCGTCCTTCTCATAGGGCTTGTAGGCGCGAGCGATGGTGTTGCCGATGCTGGTGAACAGGCCCAGGCGGATGACGATCGAATAGCGCGGCAGGACGAAGCGGTTCCAGAAGTTGCAGGCGGCGCGGGCGCCGTTCTTCAGCCTGTCGCCGATGTCCTCTTCGATCTTGTAGGTGATGATGTTCGAGCTCGCCTGGTCGGCCGGCGCGGCGGGGGCAGGCTGGTCCTGGCCGGCGACCTCCTTGGCGCGCATCAGCCAGGTCAGGGTGTGCTGCAGGGCCGCCGCGCGGGCCTTCTCCTCGGGACGGGTCTGGCGCGCTTCATCGCGAATCTGCTGGCTGCTGCGGTCGGCTTCCGCCTTCAGGTCGGCGATCAGGCCGTCGATGGTGCTGGCCGTCGGCTGGGCGGCCGGCGTTTCCGGGACCAGCTGCAGGCTCCACGCCGCCCGACGGGTTTCGATCGCTTGTCGAAGCCGGCTCTCGGAGGCCTGATGAATCACACCCTCCGCCTCATCCTGCTTCTGGCCAAGGGTGTAGGTCCGGGCCCAGCCGTGGAAGAAATTGAGGCCGGTCCGCGCCTCGATCTCCTCCAAGGTGGAGGGATAGGCGTCAGGGTCGGTGTCGCGCGGCGCGGTCTGCGGGATGATGAAGCAGTCGATATGGACGCTGCCCGGCGTATCGTAGGGGTAGTTCTTCGGCTCAACCACGATGGCGAAATAGGCCTCGGGCACCGGCACGCGCTTGCCGCCATCGCGGGAGATGTACTCGGGGTCTTCGCCGAAGACCGGGCCGACGGTGACCCAGACAAAGCCCTTGTTCTGACCCTGCAGAGGCTGGGTCTGGACCTCGCGGATGGCGTCTTCGAGTTTCAGCCAGACGCCGCTGTTGAGCGAGCCATACTGCGGGCTCATGTTCGACATCAGGAAGGTCTCGGCCTGCGCCAAACGTCCGAACTGGCGGTTGATGACCTCGTTAGGCGTCATGTGGCCGACGTTGAGGGGGATGCCGCCGATCTTGCCGAAGGTGCGGTTGCTGAGCCGCAGGGCGGGGTCGAGGCGGGCGTCGGCATAGTAGTGGAGCGGCCGGTTGAAATCGACCGCGTCGGTGGCATGGGCCACCGAATAGGCCGACCAGGCCGGCTGAAGAGTGGTGGGCGAAAAGCCGACGACGTAGCCCTGGTTGACCAGGATCTGCACGGGCCGGTCGGCCTTGAGGTTCTGGGGCGGCCCGCGCCACAGGTGGATGTCGAGGTGGTGGGCCATCGCCGCGCTGAGCGGATGGATGGTGGTGAAGTCGGTCATGGAGCCCCCTTGGAACCAGCGTCGATCGTGACTTTGACCGGTCGCAGGCGTCGGTGATGTGACAAGCATCACGCGCGCGCTCGCACACAGCGAACGGCGTTATAGCACAATTCTCGCGCGTCGGAGGTGTGGGGGTCAGGCTCTTGGCGCGGCGTTGAAGCGGATGTTGTTCCGCTCCAGCCCGGCCTGGACGACGGACAGGCCGCCGGCGCGGATCATCCATTCCAGGCGGTGGTCGCGGTACTGGCGCTTGAACAGGCCCGCCTCGACCACCTGGGCGACGCCGGCCATGGCGGCGGCCATCTCTCGGGCCTGGTTGAGGGATGTGGCCACCGACGGGCGGGCGGCGACGCGGGCGAACCAGGCCGACAGCTTGCCGGTGGGCGGGAAGCCGAAGCCGATGGCGCCGGCCACGAAGGGCGCCACGCAGAGGTCGCCCCAGCCGAAGGCCTCGCCGTTGAACCAGTCGCGGTCGCCGAGCTGGGCCTCCAGCCAGGCGTGGAGTTGGGCCAGCTCCTCGCCGGCCTTGGCCTGCATCGCGGTGGCCTGGTCGCCGGTGGCGCGCTTGAAGTTGGCGATTTCCGACAGGCCCCAGGTGATGGCCTCGTAGTGGGTGTCGACCAGATCCTCGATCATCCGGACGCGGGCGCGGTCGGCGGCGCTGGCGGGCAGCAGGGGCGGGCTGGGGAAGCGGTCCTCGATGAACTCCAGGATGATGGTGGAGTCGAAGATGGCCTGACCCTCGACATAGAGCACCGGCACCTCGCCGCGCGGGTTGGCGCGGGCGAATTCGTCGGTGACCTGGCCCGAGCCGATGGCGCCGGGGATCTTGGCCTCGAAGGGCACGCCCTTTTCGGCCAGAGCGATCTTCACCTTCTGGGCATAGGGCGAGAGGGGGTGTTCGAGCAGTTCGACGGTGGGGTGGGTCATGACGGCGTTTCCCTGATTTTGCATCAGGCTGGGCCGGGTTCCCCCACGTGCGTCAATGCAGCTTGAGGCGGCCGGAGACCCGTTCCTGGAGCAGGCGCGCCAGCGCCAGGACGATGGTCTTGCCGGTTCCCAGGATGGCGCGGTGATGGGCCAGGTGGAGGGACATGTAGATCCACTTGGCGATCAGTCCCTCGATGAAGAAGTTGGGACCGCCAAGACCGCCCATCAGGGAGCCGACGCCGCGGCTTTCGCCGAGCGACACCAGCGAGCCGAAGTCGCGGTACTGGAAGGCCGGCTCGTGGCGGCGCTCAGCCAGGCGGGCGGTGAGCACGGATGCCAGGTAGTCTGCCTGCTGGTGGGCGGCCTGGGCGCGGGCGGGGATGGTGCGGCCCTCGGTCCAGGGGGCGGCGGCGCAGTCGCCCATGGCCCAGACGCCGGGGGCGGAGGTTTCCAGGCGGTCGTTGACCACGAACTGGTTGAGGCGGTTGGTTTCCAGGCCGAAGGCTGGGTTGGTGTCGGCGGCCTTGACCCCGGCGGCCCAGACGATGAGGGCGGCGGGGATGTCGCCCTTGCTGGTGACCAGGCGGCCCTCCTCCACGGCCTGGACGCGGGCGCCGGTGAGCACGGTCACCCCTTTGCGTTCGAGGGCGGTCTGGGCCTGGGCGGAGATCTTCTCCGGCAGGGCGCCGAGGATGCGTTCAGCGGCCTCCAGAATGGTGATGTCGAGGCGGAACCGCTGGTCCTTGGCCAGGCCGTCGAGGAATTCGGCGTGGGCTTCGATCAGCTCGGCTGACAGTTCCACGCCGGTGGCGCCGCCGCCGACGATCGCGATGGCCAGCGCCCGCTCGGGGGCGAAGCTGGCGCGGGTGAAGGCGGTCAGCAGGCGGTGGTGGAAGCGCTCGGCGTCGGCGGTGTTTTCCAGCAGGTGTGCGGTTTCGGCGCCGGGGGTGCCGAACAGGTTGGCGCCGCCGCCGATGGCCAGGACCAGGTGGGTGAAGGCGATGGTGCGCTCGGGCGCGAGTTCGCGGCCCTGCTCGTCGGCCATGGGGGCGAGGGTCAGGGTGCGGGCGGCGGGGTCGAGGGCGGCCAGTTCGCCGAGAGTGAAGCTGAAGTGGTTGCGGCGGGCGAGGATGGGGTAGCTGAGGCCCTCCTGGTGGGTATCGAGGGTGCCCGCGGCGACCTCGTGCAGGGTCGGCTTCCAGATGTGGAAGACCGTGCGGTCGATGAGCAGGATGCGTTCGGCGCCCTTGCGGCGGCCGAGCTTGCGGCCCAGTTGCGCGGCCAGTTCCAGTCCGCCGGCGCCGCCGCCCACAATGACGATGTCGTAGTGCATGCGGCTATCCCCTTCCGCTGACAGGGGGGTGGTACGCCTTTGCGTGTGGTTGAGGAAGCGGGGTTTGGCGGCTTTCGCTCTCCGCCCCCGGGAGGGGGCGGAGGACGGTTCGGAGCGTGAGCGACGGACCAGGAGGCGGGCAACGCCGGCGGTTGGGGTTAGCCTTGAACCGGCGGTGGGACCCCCTCGGTTTGGCTCGCTTGCAGCGCTCGCCAAAGCCACTCCCCCATCTGCGATGGGGGAGAGCGGAACGACGTCAGGCCGCCTTCTGACGGACCTTCTTCAGCCGACCCTCATCGAGGAACTCCCGGATCAGGGGGGCGCTTTGGCTGGCCTGGGCGACCAGGAACAGGTGGCCACCGTTCTTGATCACTTCCAGGCGCGAGTTGGGGATCAGCTTGGCCAGGAAGTGGCCGTTGGCGAGGGGGACGATGCGGTCGGCGTCGCCCATCATGATCAGGGTCGGGGCTTTGACGAAGGGCAGGAAGGGGACGCTGGTCCAGCCGCTCATGGCCATCAGCTGGTAGAGGTAGCCGGTGCGGGTGGGCGGCTCGATGCGGCCGATGTGGCCGTCGGAGCCGGTGGTCTCGCCGCCGTAGAGGGTCTCGAAGTTCTTGCGCATGAACTCGGGGTCCACATAGCGCTTGGGGTCGGCCATCTTGCTCAGGGCCTTCAGGTCGCCGGGGACCATGATGACGCCGGCCGAGGTGGCGGCCAGGACCAGGCGGCCGGTGCGCTTGGGATGCTGGAAGGCGAACTGCTGGGCCAGGCCCCCGCCCCAGGAAACGCCCATGACGTCGACCTTGTCATAGCCGAGCTGGTCGAGCAGCCGGGCCGCGGTCCAGGCCATGGACCAGGGGCGGTAGGGGGTGACGGGCTTGGGCGAGCCGCCGACGCCCGGCATGTCGAAGGTGATCAGGTCGCGGTCGGGAAACCAGTCGGCCAGGGGGCTCATCAGCTCGATGTTGGCCCCGATGCCGTTGAAGAACAGCAGCGGCCGGGCCGGCGCCTGGCCGACAGGCGGCCGCGCCTTCCACACGGCGACCCGCAGCATGCGTCCGCCCGCCCGCAGGATGGAGAACTCGGGCTTGGTGTCGCCCTGGCTGGCGGGCTTGGCGGTTCGGGTCACTGGGGTATCCTTTTTGTGCAGTGCACTATTCAAACGCATAGAGGCCCGGAGCGGCCTCCATGGCTTTGTGTTTTTTCGAGCCGAGGCTCTTGGGAGCAGGTTTCATGCCGCCCGCCCGCTCGCCCATCCATTCGGCCCAGAAGGGCCACCAGGACCCGGCCTTTTCCTCCGCCTGGCCGTTCATCCAGGCGTCGATGGACGGACCTGGGCGCTCGGCGCTGTGGAAATATTTGGCCTTGGGGTTGCCGGGTGGGTTGAGCAGGGCCTGGATGTGGCCGGCCTGGCTGAGAACGAAGTCCACCTTCGGCGAGCCGATCAGCTGGGTCAGGCGGTAGCAGGCCTTCCAGGGGGTGATGTGGTCGGTGACGCCCGCCACGACAAAGACGTCGTTCTTGACCGCCGAGAGATCGACCCTATGCCCGGCCATGTCGACCTGGCCGTGGTTGCGGAACGGCTGGTCCTCATAGACGCCCAGGTAGTCGGAATGCAGGGCGGCGGTCAGGTTGGTGCTGTCGTTATTCCAGAACAGAACGTCGAACGGCGGCGGGTCGTCCCCGTGCAGGTAGTTGTTGATCACATAGTTCCAGACCAGGTCGTTCGGCCGCAGCCAGGCGAAGGTGCGCGAGAGGTTCGAACCCTCCAGAATGCCCTTCTTGGCCGAGCGCTGGCGGGCCATCTCGATGCCGTGCTTGGAGACCAGCGCCCCGGCCTCGCTGTCGGAGGCGTCGGGGTCGAGGACGCAGACCATCAGGGAGACGGCGCCGATGCGATCGTCTCCCTGGGCCTGCAGCTTCGACAGCAGGGTAGCGGTGGTGATGCCGCCCGAGCAGGCGCCGGTGAGGTTGACCTTCTTGCTTCCGGTGACCTTGGCGATGATGTCGGTGGCCTCGATCAGGCTGTCGACATAGTCGCCCAGGCCCCATTCGGCGTGGTCCTTGGTCGGGTTGCGCCAGCTGACCAGGAAGACCTGGAAGCCGCTGGCGACCAGGAAGCGGACCATGGATTTGTCCGGCGACAGATCGTTGACGTAGGCCTTGTTGATCTGCGGCGGAATGATCAGCAGCGGGATCTCCCGCACCTCCGGCGTGGTCGGCTGGTACTGGATCAGCTCCATCATCTCGGTGCGGTGGATCACCGCGCCGGGGCTGGTGGCCAGGTTCTCGCCGACCTTGAAGGGGCGCTTGTCGACCTGGCTGACAATGCCGTCGTTCTTGGTCAGGTCGTCGTAAGCGTTCTTCAGGCCCTTGAGCAGGGAGCCGCCGCCGGTGTCATAGGCCCGCTTGATGGCCGAGGGGTTGCCGATCAGGGTGTTGGACGGCGACAGGCTGTCGAGGATCATGCCGGTGACGAAGTTGGCGCGGGCGCGCTCCAGCTCGTCGAACTCGACATCGTCGATCCAGCCGGCGACGCCCTTCTGGACCGCCAGATAGTACTGCATCCCGGCCTTGTAGAGCGGGTTGTAGCGCCAGGCCGGGTCGGCGAACCGCTTGTCCTTGGGCTCGGCCGCCAGCTCCGACTTGCCGGTCAGGATCTTGACCACCTCGCCGTTGAAGGCGGCCACGTGCTTCAGCGTTTTGACCGGTCGGCCGGCCGTCTCGCGCAGCAAGGCGCCGACGGCGCCGATCAGGTCTTCTCGGGCCACGCCCACGATGGGGTTGAGGCCGCCGGCGCTGTCGGTCGCGCCGCCGGTGTCCAGGCGGATGCCGGGTTTGGTCATGCTTGTTCCTCCCCGCGCGCCAGATCGTTCTCGCCCGGCTGCGCTCTCGGGGACTATGCTGGACCGCTGTTCAATGGGGCGCAAGGACTGGTGAAGACGCGAGATCGCATTCTCGAAGCCTCCCGGGAGCTGTTCAACGCCGAGGGCGTCGGACCGCTGTCGGCGGTCGATATCGCCTCCTCGCTGGGGATGAGCGCCGGGCATCTCTACTACCACTTCAAGGGCAAACCCCAGATCCTGGCCGAGCTGATGGCGGCCCACGCGGTCGAGATGGAGATGGTGTTGGAGGCGGCGCGGGAGGCCTGCGGCAAGCAGCCCCAAATCGAGACCCTGTGGACCCACATCCATATCCTGGTCGAGGAGGCCTTCGACGCCCGCTTCTTCTGGCGTGAACCGGCCCTGGCCATGGGCAACGAGGCCGTGGCGGCCAGCGCGCGGCGGATCATGGCGGGACTGGTCGGGGGTCTGGGGGATTGCCTGAAGGCTCTCAACAAGGCCGGGGCGATCAAGGCCTCGGCGGAGGTGCGCGACGGCTTGGCCGGGCAGATGGCGACGGGGGTGGCGTTCCACGCCGTGACCCTGTCGCTCAGGGGGGACGCTGGGCCGCCGCGAGAGCTCGTGGCTCGGGCGGCGGCCCAGGTCATGCTTCCGACGGCTTCGTTGGCAACCTGATCCCCGGGGGGAGGGTGGGATTGGGCCATCGTTGGCGCGCGGTTGTCCTGGAGCCCCCCTCCCTGAGGGAGGGGTAGGGGGAGGGCTTAGGGTCGTTGGGAGGTTGGCCGGCGCCGTAAACCCTCTCCCTCCCACCGCTGCGTGGCGGGCCCCTCCCTCTCCCTCGCGGGAGAGGGGCTAGAACCCAGCCGTTCGCCAATGTGCAGGGTCGGAAGAGGTCCTCAGGCGGCGTCCTGAGCCGCCTTCGCCGGAGCCTTCTTGGCCGCCTTCTCGGCCTTCAGCGAGGCCACTTCCTCGGTGAGGGCTTCGACCTGGGTGGTCAGGGCCTGCACCGCCTCGCCGAGGGCGGCGAGGTTGTAGGGGGCCAGGGTCTCGGTCAGGGTCTTGCGGACCTTGCCGATACGCTCTTCGAGGGCGGCGCGGCGGGCCTTGGACTGCTTGGTCAGGTCGCCGACCAGGGTGGAGACCTTCTTGCCGGCCGGGGCGGCGGCGATACGGTCGCGGACGGTGTCCTCGATCTCTTCGCCCTTGGCGACCAGCTGGTCGAAGGCCTCGCCGGCGCCCTGCGCCAGCTTTTCGGCGGACTCGCGCGCTTCCGTGAAGGCGCGGCCATAGGCGCCCACGCCGGCCAGCCAGATCTTGCGGGCGATGTCGGTGTCGGCGCCGGTTTCCGGGGCGGTCTTGTCGGCGGTCTTGGTCTTCTTGGCGGCGGCCATGAGGGGCTCCTGTGTCTGGGTCGGCGCCAGGGGAGCGGCGCCGGTGATACTCAAATAGGGGGCGTCTCTAGAAAGGTCATTCTAGTCGCACCTCGTTCGGGTTATGGTTGCTACCGGGAGGCGGTGAGAGGGCCAGGCGGAACCGCTGGTCTATCTGCCGCCTGGTGGGTGACGGGTTCAGAGATGGCCGGGAAAGACGTGAAGAGGGAGCAGGGACTGGCGACGCTTACCGAGCGTGAGCGCCAAATCCTCCGTCTGGTCGGCGAGCATCTCAACAGCAAGGAAATCGGTCGCGAGCTGGGCATCGCCGACCACACCGTGGTCAACCACCTGCGCAAGGCGCGCGAGAAGGTGGGGGTGACCAGCCGCTATGAGGCCGCCCGCCTGCTGCGGCAGGCCGAGGGTGGCATGACACGCAACGTGTCAGGCATGACGCCGGTCATGGCGCCGCCGGCCGCCGATCGCCCATCGTCTGCTCCACAAGTCGGAGCAAGCGATGACACCCGCAAACGATCACAACGCCGCCTTCAGCCCGGGCCTCAGCCAGACCCTGTGGATGAAGAGCGAGGTGGACCGGTTCGAAGCCTCGTTCCGGAGCAGCCCGCAAACGAGAACGCCGCTGCCGGTGTGGACCTGGGAGCAGCTGGAGCGACAGCTCGTCAGCCTGGCCTCGAGCCCGGCCATGGCTTCCGCGACGCCGGAGCTGGTTTCGGCGGTTCGCAAGCAGTCCCGGTGGCTCCCGCCGGAGATGGTCTTGCGGGAGATCTTGTGCGCGGCCTTCGCGGTTATGGACGGCGACTTTTCGCCGCCGAGCCTGGAGGACGGCTCAACCGCCTAGCGCCGGTCCAGAGGCTCGGGGTGATCGGCGCCATCATGCTGTTCACCGCCCTGGCCTTCGGGACCACGCTGTCGGGGCTTCTGGCCCTGCAACAACTGATCCGCCCCTGACCTGCGGAGGTCCGGGCGGGAACCCGGACTTCAACAGGAACGCCCCGGTGGGGGGCTTAGGAGGCGATCTAATGCTGCATCAACGACGCGCCGCGATGGAAGCGGTGTCCAAGCAACTGTTCGAGGCTGAAGCGGCGCTCGACGTGGCCCTGGCCGCAGTGGCGGGGCTTGCGGTGACCATGCCGGCCGAGCGGCAGAAGGCCAACCTTTCTGTGCTCTACGCTCAGGAAGCCTTCGAGGGCGCCAGCGAGACCCTGGGTCACCTGACCCAGGCGCGCCGCACCATCATTGCAACTCACAAGGCGCTGTCGGTGGCGCAGGAACAGCTGGGCCTGAAGCGGTTCGCGACCGGCACGCAGAACGACAAGCCGGAGACCGATCCGAAGCCGACCGGAATCCATCTGCATGAGGTGAAAGCCGCCTGACAACACGTCTGGATGGCGCCAGATTGGGCCCTGCTTTCAAGCGGGGCCCTTTTGCTTTGACCATTCCTCTTTGGTTGATCGTCTCCTTCGGCATCGCGGTGCTGGTCAACGGGTTCGCCGTCTGGAAGGGCGGCCCGCCAGAGCGACTGACCGGCATCTTTCTGTTCGTCAGCGCCCAAATCACCTTCCTGGTCGCCGACCGCCGCTGGATGGATGTGCAGTTCGCGGTGATGTGCATCGACATCCTCGCCTTCGGCCTGTTTGTCGCCCTGGCGCTGTTCGCCGACCGGTGGTGGACCCTGTGGACTGCGGGGCTGCAAGGGCTTGGGGTGGTGATCCACCTGGCCTTCTGGGCGCAGCAGAAGGTGATCAGCCTGGTCTATGCGACGGCGCTGAACCTGATCGGCTACGCCATCTTCCTGACCCTGGTCATCGGGACGATCGCCCACATACGACGCAAAGCTGAGCGTCAGCGTGGCGCTAGCTGAACCTCGAAGAAGTCCGCCGCCCGCTTGCGCGCATCGGCCGTGGCGGCGGCGTTGGCGGGGACCGACTGTTTCTTCTTGCCGGGGTCGTCGAAGCTGTGGGCGGCGCCCTCGTAGGTGATCATTTCGACCTGGCCGCCAAGGCCCTGGCTGCGTTTGACGAAGGCGTCGCAGGACTTGGGCGAGACCTCCTCGTCGGCCGTGCCCATCAGCACCAGGACCGGGGCGTAGGACTTCCAGCCCTTGGCCTTGAATCGGTTCTTCAGGCCGCAGCCGGGGTAGAAGGAGATGCCGGCGCGGAAGCCGAGCTTCTTCATGTCGCCGGGCTTGTCGTCGGCCATGGCGGCCAGGGTGGCGCTGCCCCCGTTAGACCAGCCCATCAGGCCGATGCGGTCGCCGTCCACCCCCGGCAGGCTGCGCAGGAAACGCAGGCCGGCGTAGGCATCGAGCGGGCGGATGGTGACCTCGTCGATGCTGTCGGGACGATCGTTGTAGGTGCCGGCCGCGAAGCCGCCGGGATAGCCGCGCGGGCCGAACCCGTCGATGACCAGGGCGTAGTAGCCGCGGCTGGCCCAATAGCGCGCCCAATACTTGTGGCGCATGGTCAGGGTTTCGGCGTTGAAGGTCCCGTCGGCCAGCGAGGAATAGGCGCCGGCACGGCCGTGCATCAGCACCACGGCGGGCGCCTTGGGGGCCGGGTTCACCGGCTTGAACAGGTAGGCGACCAGCTCGGTCTTGGCGTCGTCCATGCTGCGGAAGGTGACGCGGTCGGGCGCGGCGACGGCGGCCTCTTGGGCCACGGCGGGGGCGCCGGCGCCGACAGGGGCGCTCAGGGCCAGCAGGGCGGCCAGGGCCGGAACGATGATGCGCATGCTGCTCTCCTTCACTTCAACTCATAGGATGGAACGGGGACGGCGAAACCCGCGCCGGAGACCTGCCGTGGCTCGAGGGGTTTGAGCCGTAGCGGGCAGCCTCCGGGCCCACAGACCGGGCCCGCCGTCCCCTGCCCGCGCCGCCGGGCCCACCAGCGGCACGGGGAACTTTTCACCCCGCGGCCTTCCAGGCCTCGTAGCGAGCCTTGGTCTCGGCGTTGGGCGGGTAGAGGCCGGGCAGGATCACGCCGCGCTCGACCTCGCTGACCACCCAGCCTTCGAACCGCTCCTGTTCGACCCCGAGTTCGGCGACTTCGTCGACCAGGGCAGCGGGGATGACCACGGCGCCGTCCTCGTCGGCGCTGATCACGTCGCCCGGGAAGATGGCCACGCCGCCGACCGAGACCGGCTCCTGCCAGCCCACGAAGGTGAGGCCCGCCACCGAGGGCGGGGCCGAGACCCCGGCGCACCAGACGGCCAGGCCCGTGCCGCGCACGCCGACGGCGTCTCGGATCACCCCGTCGGTGACCAGGGCGGCGACACCCCGCTTGACCATCCGGGCGCAGAGAATGTCGCCGAACACGCCGGCGTCGGTGACGCCCTGGGCGTCGATCACGGCGATCTGACCCGCCTCCATGGCCTCGACGGCGGCGCGGGTGGAGGTGGGGGAGGCCCAGGATTCGGGCGTCGCCAGGTCTTCGCGGGCAGGGACGAAGCGCATGGTGAAGGCGGGTCCGACCACGCGGGCCTGGCCCGAGGACCAGGGGGCAGCGCCCCGCAGCCAGACGTTCCGCAGGCCCTTCTTCAAGAGGATGGTGGTCAGGGTGGCCGTGGACACGCCGTCCAGCTTGGCCTTGGTCTCGGGGGAGAGAGACATGGGGAGATCGCTTCCTAGAGGCTTGGGATCTGGCCGCCGTCGACCCGGACGATGGAGCCTGTGACGTAGGCGGCGGGAACGGAACAGAGGAAGGCGGCGACGGCGCCGTACTCGGCCGGATCGCCGAACCGGTCCATGGGGATGGCGGCCAGGCTGGCGGCCTCGACGGCGGCGAGGTCCTTGCCCTCGCGCTCGGCCCGCTTCTCGTCGAGGAAGCGGGTGCGGTCGGTTGAGATGCGGCCCGGAACGATCACGTTGCAGGTGACGCCGTCCCTGGCGACCTCGCGGGCCAGGGTCTTGGACCAACCGACCAGCGACAGCCGCAGAGCGTTGGACAGGGCCAGGCCGGGGATCGGAGCGACCACGCCGGAGGAAGTGGAGGTGAGGATGCGGCCGAACTTCCGCTGGCGCATGCCCGGCAGGACCCGGTCGGTGATGGCGATCACCGAGGCGACCATCGACTGGAACTGGGCGATCCACAGGTCCGGATCCTGGCCCGCGGCGAGGGTCGGGGGCGGGCCGCCGGTATTGTTGATCAGAATGTCGACGGGGCCGAGATCCTGCTCGATGTCGGAGACGTTGGCGTCGATCACTGAGCGGTCGGACAGGTCCCAGGCGATCGGCAGGGCGCGGACACCCAAGGCCCGGCACTCGGCGGCGAGGTCGCTGAGCAGGTCTGCGCGGCGGGCGGCCAGGGCGACGTTGGCGCCCTCCCTGGCCAGGGCCAGCGCCATGGCGCGCCCGAGGCCACTGCTGGCCCCCAGCACGAGGGCGGTCTTTCCGGCGATGCCGAGGTCCATGTCAGAGAGTTCCTAGATTGAGGTGAGTTCGCCTCGGGGCTCCCCTTCTCCCCTTGCGGGAGAAGGTGTCGGCGAAGCCGACGGATGAGGGGTCGCACCGGCCTCGACGCGGCCCGGCCCCACCGCCGCACGCAGCTTGAGGAGTCATCGACCCCTCATCCGGCGCTTCGCGCCACCTTCTCCCGCAAGGGGAGAAGGGAGCCCAGAGGCTGCGATCGACCGCTGTCCAAACCCGGAGGATTGCTGGATCGGCCAAGGTCACAGCGCCGCCCTCGCATCGCGCCGCGCGAGACGGGCCAGCAGGTAGTCGACCTCGGCCTTCGCCGCTGCCGACAGCACCGGCGCGGGCTTGCGCATCGCGTCGCTGGCGATCACCCCGCGCCGTTGGAGGATGTATTTGCGGACCGCCAGGCCGACGCGCTGCTGGTGCTCGTACCGGAGCAGGGGCACGTGAGCGTCGAACAGGTCGTGGGCGGCGTCGCGCCGGCCGGCCTTGGTCAGCCGGACGAGGTCGACCAGCATCTCCGGGAAGGCGTAGCCGGTCATGGCGCCGTCGGCGCCGCGCTCCACTTCGAAGTCGAGGAACAGGCCGCCGTTGCCGCAGAGGATGGAGATGGGGCGCATGGAGCCCTCGGCCTGGAAGCGGCGCAGGGCGGTGATCTTCTCGAGGCCCGGCCAGTCCTCGTGCTTGAGCATCACACAGCCGGGGTTGTCCTGAACGATGCGGCGGATGACGCCGGGCGCGATCTGGACGGTCAGGGTCAGGGGGTAGTCCTGCAGGACCCAGGGGGCGTCGCCGACCGCCTCGGCCGCCTGGGCGAAGTAGGTTGCGATCTGGTCGTCGGTGCGCAGGGACGGCTGAGGCCCGATCATCACCCCGACGGCGCCAGCGTCCATCGAGGCCTTGGCGAGGGACGACATGGCCGCAAAGCCGGGGGCCGAGACCCCAACGATGATCGGCAGTTTGGTGCGCTTGATGACACGGGCGGCGAAGGCCAGGGCCTCGGCGGCGTCAAGCTTGGGCGCCTCCCCCAGAATCCCGAGGATGGTCAGGCCGTCGACGCCTGTCTGTTCGTACCAGTCGACCATGCGGTCGACCGAGGCCTCGTCGATGGCGCCGTCCGGCGTGAACGGCGTCACGGCGATGGCGTAGACGCCGGCGGCGGTGTGATCGAGTGTCATGGCTTTACCAGCACCCGGGCCTGGCCCTCGCGCCGGCCGTCCGCCCCACCATCTATCGAGCCGTCGGCGCGGAGGATGACGCCGTGCAGGCCGCTCTCCTCGCCGGCGCCGCGCTTGACCTCGACGCCGCGGGCCTTGAGGCCTTCGAGCACGCCGGGGGCGAACTTGTGGGCCTCGCCGTTGAAGTCGGTTCCCCGGGCGACGAGGTTGGGGAGATCAATGGCCTGCTGCAGGGGCAGTCCCCAGTCGAGGACGCCGACCAGGGTCTTGGCGACATAGGCCGGGATGTTGTTACCGCCCGGCGAGCCGATGGCGCCGACGAACCGGCCCTGTTTGTCGAGGATGATCACCGGGGTCATCGAGGAGCGCGGCCGCTTGCCACCAGCCACGGCGTTGGCGGTGGGGGCGCCGTCCTTCTCGGTCGGGCGGAAGGAAAAATCGGTCATCTGGTTGTTGAGGAAGAAGCCCTCCACCATGCGGCCCGAGCCGAAGAAGCTCTCCACCGTGGTGGTCATCGAGACCACGTTCCCCTCCCCGTCCACGACCACGAAGTGGGTGGTGCCGGGGACCTCGGCGGTGGCGTCGATGCCGACCAACTTGGCGCCGGGGGGCAGGCCGGCGTCGTGAGCGCCAGAGCGGGCGGTCTGGCCTATGGCCTTCGCGCGGGTGTCGAGATAACCGGCGTTGAGCAGGCCTTCGACGGGCACGGACACGAAGCGGGGATCGCCCACGTAGCGGTCGCGGTCGGCGTACATCACGCGGCTGGCCTCGGCGAACAGGTACCAGGCCTGGGGGTCGGTCGGACCGCGTGAGGCAATGTCGGTGCGCTCCAGCAGGCCCATCAGTTCGAGCAGGCCCACCCCGCTGGCCGGCGGCGAGGGCGCACAGAGGACGTAGGCGCGATAGGGGCGGCAGAGGGGCGGGATCTCCTGCGGTTTGTAGCCGGCGAGGTCGGCGGCGGTCATCGCCCCGCCGTAGGGGCCGGCGCGGGTGCGATCGACAATCTTCTGGGCGATGGGGCCGTTGTGGAGGACGCCCGCGCCCTTGGCGGCCATGCGGCGCATGACGCCGGCATAGGCGGGGTTCTTCAGGAGGTCGCCGGTGCGCAGCGGCGTGCCGTCCGGATGGGAGAAGTACTTCGCGCCGTCCGGCGATTTGTCCTGCGAGATGAACCGCTTGATCTGGTCTTCCAGCCGGGGCGTGACGACGAATCCGTCCTCGGCCACCTTGGCGGTGTCCTCGAACAGGCTGTTCCAGGGCAGCTTGCCATAGCGGCCATGCACTGCCTCCAGCACGGCCATGGCGCCGGGAACGCCGGTGGCGCGGCCGCTGCGGATGGCGTCGGGGCGTTTCAGGGGCGTGCCGTCCTCGTCGAGGAACATGGTCGGGCTGGCGGCGGCGGGGGCCGTCTCGCGGCCGTTCCAGGCGGTGACCTTTCCGGTCTTCGCCTCGTAGTGCATCACGAAACCGCCGCCGCCGATGCCGCTGGACTGCGGCTCGACCAAGCCCAGCATGACCTGCACGGCGACCGCCGCGTCGGCGGCGCTGCCGCCCCGGCGCAGGACGGAAAGGCCCGCCTCCACCGCCATCAGATTGGCGGCGGCCACGAAGCCGGGAACCTTGGCGCCGGCCTGGGGAGCGGGGGCGCGGACGGGCGCGGTGACGGTCTGGGCGAGGGCCGTGGCGTTGAGCAGGGCCAGCGCGGCCAGGCCGGCGCCCAGCAGCTTCAAGGAACGGGAGAGGATCACGGATCTGTCCTTGTCTACGGCGCCACGGCCAGGGCGCCTGGGCGCCTGGGATCCGCCGCCCCGAGGAACAGGCCCTGGTCGATCATGATCGACTGGGCGCTGCCCATGGTCTGGCTGGTCTTCACCGGATGGCCCATGGCCTTCAGCCCGGCGACGGTGTCCTGGTTGAAGCCGGGTTCGATCTCCAGGGTGTCGGTGGCGGCCTGGAAGATGCGGGGCTGATGGGTGGCGGCGGCCACGTTCATGTCGAAGTCGACCACGTTGACGATCACCTGCAGCACCGTGTCGATGATGGTGCTGCCGCCGGGGGTGCCGGTGATCAGCCAGGGCTTGCCGTCCTTGAACACCATGGTCGGCATCATGGTCGACAGCATCCGCTTGCCGGGCGCCATGGCGTTGAGCGGCATCGCCTCGCCCTTCTCGCCGGCTTCGACCGCCTGTTCGTGGCTGTAGTTGTTCATCTGGTTGTTGAGCAGGAAGCCGGTGCCGGCCGGCATCACGCCCGAGCCGAAGTCGGCGCCCAGGGTGTAGGTGGTGGAGACCGCGTTGCCGTCGGCGTCGGCCACCGAATAGTGGGTGGTGCTGGGGCTCTCGTACTTCCACGGGTTGCCGCCACGCAGGTCCTTGGCCGGCTTGGCCTTCTTCGGATCGATCTTGGCCGCCTGTTCGTCGGCATAGGCCTTGGAGGTGAAGCCTTTCAGCGGGGCCTTCACGAAGTCGGTGTCGCCTAGGAACTCGTAGCGGTCGGCGTAGGCCAGCTTCATCGCCTCGGCCTGCAGATGCAGGGACTGGGCGCCCCAGCCCATGGCCTTCAGATCATAGCGCTCCAGGATGTTGAGCATCTGCAGGAGGGTTGCGCCGCCGGCGCTGGCTGGCGGGGTGGTGTAGACGGTGTGGCCGCGATAGGTCCCGACCAGGGCCTCGCGGACCTGCGGGCGGTAGGCGGCCAGGTCCTCGGCGGTGATCAGGCCGCCGTTGGCCTTCATGTCGGCGACGAACCGCTTGGCGATCTCGCCGCGATAGAAGGCGTCCGGACCCTTGTCGGCGATCTGCCGCAGGGACCAGGCCAGGTCAGGCTGTTTCAGGGTCTCGCCGGCGCGGTAGAGACTGCCGTCCGGCTTGTAGAATGTCTTCTTGGCGTCCGCGCTCTCGCTCAGCCGCTCCTTGCCCCAGGAGAAGACGAAGGCCTCGTCGGGGGTCAGAACCACCCCCTCCTCCGCCAGCTTGATCGCCGGGGCGATCACCGTCTTCCAGGGCAGCTTGCCATAGCGGGCGTGGGCCAGGTGCAGGCCGGCCACGGTGCCGGGGACGGCGGCGGCTTTGTAACCCTTGGAGGCGACGGGGGTCTCCTCGCCGTCGCGGTTGACGAAGTCGGTCAGCTTGGCGCCCCGCGGGGCCACCGAGCGGTAGTCGATGACCACCATCTTCTGCTCGGCCGCCACCCAGATCATCGTGAAGCCATCGCCGCCGATGTTGCCGGCCCGGGGGAGGGTGACGGCCAGGGCGAAGGCGACGGCAACATGGGCGTCCACCGCGTTGCCGCCCTTGCGCAGGATCTGGGCGCCGATCTCGCTGGCCAGGGCGCTCTGGCTGACCACCATGCCCTTCTCGCCCACCACCGGATGATGGATCGAGGGGTATTCCAGCAACTGGCGCCGCTGCGGCTGGGTCATGCCCGCCGCCGGCGCGAGGGCCAGCGACAGGGCGGCCAGGGCGGCTGCGACAAGGCGGAAGGGCTTGGCGGCTTTCACGGGATCACACGTCCTTGGCTGACTTGTATTCGTCCACGTCGATCTCCCCTTCCCAGCGCGCGACAGCAGTGGCGATGGCGAGATCACAGGTGACGTTGGGGACAGTCCGCATCATGTCGAGGATGCGGTCGAAGGGCAGGATGAAACCGACGATCAGGGCCGTCTGGGCGTCGACGATGCCGATCGAGGCCAGCACAGCCGGCAGGACGAAGAAACTGCCCGAGGGGACCGGCGCTGCGCCCATGGCCACGATGGCGATCGTCAGGGCGACCAGCACATACTGCACGATGCTGAGCTCGACGCCGAAGGCCTGGCAGGCGAACAGGGTCAGCATGCCGATGTACATGGCCGTGCCGTCCATGCCGATGGTGGCGCCGAGCGGCAGGACGGTGGAGCTGATCGTCGGCTTGATGCCGAGGTTTTCTTCCGCCACCCGGATGGCCACCGGAAGGGTGGCGGAGCTGGAGGATGTGGAGAAGCCGACCATGATGGCGTCGGCCACCCCGCGGTAGAAGGGGATCAACGGCAGCCAAGCCCCGAACCGTATCACCGCGCCGTGGGTGATGAAGGTCTGGATCAACGACCCGATCAGCACGCAGGCCGCCAGCTTGGCGATGTTGGTGAAGATTTCGGCCCCGCCGTTGCCCATCAGCACGCAGATCAGGGCGAAGACGCCGAACGGGGCGACCTCCATCACCATCTCGACGACCTTCAGCATGACCTCGGAGCCCGACTGGAGCCCCCTGGCCACCGGCTCGCCGCTCTTGCCGGCAAGGATCACCGCCACCCCGATGATCAGGGCGAAGAAGATGATCGACAGGGTCTCGCCCTCGGCCAGCGACTTGATCGGGTTGGTCGGGACGATGGAGATGAACATCTCCGCCGTACTCTTGGGCGGCGTCACCACCCCCGGCGTCACCCCCTGGAAGGTGGCGCCCAGGCCCGGTGCGATGATCGTCGCGATGGTCAGGCCGATGCTGACGGCTATGATTGTCGTCAGCAGATACATGCCGATGGTTTTGAAGCCGATGGACCCCAGTCGGCGGGCGTCGCCCAGCTGGGCCACGCCGGAGGCGATGATGAAGAACACCAGCGGGGCGACGATCATCCGGATCAGGCGGATGAAGACATCCCCGATCCATTTGATGCTGTTTGCGCCCTCTCCCCAGAAGTAGCCGATCACCCCGCCCAGGATCAGGGCGACGAGGATCCGCTGCCACAACGGGATGGCGAACCAGAAGCGCAGCGGACCGCCCTTCTTGGGTTGGGGTTGGGGCGCCGTTTCGGCGATGGGTGGGGCGGCGTCTGTCATGAAGCGATGGCTTTCGAAGGAGTCGTCGAAGCGGCCATCGTCTCTCGCCGGGCGGCGATTGGCGAGGGGGGTTGGTTACCCCCTCCCTCCAGGCCAGGCGATGGCGCTCCTCGGCCGTGGGGCCGGATCATTCGACGGCTTCCTTTCGTCTATTCCTTGATCAGAACCGCTTGCGGATGCTGGCGTAGACCACCCGGCCCCGCGGCGAGTGGAGCTCGCCCAGGAAGCCCAGGTCGCTGTCGGCCAGCGGCGGCTGTTCGTCGAAGATGTTGCGGGCGCCGACACGGATCCGCGTTCCGTCCGACCAATCGTTGGAATCGATGGTGTACTGGACGTAGAGGTTGTGGGTCTGGACGTCGTCCACCACCCAGCGGGTGCCGTCCGGCAGGGTGGCGGAGGTGTCCTCCACATCGCCGACATAGGCGGTGTAGTAGCCCACGCCCCAGCCGCCCTTGCGCCAGGTCACCGTCCCGGTCCAGCGCCACTCGGGCCGGCCGTTCTGGCGGATCAGGCTCTCGGCGCCCGCAATGACGATGCTGGGATCGATGACCCCGGCCGCCTGGGCGTCGAGCAGCAGCTGCTGTTCCGGACCGGGCGTCTGGTAGAAGGTCAGCAGCTTGGCGGCGTTGACCTTGACGTCGAAGTCGCCCCAGGGGGTGTCGTCGATGCTGTAGAACAGCCCGAAGTCGACGCCCTCCGCCTCGCGCGGACCCAGGTTCCGGTAGTTGTCGATCACGTTGATGATCGAACCGGGAGCGGCAGACGGCGGACCGAAACCGGCGGCGGCGAAGTCGGCCAGCTGCGTCGGGGTGGCCGGCGCGCGAACGACATTCACATTGCTATCCGGCAGCGGATTGGTCGGGTCGACCTGCGCCAGGGTGCGCAGGTAGTAGTCCAGCGTCAGGGCGTTGCCGTCCCCGAACAGGCCGATGATGTTGTTCTGCTCGACCTTCCAGTAGTCGATGGTCGCGGTGAACCGGCCGAAGCGACGCGGCAGGAAGGTGGTTTCGAAGGTGATGCCGTAGGTGAGGTTCTCGGAATCCTCCGGCTTCAGCTGTTCGTTGCCGGAGCGGTTGGAAATCACCGAAACCGAGGCCGAGCAGCTGTCGAAGTCGGCGGTCGTACCGGCCCGCACGGCGATCTCGCAACGGATCCAGTCGGTGCGGCTGTTGCTGCGCTGAATGCCGCGCTCGTACTGCTGGGGAAGGTTGGGCGCCCGGAAGCCCTCCGACCAGGCGCCGCGCAGTTGCAGGAACTCGAACGGCCGGTAGCTGACCGCCACCTTCGGCTTCAGCACGTCGCCGAACAGGGTGTAGTTCTCGTATCGGGCCGCCAGCTGCACATCCAGCGAGTAGAGGCCCATCGGGAACTTGCCGCGCTCGACCAGCGGGATCGCGAACTCGATGAAGGCGCCCTGGACGTTGCGGGCCCCCGAGGTGTCCGGGGTCGGGCTGACGCCCATCACGTCGCTGCCGGTCGTGGTCCCGGCCAGGTCGGTGTAGGTGATCGTGCCGTCCAGGCGCTTGTCGCGGTCGTCCCCGTAAGTTTCGCGGCGCAGCTCGACGCCGGCGGCCATGCCGATGTCGCCGCCCCACCAGGTGAACAGGTCGGGCTTCGACACCTTGAAGTCCCACAGGGCCATGGAGGTGTGGCTCTTGCGGGTCACCGGCACAATGAAGCTGCTGATGATGCTCCGGGCGTTGGGCGAGCTGTCGCCTTCGTCAGGGTTCGCCGGGTCACCACCGTTGAACGGATTGTAGGCAGTGTCGGCGGTCGTGCCTCCCAAGGCCGCCTGGAACAGGGTCAGGCTGGGCGCCCGCTGGACGTCCTCGGTTTCGGCGCGGCTGTAGACGAAGGCGCTGTCCCAGTCCCAGCCCCAATGCTCGCCGCGAACGCCGACCAGGTAGCGGGTGACCGATTGGTCGACCGTGTAGGTCTGGGCGCCGGCATCGACCAGGCGGTAATCGATCAGCTCGATCGGCACGCCGGTGGTGGCCACGCCGGTCAGGCCCGGCAGGCGGTTCGGGCTGCCGACCGGGCCAAGGGGATTCCAATAGCCATTGATCGGAACGATCACCCGCTGGTTCGTGAGGGTGGTTTCCTGCTCGCGCGAGCCGGTCGACGTCGACTTGAAGTATCCAAGTTCGGAGTAGAGCTCGATGCCGTTCTCGAACTCATGGTTGGCGAAGCCGAACAGGTTGATGCGCTCGAGTTCGCCCCACAGGGTGCGCTCATCGTTGGAATTGTAGCGCAGGTTGTTGTCGGTGCTGGCGGTCGAGAGGCTGGAGTTGTCGTAGCAGACGTTGCCCGACAGCGGCACGATACAGCCCTCGTTGGTCGACGGCTGGACATGGAAGATGCCGCTGGTGGTGAAGCTGGTCCCGTTATAGCTCGCCGTCGTGGTGGAGACGGCGTAGCTGGCGGTCAGCCGCTGGAACTCGCCCCAGGGGGTGTCGAGCGAGTTGTTCTGCCAGTCGGTGTCGCCGGCCCAAGGCCCTTTCTTGAACAGCCCGCGCATGTCGCTGTTGCGCGAGAACCGCCGCTCGTAGGCCCAAAGCGGGTCGCGCTGGGTGTAGGCGCCGAACAGCGAGATGTTGCTGCGGCCGCCGTTGAAGTCCTTGCCCAGTTCGAACGACAGTTCGAACTGCTCCTGGCCGCTGTCCGCGGTGAAGCCCAGCTCGCTGTCGATGGTGAAGCCGTCGAAGCTGGACTTCAGGACGGTGTTGATCACCCCGGCCACGGCGTCGGTGCCGTAGATGGCCGAGGCGCCGTCGCGCAGCACCTCGATGCGGCGCACGCCGCTGACCGGAATGGTGTTGGTGTTGACGGTCGCGACCGGCACCAGGTTCTCGACCTGGATGGCTGGGTGCAGCACCAGGCGGCGACCGTTCAGCAGCACCAGGGTGTTGCCGGTGCCAAGGCTGCGCAGGTTGATCGAGGCCGTGTCGCCGCGGGCGTCATTGATGCCGCCGGTCGTGCGCGATTCGGTGAAACTGACGTCCCCGGCCTGCGGAATGGAGCGGAACAGCTCGTCGCCGCTGCCGGGCGCGGCGGCGTCGATGTCGTCATTGTTCAGCACGGTGACCGGCAGGGCCTCGGTGGCCTTGTTGCCCTTGATCTGGCTGCCGACGACCGTGATCTCCTCGACGTCGGTTTCCTCGCCGGTGGCGACCGGTGCGTCCTGCGCGAAGGTTGCGCCGGCGATCAGGCTGGCGGCGGAGGCCAGCAGGACGGTTTTCAGAGTCTCGTTGAATTGACGACGGGCCATGCCCACTACCCCCATGTAAATCCTGCGCCGGGCCGATCTTCGGTCTTGTGTCCGGACTGTGACACCATCGCCTCGCAGGCGCCGCGAGCCAATAACCTCAGCCTTTCGCATCGTTCCGAAAGTCATAGCCTTTGGGTATACAGCTCACGGCTGATCGCCCCAGAAGCCCAGCTTGGGCGCGCGCATCACGCCACCTTCCAGCCGCACCCCGGCGGGCCAGTCGCCGGCCAGCCACCAGGGGCCGTCCAGGTCGACCACATCGCTGGCCCCGGCGATATGCAGGGCGGGGGTGATGGCCAGTGACGAGGCGACCATGCAGCCGGTCATCACCTGGAAGCCCATGGCCCGGGCGGCGCGGAGGGTGGCGACGGCCTCGGTCAGGCCGCCGGTCTTGTCGAGCTTGATATTGACCGCCTGGTAGCGACCGCGCAGGCCGGCCAGGTCCTCGGCAGTGTGCAGGCTCTCGTCAGCGCAGACCGGGGCGGGCGGATCGAAGCCTTCAAGGTCGTGGTCGGAATCGGTCGGCAGCGGCTGTTCGATCAGGGCGATGGGCAGGCGGGCCAGCAAGGGTCGCAGATCGTCGAGGATGGCGCGGGTCCAGCCCTCATTGGGATCGACGATGAAACGGGAACGGGGCGCGGCGGCGGCCACCGCTTCCAGCCGCTCGGCCGGACTGTCGGCGTCGAGCTTGATCTTGATCAGCGGCGCCCCGGCGCTGGCGCGGGCGGCGGCGGCCATCGCGTCGGGCTCGTCCAGGCTCAGGGTGATGGCGCAGACGACCTCGGCCGGGCGGGCCAGGCCAGTCATCGCGGCAACCGAGCGGCCGCCCTCACGGGCCCTGAGGTCCCATAGAGCGCAGTCGAGGGCGTTGCGCGCCGCCCCGGCCGGCAGGAGGGCCAGCACAGCGTCATCGGGCGCGCCGGCCTCGAAGGCGGCGAGCGGTTCGGCCAGCAGGGCCAGCACCCCCTCGGCGCTCTCGCCGTAGCGGGGATAGGGCGTGCCCTCCCCCCGGCCGCAGGCCTCGCCCCGGCGCAGGGTGACGATCACCGTCTCGGCGGCGGTCTTCACCCCGCGCGAGATGCGGAAGGGCGCCTTCAGCGGCCAGCGCTGGCGGCGGACGTTTGCGTGGCGAAGCATGAGACCAGCCGATCGACGATGAGGTGGGTTCCGTGGGCGACCGGGTCCTGGCAGGGCAGGCCCAACTGGTCCGAGACGCGGGCGCAGAGGTCGAGGGCCGCCTGGGCCCCCATGGCGGAGGTGTTGAGGGCGACCCCAACCGCGATGACATCGGGATTGGTCAACCGGGCAGCCTCCAGGTTCCGCTCCAGGCAGGTGGCCAGGTCCGGCACCGGATGGCCAGGTACGCCGCGCATATGCGGGCGGCCGGGCTCGTGGCAGAGGACCAGGGCGTCCGGCTGGGCGCCGTGGATCAGGCCCAGGGTGACCCCGGCGTAGGAGGGATGGAACAGCGAGCCCTGGCCCTCGATGACGTCCCAGCCACCGTCATCGCGGGCAGGGCTGACCCGCTCCACGGCGCCGGAGATGAAGTCGGCGATCACCGCATCGACCGGGACACCGTCGCCGGTGATCAGGATGCCGGTCTGGCCGGTGGCGCGGAAGTCGGCGGCCAGGCCCCGAGACCGCATCTCTCGCTCGATGGCGAGGGAGCTGTACATCTTGCCGACAGAACAGTCGGTGCCGACGGTCAGCAACCGAAGGCCGGGGCGAGGAACGCCCTTGCCGACGATCAGGTCTGCCGGCGGCTCCCGCACGTCGGTGAGCGTACGGCCAAGGCGCTGGGCGGCTTCGCGGATGGCCGGAACCTCGCCCAGCCGCTGGTGCAGGCCGCTGGCGACATCGAGCCCGGCTTCGAGCGCGGCCAGGACCACAGGGATGGCGGCGGGGCTCAGCACGCCGCCGGCGTTGGCCTCGCCGATGATCAGCGTTTTGGCGCCCTGGGCGGCGGCCCGCTCGATGGTCAGGTCGGGCAGGTTCAGGCTGACCGTGGCGCCCGGCAGGCGGATCTGGCCAAGGCAGCGGTCGGGCCGCCATTCGGCGACGCCGCGCGCGGTCTTCACCGCCAGCGGGTCGGTCGCCGCGCCGAGGTAGAGGAGATAGGGGGAGGCAATCATGGCGCCCTTCCGCGCGGCCGTTGAACTGGCGCGGACTATTCGCGGGGTAGGCTTCAGGCGGCAAGTTCGGTTACGAGCATGCCCTATAGCTTTTGGCTAACTCCCCCGAACTTCCTCCAACACCTCCCGCATCACCTTCACGAAGCTTTCGGACAGGTGCGACAGCGGCCGGTCTTCCAGGTGCATGCAGTAGACGCCGAAGGCCAGGGCCGGCTCCAGCGGGCGGAAGTCGATAAGCTCGGACGCCTCGGCCCGGGCGGTGAACTCGTCGACCACCGCCACCCCGACCCCGTGCCGCACCAGGGAGGCGGCCATGTAGAAGGTCGAGACGGTTATGGGCTCGTTGATCACGAGACCCCGGCCCTCGACCTCGGCGGAGAAGATGTCGCTGACCGGGCCGGTCGCGCCCGAGCCGATATAGTTGCGGCTCTCCAGGTCCTTGAGGTCCAGCCGCTCGCCCGGCGCCTCGCCGAACTCGCCGCGCCGGAACATCATCATCAGCTCGCCTTGGCCGATCTGGAAGTTGTTCACCCGCGGGTGCTGGATGGAGTCGTAGGCGAGCGCCATGTCGACCTCGTGCTCATAGAGCGAGCGCAGGACCTCGTCGTAGTGCAGAGTCCGGAAGTCGAAGGTCACCGTCGGGTGTTTGGCGCGGAAGCGGGCCACCGCCGAGGGCGCAATGCTGAGCCCCAGGGCCGGCAGGACCGCGGCGCGGATGTGGCCGCCCTCCCCCAGCTTCAGATTGCGGGCCGCCTGTTTGAGGGAATCGAGGCGTTCGAACACCTCCTTGACCTCCCGGAACAGGGCGTGGGCCTCGTCGGTCGGCGCCAACCTGCCCTTCACCCGCCGGAACAGGCGGAAGCCCAACTGGTCCTCGGCATGCTTGAGCACCTTGCTGACCGAGGGCTGGGAGACGTTCAGCGTCCGCGCCGCGGTGCTGATCGAACCGTGGGCGTAGACCGCGTGGAAAACCTCGATGTGACGAAGGCGCATACGGCCTGTTTAGCCGAGGTTCAGGGCGCATATGCAACATTACGAAAAAGATCGGTGACCCTAAGCTTCTCCTGGAGAACTCTTGGGCCGCAAGCACGTTGGAAATCCCGCTGGGACAGGCGGGCAAATACAGGAGACGGATCGTGGCGCGCAAACGCCCCAAAGGTGTGCTGGAACTCGGCTGGGCCGCTTGGGAAAGCGAGCGGCAGGGCCGGATCGAACATGTGCCGCTGGCCGAGCTCTATGAAGAGAGCCAGGTCAAGCGCATCAGCATGCCTTGCGGCGGCAGTCACGGCTGGACCCTGAGCGCCCTGACTACCCCGCGCGTCAAGCCTGCGCCGGTGAAGATCGTGGTGGTGACCGGCGCGCCAAGCTGGGCCGAATACTGGGCGCCGGTGCTGGCCGCCCTGCCGGGCGACCGCGAGATGATTGTTGTCGACCGGCCCGGCTATGCCGGCAGCGGCGAGGCCGAGTACGTCGGCGACATTCGCATCCAGGCCGAAGCCCTCATGCCTCTGCTGAGCGTTGCGCCTGGCCAGAAGCTGCTGCTGGTTGGCCAATCCTACGGCGCGGCGATCGCCAGCCTGATGGCCGCGCGTCGGCCCAGAAATCTGGCGGGGTTGGTGCTGCTGTCCGGCTATCTGGGCGATCCGGGTCCGACCGCTCGGTTCCTGGTGCGGTTCGGCCAGTTCCTGCTGCGCCATGTGCCGGTGCCGCGCGACCTGCGCAACGCCGTGCTGGAGGTGGCCGGTCAGCCCGGCCAGCTGATCCACATGCGTCAGGCGCTGGAGCGCATCATCACCCCCATCCATCTGGTGCATGGCGACCAGGACGACTTCGCCCCCATCGAGACCGCCGAGCGGCTGGTCAAGGAGGTGCGGACGCTGCGGCCGATGCGCTTCCGCCGGGTGCCGGGCGCGAACCATTTTCTCAACGATGGACCAGCTGAAGACCTGATCGCTGAGCTGGAGGCATGCCTGCCGGTGCGCGCGCCTCTGCACGTCAGCCTGGCCGAGACGATCGACTATGCTATCACCCGCGCGCACCGCGGGTTGCGCCGCCGGCTGACCGCCGCGCGGGACGCGCTGTTCCCGAACCAGACCGTGGCGCGGCAGGGCTAGGCTCCGCCAACGTCTCCGCGACTGGCCGATTGACGCCCAGCAGCGCAGCTATCTCGGACGCCGGCGCCGGGCGGCTGATCACATAGCCCTGGATTTCCTGGCACCCCTGCTGGCGCAGTTCGTCCAATTGCTCGGTGGTCTCCACCCCTTCGGCGGTGGTCACAATCCCGAGGCTGGCGCCGAGGCCGGTCACCGCCCGAATGATGGCCAGGGCGTCATCATCATGCAGGATGTCGCGGACGAAGGTCTGGTCGATCTTGATCTTGTCGAACGGGAAACTGCGCAGGTAGCTCAGCGACGAATAGCCGGTGCCGAAGTCGTCCATCGAGATGCGGACGCCGAGATCCTTAAGGTCGTGCAGCACGGCCAGGTTGGCGGCGCTGTCCTGCAGCAGCACCGACTCGGTGATCTCCAGCTCCAGGCGGCGGGGATCGAGGCCCGAGGCGGCCAGGGCCGAGATCACCGACTGAACCAGATGCTTGCCGCGGAACTGGGTGGGCGAGAGGTTGACCGCCAGCCGCACGTCCATCGGCCAGTTGGCCGCTTCGGCGCAGGCCTGGCGCAGCACCCAGTCGCCAAGCGGCACGATCAGGCCGATCTCCTCGGCCAGGGGGATGAACTCGGCCGGCGAGATCATGCCGCGCTCGGGATGGCGCCAGCGGATCAGAGCCTCGCAGCCGCTGACCCGGTCGCGGGCCAGGCAGAAGAGCGGCTGGTAGTAGAGCTCGAACTCCCCGGCGCCCAACGCCCGGCGGAGATCCAGCTCCAGCAGGCGGCGGGCCTGCAGCTTCTCGTCCATCGAGCGTTCGAAGAAATGGAAGGCGCCGCGGCCCTCGGCCTTGGCGCGGTACAGGGCCATGTCGGCCTTCTTGAGCAGTTCGTCCGGCTCGGTCCCGTCGTCGGGGGACAGGGCGACGCCGACGCTCGCCCCGGCCACCACCTGCTGTCCCTGGATGTCGAACGGCTGAGCCATGGCCTCGACGATGCGGGCCGCCAGCCGGGTGGCGTCGGCGCCGCCCCCGGTCAGGCCGCACTGGACCACCGCGAACTCGTCCCCGCCGAGCCTGGCCACCGTGTCACCTTCTCGCGCGCAGCCCCGCAGCCGCTCCGCCGCCGCCCGCAACAGCGCGTCGCCTGCTGGGTGCCCAAGCGTATCGTTGACCACCTTGAACCGGTCCAGATCGACGCAGTGCACCGCCACCGGCGAGCCCTGCCGCGCCGAACGCGCCAGGGCCTCGCGCAGGGCCGACTGGAACAGCACCCGGTTGGGCAGGTCGGTAAGGGGATCGTAGTGCGCCAGACGGGCGATCTGGGCCTCGGCCCGCTTGCGCTCCGAGATATCCTCGGAAACGCCGATCAGGTATTCAGGCCGTCCGTCGGGGCCGAGAATGGCGCGCTTCTTTGTGCGCAGGGTGACATGGCCGCCGTCGGGCCGGGGAATGATGTCCTCCTCAACCACCCGCACCTCGCCGGACGCCAGCACCTCCTGGTCACGCTCGCGGTAGATGGCGGCCAGGTCCGGTTCGTAGAAGGCCGCGTCGGTGCGGCCGACCATTTCTTCGCTGGAATAGCCCAGTTGCTGTTCGCAGGCGGCGTTGACCAGCACATAGGACAGGTCGCTGGCCCGCTTGACAAAGACCACGGCCGGCATGGCCTCGACCACCTCGGTCATGAACTTGCGGGCGCGCTGGGCCTCGGCGCTGGCCTCGGCCAGGGCGCGGGCGACCCGGCGGTTGGCGTCACTGGACGCCTGCAGCAGGGCCAGGACGGTGCCGACGCCCAGGTATCGCCCGTCCTGGGTGACGATGAAGCCGCTGAGCAGCTCCGAGGGCTGGGCCGAGAGGCTGTCGGCGGTAAAGTCGGCCAGCGGCACATGGACGTCGACCAGCAGAGGCTCGGTGTTCATCAGCGCCGAGATTGGCCGACGGGCATAGAGGGCGCGGCCGAACTCGGCGGCCATCTTAAGGAAGAAGCTGTTGCGATCGAGCAGCCCCACGGGCCGGCCGCCTTCGTCGACGACCGGCACGATCAGGGTGTCGGGCTCGGCGCTGAAGCGATCGTATAGCAGGCCGCCGGGATCGTCCGGCCGCGCCGGAATGACGGATGTCACGGCCTCACGCAGGGTCAGCATCGACAAGCTCCACACATGCGGTGGATTTGCCGGACGCTTACTAACGCTGACCTAAGACGGCGGTTTCCGGTTGCCTATTCGCGAAAACTTCACAGGACCGTCACAGTTGTTTCTAGTCTATTGCCTGGCAGAATCCAGAAACGGCATTTGACGTATACTGATCAAATTCCCGACAGTGGCGCCCTCGCAGATTCTATTGGCGGCCTATTCGGCCGCCACGCGCGCGCCCGGGGCAATCATGCTTTCCAGGCGGGCGCGGATCAGGTCCTCGGCCTCGGCGACGATACGGTCGACCAGCTCCTTCACGCTCGGCACGTCGTGGATCAGCCCCTGGATCATGCCGGCCGACCAGATGCCGCCGTCGGTGTCGCCGTTGGCCAGGGCGTCACGGCCGCGGGTGCCGGCCACCAGGTGCTGCACATCCTCGAACTTGGCGCCGCCGGCCCGCTCGATCTGGACCACTTCCTGGCTGACCTGATTGCGCATGACGCGGGCGGTGTTGTGCAGGGTGCGGAAGATCAGGTCGGTCTGGCGCTCGTCGTTGGCCACCATCTGCTGCTTGAAGGCCTCCGGGATCGGGGCCTCCTTGGTGACGCAGAAGCGGGTGCCCATGTTGATGCCGTCGGCGCCCAGCGCCAGGGCGGCGACCAGGCCGCGCGCGTCGCCGAAGCCGCCCGAGGCCAGCATCGGAATCTTGATCTTGTCGGCGGCCGCCGGAATCAGGATCAGGCCGGGGATGTCATCCTCGCCCGGGTGACCGGCGCACTCGAAACCGTCGATGCTGATGGCGTCCACGCCCATCCGCTCCGCCGACAGGGCGTGGCGGACGGCGGTGCATTTGTGGATGACCTTCACCCCATGCGCCTTGAAGTGGTCGACGTGCTCCTGCGGCTTGTAGCCGGCGGTCTCGACCATGGTGATGCCGCTCTCGATGATGGCGGCGCGGTATTCGGCGTAGGGCGGCGGCTTGATGGCTGGCAGGATGGTCAGGTTCACCCCGAACGGCTTGTCGGTCAGATCCTTGGTGCGCTGGATTTCCTTGGCCAGGTCTTCCGGCGTCGGCTGGGTCAGGGCGGTGATGAAGCCCAGCGCCCCGGCGTTGGCCACGGCGGCGACCAGCTCGGCCTTGCCGACCCATTGCATGCCGCCCTGGGCGATCGGATGCTCGACGCCGAACAGCTCGGTGAAGCGGGTGCGAATGGCCATGGTGCGTCTCCCAAAATTTGTTGGGAAAAGCTTAGCAGGAGGTCACCCGGCGTCAGGCAAGACCGTTTTGGCGGCCTCGCGCCTCAGCAGCGCGTCGAGCCCCGCGAGCACCGGAGCGGCGGCTTTCAGGTCCTGGCCCGGCTGGCTGAGCGGACGCAGGGCGGCGATGTGGACCTGGATCGGCGGGGCGTCCAGCCGACCGGCGCGCCGCTGCATGTCGGCCAGTTCGCACAGGCCGTGGACCGCCTTGTAGAGCGCCGGCAGTTCGGCAGGGCAGACGTCCAGGATGTCCCCTGCGGCCGCATAGACGGCGTCCAGCCAAGCCACAGTCGAAGGTGGCTGGCCCGCGGCGCTTTCGAGGGCTGCGAGGGCTTCCATGAGGATGGCCCGGCCTTCATCCCGGACCTCGGCGGTTTCCCGCTCGGCCCCACGCAGGGCCGCCAGCGCGGTCATCCCCCCACTGGTATCAACCAGTTTGGACAGGTTGGAGCGGCGGCGAAATACGGTGACGGCCATGGTTCAACCCCCTTGCTCGGCCGCGTTCCGGGCGGCGGCTTCCGCCTCGGCGGACATCGCCCTCAACCGGTCGGACCGACGTTCGATCTGTCCTGGCGGCAGGGTCGGCTCGTTGAACCGCCGGTCCGGCCCCAGGTAGTCGCCCGCCTGAATAAAGGGACGCGGATCCCTGGCCAGCCAGAGGATGCGCTCGAGCAGTACCGAAGGCGTTAACGGTCGCGTGACGATGAAGTTGGCGCCGCAATCGCGGGCCTTGTCGACCATCGAACGGCGAATGTGGCCGGAGATCATCAGCACCGGCGCGAACGCGTTGGGGTCCATGCCCGAGTGCCGAAGCCAGCGGACCAGGTCGTAGCCGTCCTCCTCCGGCATGTCGCAGTCGACGATGAGGAGATCGACCACATTGGCCGCGAGGAATGCCCTGGCCTGATCCGCGCTCGAGCACAGACGCCGGCTCTGCATGCCGAAGCCCAGAAGGGTCTGGGTTGTCAGTCGCAGGGAATAGCTGTTGTCGTCCACGACCATCACGGTCGCCCTCGACAGGTTGAAGATGGTCCCCATGTGGAGACCGGTGTCACCAGCGCCGTTGGCGGCGGCCGACGGCCCTCCGGTAGTACTCATAAACGCGACCCCACCCCCCGATGTAGGATTGCGACGCGGTCGTAACTGTAAGGTTAATTGGACGAATGCGTTCAACGAATTCGTTCAAAGACCAGGTAGACCTCAGACTGGGGAGGTGCGCCCGATTGCGTAGTAGCGCTCTGCCCGCTGAGCCAACAGCTGCTCGGGGCTGAGGTTCAGCAACAGCTTCAGCTCGTCCTCGATCACGTCGCCGACAAGGCGGATCGCCGCTTCGGGATCGGAGTGGGCGCCGCCCGGAGGCTCGTCGATGATTCGATCGACGACGCCAGTCTTGATCAGGTCCTGGGCGGTGATGTGCATCTGGGTGGCCGCGTCGCGGGCCCGGGCGCCGTCGCGCCACAGGATGGAGGCGGCGCCCTCGGGGCTGATCACCGAATAGATTCCGTGCTCCATGATCAGCACGCGGTTGGCGGCGGCGATGCCGATGGCCCCCCCGCTCATCCCCTCGCCGGTCACCGTGGCGATCATCGGGGTCTTCAGGGTCAGGCAGCGCTCGGTGCCGCGGGCGATGGCTTCAGCCTGGCCCCGTTCCTCGGCCCCCAGGCCCGGATAGGCGCCGGCGGTGTCGACGAAGCTGAGCACCGGCAGGTTGAACTGCTCGGCCATGTCCATCAGCCGCACGGCCTTACGGTAGCCCTCGGGCCGGGCCATGCCGAAGTTGTGCTTCAGCCGGGTGGTGGTGTCGTGGCCCTTCTCCTGGCCGATCAGCAGGACAGGCACGCCGCGGAACCGGCCGAGGCCGCCCAGGATCGCCTGGTCATCGGCGAACTTGCGGTCGCCGCGCAGCTCGACGAACTCGTCGATCAGACCCGCGAGAAAATCGACGAAGTGCGGCCGCTCGGGATGGCGCGCCACCTGGGTCTTCTGCCAGGGGTCGAGCTTGCCGTAGGCCTCGCGACGCAGGTCGTCCAGCCGGCGACGCAGGGCGTCGATCTCGCCATCGAACGCGCCGGCCCCGGCGGATTCGGAGAGCTTGGACAGCTCCTCGATCTTGCCTTCCAGTTCGGCGATCGGCCGTTCGAACTCGAGATAGTGATGGACCATAGTTCGCCTAACGCAGCCCGCCCCGAAAGGTGGCGAACCTAGTCACAGTCCGCCGCCAATGGAACCCTATGCCGCGATTCTGGCGTCCACGGCTCAGTCCGCCGTCAGCAGGCTGAGCGAGAAGGCCCCGTCCGCCGGTGTCCACATCTGGGCGATCCGCCAGCCGCCGGCGGCCGCCAGGGTTTCCAGGCGTGGCCGGTCGAACTTGTAGCTGCTCTCGGTATGGATGCTTTCGCCGGGCTCGAAGACGAAGCGGCGGCCGGCCAGCTGGACCGTCTGGTCGCGGGTGGAAACCAGACGCATCTCGATCCGCGCCTGGTGGGCGTTCCACACCGCCCGGTGCTCGAAGCTGTCGAGGTCGAAGTCGGCGCCCAGCTCGCGGTTGGCCCGGACCAGCAGGTTCTTGTTGAAGCGCGCGGTTACGCCGGCGGCGTCGTCATAGGCTGCCTCGAGCGTGGCGCGATCCTTGATCAGGTCGGCGCCGAGCAGCAATTGCGCCCCCTCGCCCAGGTGCCGACGCATGGCGCCGAGCAGCCGCCCGGCCTCCTCCGGCGGGAAGTTGCCGACCGTCGAGCCGGGGAAGAAGCCCAGGCGCGGCCGGCGCCCGGCCATCACCTCGCCCTCCAGATGGGTGAAGTCACCGGCCACGCCGCGCACTGCCAGGTCCGGATAGGCACGCTTGACCTCCGCTGCTGTGGCCCGCGCCGCGCCGGGGTCGATCTCGACGCAGAGGTAGCCGGCCGGCTCCTGCAGCTGGCTCAAAAGGGCGATGGCCTTGGCCGCTGAGCCAGAGCCATATTCCACCACCGTGCGGCCAGGGCCGATGGCGGCGGCGATCTCGGCCCCCTTGGCGTCGAGCAGGGCCCGCTCGGTGCGGGTCGGATAGTATTCCGGCAACCGGGTGATGTCGTCGAACAGCGCCGAGCCGGCGGCGTCGTAGAACCATTTGGGCGGGGTGGCCTTCGGGCTCCGCGACAGGCCGGCGACCATGTCCTCGGCGAACAGGGCCTGTTCTAGGTCCGGATACAGGGGGGTGATCTGGTTCATGCGCAATCCCTGGCTAGGCGCAGCCCGGAGAACATCCAGCGCTGGTGGGGTTCGAAGAAGTTGCGGTAGCTGGCCCGCAGATGGGCGCCGGGCGTGACGCAGCAGCCGCCGCGCATCACCTGGCGTCCCGACATGAACTTGCCGTTGTACTCGCCCACCGCCCCGGCCGCCGGAGCGAAACCGCGATAGGGCGAGTAGGCGCTGGCCGTCCATTCCCAGACGTCGCCGAACAGCTGGTCGCCGGCTGAGGGGGCGGTGCGCAGGATGTCGCGTTCGAGGACGTTGCCGGCCACCGGCCGCGTGGCGGCGATGGACTCCCACTCGCCCTCGCTGGGGAGCCGCGCCCCGGCCCACCGAGCGTAGGCGTCGGCTTCGTAGTAGCTGACGTGGCAGACCGGTGCGTCGGGATCGACGACTTCACGGCCGGCGAGAGTGCGGCGTGTCCAGACGCCGTCCGCCTCTTCCCAATAGGCGGGCGCGCGCCAGCCCTCGGCGCGGGCCCGATCCCAGCCGTCGGACAGCCAGTGGGCCGGTTGATCGTAGCCGCCATCGGCCATGAAGGCCTGCCACTCACCGCAGGTCACCAGACGGTCGGCCAGGGCGAAGGGCTCCAGCCAGACCCGCTGGCGCGGCCGTTCGCAGTCGAAGGCGAACCCGCCCTGCCCCGCGCCAATCTCGACCAGGCCGCCATCGCTGGAAATCCAGCCGGTCGGCCCGGCCGCCGGCCCCTCGGCCGAGGCCAGGTCGGTACGATAGGCCGGCGCGCCCGGATGCAGGGCGAACAGGGACAGAATGTCCATCAGCAGCAGTTCCTGGTGCTGCTCCTCATGGTTCAGACCAAGCTCGATCAATGGCGCCAGGTCGTTGATCAGCGCCGAGCCGCCCTGGGCGAACATCCGCTCCAGCGCCTCATCGACCCGCGCCCGCCAGTCGAGGATCTCAACCGCCGAGGGCCGCGTGGTCAGACCTCGTTCAGGCCGCGCCTGGCGCTCGCCGACCGCCTCGTAGTAACTGTTGAACAGGTACCGCGCGCCCTCGGGCGCCGGCGGCGAATAGCCGGCCGGGCCGAGGATGAATTCGTCGAAGAACCAGGTGGTGTGGGCCAGATGCCATTTGGTCGGGCTGGCGTCGGGCATGGCCTGGGGCTGCATGTCCTCCGGGCTCAGGGGCGCCGCCAGGGCGCGCGTCCGTTCGCGGACCCTGGCCAGGCTCCGAGCTAGGGTTTCGCGGTCGTCGGTATCAAAAGCCATCCCGCCTCTCCCAACGCACAGGTCGGCGAGTCGCTCCGCCCCAGGCCCGTAGGAGAACATATAGAGACCAAACGGCGTTCCGCCAGGGGTCAAGGATCAGGCGACCGCCGGCATGTCCTTCAGAAGCTTGTCGAGGGTGATCGGATAGTCGCGAATCCGCACGCCGGTGGCGTTGTAGACGGCATTGGCCACCGCCGCCCCGACACCGCAGATGCCGAGCTCGCCCACGCCCTTCGCCTTCATCGGCGACGAGGTCGGATCGACCTCGTCGAGGAAGACCACCTCCTGATGCGGAATGTCGGCATGGACCGGCACTTCGTAGCCCGCCAGGTCGTGGTTGGCGAAGAAGCCGCGGCGCTTGTCGACAACCAGGTCCTCCATCAGCGCCGCCCCCGTGCCCATGACCATGGCGCCGATCACCTGGCTGCGGGCGGACTTGGGATTGAGGATGCGACCGGCGGCGCAGACCGCCAGCATGCGGCGCACGCGAACCTCAGCCGTCCAGGCGTCGACGGCGACCTCGACGAAATGGCCGCCGAAGGTCGACTGCTGGTATTTCTTGGCCAGGTCGCCGAATTCGATGAAGTCCTCGACGACGAGGTCGCCGTCCTTAGCGGCGTCGCGCAGGGCATGGCTGGCGTTGCCGACCTTGACCCGACCATCGGCAAATTCGGCGGCTTCCGGATCCAGGCCCAGCTTCTGGGCCACGACGCCGCGCAGCTTCATCCCGGCGGCATAGACACCCGCCGTCGAGCTGTTGGCGCCCCACTGGCCGCCCGACCCGGCCGAGACCGGAAACTGGGAGTCGCCCAGCCGCACGATCACCGACTTCATCGGCACGCCCATCACCTCCGCCGCCGTCTGGGCGATGATGGTGTAGCTGCCGGTGCCGATGTCGGTCATGTCGGTCTCGACGACCAGCATCCCGTCCGGTTGCAGCCGCATGCGGGCGCCCGACTTCATGGTCAGGTTGTTGCGGAAGGCCGCCGCCACGCCCATGCCGACCAGCCAGCGGCCCTCGCGCCGGGCGCCGGGCTTGCCGCGCTTGCTCCAGCCGAACCGGTCCGCCCCCTGGCGCAGGCATTCGACCAGCTGGCGTTGGGAGAAGGGCCGTTCCGGCTTGTGCGGGTCGACCTGGGTGTCGTTGCGGATGCGGAACTCGACAGGATCGAGGCCCAGCTTTTCGGCCATCTCATCGATCGCCACCTCCAGGGCCATCAGCCCCGGCGCCTCGCCCGGCGCCCGCATGGCGTTGCCTTCCGGCAGGTCCAGCACGGCCAGGCGCGTGGCGGTCATCCGGTTCTCGCCGGCGTAAAGCAGCTTGGTCTGTTCGGCCGCCGTCTCCGGCCCGCCGCCGGGCAGGTCGCCGGACCAGGTCTCGTGGCCGATGGCGGTGATCCTGCCGTCCTTGCCGGCGCCGATGCGGATGCGCTGGATGGTGGCCGGCCGGTGGGTGGTGTTGTTGAACATCATCGGCCGACTGAGGGCCACCTTGACCGCCCGGCCCGCCGCCTTGGCGCCCAGCGCCGCCATCAGGGCGTCCGCCCGCACGAACAGCTTGCCGCCGAACCCGCCGCCGATGAAGGGCGAGACGATCCGCACCTTCACCTTCGGAATGCCAAGCGTGGCGGCGACATCGCCGCGGCCCCAGTCGATCATCTGGTTGGAGGTCCACAGGGTCAGGGCGTCATCCTGCCAGACAGCGACGCTGGCATGCGGCTCCATCATCGCATGGGCCTGATCGGGCGTCGTGTATTCGGCGTCCACCTTGACCTCGGCGGCGGCAAAGGCCTTCTCGAAGTCGCCGGCGCGGGCGTCGGGCGGGTCCTTCACCGGCTCGGCCGAGCCCTTGGCGGCCTTCAGGTCGAAGGCGCCCTTGGCTTCGGCATAGTCGACGCGGATCAGGCCGGCGGCGGCGCGCGCCTGTTCGAAAGTCTCCGCCACCACCACAGCGACGGCCTGGTGGTAGTGCTCCACCTCCGGCCCGGCCAGCAGCCTGGCGGTGTTCATCTTGCCCTTGCCAAGCTTGCCGGCGTTCTGGTGGGTGACCACGGCCAACACGCCGGGGGCGGCGCGCGCCTTGGACGTATCGATGGCCTTGATCCGGCCCTTGGCGATGGTCGTGCCCAGCACGTAGCCGTAGGCGGCGTCCGGCGCCATGTCGTGCCGCTCGTAGGCATAGCGGGCCTGGCCGCTGGTCTTGAGCGGGCCATCGATGCGGTCCAACGGCTTGCCGACGTGGGTCAGCTTGTCGATGGGATTGTCGCCTGCGGGGGTCTCGAACTTCATGGCTCAGGCCCTCGTTTCCGCCAGCACCCCGGCCAGGGTGCGTTCCGCCAGGGTGACCTTGAAGGCGTTTTCTTCCGTCGGCCTAGCGCCTTCGAAGGCGGCCTGCGCCGCTGCCTTGGCCCCGCGCGGCAGGGCCGCGTCGGCCGCCTCGACCCGCCAGGGCTTGTGCGCCACGCCGCCAAACGCGACCCGCCCCTGCCCATCCTCCTGGACGATCGCCGCCACCGAGACCAGGGCGAAGGCGTAGGAGGCCCGGTCTCGGACCTTGCGATAGACCTGGGTCCCGCCGACCGGCTTGGGCAGGGTCACGGCGGTGATCAGCTCGCCGGCCTCCAGGCTGGTCTCGATATGCGGGGTGTTGCCGGGCAGGCGGTGGAAGTCGGCGATGGGGATGGCGCGCGTCTGGCCATCCGCGCGAACCGTCTCGACCGTGGCGTCGAGCACCCGCATGGCCACCGCCATGTCGCTGGGGTGGGTGGCGATGCAGGCTTCGCTGGACCCGACCACGGCCAGCTGGCGGCTGACCCCGCCGATGGCCGAGCAGCCGCTGCCGGGCTTGCGCTTATTGCAGGGCTGGGCGGTATCGTAGAAGTAGGGGCAGCGGGTGCGCTGCAACAGGTTGCCCGCAGTGGTCGCCTTGTTGCGCAGCTGGCCCGAGGCCCCGGCCAGCAGGGCCCGCGACAGCACCGCGTAGTCCTTTCGCACCGTCTTGTCGGCCGCCAGGTCGGTGTTGCGAACGAGGGCGCCGATGCGCAAGCCGCCGTCTGACGTGCGCTCGATCTTGTCCAGCGCCAGCCCGTTGACGTCGATCAGATGCTCCGGCGTCTCGATTTCCAGCTTCATCAGGTCGAGCAGATTGGTGCCGCCGGCGATGAACCTGGCGTTCGGCCGCTTGGCCAGGGCGGCGGCCGCGGCGGACGGCGAGGTCGCCTTCTCGTAGGAAAACGCCCTCATGCGCGACCTCCCGAGACGTCGGTGATCGCATCGACAATGTTGGAGTAGGCCCCGCAGCGGCAAATGTTGCCGCTCATCCGCTCGCGCAGCTCCTCGGCCGTAACCTTGGGCCTGGCGTTGAGGTCGTCGCTGACGTGGCTGGGGATTCCCGCCTTGATCTCCTCCAGCACCGACACGGCCGAGCAGATCTGGCCCGGGGTGCAATAGCCGCACTGGTAGCCGTCATGCTTGACGAACGCCGCCTGCATGGGGTGCAGGTCGCCAGGCTTGCCCAGCCCCTCGATGGTGGTGATCTCTTCGCCCTGGTGCATCACAGCCAGGGTTAGGCAGCTGTTGATGCGCCGTCCCTCGACGATCACCGTACAGGTGCCGCACTGGCCGTGATCGCAGCCCTTCTTGGCGCCGGTCAGCTGCAGATGTTCGCGCAGGGCGTCCAGCAGGGTGGTGCGGTTGTCGAGCGTGAGGGTCCGGTCCTGGCCGTTGACCTTCAGCGACACCTCCGCGCCCGGCGGACCTGGCGTCGAACCGGCGGGCGCCAGAGCGTCGGCGGCCTGCGCCGCTGTGCCGCCCGCCGCCACCGAGGCGGCGCTGGCGATGAGGAGATCGCGGCGTGACATATCGGCCTCGACAAGACGGTCCATGCATAGGCTCCGGAGATGGCGGCTTCGGCCTCCGCCGAACACCCAACGCCGGGCGAGCCTAAAGGGTTCGGCGGACGCGAAAATCCGCCGGCCTCCGAATGCCGTTTTGAGCCAGGCTTAACAATCATCAGACGCGGTGGTCGGACAACGGCCACAGCCTGAGGCAACCAACAGCCTGCCCGGCGAAGCATCGCCGGGCAGGCTGGGGTCTAGAGCAGGAAGTCGCCGGCGTTCAGGGCCACCGAGCCGTTCACCAGCACCTCGAAGTCCGCCACGCCATCGCCGTTCACGTCGCCGAACACGTGGGTGTCGACGCCATCGAAGCTGTAGCGGAGCTGCCCGGCGACGTTCGTGAACGCCCCGTTTCCGATGAAGCTGAACGCCTGGTCCCCGCCCGCGCCGGTATTGGCGTCGATCAGGCGCAGGTCGATGAAGTCGGCGCTGTCGAAGTCGGTGATGACATCGCGCAGCCCGGCGCCCACGCCGGAGTCGCCCAGGGCGTTGAGGGTGAAGTAGTCCGCCCCCGCCCCGCCGGTCTGGGTGTCTGCCCCGGCCCCGCCGTAGAGGTAGTCCGTGGCCGCCTCGCCCAGCAGGAAGTCGTCGCCGGCCTCGCCGTAGAGTTTGTCGACCCCATCACCGCCGTAGAGGGTGTCGACGCCCATCCCGGCGCGGATGTCGTCCCCGCCGCCCATGCCGTAGAAGGTGTCGGACCCCGTGCCGCCGGTCAGGATGTTCGCCAGGGCGTTGCCCGTGCCGGTGAACACCCCCGATCCGGTGTAGGCCAAGCCCTCGAGGTGGTCGCCGAGGGTGTAGCTGGACATGGCCGTACGCACCCGGTCGGACGTCCCGCTGGTCAGGGTTTCGATGATCACGTCGGCCAGGTCATCGACGATGTAGGTGTCGTTTCCGACCCCGCCGTCCATGATGTCGACGCCGGCGCCGCCATCCAGGGTGTCGGCCCCGATGCCGCCGATCAGATTGTCGATGCCGCCGCCGCCATTCAGGATGTCGTCGCCGATCCCGCCGTCGAGGGTGTCTGCCCCGTCACCGCCGGTCAGGGTGTTGAGCAGGTCGTTGCCCGTACCGTTGAAGGCGCCCGATCCGATGAAGGCCAGGCGCTCGACATTGGCGCCCAGTGTGAAGGTGCTGAGCGTGGTCCGGATGGTGTCCGTGCCGGCGTTCAGCCCCTCGTTCACCACATCGCCGATGTCGTCCACCACATAGATGTCGTCCTGGGCCCCGCCGCTCATGATGTCGGCGCCGAGCCCACCGTCGAGGATGTCGTTGCCGGCATCACCGATCAGGGTGTCGATGCCCTCGCCGCCGTTGAGCGTGTCGGCGCCGACCAGGCCGTTCAGGGTGTCGTCACCCGCGCCGCCGGTCAGGATGTTGCCCAGGGCGTTGCCGTTGCCGGTGAAGGCTCCGGAGCCGATGAAGGTCAGGTTCTCCACCACCGCGGCCAGGGTGTAGCTGGCCAGGCTCGTGCGGACCGTGTCGATCCCGGAGCTGTCGGCGATGGTGTCGCCGGCGTCATCGATCACATAGGTGTCGTTGCCGACCCCGCCGTTCAGGGTATCGGCGCCCTGGCCGCCATCGAGCGTGTCGTTTCCGTCCAGACCGGACAGGGTGTCGTTGCCGGCGCCCCCGACCAGGACGTTGGCGAGGGTGTTGCCGGTCCCCGTGAAGGCGCCGGACCCGATGAAGGTCAGGTTTTCGAGGGCTGCCGACAGGGTGAAGCTGCCGATGGTGGCGAACACCTGGTCGAGGCCGACGCCGGTGTCCGAGATCACATCGCCGACGTTGTCCACATAGTAGGTGTCGTTGCCAAGCCCGCCCTGCAGCGAGTCCGCGCCGCCGCCGCCGTCGAGGATGTTGTCCAGCGCGTTGCCGAGGATGGTGTTGGCCTGGGCGTTGCCCGTGCCGACCGCGGCGGTCCCGAGCAGGACCAGGCGCTCGATCTCGGCTGAGAGGGTGTAGTCGACGTAGGCGTTGACGGTATCGAGCGCCCCTTGCCCGGCCAGTTCCGTCACCGTGTCGCCGACGTTATCGACGATGTAGGTGTCGTTGCCGAGGCCACCGGACATCTGGTCAGCGCCGAGGCCGCCATTGATGGTGTTGATGCCGCTGTTGCCGATAATGACGTTGTTCAGGGCGTTGCCGGTCAGGAACACATTGCCCCCGCCCGTCCCTGTCAGGTTCTCGACGAAGTCACCCAGAGTCCAATCGACGCTGGTCTCGATCGTGTCTGTCCCAACGCCGTCGACCTCGAAGACCGTATCGCCGAGCTGGCCCACCACATAGGTGTCGTCGCCGAGGCCACCGGCCATGGCGTCGAAGCCGATCCCGCCGTCGAGGCGATCATTGCCATCGCCGCCCAGCAGGGTGTTGTTCAGCCCGTTGCCGTTCCCGACGAAGTTGCCGAAGCCGTTGAACGCCAGGATTTCGATGCCCGAACCGAGGGTGTAGCTGGCCAGGCTGGTGATGACCGTGTCGGCGCCGCCGGTGTCCTCGACCACATCGCCGACATTGTCGACGTGATAGGTGTCGTCGCCCAGCCCGCCCCGCATCAGGTCCGCCCCGCCGCGGCCGTCGAGGATGTTGTTGGCGGCGTTGCCGGTCAGGGTGTTGTTCAGGGCGTTGCCGCCCGCGAACGCCGCCGTGCCGGTGAGGGTCAGTCGTTCGACGTTGTCGCCCAGGTCATGGCTGACAGAACTGATCACCAGGTCGTCGCCCTGGCTGGCCAGTTCGGTGACAGCATCCCCGGCGTTGTCGACATGGTAGGTATCGTTGCCCAGGCCCCCGGCCATCTGGTCGGCCCCAAGGCCGCCGTTGATGATGTCATTGCCGTTGGCGCCGAAGACCTGGTTGTCGAGGACGTTGCCGTTCAGGATCAGGTTGGAGGAGCCGACCGCCCTGAGGATCTCGACCTCGGCGGACAGGGTGAAGTCGACGCTGGTCTCGATCGTGTCGGTCCCCGCGCCGGACACCTCGACGATCGAGTCGCCGGTCTGGGCCACGACATAGGTATCGTCGCCCAGCCCCCCGGCCATGATGTCGTTGCCGGCCTGGCCGTCGAGGCGGTCATTGCCGTCACCGCCCAGCAGGGTGTTGGCCGCGCCATTGCCCGTGCCGGTGAAGTTGCCGAAGCCGTTGAACGCCAGGATCTCGAACGCGGCGAACCCCATGACGTAGGTGTTGAGGCTGGTGATCACCGTATCGACGCCGCCGGTGTCGTCGAGCACGTCGCTCAGGCTGTCGACATGATAGGTGTCGTCGCCCAGCCCGCCGCGCATCACGTCGGCGCCCTCGAAGCCGTTGAGGATGTTGGCGCCGTCCGTGCCGATCAGGGTGTTGTTGAGGGCGTTGCCGCCCGCATACTCCGCCCGGCCGGTCAGCGTCAGGCGTTCCAGGTTGGCGCCGAGCGTGTAGCTGATCGTGCTGATGACCAGGTCATCGCCTTCGTTGGCGGCCTCGATCACCTGATCATCGATATCGTCGACATGGTAGGTGTCGTTCTGCGCGCCGGCCTCCATGACGTCGGCCCCGCCGCCGCCATTCAGGGTGTCGTTGCCGAGACCGCCGACCAGACGGTCCGAATTGGCCGTCCCGGTCAGGGTGTCGCCGCCCAGCAGACCGTGGAAATCGACCGCCAACGGGTCGCCGGTGGGCGAGAAGACGTCCGCGCCGCCCGTGGCGGTGACCGCCGTGACCGTCACATGGCCGATGCTGGAGCCGAAGTCGCCCTGGACCGTGTAGTCGAAGGACCCGCCGCCCGGGCCAGCGACAATGACCAGTTGGCCATCGACCAGCTGAACCGTCAGGCCGACGGCGTTCGACACGCCGGTGACTTCACCGTTGCTGCTGTCCTCCGGGGCGAAGGTGTCGTTGAGAACCAGCAGCGAGGCATTGATGGATGAGGCCTGGCCGACCGTGGTCTGCAGCAGATCATCGTTGGCCTCAGGCGAAAGCCCGCTCACCTCCCCGAAGCTGAAGACGCCATCCGAGAACTCGAAGAACTCGACACCGACCACTGTGTCGATGCCGTCAGGCGAACCGTCACGCAGGTCCGTGACCTCAAGCTCGCCGCTCTTGGTATAGAAGAAATCGTAGTCCGCGCGGGCGCCGCTGAACACCACGGTGTCGGTATCATCGCCGCCGCTGATGTAGTCCGAACCACCGCCGCCCACGATCCGGTCGTCGCCCGCGCCGCCGTAGATGGTGTCGCTTCCGCTGAGCAGCGGGTCGTTTTCGGCCGCGGCGTTGTCTGCCTCGAAGGCGATCTCGCCGCTGTAGCCGATGCCGGTGATGCCGAAGATACCGTCGCCGACCAGCAGGTCGGCGCCATCACCGCCATCCAGGGTGTCATCTCCGGAAGCGCCGGCCAGGGTGTTGGCCGCCTCGTCGCCGGTCAGGGTGTCGTTGCCGTTGCGACCGGACAGGTTCTCGAAACCACTGGCGGTGACAGAGCCCGCGCCGACCGACTGGGCCGAGCCCTGCAGGGCCAGCGAGAAGGTCACGTCGGTCGGGGTCTCGGTCAGAAGCGAGAATAGCAGGGTGTCGGTGTCGAGGCCGCCGTCCACCGTGTGGTTGCCCGAGCCGACCTCGATCAGGTCGTCGCCTTCGCCGGCCACGATCGTGTCATTGCCGTCCTGGCCCCACAGCCAGTTGGCCTGGGCATCGCCCGTCAGGCTGTCGTTCAGATTGGTGCCTGAGGCATGCTCGATGCTGATCAGGGTGTCCATGCCGTGGCCGGTGTCCTGGGCGACGCCCTGGAGCCCGAGGTCGACGGTCACGCCGACCTGCACGTCGGTCGGCTGCAGCGAGAACGCCACCCGGTCGAAGCCCTCGCCCCCGTCGATGGTGTCGTCGCCCTCGCCGCCGTGGACATAGTCGTTGCCGAAACCGCCATCGACCAGGTCATTGCCGTCGCCGCCGCGGACGAAGTCATCGTCTCCCCCGCCGTTGACGATGTCGTCTCCGCCTTGGCCGAGCACGGTGTCGCTGCCGTCGTCTCCGTCCAGGCTGTCGGCGTTGACGCCGCCGCGGAGGGTATCGTTGTACTCGGAGCCGACCACGCGCTCGATCGAGCTGAGGGTGTCGCTGGCCGGCCCCTGGGCCGTGCCGGTCCCATTGCCCAGCAGGACGGTGACGCCGCTGTCGGAACCCGCGTAGGTGGCGGTATCGAAGCCGTCGCCGCCTTCGAGGATGTTGGTCCCGGAGCCGCCGTCCAGCAGGTCATCGCCGCCGCCGCCGACCAGCCGGTCGTCGCCCTCGCCGCCGACGAGATGATCGTTGCCGATGTAGGCCGGGTTGCTGAAGAAGGTCGCCAGGTTCTCGATCACGGTGATCGGACCCGAGCCGCCCTGGTTCGACACCATCCGGATATCGCCGTCGCCCAGCAGCAGGTCGTTGCCGCCGCCGCCGACCAGGCTGTCCTCGCCCTGCGCCCCGGCCAGGGTGTTGGCCACCCCGTCGCCGGTCAGGGCGTCGTTCCCGACCGTGCCGGTCAGGTTCTCGATCCCGCTGAGGGTCATCATGCCGGAGCCGGTGTCCTGCGCCGCGCCCTGCAGCTGCAGGGAGAGGACCACGTTGAGCGGCGGGTTGATGTTGTCGGCCAGGCGGACGGTGTCGATGCCGTCGCCGCCGGTCAGGATGTTCGTCCCGATGCCGGCTTCCAGAAGGTCGTCGCCGCCCCGGCCATCCAGGGTGTCGTTGCCGCCCGTCCCCCAGAGCCAGTTGGCGCCGTCGTTCCCATAGAAGGTGTCGGAGAAGGTGGTGCCGGACACGTGCTCGATGGAGATGAAAGTATCCATCCCATGCCCGGTATCCTGGGCCGTGGTGATCGCGAGGTCGACCGTCGCGCCGATCTGGATGTCGGTGGGCAGGGACAGGAACATGCTGGCGCGGTCGAAGCCCTCGCCGCCGTCCATCACGTCGTTGCCTTCGCCCCCCGAGAAGAAGTCATTGTCGAGGCCGCCGTAGGCGATGTCGTTGCCGTCGCGGCCGCGAAGGAAGTCCTCGCCGGCGCCGCCGTCGAGGGTATCGTCGCCGCCTTCACCGATCAGCAGGTCGTTGCCGCCGAGGCCGGTCAGGACGTTGTTGTTGTGGTCGCCGTCCAGGGTGTCGGAGATCTGCGAGCCGATGACGTTCTCGACGCCGGTAATGATGTCGGAGCCGCCGTCACCCTGGCTGCGGTTCACGTTCTCCGGCCGCAGCAGGTAGACGCCCACCCCGATGCCGTTGGCGACCGAGATGTCTTCGTAGGAGACGGTGTCGATCCCGTCGCCGCCACGGATGGTGTCGTTGCCAAGACCACCCAGCAGAAGGTCGTCCCCGCCGCCGCCTTCCAGGATGTCGCTGCCCGCGCCGCCGCGCAGGATGTCGTTGCCCGAGACCGCGCCGAGTTCCGGATCGGACGCCAGGTCCGCCGTGAAGGTGATCGGGCCCGAGCCTCCCTGGTCGCTGGTCATCCAGACGATGCCGTCGCCGTAGAGGGTGTCATTGCCCTCGCCGCCGACCAGTTCGTCGTTACCCTCGGCCCCGGCCAGGACGTTGTTTCCGGTGTCGCCGGTCAGCACGTCGTTGAAGGTCGAGCCCGACAGGTTCTCGATGCCGTTCAGGGTCACCGTGCCGCCGGAGGTCGCCTGGGCGACGCCCTGCAGCAGCAGGGAGGCGACCACGCCGCTGGTGAAGTCGTTGTTGTTGAAGAAGCTGGCGGTATCGACGCCGTTGCCGCCATTCAGCACGTTGGCGCCGGCCGAGCCGGTCTCCAGCAGGTCATTGCCGTCGGCGCCGTTCAGGGTGTCGCCGCCGCCGATGCCCCATAGCCAGTTGTCGCCGCTGTTGCCGCTCAGGGTGTCGCCGAAGCTGGTGCCCGAGACGTGCTCGACGCTGATGAAGGTGTCCAGCCCATGGCCGGTGTCCTGCTGGCCGACGATGCTCAGATCGACGGTCGCGCCGGTCTGGGGGTCGGTCGGGATAAGGAACATGCTGGCCCGGTCGATGCCGTCGCCGCCATCAAAGGTGTCGTTGCCCTCGCCGCCGGACAGGAAGTCGTTGTCGGCGCCGCCCTGCATGACGTCATTGCCGTCACGGCCGCGCAGGAAGTCTTCGCCCGAGCCGCCGATCAGGGTGTCGTCGCCGCCCTCGCCGATCAGCAGGTCGTTGCCGCCCAGGCCGGTCAGGACGTTGTTGTTGTGGTCGCCGTCCAGGGTGTCGGACAGTTGTGAGCCGATGACGTTCTCGACGCCGATGATGAGGTCCGCGCCGCCATCGCCCTGGCTGCGGGCCACATTCTCCGGCCGCAGCAGATAGACGCCGACCCCGATGCCGTTCACCACCGAGATGTCCTCGTAGGAGACGGTGTCGATCCCGGCGCCGCCGTTGATCGTATCGTTGCCCAGGCCGCCGAGCAGCAGGTCGTCGCCGCCGGAGCCGATCAGGGTGTCGATGCCCGCCCCGCCGCGCAGGATGTCATTGCCGCTGTTGCTGGGGTTGTTGAAGAAGGTGGCGACGTCCTCGATCTGGGTGATCGGGCCTGAGCCGCCCTGGCTGCTGGTCATCCGGATGGCGCCGTCGCCGAGCAGGATGTCGTCGCCCTCGCCCCCGTCCAGGGTGTCAGCGCCGCTGTTGCCGGCCAAGACGTTGCCCCCGGCGTCGCCCGTCAGGACGTCATTGAAGGCCGAACCCGACAGGTTTTCGATGCCGGTCAGGGTGACCGTGCCGCCGGAGGTCGCCTGGGCCACGCCCTGCAGCAGCAGGGAGGCCACCACGCCGCTGGTGAAGTCGTTGTTGTTGAAGAAGTTGGCGGTGTCGATGCCGTCGCCGCCGTTGAGGACGTTGGCGCCAGCCGAGCCGGTCTCCAGATTGTCGTTGCCGTCCCCACCGTTCAGGGTGTCGCCCCCACCGACGCCCCACAGCCAGTTGTCGCCACTGTTGCCGGTCAGGGTGTCGCCGAAGTTGGTGCCCGAGACGTGCTCGACGCTGATGAAGGTGTCCAGGCCGTGGCCGGTGTCCTGCTGGCCGACGATGTTCAGATCGACGGTCGCGCCGGTCTGGGGATCGGTCGCGATCAGGAACAGGCTGGCGCGGTCGAAGCCATCGCCGCCATCGAAGGTGTCATTGCCTTCGCCGCCCTGCAGGAAGTCGTTGTCGGCGCCGCCCTGCATAAGGTCGTCGCCGTCCCGGCCGCGCAGGAAGTCCTCGCCGGCGCCGCCGACCAGGGTGTCGTTGCCGCCGTGGCCGACCAGGGCGTCGTTGCCGCCGAGGCCGGTCAGCACGTTGTCGCCGCCGTCCCCTTCCAGGGTGTCGGAGACCTGCGAGCCGATGACGTTCTCGACCCCGGTGATGATGTCGAAACCACCGTCGCCCTGGCTGCGGTTCTGGTTCTCCGCCCGCCAGAGGTAGACGCCCGTGCCGATGCCGTTCGCCACCGAGATGTCCTCATAGGACACGGTGTCGATCCCGGCGCCGCCGCGGATGGTGTCGTTGCCGATGCCGCCCAGCAGCAGGTCGTCGCCCGCGCCGCCCTCGAGGATGTCGCTGCCCTCACCACCGTACAGGGTGTCGTTGCCGGGAACCGCGCCGATGCCCAACGCGTCGAGGTCGACCGTCGTGGTAATCGGGCCGGAGCCGCCGGTCGTTGAATACATCCAGACGATGCCGTCGCCGTAGAGGGTGTCGTTGCCCTGGCCGCCCGACAGGATGTCGGCGCCCTCGGCGCCCGACAGGACGTTGTCGCCCGCATCGCCGGTCAGGGTGTCGTTGAAGGTCGAGCCGGAGAGGTTTTCGAACCCGGTGGCGAAGACGCCGCCGCCGACCGCCTGGTTGGTCCCCTGCAGCAGCAGGGAGAAGACCACGCCGCTGGTGAAGTCGTTGTTGTTGAAGAACGACAGGGTATCGGTCCCGCCGTCGCCGCCGACCAGCTGGGCGCCCGCCGAACCGATCTCGATCAGGTCATCCCCGCCGCCGCCATTGATGGTGTCGCCACCGCCCTGGCCCCACAGCCAGTTGGCGCCGGCGTCGCCGGTCAGGGTGTCGGCCAGGGTGGTGCCCGAGACGTGCTCGATGTTCACCAGGGTGTCCATGCCGTGGCCGGTGTCCTGGGCCACGCCCTGGATGTTCAGATCCACGGTCGCGCCGACCTGGGCGTCGGTCGGCAGGCTGAGGAAGAAGTTGGCGCGGTCGAAGCCATCGCCGCCATCCATCAGGTCGTTGCCTTCGCCGCCCTGCAGGAAGTCGTTGCCGATCCCGCCGTAGAGGTTGTCGTTGTCATTGCGGCCGCGGAGGATGTCGTCTCCGTCCTCGCCGTAGAGCGTATCGTCGCCGTTCTGGCCGATCAGCACATCCTGGCCGCCGCGGCCCCAGATGACGTTGGCCTGGTTGTCGCCGACGAGCTGGTCGTTGAAGTTCGAGCCGATCAGGTTCTCAATGCTGATCAGGGTGTCGGTTTCGTCGCCCGACAGGCTCTGGACACTGAAGACGTTCCCCACCACGCCTTCGTCGCTGTCGATGAAGGTGGCGGTGTCCGTGCCGTTGCCGCCGTTGAGGGTGTCATTGCCGGTGCCGCCGTTCAGCGTATCGTTGCCCTCGCCCCCCTCCAGGACGTCGTTGCCGCCCAGGCCGGTGATGGTGTCGTCATCCACGGTGCCGGGCAGGGTGTTCGGATCGTTGTCGCCGACGATATTGGCCATGTTGGTAGTCCCCCCAAAATAGTTCAGCCTACGCCGCTAACGCATTTCAAAGTTCTCCGAAAGTGAAAAAACATGGGTCAATTTCTGCGGGAAAAACTCGCGCAACCCTCACGCTGCAAGGCGTTGGACCAACTTCTCCCGCGAGGCGAACCGACGAGTTCTACAGCAGCCAGCGCCCGCTCTCGCCGGTGACGTTTCCGTTTATCTTCAACAGGTAGTCGGCCTTTGCGTCGCCGTCGGTATCGAGCGACAGGGTGGTGACCCCGCCGGCGAACTTCAGGGTCATCTGCCCCACCGAGCCGTCGAAGGCCGACGCCAGGCTGAAGGCCCCGTCCTGGCTGCCGGAGTCGATGGCCGACAGGTCGATGATGTCGATCCCGATCGCGTAGTCGCTGATGCTGTCCATCTCGACCGTCCGCCCCGCCGGCTCCCGGCTGGAATAGATCGATGCCGCCTCGACCACGAAGCTGTCGGCCCCGCCGCCGCCGGTCAGGATATCGTTGCCCGTGCCGCCGATGAGCCGGTCGTCGCCCAGCCCGCCGTTGATGATGTCGTTGAGGGCCGCCCCATCGAGGGTGTTGGCGCCGCTGTTGCCGGTGATCTGGTTGGCCAGGCCGTTGCCCGTCCCGTCCAGGTCGCCGTTTCCCTCAAGGATGAGCCGTTCCAGATTGGATCCCAGGGTCCAGCTGACCGTCGCGCGGACGATGTCGGTCCCTTCGTTGATGTACTCGGTGATGGTGTCGCCGAGGCTGTCGACGAAGAAGGTGTCGTCACCCTCACCGCCCATCATGCTGTCGTTTCCGATCCCGCCGTTGAGGATGTCGTTGCCCTCGTCCCCCCACAGGCTGTCGTTGTCGGCCCCGCCGTTCAGCTGGTCATTGCCAAAGCCGCCAGTCAGGGTGTCGTCGCCCGCATCGCCGTCGAGGATGTCGATGCCGCCTTCGCCGTAGAGCCCGTCGACGCCATTGCCGCCCTGCAGGCGGTCATTGTCGTCCCCACCCCAGATGTAGTCGTCGCCCTCGCCGCCCAGCAGCTGGTCGGCGCCGGCCTGGCCGTAGAGGAAGTCGGCGCCGTCCATGCCGCGGACGATGTCGGCGCCGCCGCCGGCGAAGAGGTTGTTGGCGCCGCTGTTGCCGTCGATCTGGTTGGCCAGTTCGTTGCCGATGCCGTTGATGTCGGCCGTGCCGATCAGCTGCAGGTTTTCCTGGAAGGCGCCCAGGCTGAACTGGACGCTGATGCGGATCCGGTCGGAGCCGCCGCCGGCAAGTTCGGTGACCACGTCGCCCGCATCATCGACGACATAGATGTCGTCGCCCGCTCCGCCGGCCAGGGCGTCGGCCCCGAGGCCCCCGTCGAGGAAGTCGGAGCCCAGGCCGCCAACCAGGTCGTCCGCGCCCAGGCCGCCGAACAGCCGGTCGTTTCCGGCGCCGCCGTCCAGCAGGTTGGCCCCGTCGTTGCCTGTGATGATATTGGCCAGGCCGTTGCCCACGCCGTCCAGGTCGGCCGCGCCGGTCAGGGTGAGGTGCTCGACGAAGTCGGCCAGGGTCCAGGTCAGCGAGGCGATGACCGTGTCCGTCCCCTCGCCGTCGGCCTCCTCGGTCGTGTCACCAGCGTCATCGACATAGAAGGTGTCGGACCCCAGGCCGCCGGTCAGGCGGTCGGCGCCCAGGCCCCCGTCGAGGATGTCGTCCCCGCCGCCGCCGCTAAGCCGGTCGTCGAGATCCGCGCCGGTCAGGCTGTCCACCCCGGCCCCGCCCGTTTCCACGATCGGCGCTTCGAAGCGGCCGTAGACCACATAGGCGCGGCCCAAGGCGCTGGTGGCGCCGACGAAGATGTCGTCGATGCCGTCGCCGTTGATGTCGCCGACCGCCATGCCGCCTCGGCCGGTGGACCATGAGCCGGTCATGGCGAAGCCGTTGACGCCGTTGAGGCTGGAGACGTTAAGGACGCCCGAGGAGAAGCTCTCCGAACCGTAGATCACATAGACCGCGCCGCCGTAGGTCGGCCCGAAGTTCGGGGCGGCGACGAGGATATCGGCCAAGCCGTCGCCGTTGATGTCGCCTGCCGAGGCGAGCTGCTCGCCCAGCCGGTGACCGTCGGCCGCGGCCCCGATGGCGAAACCGTTCGAGCCGTCCAGGGTGGCGAGGTTTACCCCCCCGGCAAAGCCGTCGGCCCGCCCGAAGACGACATAGGCCGCCCCCCCGTTGTTGCCGCCGGCCTCGCCGTAGGCGGCGCGGAGCACGAAGTCGTCGATGCCGTCCCCGTTGACGTCGCCCAGCGAGGCCACGCTGGAGCCGAGGGCGTCGCCGCCCGACACGCCCTGGATGCGGAAGCCCTGCGCCGCGTTCAGGGTCCCCAGGTCCAGGTCGCCCCCCAGGCCGCCCTCGCTGCCGTAGACCACGTAGACGAAGCCGGCATAGCCGCTGGTCGTCCCCGCCTTGGCGCCGATGAACAGGTCGTCCACCCCGTCGCCGTTGATGTCGCCGGCCGAGGACACGGCGATGCCGCTGTACTCGTAGTTGGTCGCGCCGTTGATCCGCACGCCCTGGGCGGCGGTCAGGCTGCCGACATCCAGCGACGTACCGAACGCCTGGCCTCCGTAGACGATGAAGGTCGCGCCGTTGAAGCTGACGAAGTCGGTTGAGGTCTGCTCCACCCCGACCGCGAAGTCGCCCACGCCATCGCCGTTGACGTCGCCAACGCCGGCGACGTTCATGAAACCGCGGCTGGGGAGCGGAATATTGATCTCGAAGCCCTGCTCCGCGGTCAGGGCGCCGATGTACTGCGTGCCCTCGAAATCCTCCTGGCCGTACAGGACGAATGCCGAGCCCCAGGTCTGGCCATTGAGCTCGAGGTAGGGCTGGGTGACGAGGAGGTCGTCGCGGCCATCGCCGTTGATGTCGCCCAGTGAGGTGATGTCCGTGCCAAGGCGGGCCATCGACCAGAATCCGTCGAACCGGGCCACGCCGTCGCCGATCGTCGGGGTGGCCGGGGCGGTGTAGCTCGCCGGCAGGCCACTGCGGCCATAGACGATGTAGACCGAACCGGAACTGGAGCCGACATAGTTGGAGCCGGGCGAGCCGAGGATCATGTCCATCAGCCCGTCGCCGTTGAAGTCGGCCAGGGCGACCAGGCCAAAGGCGCCGGCGTTGTCCGGAGAGTTGAGCCGGACCCCGTCCGTCCCGTTCAGGGTGTTGAGATTGTAGACTGCCGGGAACGCATCAGCCATCGAACGGTGCTCCTCACTCGGGACCGTCGATCACCCAATTTGGTGAGGGTCCCCCCGGATGGCGTCCTGCCGCAACCCGAAGGCGATGTCCTCATTTTAGTGACTTTTTGGAGTGAGCGTTTCTCAAACCACCGTTCTCCCAAAGAGCGGCGACACGGTCAGAGCAGCCAGCGGCCGCTTTCGCCGGTCACGTCACCGTTGATCTTCAGCAGGTAGTCGGCCTTGGAATCGCCATCGACATCCAGCGACAGGGTCGTCACCCCGCCAGCGAACTTCAGGGTCATCCGGCCCGCCACGCCGTCGAAGTTCGACACCAGGTTGAAGGCGCCGTCCGCGTCGCCCGACACGATGGCCGAAAGGTCGATGATGTCCACACCGATCTGGTAGTCGGCGATGGTGTCGACCTCCACAACCCGCCCCTGGGGCGCCAGGCTGGAATAGACCGACTCCTGCCGCACCACGAAGGTGTCCATCCCGCCTCCGCCGGTCAGGATATCGTTGCCCGTCCCGCCGATGAGCTGGTCGGCGCCCAGGCCGCCGTTGATGTTATCGTTGCCGGCCGCCCCATCGAGGGTGTTGGCGCCGCCATTGCCGGTGATCTGGTTGGCCAGCGCGTTGCCCGTGCCGACGAAGTCGCCCGTCCCCTCCAGGACCAGCCGCTCGAGCTGGGCGCCCAGCGTCCAGCTGAGACCGGCCCGAACCGTATCGATCCCCTCGCCGCTGTTCTCAAGGACGGTGTCGCCGAGGGTAACGATGTAGATATCGTCCTCCGTCCCGCCGGCCATCTGGTCGGCTCCATCGCCGCCGTTCAGGACGTCGTTGCCAGAATTGCCCACCAGGTCATCAGCCCCCGCCCCGCCGTTGATCTGGTCGTTGCCGCCATTGCCACGGAGGATGTCGTCCCCATCGCCCCCGTCGATAAGGTCCAGGCCCAGCCCGCCGAGAATGTCATCGGCGCCCGCGCCGCCCTCGATGCGGTCATTGCCGTCCGATCCGTTGATGGCGTCGATGCCGTCCCCGCCGAGGATCAGGTCGTCACCTTCTTCTCCGAAGAGGAAATCATTGCCCGCGCCGGCCTTGAGGATGTCGTTCCCACCGCCGCCTCTGATGAAGTTGGAGCCGCCGTTGCCGTCGATCTGGTTGGCCAGCCCGTTGCCCGTGCCGTTGTTGTCGCCCGACCCGGTGAGCTGCAGGTTCTCCACGTTGGCGCCCAGGATGAAGTCGACGCTGCTGCGCACCCGGTCCTGGCCCTGGTTCAGGCCCTCGGTCACCTGATCGGCGAAGTCATCCACCACATAGGTGTCGTCCCCCAGGCCCCCGGCCATCTGGTCCGCGCCGGTCCCGCCATCCAGCAGGTCGCCTCCGGCGCCGCCCAGAATATCGTCCGCGCCCTCGTCGCCGAAGAGCCGGTCGGCGCCGTCTCCGCCGTCGATGATATCGTCACCGCCCGCGCCGCTGAGAGTGTCCGAACTTCCCAGGCCATTGACGGTGTCGCCCAGCGTCCCGCCCTCGAAGACGTCGGCGTCCGCCGTGCCGGCGAAGTTCTTGAAGCTGGCTTCGCCGTAGATGATGTAGACCGACGCGATACGGGATGCGTTGTTGCCGGTCCGGGGGGCGACGACCATGAGGTCGTCAAAGCCGTCACCGTTCGCATCGCCGATGAAGCGGGGCGCAAGGCCGAACAGGTCGCCTTCCTCCGCGCCGTCGATCCGGAAACCGTTGCTGCCATCGAGAGTCGACAGATCGATGGTGGCGGCAAAACCTTCCGCACGGCCGAACAGGACATAGGCCGTTCCGGACTGCGCCCCGTTGAAGGCGGCGCCTCGGGCGCTGACGATCAGGTCCTGGTATCCATCCCCGTTGAAGTCGCCGCCGCCCGAAAGGCCGAGGCCCAGTGCGGTGTTCGGGGCGCTGCCGACGATCCGGAACCCGTTGGCGCCGTTCAGCTCGGAGGGACGAAGGTCCGTGTCCACCCCCGAGGTCGCGCCAAACACCACATAGACCTCGCCGCTGGAGTTGGGCGTGAAGGCGCTGGCGACCAGGTCGTCCAGACCGTCTCCGTTGATGTCGGCGAAGGCGACCCCCATCCCGACGCCGCCGCCGACAACCTCGCCGGCAATCCGGATACCCTCGCCTGGCGGCAAGGCCGCCAGGTCCGTCGACTCGAAGCCATCCTCGTCGCCCAGTAGCAGGTAGACCTCTCCGGCGCCGGCCGGCAGAGTGTTGCCGTCGTCGGATTGCAGCGTTCCGACCGCGATATCGGGCCTTCCGTCGCCGTTGAAGTCCCCGACCGCGACGTCAAAGAGAGGCTCATTGGCGTAGGTGATCGCGAACCCTTCGGCGGGGTCCAGCGCGTCCAGGTCCAGGTCAGCGCCATCCCCCTGGCGCCCATAGACGACGTAGATGATGTCGTCTTCGTCCCGGACCAGGATCATGTCGGCCAGGCCGTCGCCGTTGAGATCATCGATAATGTTGGCCTGCCGAATGGGCCGCGAAGAGCTCATGGCGAACCCGTCTTCGGGACCCATGTCGTTCGCGTCGACCACCGCGTCGAACGGCTCGGTCTTGCCGAAAAGGACGTAGACGTTGGTGTAGACCCCGCTGAACCGGCCATCGCCATCGCTGATGATCAGGTCATCGATGCCATCTCCGTTGACGTCACCGGCGTTTGTCCCGGTGTAGCCCACGCCGTTGGCGATCATCGCGCTGTCGCCGGCTGTGAAGCGGAAGCCGTTGGAGCCGTTCAGGGTCGCCAGGTCGATGCCGACCGGCAGGCCCGCCGCCGTGCCGAAGACGATGTAGGCCGCGACCTCCCCGAGGGCGTCGATCTTCGTTGAAAACAGATAGTCCTCGAAGCCATCGCCGTTCACGTCGCCGACGCTGTTTCCGAAGGTCAGCTGGTCGGCGGGGGCGGCCCCGGTGATCTCCACCCCGTCCGTCGGGGTGAGCGTCGAGAGGTCGAGGACGGCGGAGACGGGCATGGGGACGCTCTTCAAACAGGCGGCTGGTGCGCGCCGCGGCAGAAAAGCAGAGTTCCGAAATCCAGACCTTCTCAGGAGAGTTGTTTCGCCTAGTTTATCCTCATTATGGTGAACCGCTGCGGAGTGAGGTGAGCGTGGCGAAGGCGGGCGGCGAGGTTCGGTCCCAGGATTTGCGCGTGGCCGCGCCCTTTGCATTCTGGTCCGACGCGGCGCTTTCGCGGCTGGCGGCGTTGAGCAGCATGGTCTGGCATAACCCCGGCGAGGTGATCGCCCGGTCGCAGGAGCCGCCCCAATACCTGTGGATCGTCGCCGAGGGATGCCTGGAGGTGGCGATTACCGTGTCGAACGGCGACCGCTTCCTGGCGGACCTGTTGACCGCGCCGCAGGTGATGGGGCTGACACCGGCTCTGGATGACCGGGCGCAGCTGTTCACCGCCACCGCCCGCGGACGCACCCGGCTGGTCCGCATCCCGGCGGCCGCCTTCCGCGCCGAACTGGAGGCCGACGCCGCGCTGCTGGTCAAGATGCTGCGGCTGGTCTGTCTGCGCGCACGCATGGAGCACGACCGGACCTATATGAACGTCATCAACGACAACAACGCCCGGGTGGCCAAGGCCATCACCTACCTTGGCCGCCGGCCCAGCCTGCTCGAAGGGGCCGAGACCCCTCTGCCGGCGCCAATCACGTATGACGACATCGCCGACTTTCTGGGGCTGTCGTATTCGGCTGTGGTGCGGTCGGTGCAGGAGCTGATCGCCGCCGGGGCGGTGAAGAAGCAGTATCGCGGCTTCATCATCGCTGACCCCGCCGCCCTCCTGCGGGTCGTCGAGTCGCTGAATCCCCTCCACGCCACCGCCAGGGACTACCTGGCGCAGGCGCCGCGCGGCTGATGGCGGTCTGCTTCGCTACAGCAGCCAGCGGCCGCTTTCGCCGGTGACGTCGCCGTTGATCTTCAGCAGGTAGTCGGCCTTGGAGTCGCCATCGACATCGAGCGAAAGGGTGGTGGTCCCGCCGGCGAACTTCAGGGTCATCCGGCCCGCCACGCCGTCGAAGTTCGACACCAGGTTGAAGGCGCCGTCCGCGTCGCCCGACGCGATTGCCGACAGGTCGATGATGTCCACGCCGATCTGGTAGTCGGCGATGGTGTCGACCTCCAGGAGCCGCCCCTGCGGCGAGCGGCTGGAATAGACCGACTCCCCTCGCACCGCGAAGGTGTCGATGCCGCCGCCGCCGGTCAGGATGTCATTGCCCGTCCCGCCGATGATCCGGTCGGCGCCCAGGCCGCCGCCTATGATGTCGATGCCGGCCGCCCCATCGAGGATGTTGGCGCCGCTGTTGCCGGTGATCTGGTTGGCCAGCGCGTTGCCGGTCCCCGCGACGTTCCCGGAGCCCTCCAGGATCAGCCGCTCCACTTCGTCGGACAGCACCCAGGCTCCGGTGCTCCGGACCGTATCGACGCCGTCGTTTGCATACTCCTCGACGACATCCCCGGCCGCGACGATGTAGACGTCGTCCCCGGCGCCGCCGTTCATCTGATCAGCCCCGGCGCCGCCGGTAAGGATGTCATTGCCATCCCCGCCCTCCAGATAGTCGTTTCCATCCCCGCCGTTCAGCTGGTCGGCGCCCGAGTCCCCGAACAGCGCGTCGCCGTCCGCCCCGCCGTCCAGAACATCGGCGCCGTCGCCGCCCTGGAGCTGGTCAACCCCCGCCTCGCCCTGGAGGCGGTCCATCCCCGCGTCGCCGTAGAGCACATCGTCGCCAAGCCCGCCGAGGACCTGGTCGTCTCCATCGTCTCCGCTGAGGGTGTCCTCGCCCTCGCCGCCGCGGACCAGGTCATTTCCACCGTTGCCGTTGATGAGGTTGTCGCCGCTGTTGCCGTCGATCTGGTTGGCGAAGGCGTTGCCCGAGGCGTCGATGTCGCGTGTTCCGGTCAGTTGCAGGTTCTCGAGCGCGTCGCTCAGGCTGAACTCGACGCTGCTGCGCACCCGGTCCTGGCCCTGGCCAGCGAGCTCGATGACCACGTCGTCCACGCTGTCGACCACATAGGTGTCGTCGCCCAGCCCACCGGCCATCTGGTCCGCCCCCGTGCCGCCGTCCAGCAGGTCGCCACCGGAGCCGCCGATCAGGTCGTCCGCACCGGCGCCGCCGTAGAGGTAGTCCTTTGCGTCGCCTCCGTCGAGGATGTCATCCCCGCCCAGGCCGTTCAGGGTGTCCTCGCCGCCAAAGCCGTTGAGCGTGTCGGCGGTCGACCCGCCACTGGCGGTGTCGTTCCCCGCCGTGCCGTCGAACGCGGCCCGAACCGGTTCGCCAGGGATGAGGGCCCGGGCTTGCGGTTGTTCGCCGCCTTCCTCGGGGAGGGTCCGGAGGCTGAGGCGTTGGGCGTTGATGGCCTCGAGGGCGGTGGCTTTGCGAGTGGCGGTGAAGGCCATGGTCGGTCTTTCAGATTGCGCGCGCGCCGACGGATCGGCGAGGCAGGGCTTGGGGGCTCATCGCGGTGGGGATCGGCCGGCGCCGAGGCGTGGGCTCAGAGCAGCCAGCGGCCGCTTTCACCGGTGACGTCGCCGTTGATCTTCAGCAGGTAGTCGGCCTTGGAGTCGCCATCGACATCGAGCGAAAGGGTGGTTGTCCCGCCGGCGAACTTCAGGGTCATCCGGCCTGCCACGCCGTCGAAGTTCGACACCAGATTGAAGGCGCCGTCCGCATCGCCTGACGCGATCGCCGACAGGTCGATGATGTCCACGCCGATCTGGTAGTCGGCGATGGTGTCGACCTCCAGGACCCGGCCCTGCGGCGCCAGGCTCGAATAGACCGACTCCTGCCGCACCACGAAGGTGTCGATGCCGCCGCCGCCGGTCAGGATATCGTTGCCCGTCCCGCCGATGATCCGGTCGACGCCCAGGCCGCCGTTGATGTTGTCGTTGCCGGCCGCCCCATCGAGGATGTTGGCGCCGCTGTTGCCGGTGATCTGGTTGGCCAGCGCGTTGCCGGTCCCGGCGAAGTCGCCCGCCCCGTCCAGCACCAGCCGTTCGAAATTTTCGCGCAGGACCCAGTCGCCGGCGCTGCGAATCGTATCGACGCCTTCGTTGGCGCTTTCCCCGGCCACGTTTCCCGCCGCCACGAAATAGGTGTCGTCCCCCCCGCCGCCACGCAGTTCGTCGACCCCGGCGCCGCCGTTGAGGACGTCGTTTCCGTCGCCGGCGAGGAGGATGTCGTTTCCGTCGCCCCCGTTCAGCTGGTCGGCGCCGATATCTCCATAGATCACGTCGTTGTCAGAACCGCCGTCGATGATGTCGTTCCCATCATCGCCGCTCAGGAGGTCGGCCCCCGCCCCGCCTTCGAGCCGGTCGGCGCCCACGCCGCCGCGAATGTTGTCGGCCCCGTCGCCGCCGAGGATCTGGTCGTCCCCGTCGTTGCCGCGTAGGACATCGTCGCCCCCATGGCCCCGGATCAGGTCGGCGCCGCCGTTGCCGCTGATGTTGTTGACGCCGCTGTTTCCGTCGATCTGGTTGCCCAGCTCATTTCCCGAGCCGTTGATGTCGGCCGAGCCGATCAGCTGCAGGTTTTCCAGGGTGGCGCCGAGCGTGAAGGTCACGCTGCTCCTCACCCGGTCCTGGCCCTCGCCCGCCGCTTCGGTGACGACGTCACCCAGGCTGTCGACCACATAGTTGTCGTCGCCCAGGCCTCCGGCCATCTGGTCGGCGCCGGTTCCGCCGTCCAGCAGGTCGCCGCCCGCGCCGCCGAACAGGGTGTCAGCCCCTTCACCGCCGTAGAGGAAGTCCTTGGCGTCCCCGCCATCCAGCAGGTCGTCCCCGCCGAGGCCGGTCAGGGTGTCACTGCCGCCGAGGCCGCTGAGCCGGTCGTCGCCGGAGCCGCCGTCGAAGATGTCCGCGCCGGCCGTGCCGGTCTCGACCACCGCCGCCATGGCCTGGCCATAGATGACATAGGCCGCGCCGGTGGAGACGCCGTTCACGAACGCGCCCCAGGCCCCGACGATCAGGTCGTCCAGGCCATCCTGATTGACATCGCCGGCCCCATCGACCGACCAGCCGCTGATTTCCTGGGCCGTCGCGCCGACAATGCGGAAACCGTTGGTCCCGTCCAGGCTGGAGACCTGCACCACGGCCGCGAACCCGCCGGCGGCGCCGAACACCACGTAGCTGGACCCCGACTGGCTGCCGTTGCTGTCGGCGCCGGAGGCCCCGACGATCACGTCGTCGAAGCCATCGCCATTGATGTCACCCGCCGAGGCGACCGACCGGCCGGCGTAGTCCCCCGCCGCCCCGCCGCTGATGCGAAAGCCGTTCGTTCCGTCCAGGGCCGCGAGGTCGAGATCGGCCGCGAAGCCGTCGGCGGCGCCGAACACCACGAAGGCGGCGCCGGCGTTGCTGCCGTTTCCGTCGACCTGAGTGGCCCCGATGATCACATCGTCGAAGCCATCGCCGTTGACGTCTCCCGCCGAGGAGACGGACCCGCCGGTCCAGTCGTTCCACCCCACCCCGGAGAGGCTGAAGCCGTTGTCCCCGTCGAGGGCGGAGAGGTCCAGGTCGGCGCCGAAGCCCCCGGCGTCGCCGAACACCACATAGGCGCCGCCGTAATTGGCATTGGCGAAGCGCGCCCCGATGATCAGGTCGCCGACGCCGTCCCCATTGACGTCGCCGGCCGAGGCGACCGCATAACCGCTGCCGTACGCCTCGGCGCCACTGATGCGGAAGCCGTCGGGCCCGTCGAGCGCCGAAAGGTCGACCGTGGCGGAAAAGCCCTCTTCGGTCCCGAACACCACATAGCTTTCGCCTGAACCGCCCCCGTTGAGGATGGCGTTGTGGGCGCCGATGATCATGTCATCCAGGCCATCGCCGTTGACATCACCGGCCGAAGAGACGGACCGGCCGGTCTGGTCGCCCCCGCCGATCATGCGGAAGCCGTTGCTTCCGTTCAGGCTGGAGAGGTTGAGGTTGGCCGAAAAGCCGCCGTCGGCGCCGAACACAACGAAGCCTGAGTTGCGGCCGCCGATGAACAGGTCGGCGTAGCCATCGCCGTTGACGTCCCCCGCCGAGGAGACCGATCGGCCGGTATAGTCGCTCTCCGCCGTGCCGCTGATCCTGAAGCCGTTGGTCCCGTCGAGGTCGGCGAGGTCGATGCTGGCCGGGCGGGCAGAGGCGCTGCCGAACACCACATAGCTGGCGCCGGAGTTCTGGCCGTTCGGGTCCGCGACCCGGGCTCCGATGATCAGGTCGTCGATCCCGTCACCGTTGACGTCCCCCGCCGAGGCGACCGAGTAGCCGGCCTGGTCGATCTCGGCCACGCCGGTGATGCGAAAGCCGTTGGCGCCGTCGAGGTCGGCGAGATTGAGGGTGGCGGAGAAGGGCATGGATGGCTCCGGACGCGGGGATAACCGGAGCACCCAAGCAGGTTTCGCAAAACCGGATCGGGTCTGCTGACACGATTGGGCGCATTTTGAGGGGCGCCCAACCGGGTACTAGAGCAGGGCGCGATTTGATGAAATCAAATCACGCTGCTCTAGAGTCTTTGTGGTCGCGCGTTTGGTCCGATTACCGGTTCCCACTAATCGGAACGCGCTCTAGAGCAGCCAGCGGCCGCTTTCGCCGGTGACGTCGCCGTTGATCTTCAGCAGGTAGTCAGCCTTGGAGTCGCCATCGACATCCAGTGACAGGGTGGTCGTCCCGCCGGCGAACTTCAGGGTCATCCGGCCCGCCACGCCGTCGAAGTTCGAGACCAGATTGAAGGCGCCGTCCGCGTCGCGCGACACGATGGCCGACAGGTCGATGATGTCCACGCCGATCTGGTAGTCGGCGATGGTGTCGACCTCCAAGGACCGCCCCTGCGGAGAGCGGCTCGAATAGACCGACTCCTGCCGCACTGCGAAGGTGTCGATCCCGCCGCCACCGGTCAGGATGTCGTTGCCCGTCCCGCCGATGATCCGGTCGGCGCCGAGACCGCCATTGATGTTGTCGTTGCCGGCCGCCCCATCGAGAGTGTTGGCGCCGGCATTGCCGGTCAGCTGGTTGGCCAGCGCGTTGCCGGTTCCGTTGATGTCGGCCGACCCCTCCAGGATCAGCCGTTCGAAATTATTGCCAAGAACCCAGGCGCCCGCACTGCGAATCGTGTCGGTACCCTCGTTGGAGAATTCCAGGACGGTGTCTCCCGCCGCTACGACATAGGTGTCGTCCCCCGACTGCCCGTACATCTCATCGGCGCCGGCGCCGCCGGTGAGGACGTCGTTTCCCTCGCCCCCCAAAAGCTCATCGTCTCCATCGTCCCCGTACAGTTGGTCGTTGCCCGTCCCGCCGATGATCACGTCGTTGTCGGACCCGCCGTTGAGGATGTCGTTCCCATCATCTCCGCCGATGTTGTCAGTCCCTGCCCCGCCCTCGATCCGGTCAGCGCCCGCGTTGCCGGAAAGTCGGTCATTCCCATCGCCGCCGAGGACCTGGTCGTCCCCGTCGTTGCCGCGGAGGGTGTCGTCGCCCCCCTGGCCGCGGATGAGGTCGTTCCCGCCGTTGCCGCTGATGTTGTTGGCGCCGCTGTTGCCGTCGATCTGGTTGCCCAGCTCATTGCCGAACCCATTGATGTCGGCAGATCCGGTCAGCTGCAGGTTTTCCAGGTTGGCAATCAGAGTGAAGTTTACGCTGCTCCTCACCCGGTCCTGGCCTTCGTTCGCGGCCTCGGTGGCCCGGTCAAGGAACTCATCCACCACATAGGTGTCGTCCCCCAGGCCGCCGGCCATCTCGTCCACACCGCTCCCACCATCCAGCAGGTCGCCGCCGGCGCCGCCGATCAGGGTGTCCGCCCCTTCGCCGCCATAGAGGAAGTCCTTGGCGTCCCCGCCATTCAGCAGGTCGTCGCCGCCCAGGCCGTTCAGGACGTCCGAGCCGCCAAGGCCGCTGAGCTGGTCGTCCAGGATGCCGCCGTTGGCCGTGTCGTCGGCCGGCGTGCCGGCGAAGACGATCTGGTCCGCCTGGCCGAAGATGACGTAGGCGGCGCCGGAATTGGCGGCGCTGATGTCAGAGCTATAGGCCCCGACGATGAAATCATCGACGCCGTCACGATTGACGTCGCCGACCCCGGCCACGGCGAATCCGAAGTAACCATCGATCTGCAGACCGTTGATCCGGAAGCCTGTCTCGCCATCCAGCGTCGTCAGGTCGAGATTGGCGGCGAAGGGACCGGACCGTCCAAAGAGGATATAGGCCGAGCCGGAGTTGGCCCCGTTCGCGTCCGAATATTGCGCCCCGATGATCAGGTCGTTGAAGCCATCGCCGTTGATGTCCCCGGCCGAGGCGACCGAGCCGCCGACGTAGTCGCCCGCCGCCCCGCCCGAAATCCGGAAGCCGTTCGTCCCATCCAGGCTGGACAGGTCGAGATCGGCCGCGAAGCCGCCGCTGGCGCCGAAGACCACATAGCTGGCGCCGGAGTTGGATCCGGTGGCGTCCGCGTTGGTGGCTCCGATGATCAGATCGGCGATGCCGTCGCCATTCACATCGCCTGCCGACCCGAGGACTCGACCCGCCCTGTCGCCGGCTGCTGCGCCGACGATCCTGAACCCATTGGTCCCATCAAGGCTGGAGAGCGGGATATCGGCCGGAAACCCGGCGTCTCCGCCAAAGATCACATAGGCGGCGCCGGAGTTGAGACCGTTGGCGTCGGCCGTGACGGCGCCGACGAGCAGGTCGTCGAACCCGTCCGCATTGACATCACCCACCGAGGCCACCGACCAGCCGCTGTAATCCAAGACTCCCACGCCGCTGATCCGGAAGCCGTTGGCGCCATCGAGAGCGGACAGCTCGATCGCGGCATCGAACGGGTCCTCGCTGCCGAAAACAACATAGCTGGCGCCGCTGCGATCGGCGCCGGGGTCGGCGCCCCGGGCCCCGACGATGAGGTCGTCGACGCCATCTCCATTGACGTCCCCGGCCGAGGACACGGACCAGCCGACGTAATCCCCGGCCGCGGCGCCGTTGATCGCAAAACCGCTCGTTCCATCCAGCGTGGTCAGGTCAAGATCCGCGTCGAACCCCGCCGTGCTGCCGAACACGACATAGGCCGCGCCTGACCTGGCGCCGTTCGGCGCGACGCCGAACGCGCCGACCACCAGATCGTCGATGCCGTCTCCGTTGATATCGCCGGCGCTGGATACCGACTGGCCGGCGTAGCCCCGGTCCGGCAGCCCGGTGAGCCGGAAGCCGTTGCTTCCGTCCAGGGCGGCGAGATCCAGGCTGGCGCTGAATCCCCCGGCCCGGCCGAACACCACATAGGCGGCTCCGGTGTTGAAGCCCGGCGCGTCGGCAATGTAGGCGCCGATAAGGATATCCGCGATCCCGTCGCCGTTAATGTCCCCGGCCGAGGTCACCGTTCGGCCGGCCAGATCACCGGCTTGGGCGCCGACCAGCCGGAAGCCGTTGGTTCCGTCAAGGGTGGTGAGGTCAAACAGGGCGGGGAAAGCCATGGGCGTCTCTCGATCTTTGCGCAGGGGCGCTTCTCATTTGGCGGGGGTCGGGGGTCGGCTCAGAGAAGCCAGCGGCCGCTTTCGCCGGTGACGTCGCCGTTGATCTTCAGCAGGTAGTCGGCCTTGGAGTCGCCATCGACATCCAGCGAGAGGCTGGTCACGCCGCCTGCGAACTTCAGGGTCATCCGGCCCGCGACACCGTCGAAATTCGACACCAGATTGAAGGCGCCGTCCGCGTCGCCGGACGCGATCGCCGACAGGTCGATGATGTCCACGCCGATCTGGTAGTCGGCGATGGTGTCGACCTCCAGGACCCGGCCCTGCGGCGAGAGACTCGAATAGACCGACTCCTGCCGCACCGCGAAGGTGTCGATCCCGCCGCCGCCGGTCAGGATGTCGTTGCCCGTCCCGCCGATGATCCGGTCGGCGCCGAGACCGCCATTGATGTTGTCGTTGCCGGCCGCCCCATCGAGGATGTTGGCGCCGCTGTTGCCGGTCAGTTGGTTGGCCAGTTCGTTGCCGGTCCCGTCGGTATCGCCCGCCCCTTCCAGGACAAGCCGCTCGAAATTGGCGCCCAGAACCCAGTCATCGATGCTGCGGACCGTGTCGACGCCGGCGTTCGCTCGTTCCCTGAGGTCATCCCCTGCCGCCGCGAAATAGGTGTCGTCCCCCGCGTCCCCGTGCATCTCATCGACCCCGCCGCCGCCGGTAAGGATGTCGTTTCCGTCACCCGCCCGCATGAGGTCGTCTCCATCGCCCCCGTTCAGCTGGTCGTTTCCCGTCAAGCCGAAGATCACATCGTTGTCGGACCCGCCGTCGAGGATGTCGTTCCCATCGTCCCCGCTGATCTCATCAGCCCCTGCCCCGCCCTCGATGCGGTCGGCGCCCACGCCGCCGGAGAGTCTGTCAGCCCCGTCGCCGCCGAGGACCTGATCATCCCCCTGGTCCCCGTTCAGGAAATCGTCGCCCCCATTGCCCCGGATGAGGTCGTTCCCGCCGTTGCCGCTGATGTTGTTGGCGCCGCTGTTGCCGTCGATCTGGTTGGCCAGCGCATTGCCGGAGCCGTTGACGGCGCCGGCGCCGGTCAGCTGCAGGTTCTCCAGGGTGGCGCCGAGCGTGAAGGTCACGCTGCTCCTCACCCTGTCCTGGCCCTCGCCGGCCGCCTCGGTGAAGATGTCATCCAGGCTGTCGACCACATAGGTGTCGTCGCCCAGGCCGCCGGCCATCTGGTCAGCGCCCGTGCCGCCGTCAAGCAGGTCACCGCCGGCGCCGCCGATGAGGGTGTCCGCCCCTTCGCCGCCATAGAGGACGTCCTTGGCGTCCCCGCCGTCCAGCAGATCGTCGCCGCCCAGGCCGTTCAGGACGTCACTGCCGCCAAGGCCGCTGAGCTGATCCTCGCCTGCCGCGCCATCGACGGTGTCGGCGCCCGCCGTGCCCGCGAAGACGACCGGGTTGGCCTGGCCGAACAGAACAAAGACGGCGCCGGGCTCGCCGGTGGCCGCAATGGCGGGGGCTGAGATGAACAGGTCATCGACCCCGTCTCCATTGACGTCACCGGCCGCCGCGACCGAATACCCCGTCAGATGGCGCTCCCCATTCCCATCGATGCGGAAGCCGTTCGTTCCATCCAGGCTGGAGAGCTCCAGCTCGGCCGCGAAGGCGGAGGCGGACCCGAACACCACATAGGTCGAGCCGGACCGGAAGCCGTCGGGGCTCGCGCCCCAGGCTCCGACAAGCAGGTCGTCGAGGCCGTCGCCGTTGATGTCACCGGCGGAGGAAACGGACGCGCCGGCGCGGTCGCCCGTCGCCGCGCCATTGATGCGAAAGCCGTTCGTCCCGTCCAGCGTCCCGAGGTCCAGATCGGCGGCGAACCCGCCCGCCGCACCGAACACCACATAGGCCGCGCCTGATTTGTCGCCGTTTGTGTCAGCGTAGTAGGCCCCGACGATCATGTCGGCATAGCCATCGCCATTGATGTCACCTGCGGAAGCGACCGAGTTGCCCGTAGCGGCGAAGTCGCCCACCCCGACCATGCGAAACCCGTTGGTCCCATCCAGATCCGACAACGCGAAGCCGGGGGCGAAGCCCCCCGCGGCGCCGAACACCACATAGGCGGCGCCCGGATAATCGTCGCCCGGACCGCCCAACCTGAGCCCGATGATCACATCGTCGAAGCCGTCGTTGTTCACATCGCCGGCCGAAGCCACCTCATGGCCGGGCGTATGGGGCGTCGACTCGCCGATGATTTGGAAGCCGTCGCTGCCGTCGAGGGACGCCAGATCCAGGTTGGCGGGGAAGCCCGCGTCTGTTCCGAACACCAGATAGAAGTCGTCGTCCGCAAAGCCGATGATCATGTCGACCAGGCCATCGCCGTTGAAATCGCCGGCCGAGGCCAGGGACGGGCGCGTCCGTAGCGGGTGGGCAAACTGAAAGCCGTTGGTCCCGTCCAGGCTGGAAAGGTCGAGGTCGGCCGCGAACCCGCCCGCCGCGCCGAAGACAACATGGGCCAAGCGGGCGCCGCCGATGGCCAGATCGTCATAGCCATCGGCGTTGATGTCCCCCACCGAGGCGACCATGAAACCGCTGGCGTCGTTCGCCATCTCGCCGACGATGCGGAACCCGTTGGCTCCATCGAGGTCGGCGAGGTCAAAGATGGCCGGAAACCCCGCGGGCCCGCCGAACACGACGTAGGTGGCGCCGGCGTTGGATCCGTTTGTATCGGCGGCGTTCGCGCCGATAATCAGGTCGACATAGCCGTCTCCGTTGACGTCCGCGGCGTCGACCGAGCGGCCGGTGCTGTCCCCCGGGCCGACTCCGTTGATCCGGACACCGTTGGTTCCATTGAGGCTGGAGAGGTTGAGGACGGCGGGGAAGGGCATGGCGAACTCCGGACGCGGCGTAGCCGGAGCAGCCAAGCAGGTTTCGCAAAGACGGATCGGGTCTGCAGACACGATTGAGCGCATTTTGAGCCCCCGCGCCCCTCGCTCCCGATTGCCCAATCTGGTTAATGTCGCGGGCAAGGGTCGGGACGGGCCCGTTGTGGCGTAAGGGATCGCGGCGTGGACAAGGATAACGGCCGGCAGGCGGTGCGACCGGAGGATCTGCGCAAGGCCGCGCCCCTGTCGTTCTGGCCTGACGCGGCGCTGGAGCGGCTGGCGGCGGTGAGCACCCTGGGCTGGTACGAGGCCGGCGCGATGCTGGCCCGGGCATCCGAGCCGGCCACCGAGATGTGGATCGTCGTCGAGGGTTGCCTGGAAGCGGTGACCATCACTGCCGACGGGGTTCGCTACCTGGCCGACCTGATGGCCCCGCCGCAGGTGGTGGGGCTGGTGCCGGTGATCGATGACCGGGGCGTGCTGTTCGACACCGTGGTGCGGGTCCGCTCAAAGCTGATCAGGGTTCCCGCGGAAGCGATGCGGACCGAGCTGTTCGGCGATCCGCGGCTGTTGGCCGGCATGCTGCAGCTGATCTGTTTCCGCGCCCGGATGGAGCACGACCGATCGGTGATCAACGTCGTGGATTCCCACAGCGCCCGCGTGGCCAAGGCGATCACCTACCTGGGCCGCCGGCCCGACCTGCTGGAGGGGGCCAACATGCCGCTGCCGGCGCCGGTGACCTATGAGGACATCGCCGAGTTCCTGGGGTTGTCGCGCTCGGCCGTTGTCCGGGTGGTTCGCGACCTGATCGCCGCCGGGGCGGTGAAGAAGCAGTACCGCGGCCTGATCATCGCCGACCCGGCCGCGCTGATGCGGTTCGTGGAAGCGGTCAGCCCGATCCACCGCAACGCCCGAGACTATCTGTCCCTACTGCCGCGCGGTTGATCAGAAGCCGTAGAGGGCCTTGAACTCAGGGTCCCGCGCCGCGATCTGGCGGGCGCAGTCGACCATCACCTTGGCCTGTTTCCAGGTGGCGTCGTCCTGCATCTTGCCGTCCAGCATGACCACCCCGGTGCCGTCGGGCATGGCGTCGAGGATTCGGACCGCGAACTTCACCTCGTCCGGGTCGGGGCTGAACACCCGCTTGGCGATGTCGATCTGGCTGGGGTGCAGGCTCCAGGCGCCGGCGCAGCCGAGCAGGAAGGCGTTGCGGAACTGCTGTTCGCAGGCGTCGGGATCGTCGATGGCGCCGAACGGGCCGTAGAAGGCCTTGATGCCGTAGGCGGCGCAGGCGTCGACCATCTTGGCGAAGGTGTAGTGCCAGATGTCCTGCTGGGCGGCGATGCGGGGCTGGCCGTCGGCGCGGGGATCCTCGATCACCTTGTAGAAGGGATGGCCGCCGCCGACGCGGGTGGTCTTCATGCCGCGGCTGGCGGCGAGGTCGGCGGGGCCCAGGCTGATGCCGTGCATGCGGGGTGAGGCGGCGCAGATGGCTTCGACGTTGTTGACCCCCTCGGCGGTCTCCAGGATGGCGTGCAGCAGGATCGGCTTCTTCAGCCCATGCCGCGCCTCGAGGATGGCCAGGAACTGGTCCATGTAGTGGATGTCCCACGGCCCCTCGACCTTGGGGATCATCATCACGTCCAGCCGGTCGCCGACGCCCTCGACGATCTTGGTCACGTCGTCGAAGTGCCAGGGGCTGTTGAGGCAGTTGATGCGCGTCCAGAGGCCGACGCCGAGCGCGGCGAAGTCGGTCTCATAGGCCATCTGGATGAAGCCGGCGCGGGCCGCGTCCTTGGCGTCGGCGGGGATGGCGTCTTCCAGGTTTCCCAGGATCACGTCGGCCTGTTTGGCCATCTCCGGAACCTTGGCCCGCACCTTGTCCAGATGCGGCGGCACGAAGTGGATCATCCGCTCGACCCGCACCGGCAGTTCGCGCGGCGGCGTCGGGGCGCCGATGGCCAGCGGCTTGAAAAATCCTCGCGGCGTCTTCATGGCGGGTCCCCGGTTCGATCCGCGGGTGGTTTGGATTGTGCGGTGCAGCGCGTCAAGCCGGGTACGTGCTTCGACACGCGGCCTGCGGCCGCTGCTCAGCATGACGGGCTATTTCGAACCCGCTCCCTGTTCGTCATCCTGAGCAGCCCGCGCAGCGGGCGTGTCGAAGGACGCACGCCCCAGCGGATGCTTGCTCTGCACCACCTCGCGCAGCCGGTCGCCAGCGACATGGGTGTAGATCTGTGTGGTGGCGATGTCGCTGTGGCCCAGCAGGGTCTGGACCACCCGCAGGTCCGCCCCGCCTTCCAGCAGGTGGGTGGCGAAGGCGTGGCGCAGGACGTGGGGGCTGACCCGGGCCGGGTCGATGCCGGCGCCGGCCGCCGCCTCTTCCAGCAGCTGGCCGAAGCGGCGGGGGGTCAGCCGGCCGGCCTTGCCGCGCGAGGGGAACAGCCAGGGGCTTTCCTTGACCCCCTTGGGCAGGAAGGCGGAGCGGACCTCCAGCCAGGCCTTCACCGCCAGCCGGGCCGGCGGGTTGAGCGGGGCCAGCCGCTCCTTGCCGCCCTTGCCCTTGACGATGAGGTAGGCCGGGTCCCGCGCCAGGGCGGCGAGCGGAAGGGCCACCAGCTCCGACACCCGTAGGCCCGAGGCGTAGGTCAACTCGATCAGGCAGGCCAACCGCAAGCCCTGCCCGCCATCCCGCGCCGAGGCGGCCGTCAGCAGCGCCTCGACCTCGGCCCGGCTGAGCACCTTGGGCAGGGGCCGTCCCTGCTTGGGCGCCGCCACCCGCCGCGAGGGATCGTCCGTCCGCCAGCCCTCGCCGAGGACGAACCGGTAGAACTGCCGCGCCGCCGCCCGCCGCCGGGCCGCCGTGGAGGGTGACAGACCGCGGTCTGACAGGTCGACGAACCAGGCCTCGACATCCTCCGCCGCCGCATCGCCGAAGGACCGGCCGCGGCTCTTGAGGAATCCGCCCAGGTCCTCCAGGTCCTTGCCGTAGGCGGTCAGGGTGTTGCGCGCCGCGCCCCGCTCGACCGCCATCATCTCCAGGAAGGCCTCGGGCCAGGCGCCGCCCCTGGTCACTCGAAGGCGCCTTCCGTGGCCAGCCCCCGGGCGTCCTGGACCAGGCCGACCTTGACCAGGGCCCGGATCACCGCGGCGCGGTCGTGGGGCGGCAGGCCCGTCTTCGGCGCGTCCTGCAGGATGGCGACCGCGATCAGCCCGGTCTCCCCGACCAGACCCCGATCCGCCGCGACCTGCAGCGCCGCGAGCCGGCCCGGCGCGGCGGCCGACTTTCCCGTGCCGTCGAACAGGCCAAGACGGGCCTCGCCGCTCACCGGCTGCCCGAGCGCCGCGGCCAGCAGGTCGCACGACCGGCCCGCGCATTGCAGCCCCGCCTCATTGACCAGCACCAGGGGCAGGTCGGCCGAGGCCGGTATCGGCAGGGTAAGACCGAGCCGCCGTGACAGGGCCGTGTCCAGCCCGTTACGGGCCGACGGGTCGCCGGGCTCGGCCTGGACGAGAAGCGCGGTCATCAACCGGCCGAAGACGGGGTCGCGGGCCTTTTCCTGCGCCAGGGTGACGGTCAGCTGGGCCGCGTCGGTCTGGCCGGCGATCGCCTGGCAATAGGCCCGCAGCCGCAGCCAGTAGACCTCGCCCCGGCCGATGGCGACCGCCTGTTCGGTCTGGCAGGCGCGGTCGTCGGCGCCGGTGAGCAGCGCCGTTTCGGCGACCACCTCGGCCAGGGCCGGGTCCGCCGCCGCGTTTGGGATCCGCTCCACCGAGGCATTGGCGGCCAGCGGCTCGCCCAGGGCCAGCAGCCGGCCGGCGGGGCTGAGCGGTTTGCCGCCGATGGTCGGCATGATCCGCCGCGCCAGCTCGGCCGACGAGCCCTTCCAGAGGTCTTCGCCCAGCCCGGTGTCGCGCGATCCGCCCGAGAACACGTCCGGCGCGGCCAGTGGCGCGACCTCCACCCCCTGGGCGAATGCGGTAGTTGCGAACAGGGCGGCGGCGAGGACGGGCAGCAGACGACGCATGGCGCCACCTTACCCGTCATCCCGGCCCCAGCGAAGCGCGCCCGGATGACGGAATTGTTGAGCCGCCGGGGCGCCCCGTGTATCGCCTTTCGCCGTGACCCCGCCCGACCCCCGCCTGCGCGACCGCACCATCGCCCTCGTCGGCCTGATGGGCGTGGGCAAATCGAGCGTCGGCCGCCGCCTGGCCACCGCCCTGGACCTGCCGTTCCGCGACGCCGACACCGAGGTCGAGACCGCCGCCGGCCGCTCCATCCCCGAGATCTTCGAGGCGTTCGGCGAAGAGGGATTCCGCGATGGCGAGCGGCGGGTGATCGCCCGGCTGCTGGACGAGGGGCCGATGGTGCTGGCCACTGGCGGGGGGGCCTTCATGAACGAGGCGACCCGCGCCCTGATGGTCGACAAGGCGGTGACCGTCTGGCTGAAGGCCGATGTCGAGATCCTGGCCCGCCGAGTGGCCCGCAAGGACAACCGCCCCCTGGTGCGCGGCAAGGACCCGCTGGAGGTGCTCCAGCAACTGGCCGCCGTCCGCTACCCGGTCTACGCGACAGCCGACCTGACCGTCGAACTGGGCGAGACGCCGCACACCGATTCCGTTTCCGCCATCCTTCAGGCCCTGCACGGCCGCCTCGCCGAACAGAGCGCCCCATGAGCCACATTGTCCCCGTCGCGCTGGCCGGCCGGTCGTACGAAGTGGTGATCGGCCCCGGCTTGCTGGGCCAGGCGGGCGCTCGCATCGCCCCCTTCCTCAAGCGCGGCCGCACCGCCGTGGTCGCCGACGAGACGGTCGCCGCCCTGCACGCCGGAACCCTGATCGCCAGCCTGGCCGCCGCCGGTATCGAAGCCCAGCTCATCACCATCCCCCCCGGCGAAGCCAGCAAGAGTTTCGAGGGTCTGGCCGACCTGTCCGACCGGCTGCTGGCCCTGGAGCTGGATCGGGGAGACATGATCGTGGCGTTGGGCGGCGGCGTGGTCGGCGATCTCGCCGGGTTCGCCGCGGCCATCTACAAGCGGGGCATCGACTTCATCCAGATTCCCACCACCCTGCTGGCCCAGGTCGACAGCAGCGTCGGCGGCAAGACGGCCATCGACACGCCGCGCGGCAAGAACCTGGTCGGCGCCTTCCACCAGCCCCGGCTGGTGCTGGCCGACCTGGATGTCCTGAACACCCTGCCCGACCGCGAGATGGCCTGCGGCATGGCCGAGGTGATCAAGTATGGCCTTTTGGGCGACGCCGGCTTCTTCTCCTGGCTGGAAGCCCACGCCGCCGCCGCCCTCGCCCGCGAGCCCGCCGCCCTGGCCGTAGCCGTCCGCCGGTCCGTGGAAATGAAGGCCGAGATCGTCATCGAAGACGAGCGTGAGGCCGGCCGCCGCGCCCTGCTCAACCTCGGCCACACCTTCGGACACGCCCTGGAGGCCGAGAACGGCTACGGCGACCAGCTCAAGCACGGGGAGGCGGTCGCCGCCGGCTGCGCCCTGGCCTTCCGCTTCGCCGCCGCCCAAGGCCTGTGCCCGCCCGCCGACGCCGACCGCGCCGAGGCCCTGCTGGCGGCCGCGGGCCTGCCGACCCGTCTGGACCAGGTCCCCGGCCATCCTTTCGACGCCGCCGCCCTGGCGGCTCACATGGCGCAGGACAAGAAGGCCGAAGGCGGGGCCATCACCCTGGTCCTGCCCACGGCCCTGGGCGACACCCGGGTGGTGCGGGCCGTCGATCCGGGGGCGCTGGCGGCGTTCCTGGTCGCCGAGGGCGCGCGGAAATAAAAATCTCGGATCACCGGAACCGAACGCAGCGGACATCGTTACTGCACGGTAGACGACGGGACCGTTCGGGCGGTCACCGCGATCATTTGTATTCAGGCGTTGTTTTGGTTGGCCGGCCACCGTCGGCGCCAGGCGTCCGGGCGGAGGGGTCAGTTGATGCAAGTCGGCGAGGGGCTGGGCGGCCTCAGGGTTTTGGTCGTGGAAGACGAGATGCTCGTCTCCATGCTGGTTGAAGACATGCTGACCGAGTTCGGCTGTAACATCGTCGGCCCCGCCCCGGATCTGGACCAGGCCCTGGCCCTGGCCAAGGACGCCGAGCTCGACGCGGCCATCCTCGACGTCAACGTCGGCGGCCGCCAGATTTTCCCCGTTGCCGACACGCTGAAGAGCCGCGGCGTCCCCTTCGCCTTCGCCAGCGGCTACGGCGAGGCAGGCCTTGTCGACGATCACCGCGGCACGCCGGTGTTGCAGAAGCCGTTCCGTCAGGGCGACCTTGAGAAGGTTCTGCGGGAACTGGCGGCGGGGCGGGTTTCTGGCTGAACGATCAAGGCTGTGGTAGTCTTACTTTCAGGAGTAAGACACTGATGCGCATTACCGCCAAAGGACAGGTGACGATCCCAGGCGACATCCGACGCCAAGCCGGGTTCGTGCCCGGAACGGATGTCGAGTTCGTCGTCGAGGGCGGCGCGATCCGCATCGTCAAGGCCAAGGCTCCGGCAGGCCGGGCCAGCAAGGGCGAGCGACTGGTCACCCGCCTGCGCGGCGCAGCCCAGGTGAAGCTGACCACAGACGAGGTGATGGCCATGACGCGCGGGTGGGACAGGGAACCGCCCGGTGTTCTTGATTGACTCCAATGTCCTGATTGATGTGCTGGAGGACGACCCGGTCTGGGCGGACTGGTCCGCAAACGCCCTTTCCGACGCTGCCGACGCCGGCATCATTGCGATCAACCCGATCATCTACGGCGAAGTTGCGACGGTCTATATCGACCATGCGGCGCTGGAGGCGGCGCTCGCGCCCCTCACCTTCCAACGCCTCGATCTGCCTTACGAGGCGGCTTTCCTGGCGTCGCGAGCGTTCGCGGACTACCGTCGACGCGGCGGCCTGAAGCGCTCGCCCCTGCCGGATTTTTTCATCGGCGCCCACGCGGCGGTCCTGGGCCTTACCCTGGTGACGCGCGATCCAAGGCCCTGTCGCACCTATTTCCCGGCCGTTCCCGTCATTGCGCCGCCCGCCGCCTAGAGCAGGTCGCGCGTTTGATCCCGATTACCGGTTCCCACTAATCGGAATGCGCTCTAGCCCTACTCCCCCGGCGCCGTCGCCCTCACCGACAGGGCGTGAACCGGCCCCGCCAGTTCCTCGGCCAGCGCCGCATAGACCTGTCGCTGCCGCGCCACCCGGTTGACCCCGGCGAAGGCCGCACTCTCGATCTCGACGTTGAAATGGCTCTCGCCGCCCTCGCGGTGGCCGCCGTGGCCCCGGTGGCGTTCGCTGTCGTCCACCACCTCCAGGCGGGAGGGCGTGAAGGCGGCCGTCAGCTTGTCGCGGATGGCGGTCATTATGGGGCCTGAAACGGTCATGTTCAATTCTGGAAATGGTCGGGTTCGAGGCCCATACTTCGTCCCATGAGCCGCTCGTTTCAATACCGTCCCAGGTTCGTGGACATCCGCGTTCGCCCTCCCAAGGAGGGCGAAGACGAGGCGGCCAACGACGTCCATGCCCTGAAACCGGGCGAGAAGCCCTGCGACCACGCCGGTTGCCGCGCCGCCGCCACCACCCGCGCGCCCAAATCGCCGCAGCTGATGCACGAGCACTACTGGTTCTGCCAGGCCCACGCGGCCGCCTACAACAAGCAGTGGAACTTCTTCGCCGGCATGAGCGACGAGCAGGTGGCCGAGGTCCAGGCCGCCCGCGTCACCGGCGAGCGCCCGACCTGGAGCTTCAAGGCCTCCAACCGCAGCCGCGAGGCCAAGGCGGGATCGGGCGACGCCGGCGCCTTCGCCGATCCGTTCAGCCTGTTCGGCATGGGCGCGCCTGACGCGTCCCAGTCACAGAAGCGCAACGACGGCCGCCAGCTGGGCAAGATGGAGCGCGACGCCCTGGCCGACCTCGACCTGCGCGAAACCGCCGAGCCCAAGGAAATCAAGGCCCGCTACCACGAGCTGCTGAAACGCTGCCACCCCGACAGCAACGGCGGCGACCGCTCGGCCGAACACAAGCTGCAGCGGGTAATCCAGGCGTGGAAGACGCTGAAGAAGGCGAAGCTGGCTTAGCGAGGTCACCCCTGCGGCGCGTGCTCCACATCCGCGCGCCACCACCTCTCCGCCGCCCACACCACCAGCCAGCAGAACATTGCCCAGGCCGCCCCGACGCACCATCCGGCCAGCACGTCACTGGGCCAGTGGACGCCCAGATACACCCGGCTGACCCCCACCATCAGGGTCAGCACCACCCCCATGATCATGCCGAAGATCTTCACCCGCGTGCGGTTGGCGAACCGGGCCATCAACACGCCGAAGGTCAGGTAGATCACCGCCGACATCATGGCGTGGCCGCTAGGAAAGCTGGTGTGGATCGCCTCGACCAGGCGCAGCGACTCCTCTGGCCGCTCCCGCCCGAAGATGCCCTTCAGCGTCTGGCCCAGCACCGTGCCGCCGATGGCCGCCGCCGCCAGCAGGGCCGCCTCTCGCCACCGCCTGAGGCTGACCAGGAACCCGACCAGCAGGACCACGAACAGGGTCAGCACCGTCCAGCCGCCCAGGGCGGTGATGTCCCCCACCGCCTCACGCACCCAGCGGCCGCCCAGCGGCGTCTCCGGATCGCCGGCCGTGCGGAACATGAGCAGGATGGCCCGGTCGATTCGCCGGGTGTCTCCCTCCTGCACATCGTCTGCGATCTCGATGAACGACAGCACGCTGATCGCCAGGACCAGCAATGCGCCCGTCGCCGCCAGCTCGGCCCGCGCCGACAGCACCATTCGCTTCACCAGAGCCGGCCCGCCGGCCAGCCACCGGCGCCAATGCATCGATTCACCCAACGTCATGCACCCATTCCAGCCCAACACCTGTTTGCCCAACGCTTCAAACGCGCTATCGAACCCATGACATGGCCGACCTGACCGACACCCCCTCCGCCGCCGATCCCCTGCTGACCCTGGTCCCCGACAAGCAGGTTTCCGTCCGTGACGTCTTCGGCGTCGACAGCGACATGATGGTCCCGGCCTTCAGCCATCGCGACAGCCATGTGCCGGACCTGGACGAGGCCTACAAGTTCGATCCCCAGACCACCCTGGCCATCGTCGCGGGCCTCGCCTTCGACCGCCGGGTCATGGTGCAGGGCTATCACGGCACCGGCAAGTCGACCCACATCGAGCAGGTCTGCGCCCGGCTCAACTGGCCGATGGTGCGGGTCAACCTCGACAGCCACGTCAGCCGCATCGATCTGGTCGGCAAGGACGCCATCGTCCTGAAGGACGGCAAGCAGGTCACCGAGTTCCGCGAAGGCATCCTGCCCTGGTGCCTGCAGCGGCCGATGGCCCTGGTGTTCGACGAATACGACGCCGGCCGCCCGGACGTGATGTTCGTCATCCAGCGGGTGCTGGAGGCCGGCGGCAAGCTGACCCTGCTCGACCAGAACAAGGTGATCCGCGCCAACCCCTATTTCCGCCTGTTCTCGACGACCAACACCATCGGTCTGGGCGACACCACCGGCCTCTACCACGGCACCCAGCAGATCAACCAAGGCCAGATGGACCGCTGGTCGATCGTCACCACGCTCAACTACCTCGACCATGACGTCGAGGCCGAGATCGTGCTGGCCAAGAACCCCCGCTACGCCACCGCCGAGGGCCGCCGCACCCTGGCCGCCATGGTCCGCGTCGCCGACATGACCCGCAACGCCTTCATGAACGGCGACATCAGCACCGTCATGAGCCCCCGCACGGTCATCACCTGGGCCCAGAACGCCGAGATCTTCGGCGGGGATGTCGGGCTGGCGTTCCGGATGACGTTCCTGAACAAATGCGACGAGCTGGAACGGCCGACGGTGGCGGAGTTCTACCAGCGGGCGTTTGGGGAGGATTTGCCGGAGAGTGCGGCGCGGGTGAAGGTGGCTTAGGGCTTTCAGGCCCCCGAACCTCCCCCAACGTTTGGGGGTGATTCGGCGCCTTCATTCGCTCACGCAGGGGCCCGATCCGTTCGCGCCTGCAATATGCTCAGCATAAGTTCCGGCCGGGTCAGCGAAGTCACCTCTTCGGCGCCTCCACCGGCCTCCCGTCGATCCCCACATCCTCCTCGACATATGCCAGCCGCTTCACCACGCGCGTTGTGTCGATCTCCGACCGCAGCCGCTTTGCCATCTCCAGGTCTCGCGCCTGCTGGTCCCGCACCTCCAGCCCCATGCGGCCGCCCGAATCCCCACAGCCTGCGACCCGGAAAATCTCGCCGATATAGACAGTCTCCCCTGCCTTGACGCTGAATCGCCCCCGGCCCAAGACGCGATATGAAGCGGCGTTCAGGGAGTGAGGATAGAACTGATACTCCCCTTCCGGCAGCACGTTCACATTGATGAACCCGTGGTGGCCCTCGAACTCGCTTTTGACCGTGTAGTTATCGAGCACCAGACTGATCTTCACGTCCCAGATACTCGCCTTCCCCACCGGCGAGATGTGAAGCTGGCTGGCCTTGACCACGCACTTCCTCGGTGCGCCCGATGACGAGATGACCACCCCATGGCCGGCCGGGGCCGGCAGCTTGGCCTTGGCCGGGGTGTTGTGATTGGGGAAAGCCGAAGCCGGCGGTCCCCAGAACAGCAGGGTGAGGGCAAGGGGTGCAATCAGCCAGCGGGACAGTTTCATCCGGCCAACCTACGGCCCTCGGCAGCCGCCAACCAGCCCCTCAAGCCTGCGACAGGCTCAGCACATTGCCATCCGGATCGGTAAACCAGGCCACCTTCGCCTTGCCGTCCGGGGCGGTCCAGATGCCCAGGGCGTCCTGGCCCATGCCGTCGTAGATGGTGAAGGTCACGCCCCGGTCGCGCAGGGCGGTCACCGCCGCCACCATGTCCTCGACGTTCCAGCCCAGCATCGGATAGGGGCCGGCCTTGTAGTCGGGCAGGGCCGTCAGCCGGATCAGGGCGGACCCGAACTCCAGGAAATCGCCGAACGGATCGCTGCTGCGCAGGCCCAGCCCCAGCTTGTCGCGATAGAAGCCCAGCGCCTGCTCGCGGTCGCTGACGTTGACGAAGGCGACCGGGGTGCCGGTCTGTTGGAAGGTCATGGCGTGTCTCCCTTGGCGCGCTGGCCGACTGATGGACGCCAGCCTAGGCCGCCGCCGGGCGGAGAGCCATCGCCCGAAAGGGTGAGATCGCCGCTGTCGCCCGTTCCGGCGAGGCGATCGGGACAGGCGCTGCATTCCACGCTAGCCTCGCCCTGATGACTTTGCTCGGCGTCGGACCCGAAACCGCCTCCCTGCTGCCGCCTCTGCGCCGGCGGCAGATCAGCGAGCGGCTGACCTGGGCCATCCTGCTGTTCGGGCCGATTTTCGTCTGGTTCCTGCTTCGGCCGGGCTACAGCGGCAGGCTCCGGATCGCCGGCTTTCTCTACGGCCTCGGCCCCTTGGCCATCACCTTCTGCCAAGCCCTCGCGAGCGGATCCTGAGCCGGACGCCTGACCCATGTGCAACAACTACGCAAACCACATTCCGCCCGCCGAGCTCTTCGAGATCTTCAGCGAGAGCCGCTTCCCGCTGATCTTTCCGGACGGGCCGCCGAATCTCGAGCCGACCGACGACATCCGCCCTACCGATGCGGCGCCGGTCATCCTGCCGGCCACGGATCATTCGATACTGGTCCGTATGAAATGGCGACTGGCCCCCAGCCAGCCCAAGCGGCCGCCGGTGATCAACATGCGTTCCGAAGGCCGCCGGTTCGAGCGAGGGCGCTGCCTGGTCCCGGCCTCCAGCTTCTTCGAGTTTACCGGCGATAAGTATCCCAAGACCCGCTGGCGGTTCACCCGCACGGATGGGGCGTGGTTCTGTTTCGCCGGCTTCCAGAACGGGGGAGACGACCCCCGCTTCACCCTGCTGACCGTCGATCCCGGCCCGGACATCGCCCCGACCCACGACCGCCAGCCGGTGGTGCTGGCCCGCGCCGACTGGGACCGCTGGCTGGCCGGGGAGGACGGCCTGCTGACCCCCTCCCCCGCCGGAACCTGGACGGTGGCGGAGGCGCCGCGCGAGGCGCAGGGGACGCTACTCTAGCGGAACAGCTGGAGGAGCAGCTGCGGCTGCTGGTTGGCGATGCTGAGGGCCTGGATGGCCAGCTGCTGTTTGACCTGCAGCGCCTGGAAGCGGGCGCTTTCCTTGGCCAGGTCGGCGTCGACCAGCCGGCCGATGGAGGCCTCCAGGGTGTCGGACAGCTTGCCGATGAAGGTCTCGTGCCGCTCCAGCGCCTTGGCCCCGGTGCCCAGCTTGGCGACCGCCCCGTTCACCCCCTTGAGTGCATTGTCGAGGTTGGTCAGGTCGGCGGCGGTCACCGTGGTCAGGTCGGCCAGGGTGCCGCTGATCAGGCCGCCGGTGGTCGACAGGTCCACATGGTCAACATTGATGGTGTCGGTCCCGGCCGCGTTGGCCAGGGCGCGGACGTTGCCCGTCGAGCCGGAGGAAATCAGGCTCACTCCGCCGAAGGTGGCGTTGGAGGCGATGCGGTCGATCTGGCTGCGCAGGGCCACATAGTCGGCGCTGAGGGCGGAGCGTTCGGTGGCGTTGAGGCTGGCGTCGGAGGCGGCCAGCATCTTTTCCTTCATCTGGGTGAGAAGGTCGCTGATCTCCTCGCCGCCGTTCAGGGCCACGTCGACGATGGACTGGCCCCGCTGCAGGGAACTGGTCACTGCGCTGAGGCCGCGAACCTCGGCCCGCTGGCCCTGGGCGATGGCCCAGACCGCGCCGTTATCCTTGGGGGATGAGATTTTGAGCCCGGTGCTGATCCGGCGCTGCACCTCGAACAGCTCGCGGTTGACGAGGTTCAGGCTCTGGAGCGCGATCATCGCGCCCACATTGGTGTTTATGCTGAACATCAGCCCGGCCCGTTCTGAGGTCCACCTGGGTGGAAGGGCGTTTTGCCCCGCCGTTTTCCTATCGGCCTCGGATTATCAAGCGGTGAACGGCCAGAAGAAGGCGATCAGGGCCGGGGCGACAAGCAGGATGATCAGCGACAGCGGCGCCCCAAGTCGGGCGTAGTCGCCGAACTTGTAGCCGCCAGGCCCCATCACCAGGGTGTTGCACTGGTGGCCGACCGGGGTGAGGAAGTCGCAGCCGGCGCCGACCGCCACGGCCATCAGGAAGGGGTCGGGACTGAGGCCCAACTGCTTGGCCAGCCCCATGCCGATCGGGGCGACAATCAGCACCGTGGCGGCGTTGTTGAGGAAGGGGGTGGCGATCATGGCCACCAGCATCATGGCCGTCAGGGTGACCAGCGGCGGCAGGCCGTTGAACGCCCCGGCCAGGGCGGCGGAGATCAGGTCGGCCCCGCCGCTGGACTGCACCGTGGCGCTGACCGGGATCAGGGCCGCCACCAGGATCAGCACCGGGGCGTCGAGGGCGGCGTAGGCCTCCCGCATCCGCAGGGCGCCCACCGCCACCACCAGCACCGCGGCGGTGAAGAAGGCGGCGGCCACCTCCATGACGCCCGTGGCGACCAGCACCATGGCGCCGGCCAGGATGACCGCCGGGGCGATGGCGTGGCGGATGCCGCCCAGCCGCACTTCCCGCTCGGCCAACGGCAGCAGCCCCAGCGCCTGCAGCGCCTCGGGCAGGCTGCGCTCGCTGCCCTGCAAGACGAGGATGTCGCCGCTGCGCAGCCGCGTCGCGGACAGGGCCCCGCGCATGCGATAGCCGCTGCGGCTGACCCCGATCAGGTTGACCCCGTGCGCGTCGTGGAGGGCGAAGCTCTTGGCGCTCTGGCCGATCAGGTCGCTGGCCGCCCCGATCACCGCCTCGACCACCCGCACCTCGTCGGTCGGTTCGGACAACACCACCGGCCGATCGGCCAGGCTGAGCTTGAACCCAGCGCGCACGATCAGCTCGTTCAGTTCCTGCTCCTCGCCCTCGAGCAGCAGGACGTCGCCGGGCTGAATCTTGCGGTTGGAGTGGGGCTGAGCAATCCGCTGGCGGCCGCGCTGGATGGCCACCACCTTGGTGCTGCCGTCGCCGAAGCTGTTGATCTCCGCCACCCGGCCGCTCTTGAAGACCCAGCCCTCCGGAACCTCCGCCTCGGTCATGTAGGCGTTGGCGGCCAGGGCCGCGTCCACGTCGATGGCCGCCTTGCGGTCCTTGGGCAGCAGCCGATAGGCGAAGGTCAGGTAGACGATGGCGATCACCGTCAGGATCCCGCCGACCGGCATGTAGTCGAACATCCCGAACGGCTCGCCGCCGCCCTCGGCCCGCACCTCGGCCACAATGATGTTGGGAGACGTCCCGACCAGCACCGCCAGCCCGCCGACCAGGCTGGCGAAGCTCATCGGCATCAGCAGGCGGGAGGCGGGAACACCGGTCCGCTTGGCGATCTGCAAGGCGCTGGGCATCATCAGGGCCAGGGCCCCGACATTCTTGCTGGCCATCGACAGCAGGGCCGTGGCGGCGGCGAACACCGGCACCTGACTCTTCTCGGTCTTCAGCCGGGGAACCAGCGGCGCCATCAGCGTGTCCACAAGCCCCGATCGGGCCACCGCCGCGCTCAGCACCAGGGCGCTGGCAATGATTATAACGATGTCGTTGGCGAACCCTTCGAAGGCGCTCTTGATCGGGATCACCCCGATGGCCACCCCCAACGCCAAGGCGCCGAGCGCGATCAGGTCATATCGCCACCGCCCCCAGATGAAGGCGATCACGGTCAGGCCGACGAGCGCGAAGGACAGCGCCTGCTGGGTCGTCATTCAGCGCTGTCCATGAATAAGGGCCCCACCTGGACGAAGAACGCCAGTTCGGGGCTTTGGTTCAACCCGCCGCCGGGGCCGCGACGGTCGGCGCCGCGCCCAGTTCCGCCTTGCGCTGCTTCCATGTCTTGCCGCGCCGGTTCAGCACCCAGCCGGCGAACCCGCCGAGGTCCTCGACCGTGGTGAACATCACCGGCACGAACAGCAGGCTGAGCAGGGTGGAGGTGATCAGGCCGCCGAGCACGGCGATGGCCATCGGCTGGCGGAACTCGACGTCCGCGCCCCAGCCGGCGGCGACCGGCAGCATCCCGGCGCCCATGGCCACGGTGGTCATCAGAATCGGCCGCGCCCGCTTGTGGGCGGCGTCCATCAGGGCGTCGTAGCGGGTCATGCCGGCGATCCGCGCCTCGATGGCGTACTCGACCAGCAGGATCGAGTTCTTGGCCGCGATCCCCATCAGCATCAGCAGGCCGATCAGGGCCGGCATGGACAGGTTGGTGCTGGAGATCAGCAGGGCGAAGAAGGCCCCGCCCAGGGCCAGCGGCAGGGCCATCTGGATGGTGATCGGGTGGATGAAGCTGCGGAACAGCAGCACCAGAACCGCATACATCAGCAGGATGCCCGTCACGAAGGCGGTCAGGAAGCCGATGCCCAGCTCGGCGAACGCCTCGACGTCGCCGGAGGGCTGCACCTTTACCCCCGGAGGCAGGTTATTCATCGCCGGCAGTTTCTTGACCTGCTGGTCCGCCTCGCCCAGGGCGATCCCGGCCAGCTCGGCATTGATGGTGGCGTTGCGGCTGCGGTCCAGCCGCTCGATCTGGCTGGGGCCGGCGCCGTAGGTGATGTTGGCCACCGCCGACAGCGGCACGGACACGCCGGAAGCCGTGGGCACCCGCAGGTTCTCGATCACCGAGATGTCCTCGCGCGCCTCCTCGGTCAGGCGGAGGCGGATCGGGATCTGGCGGTCGCCCAGGTTGAACTTGGGCAGCAGCTGGTCGATGTCGCCCAGGGTCGCCACGCGAACCGCCTGGCTGATGTCGTTGGCCGACACCCCCATGCGGGCGGCGACGTCCGGCTTGGGCGCGACCAGGATTTCCGGCCGGGCGATGTCGGCGGTGTTGACCACATTGGCCAGGCCCGGAAGGCCCCGCATCTGGGTCTCCACGTCCCGCGCCGCCTTCAGCAGGGCCGCGCCATCATCGCTGGCCAGGGTGACGTTATAGAGCGGCTGGCTGCCGTCCACGCCGAAGCGGATCCGGACGCCGGGGATGGCCGCGAACTGCTGGGCCATCTCCCGCTCGAATTCCTGCTGGGAGAGCTTGCGGTCGCCCTTGTCGACCAGGTTGGCGGTTACCGCCGCGCGGCGGACATCGCTCATGGCCGAGCCCGAGCCGCCCGGACCCGTGGCGGCGAGACCGGCGCCGACGCCGCCGTAGACGCTCTTAACCTCGGGGCGGGCCTTCAGCATCTCCGAGATACGCATGACCACCGCGTCGGTCTCCTCCAGGGTCGCCCCCGGCGGCAGCTCGACGCTCATGGCGCTGTAGCCCTGGTCCCCGGCCGGGATGAACTCGGCCGGCACCTGGCTGGCCACCACGCCCGACAGGATCAGGAAGGCGGTCCCCGCCGCGAACGAGGTCTTGCGATGGCGCATGCCCCAGGCCAGGGCCCGGAGGTAGCCGTCCATCCAGAACGGGTCCTTGTGCTCCTTGGGGCCGCTGTCGGCCTTCAGCATGTACGCGGCCATCAGCGGGGTGAGCATCCGCGCCACCACCAGGCTGAACAGCACCGAGACACAGGCGGCCAGGGCGAAACTCTTGAAGAACTGCCCGACCACGCCCGGCATGAAGCCGACCGGCGCGAACACCGCCACGATGGTCGCCGTGGTCGCCACCACCGCCAGGCCGATCTCGTCGGCCGCCTCCATCGACGCCTCGTAGGGCTTCAGCTTATGCTGCTGCATATGCCGGACGATGTTCTCGATCTCCACGATCGCATCGTCGACGAGAATGCCGATCGTCAGGCTGAGCGCCAGCAGGGTGACGACGTTGAAGCTCTGGCCCAGCGGGGCAAGGATGGCGAAGGTGGGGATCAGCGACAGCGGCATGGCCACCGCGGTGATGAAGGTCGCCCGCCAGTCCCTCAGGAACAGCCAGACCACGACGACCGCCAGCAGGGCGCCCAGCAGCAGGGCCTCGACCGAGGCGAAATAGCTCTCCTCGACGTATTGGACCGTGGAGGTGACCTCCTCGATCTGCAAGTCCTTGCGTTCCTCGTCGAGCTTGGCGACCGCCTCGCGCACCGCCTTGCCGGCCTTGACCTCACTGCCGTCGCGGGTGCGCAGCATGGAGAAGCTGACGACTTCCTCGCCGTTGAAGCGGGCGCGGATGCGCGGTTCGGTCCAGCTGTCCCTGACCTCGCCCAGGTCGCCCAGCCGCACGCTGCGGCCACCACCGAGCGCGATCCGCTTATCGGCCAGCTGTTCGACCGTGTCGGCGCCGCCCAGGGTGCGGATCGCCCGCTCCTCGCCGCCGAGGGTGGCCCGGCCGCCGGGAAGGTCGGCGTTGATCTGTTTCAGGGTCTGGCTGACCTGGGCGGCCGTGACGCCCTGCGCCGCCAGCTTGCTGGGATCCAGCTGGACGCGGATCTCGCGGCTCACCCCGCCTTCACGCGTAACCTGGGCGATGCCGTCGATGGCCAGCAGCCGCTTGGAGACATCGTTGTCGACGAACCAGCTCAGCTCCTCGGGATTGAGCGCGCCGGACCGCACCACGTAGGTGATCAGCGGCTGTCCGGAGATGTCGATGCGGGTGACGATCGGCTCGGGAATATCCTGCGGCAGGTCGGCCCGAATGGAGGCGACGGCGTTGCGCACGTCGTTGGTTGCCTTTTCCAGGTCGGTGCCGATCTCGAACTCGATCGAGGTGCTGCTGGAGCCGTCGCCGACGACCGAGCGAACGTGGCGCACACCCTGGAGTCCGGTCATGGCATCCTCGACGATGCGGGTGACCTGGGTCTCCAGTTCCGGCGGCGCGGCGCCGGGCTGGCCGGCGCTGACCACGACCAGCGGGAAGTCGATGTCGGGGAAGTTGTTCACCCGCATCTGCAGGAAGCCCTGGATCCCCGCCACCGTGAGGATGACGAACAGCAGGACGACCGGGATCGGGTTCTTGATCGACCAGGCGGAGATGTTGCGGAACATCGGCTTCGCCTAGGGTTGGGGTTTGGGTTGGGCGGCGACCACCCGGACATGGTCCCCGTCGGCCAGGAAGCCCGCGCCGCTGACCACCACCCGCTCGCCCTCGCGCAGGCCCGAGACGATCTCCACCTGGGTCCCGACCCGGGCGCCGGTGGCCACCTCGCGGAAGCGGGCGTCACCCTTGGCGTCGATCACATAGACGCCGGGCTTGCCGGACCGGAAGACCACCGCGCTCTGCGGCGTGACCAGCGCCGGCTGGTCGCCGACATCGATGCTGGCCTTGGCGAACATCCCCGGCCGGAAGCTGCCGGGAGAGCCGAGGCTGACCCGCGCCAGGCCGACCCGGGTCTGGGCGTCGACGCGGGGCGTGACCAGGCGGACGACCCCGGAGGTCTCCCCGCCCTCATCGCCGGTGATGGTCGCCGGCATGCCGGACCGCACCAGGTTCAGCTGCGCCTCGGGCAGTTCGCCGGCCAGCTCCAGCCGGCCGTCGCGGACCAGGCGGAGGAGCTCCGCGCCGGGCTGGACGATCTGGCCCTTGACCACCGTGCGGCTGGACACCCGGCCGCTGACCGGGGCGCGTAGGTTGGTCTGTTCCAACTGGGCCGCCGCCGAGGCCCGCGCGGCCTCCGCCTGCGCCAGACCGGCCGAGGCCGTGCGCTGCCGGGCCAGGGCCTGGTCCAGCGCCGCCTGGGAGAGATAACCCTGGGCCTTGAGTTGCTGCGAGCGGCCGAGCGCCGCCTCGGCTTCGGCCAGGGTGGCCCGCGCCGACTGCACCTGGGCGTCCGCCTGGCGCAGCGCGGCCCGCTGTAGGGTGTCGTTCAGCTTGACGATCAGCTGGCCCTGGCGAACCCAGTCACCCTCGTCGACCAGCACCTGCACGGCGGTCAAGCCCCCGGTCTCGGCCCCGACGATCACCTCGTTCCAGGCGGTGACCGTGCCGGTCACCTCCACCCGCCGCGGCAGGGTCTGGGGCGTGGCCGTCGCGACCGTCACGGTCATTGCCGGCTTCGACTTGGGGGCCTCTTCCTTCTTGCCGCAGGCAGCCAGAGGGGCCGCCGCAATGACCAGGGCGAGCAGGACGATCCGGGCCCGGCTGTGCCGGTCGGTGAAGACGCGCACGTTGAACTCCCCAGTCTGTGCAGTCGTGGGCGTATCTAGGCCTTCGTCGGGCTTTCGCAACTGCGAAAGACCCCACTCATGGTCCAAGGACGCAGGCTGTTGCGACAATCCGACAGCAGGGCCGGGAAAACCTGCCCCACAAGCGCGGTCTCGCACGCGCGGCGTTTTGTGCTAGACGCGCCCCACCATGACCACCCCGCCCATCGACAAGATCCGCAACTTCTCCATCGTGGCCCACATCGACCACGGCAAGAGCACCCTCTCCGACCGTCTGATCCAGCAGACCGGCGGCCTGACCGCGCGCGAAATGACCGAGCAGGTCCTCGATAACATGGAGATCGAGAAGGAGCGCGGGATCACCATCAAGGCCCAGACCGTCCGCCTGGAATACAAGGCCAAGGATGGCGAGACCTACATCCTGAACCTGATGGACACGCCCGGGCACGTCGACTTCGCCTACGAAGTCAGCCGCAGCCTGGCCGCCTGCGAGGGCTCGATCCTGGTGGTCGACGCCAGCCAGGGGGTGGAGGCCCAGACCCTGGCCAACGTCTACCAGGCCATCGACAACAACCACGAGATCGTGCCGGTCCTCAACAAGATCGACCTGCCGGCCGCCGAGCCCGAGCGGGTCAAGGCGCAGATCGAGGACGTCATCGGGCTGGACGCCAGCGACGCGGTCGAGTGCTCGGCCAAGACCGGCATCGGCATCACCGAGGTGCTCGAGGCGATCGTCACCCGCCTGCCTGCCCCCAAGGGCGACCCGAACGCGCCGCTGAAGGCGCTGCTGGTCGATGCCTGGTACGACGCCTACCTGGGCGTCATCGTGCTGGTGCGGATCTTCGACGGCACGCTGAAGGCCGGCCAGCGGATCAAGATGATGAACGCCGGCGCCAGCCATCTGGTCGACCGGGTCGGCGTCTTCCTGCCCAAGAACACCCCGGTCGAGAGCCTGGGTCCCGGCGAGGTCGGGTTCTTCACCGCCCAGATCAAGGAGGTGGCCGACGCCGCCGTCGGCGACACCATCACCGACGAGAAGAAGCCCACCGCCGCCGCCCTGACCGGGTTCAAGGAAGTGCAGCCGGTGGTGTTCTGCGGCCTGTTCCCGGTGGACGCCGCGGACTTCGAGGATCTGCGCGCCGCCATCGGCCGGCTGCGCCTCAACGACGCCAGCTTCAGCTACGAGATGGAGACCAGCGCCGCCCTCGGCTTCGGCTTCCGCTGCGGGTTCCTGGGGCTGCTGCACCTGGAGATCATCCAGGAACGGCTGAGCCGCGAGTTCGACCTCGACCTGATCGCGACGGCGCCCAGCGTGGTCTACAGGATCGCCCTGACCCACGGGGGCGGCGAGATCGAGCTGCACAACCCCGCCGACCTGCCCGATCCAACCAAGATCGAGACGATCAGCGAGCCCTGGATCAAGGCCACCATCCTGACGCCCGACGAGTACCTGGGCGGGGTGATCAAGCTGTGCCAGGACCGGCGCGGGGAGCAGCGGGAGCTGAGCTACGTCGGCAGCCGGGCCATGCTGGTCTACGACCTGCCGCTCAACGAAGTGGTGTTCGACTTCTACGACCGACTGAAGTCTATCTCCAAGGGCTACGCCAGCTTCGACTACCAGATCGAGGGCTACCGGGCCGGCGACCTGGTGAAGATGCAGATCCTGGTCAACGCCGAGCCGGTCGACGCCCTGGCCATGCTGGTCCACCGGGCTCGCGCCGAGCAGCGCGGCCGGGGCATGGTCGAGAAGATGAAGGAGCTGATCCCCCAGCACATGTTCGTCATCCCGATCCAGGCGGCCATCGGCGGCCGGATCATCGCGCGGGAGACCGTGCGGGCCCTGCGCAAGGACGTGACGGCCAAGTGCTACGGCGGGGACGCCTCGCGCAAGCGCAAGCTGCTGGACAAGCAGAAGGCCGGCAAGAAGCGCATGCGCCAGTTCGGCAAGGTCGAGATCCCGCAGGAAGCGTTCATCGCCGCGCTGAAGATGGACGATAACTGATGCTGCCGCAGGAACTCGACGGCGTCACGGTGCTGGTCGATGTTCCGGACGCCGGCGTGAGGGCGGGCGAAGCCGGCGTCATCATGGCGATCCGACGAGCAGCCGATGGCCGCCTGCTTTACAGCATCGAGCTGGCTCGGCCCGACGACCTTGGCGGCATGGCCGGCGGTGTGTTGGTCGATCTGGACAGCTCCCAGTTCGGTCTCGACTGACCTACCGCGCCGCCAGCGTCCGACGCACGGCCTCTGCCCGCGCCTTGGCGGTTGGATCCTTCGTCCCGTTCAGACCGGCCTCGGCCACGGCCAAGGATCGCGCCGCCGCCGGCCGGTCGCCCCGCGCCAGGGCGACCTCCGCCAGCGCCAGATCGACCATCGCGGCGTACTCGGGCCGGCCGGTCAGTTCGACGAACTTGCGGCGGTCCACGGCCCCCAACAGCGCCCCGGCCTCTGGATGGCGGCGGTTGGCGATCAGGCATTCGGCGGTGAAGTAGCGGAGGGTATGGGTCAGGGGGTGGTCGGCGCCGAAGGCCCGCATGCCCGTCGCCAGCGCATCCTGGGCGACGGCCGCTCCCTTCACGCGCCGCTCGGTCAGGCAGAGGGCGGAGGCGTAGTCGATCTGCCCGACCAGGGCCTGGTGCGAGGCCGGCCCGATCTGGGCCGAGGCGCCGCGCCAGACCTGCTCCGCCTCGCGGGCCGCCTCGCCGTGGCGGCCGAGGGCAGCGTAGCTCTCGAACCGGGTCGAGCGCAGCGCCAGGGTGAACCGGTGTTGCGGACCGAAGCGGGCCTGCATGGCGGTCAGCAGCGGGGTGCTGGCGCTCAGGGCCTCCTCATGGCGGCCGAGCATGGAAAGGCTGTTCAGCCAGTGCTGGCGGGTGACCAGGGTGTCGGGATGGTCGGCTCCGCGGACCTGCTCCGACTGGGTGATGACCGCCCGGGCGAGAGGCTCGGCCTCCTTGGCCCGGCCGAGCCGCATCAGGGTCAGGACCCGCGAAGACTTGGCCTTGAGCAGCTGGCCAGGCGACACGCCCGATGCCGGCGCCTCGCCGATCCGCACGGCGCGGGCGAAGGCGCGCTCCGACGCCTCGATGTCGGTCATGTAGGCCTGGGCGCCCTCGGCCTGGGCGAGCGCGAAGCCGACCCTGCCCGCCTCGCCGCGCTCGCCGAGCCGCTGGCGTTCCTGCGCCAGCAGGCGGGCGGCCTCCGCTATTCGATCCGGCTGGCCTGTGGTCGCCTCCATATGGATGCGGTTCAGCCGGCCGAGCGCCGCATCGTCACTGTCCTCCTCGCCGGACTGGGCGAACAGCCGGTCAGCGCGGGCGTATTCTGCGCGGGCGGTGTCGAAGTCGCCCCGCTGGTGGAAGGCGCGGGCGACGGACAGGTGCAGCCGGGCGGCGATGGCGGGGGAGCCGGCGAAGCGCTGATCGATGTTGCCGCTGGCCCGCTTGATGGCCTCCAGCACCGTCTCCTCGGCGCTGGATTTGGTGGGGTCTGGGCTGGCCAGGATGTCTTCGGCGATGAAGCTGTAGCCGGTGTCGGCCAGCGCGCGGGCCGCCACGGCGCGGTCGCGCTGGACCCAGGCGTAGATGGCCAAGCTAGTCGAGGCGACCAGGCCGATGGCCAGGCTGGCCGCGGCGGCGCGGACCCAGGGGCGGCGCTGGCGCCGTTGCTCAGCCAGGCGGGTCTGCTGCGCCAGGAAGGCGGCCTGGGCGGCGGCGGTTTCCGCAGCGGCGCGGCGCTCGTCCAACCTGGCGATGCGGTCGGCCAGTTCCCCGGCGCTGCCCAGCCGGCGGGCCGCATCTCCCTCGGCGGCCAAGCGGATGTCCTCGGCCAGCAGCGGGTCGGCGACCGCCGCCTCCCAGCCGGGAGCCAGGGTCTTGTCGAAGTCGCCAGCGGCCAGCTGGCAGAGGATCAGGCCGAGCGCATAGATGTCACTCTTGATCGTCGGGGCGGCGTCACCGGTCAGTTCCGGCGCGCGGTAGGCGCGGGTGCCGGAGCGGGGTTCGTCCTTGCCCAGGTCACTGTCCAGGGACCCCGGGTCGGTGATCCGAAAGCTCTCGAGAACCGCGTCGTCCAGCAGCCGGCCGCTGCCGAAATCGGCCAGTCGGACCCGCTCATCGTCCCCGATCAGGATGTTGGCGGGCTTGAGGTCCTTGTGCAGCACGCCCAGGCCATGGACGTCGGCCACGGCGCGGCAAAGGTCGGCCGCCACGGCCAGGCGCCGATCCAGTGGAATGGCCGCCAACCCGCCGGCGTCCGCCGCCCAGGCCAGCAGGTCGCGACCGCCGTAGGCGTACTCCAGGAAATAGGGCGAGGCGTTGAAGTTCCATTCCAGCAGGGCGGGCAGCGGCGCCTTGGGGCCGAGCCCGGCGAAAAGCACCCGGGACAGGGCCGCCTCGCGCTTGAGCGCCCGCAGCCGGTCGGGGGCGTCGGCGAACTTGAAGACGCGTGGCTCGCCGGTCTTGCCGTGGCGGGCCAGCCAGACATCGTCGGCCCCGGTATCCCCCAGAGGCCGATCCAGCACCCACTGCGCCCGCCCGGGGACGCCGTCGCCGGAACTGAAGCTGAAGCGGGGGCTGAGCGGGGCGTCGATGCTGTCGATGCGAACGGGCGCTGTCAGGCGGTAGCCGACCCGCGGCACGGTCTCGATGACCTCGCCATGCTCGCCGCCCAGGGCCTTGCGCAGCTTGGAGATGGCGGTGGGCAGCGAGCCCTCGACGACCGAGACGCCGGCCCAGACCGCGTCGAGCAGCTCGTCCTTGGTGACCACCTCGCCGGCGCGGAGCAGCAGTTCATGCAGCAGTTCGAGCGGCTTGCCCTCAAGGGCCACCGGCCGGCCATCGACCCGAAGGGTCCAGCCGGCCTCGTCGAACTCGGCCCCGGCGAAGGTCCAGCGCCGGCGGCGGCGGCGCGATGAGCTACTGTTACGCATGACACTCCCCATCGCCATCGGCTTTAGAAATTCTTGAGAACCTCATCAAGACTTGCAGAGCCGCGTTCGGTCTTCCTGCCGACATAAGGTGGCGATCCGGTTCGGGCGGCCGCCGTTCAGCGCGGAGGGCGAAGGGCCATGGGCAAGGTCGGCAAGATCAGACGTTTCGAAGAGCTGGGCATCTTCACCAAGACCGGCACGGTGGTCGGCAACCAGGGCCGGACCGCCACATCCACGACCGCGTCGACCAGCACATCGGGTGGCAACTACTATGTGGCCCCAACCACCCGCACGACGGTCTCAACCTCCTCCACCCACCTGCAGCGCCTGTTCGTTCAGCAGGCGGACGGCGAGGAATTCGACGCCGAATTTCCCGACATCGACTTCGGGGTGCGCGAGGGCCACAGCGTCGCGGTCGTCTATGCCGGGCCACAGCGTACCGGCCGGGGTTATCCGATGGCGCTGGTCAACCTGACCAGCGGCAAGCATCAGGTCTTTCCGCAGCGCGTGAAACTGATCCTGTCGCATTTCATCAAGATCGGGCTGATCGCCTGGATCGCCCTGCTGGTGCTGATGCTGTTCACCACCCGGGATGGGCTCGGCTGGTTTGGGACGCTGCTGTGGATGGGCGGCGCGGGTGTGCTGGGTTGGGAAATCTGGCGCTGGCTGAGCCTGTATCGGCAGGTGCGGCTGGAGATCGACGGCGCGGCCCGGGCCCTGCTCAACAATCGCGGCGCCAACCTGACGCCACCATAGGCCGCGGGGGGAGGACCGCCCAAGCGCCATCCGGCGCAGGGCAGGAAGGATGAGGCCGCGGACGGGCGCTGGGTCGCCCTTCACTCCCCTTTCGGGTCGCCCCTTTGGTTCGCGACCGGTCCCCCCGCGCCGGCCTATTCCAACAGCAGTTTGCGCAGCTCGGCTTTGGCCACCTTCTCCAGGGTGGCGCGCGGGAAGCTGTCGACGAAGCGGACCTCGTGCGGTTGTTTGAAGCTGGCCAGCTGACCCGTGCAGGCGGCCAGGATCGCCGCCTCGAGCCCCTCTGTGCCAGCGGGGGCGATCACGAAGGCAACCGGGACCTCGTCGAGCATCGGGTGGCGCTTGGCGACCACCGCCACCTCCCCCACACCAGGCACACCGGCGATCACCCGCTCGATCTCCGAGGCGGCGACATTCTCGCCGCCGACCTTGAGCATGTCCTTGGAGCGGTCGGCGAAGTAGAGGTAGCCGTCCTCGCCCAGCCGCACCCGGTCGCCGGTGACAAACAGGCCGTCCGGGGTGAAGGCCTTGGCGGTGGCCTCCGGATCGGAGGCGTATTCCAGGAACAGCGACACGCCTCGGACGCCGCCGACCAAGAGGTCGCCGGTCTCGCCGGGTTTCACCGGGGCGCCGTCCTCAGCCACCACATGGATGTCGTAGGCGGGCGAGGGGCGGCCCATCGACATCGGGGCGTCGGGGATGGTGGGGGAGCCGACCGTGCCGTGGGTCATGGTCTCGGTCATGCCCCACCAGCCGACCGTCTTCACCCCGAATAGCTTGTCCGTCGCCGGGTCGCAGATGCCGTTGCCGAAGTTGCGGTAGCTGTGGGCCGGCACCGGCTGGCCGGCGATGGCCTTCAGGCAGAAGGGGACCATCGAGGTCCAGGTACAGCCGTGCTTGAGCGAGACTGGCCAGAAGCGACTGGCCGAGAACTTGGGCATCAGCACGGCCGTGGCCCCGGCCCAGAAGGCGGCCAGGACGCTGTAGACCTGGGCGTTGGTGTGGAACAGCGGCAGGTAGACCAGATGGACGTCGGAGGAGACCAACCCCTCGTTGGCGGCGCACAGCTTGCCTCCCCAGAGGGCGTTGGCGTGGGTCCACAGCACCGCCTTGGGCCGGGCGGTGGTGCCGGAGGTGTACTGGATGCCGAAGTGGGCCCAAGGGTCGTGCGGCCGGTCGGCCAGTGCTGAGGGATCGGCGTTCAGGGCGGCGAAGGGCTCGAACCCTTCAGCGGTGGCGGGATCGCCGCTGTCGTTATCTGTGACCACGATCCAGGCCAGGTCCGGCGCGGCCTCGCGGACGAGGGTCGCCAGCATCGGCTGGGTGATGGCCCCGACCGCACCGCTGTGCTGGGCGAAGTATCGCACCTCGTCGAGGCTGGACTTGGTGTTGGTGGTCACCGGCACGGCGCCGGCGTAGGCGCAGCCCAGCCAGGCGATGACCGACTCCGGGCAGTTCTCCAGATGTACGATGACCCGGTCGCCGACGCCGACGCCCCGCGCCTGCAGTCCCGCCGCCAGTCGGCGCACGGCCCCACGGAACTGCGAATAGGACCAGGTCCGCCCCTCGCCCTCGAACGGCTCCCAGACCAGGAACGGGTGGTCGCCGCGCCAGGCGGCGCGGGCGTCGATCAGGCTGCGGATGTCCATGCCTTCAAAAGGCGTGAGGGGTTGGGGGGCGGTCATGGCGCCAGGGTCGCCCGGCGACGGCCGCACCGTAAAGGGCGCCGTTGCGTCAGAGCCGGCCTTTTGCGCCAAGGCGGCTTGGGGCATCGTGGGGCATGACCGCCGCACCGACCCCCGCCAAGCGCAATCCGACTCGCGAGCGCCTGATCGAGGCGGCTTTTGCCGTGGTCGCCCGCGAGGGTCTGGAGGCGGCGAGCGTCAAGACCATCGCCGCCGAAGCCGGGATCACGCCGGGGCTGATGCACTACCACTTCCCGACCAAGGACGCCCTTCTGGAGGCGGCCCTGCGCCGCTCGCTCGAGGCCTATCGTGAGCGGGTGCGCAGCCGGCGCGCCGTCACCCCGCCGGGCGGCCAGCTTGCCGCCTTCTTCGCCGACGCCCGGAGCGGGGTGGAGGCGGACGCCGACTTCTTTCGCGTGCGCCTGGCCTTCGCCGCCCAGGCTTTGACCCACCCGGGCCTCGCCGCTGTCCTGCGGGACCTGAACGCCGCCGCCACCGAGGAAACCGCCCTGACCTTCGCCGCCGCCGCCGGCCGGTCGACCCCGAATGACCGCGACCAGGCGCTGGCCGCCACGCTGAAGGCGGCGTTCGACGGCGTGATGCTGGCCTGGCTGAACGACCCGGCCTTCCCGCTCGACGCGGCCGGCGCGATCCTGGAGGACGCGGCCCAGCGCTGGCTTGCCCCCTTGCCCTGAAACCGGCGCCGCCTTATTTGGTTGGTTGACCAACCTATGGAGCGGACTATGCGGATCTTGATGACGGGCGGGACGGCGGGCATCGGCCTGGTCGCCGCCAGGCGGCTGCTGAAGGACAGGGCGCTGTTGGCCATCGGAGCGCGCCGGCCGGACAGGGCGCCCGCCGACTTCAGCGGCCGGGTCGATCTCAAGCCGCTCGACCTGGCCGATCTCGATCAGGTGCGCGCCTTCGCCGCCCGCATCGCGGAGGGGCCGCCGATCGACGTCCTGCTGTTGAACGCCGGGCTGCAGAACGTCAGTGGAGGCCGCAGCCGTCAGGGCTATGAGCTGACCTTCGCCGCCAATCACCTGGCTCACCATCTTCTCCTTCGCCTGCTGCTGCCGCGCATGGCGCCAGATGGCCGCATCATCCTGACCGCCAGCGGGACCCACGATCCCGCCGAGCAGACCGGCATGCCCCCGCCCAGGCACGCCGACGCCCGCCGACTGGCTCACCCGGAGACCGATCCGGACCTCGACCGGTCAGCCGGCGTGGCGGGCCGCCGCGCTTACTCGACGTCCAAGCTCTGCAACGTCATGACCGCGCGGGAACTGGCGCGGCGCCTGGCGGGCGAGCGACCGGACCTGATGGTGGCCGCCTTCGACCCGGGCTTCACCCCCGGCACCGGTCTGGCCCGGGACTATCCCTTCCCCCTGTCCCTGGTCTTCCGCTTCGTCCTGCCGTTGGTGGTGCGTGGCAAGCGGGTCAGCACGCCGGCCAACTCCGGCCGGCTTCTGGCCCAACTGGCGGTCGACCCCCGCTGGGCTGGCGCCCGGGGCGATTACATCGCTGTGCGTGGCAGGGGTCTGGAGAGCGTGCCGCCCTCGGCCCTGGCCCAGGATGACGAGGCCTGCGCTCGCCTGTGGACCGACAGCGAGGCCCTGACCGGCCCCGTCTGACCTCGACAGCACCCGAGACAGGCGCCATCTCTCCGCCCATGACGCCGGAAACCACCGAACTGCTCGAGCCCTACCACCAGGAGATCGGGCGCCTGGCCCTGGAGGCCGCCGACGAGACCGCGACGAAGCTGCTGGTCTATGCCGAGATGGACGCCGACGGCCTGACCGCCGACCTGTTCTTCGACGACCCGGAGGCGCCGGACGACATCCGCTATCGCCTGTGCCCGCCGATGCTGGAGAGCATCATCGAGGCCCATTGGGACGCGGCCCGGCAAATCGACCCGAAGGGCGAATGGGCGACCCTGGCCTATGTCATTGAGGACGGCGGCTTCAAGGTGACGCTGCGCTATCCCGAAGAGATCGACGAGATGCCGGACGAGGACATCAGCGACCGCCGGCCGGTGGTTGTGGCCTCGGTGTTCGGGCCGGGCCTCATCGACTATTCGCGGCCCTAGCGCTGGGCGTCGCAGCGCGGGTCGCGCGGGCTGTTGCTCATCAGGGTGGCCATCAACGGGACCGGGCCATTGGGGGCGCCGATGCTGATCAACACCGTGTCCTGCAGGCCATCCTTGGGACTGCACAGGACGTCGCGGCGGGCGTAGGCGCCTGACGGGAATTTGTGGACCGACGGGGTGAGCGGAACCCGCCAGGCCTCCAGCGTCTTGCCGAGCGCAGCGCGCAGTTTGTCGGGATTGCCGCTGGTGCTTCGCAGGGTGCAGGTCCTGGCGCCGCGCGGGCTGATAGCCAGGGCTACCGTCAGGTCCGGCTTGCCGACCCAGAAGGCCTCGCCGCCGGCGGCCCAGGCCGGCTGGGACGAGGCCTTGACCACGCCGGGGCGGTCGGTCAGCGCGGCGATGTCCGCCGTTCCCGCCAGCCAGGGCGCGCACAGTTCCTTGACCGCGAAGTCGAGGTCGACGCTGAGCAGGTTGGGGTTCCGCTTGGGATCCGGCTGGCCAGCCGGGGCGAAGGCGGTCGCGGCCAGGGCGGCCAGCGCCAGCAACACTTTAGGACGCATTGTTCGCTCCCTGAACTTGTCGCCGAGCATGGCCCGGCCGGCTGATAAAAGCCACCCTATCCGCAGTTCCCGGTTGAAGGGGCGCCAGGCTTGGTAGAAGCTTGTTCGCCCAACGTCGGGCGCTGGGGACTTTGCGATGACCGACCTGACCCGCCGCAGCCTGCTGGCCGCCGCCTCCGCAGCCGCCTTCATTCCGGCCGGCGCCGCGTTCGCCTTCGCCGGAAAGGCGCCGCCGCCGGCCAAGCTGACGCCTGCCACCGACACCGCCTTCGGCATCTCCCTGACCGACCCCTACCGCTGGATGGAGGCCAAGGAGAAGGATCCCGACTGGGAGCCCTACATGAAGGCCCACAACGCCTATGCCCGGTCGGTGTTCGACGCCATTCCCGGCCGGGACGCGCTAGCCAAGCGGGTCGGCGAGCTGACCGGAGAGATGGCGGCGACCCGCAGCCTGGCGATCGCCGGACCCTGGGTGTTCATCTACGAACGGCCCGTGGGGGCCAACAGCTTCCGCCTCGTCGTGCGCGAGGGCATGACCGGCACGGACCGGGTGCTGATCGACCCCAACACCGAGAAACAGGACGGCGTCCACATCTCGCTGGACTGGTGGAAGCCGTCGGACGACGGCAAGCACCTAGTCTACGGGATCAGCAAGGCCGGCAGCGAGGACAGCGTCATCCATGTGATGGAGACCGCCAGCGGCAAGGTTTCAGACCTGCGCATCCCGCGCGCCCAGTACGCCAGCCCGGCCTGGCTGCCCGACGGCTCAGGCTTCATCTACAACCAGCTGGGCCGCGAAGGCCTGCCCCCCAGCGACCCCACCTACTTCCTGCGCAGCCGCTGCCTGCTGCACCGGCTGGGGACCGACCCCAAGACCGATACGCCCGTCCTGGGCCAGGGACTGCAGGCCGACCTGGCGGTGCAGGACCAGGAATTTCCGACCGTGGTCCTGTTCCCGGGCTCCGACTGGGCGTTGGGCCTTCTGATCCCCGGCGTGGCCCCGGAGACCGAGGTCTGGACCACGAAGGTGTCCGACCTGGCCACCGGCAAGCCGAAGTGGAGCCTGCTGTTCAAGCGCGACGCCTGCGTCACCAGCATGGCCGTGAACGGGGACGACGCCTACCTCCTGACCTTCAAGGACGCCCCCCGCTACAAGGTGGTGAAGACCAGCCTGAAGGCGCCCGACGTGGCCAAGGCGAAGGTGGTCGTGCCCCAGGGACAGCGGGTCGTCCAAGGCATCTACTGGGCCACCGACGGCCTGTACGTGATCGACATGGACGGCGGCATCGGCCGCGTCCGCCTGCTGGGCAAGGACGGAAAGCTGGGCGACATCGCCATGCCGATCGAGGGCACGGTGACGCCGATCTTCGCCGATCCGCGCCAGGAAGGCCTGTTCATCGCCACCCAGAACTATGTGAGCCCGGTCAGCATCTACAGGATTTCCGGCGGCAAGGCGGTGGATACCAAACTGACCGCGCCCGCGCCGTTCGACCTGTCCGGCTTCCGCCAGACCCGGATGACCGCCACGGCCCGCGACGGGACCAAGGTGCCGCTGACGGTGCTGCACCGGCCGGACGCGAAGAAGAGCGGCGACAACGTGGTGCTTCTCGACGCCTACGGCTCCTACGGGATCAACAGCGATCCCTACTTCTCGCCCCGGCTGCTACCCTTCGTCGAACAGGGCGGGATGCTGGTCACCGTGCATGCGCGCGGCGGCGGGGAGTATGGCCGCGAATGGCACCTGGGCGGCCAGAAGGCGACCAAGGCCAACACCTGGCGGGACGTGATCGACAGCGCCGAGTTCCTGATCAAGGAGGGGTGGACCAAGCCCGGAAAGATCAGCGTCGAGGGCACCTCCGCCGGCGGGATCATGGCCGTCAACTGCATGACCGAGCGCCCGGACCTGTGGGCGGTGATCTTCGACCGGGTCGGCAGCTCCAACCCCTACCGCATGAGCTTCACCCCCGGCGGCCCGGCCAACTTCGACGAGTTCGGCGATCCCAACACCGAGGCCGGCTTCAAGGCGCTGGCCGGGATGGACGGCTACTACCGCGTCAAGGACGGGGTGAAGTATCCGGCCATGCTGGCCACCGCCGGCATGACCGACCCCCGCGTGCCGCCCTGGCAGGCGGCGAAAATCAGCGAGCGGACGCGGGTGGCCTCCAGCTCCGGCAAGCCGGTGCTGCTGCGCGTCGAGTTCGAGGCCGGCCACGGCATCGGCAGCACCCGCAAGCAGGCGGATGATGAGTACGCCGACGCCTTCGCCTTCATCTTCTGGCAGTCGGGGGATGCGCGGTACGCGGTCAAGGGCTGAGCCGGCCGCCTATCGAAGCGACCAACATCGTAACCCGACCCACCCGCCGCCAGAGCCCATCGCGGCGGGTGTTTGGCTATGGCGCCAGGGGTTAGCGTGCCTTGGGGGGTGGTAGACGGGGGAGCGAAAGTGCGGGGAGCCGCCGCCCCATCGGCCGCGCCCCGCCATCCCCCTAAGGCGGCCGACGATTGCGCCGGCCGCCCTGGTCCCTGTTCGCCTTCAGGGCCGGCCGACCGTGCGCCGGACCGGGCGCGGACGGCATCCCCATTTGCGGTATGTCGTTGCGCGCGCGGGGGTCGTCAGTTGCCCCAGAACAGGTCCTGCGGCCCGCTGACCGCCCTCTGCCAGACCGCCGACCACCGCATCGGACCGGCGCCGAGCTGGAAGGGGATGGCCTGCAGGAGGGCGTACCCCTCGTTCGCGAAGGCCTGCTGGCGGGCGAGCATGTCCTTATGGTCGAGAACCCAGGCCTGCCATCCATGCCGGCCGGCGGGGCGGTAGAGGTTGGCGAAGCGCACCTGGCCGCCGGCCAGATAGGGGACCGAACGGGCGAGGCGGAACCCCTTGGCCGCCATGGCCTGAGTGAGCGCGGTCAGGTCGCTTTCCTTGAGCCCGTGCCGGGCTTCCCAGGCGGTGGCGGAGCGCCGCAGCAGGGTGGTGAAGCGCGGCGCGCCGCCGTGGTTGTCGATGCTAATCGAGACCGGCTCCAGCCCGCCGCGGGCGGCGGCGGCGACCAGGGCCTGGTATTCCGCATCGGTCTGGCGGAAATGCCAGCTTTCCGCGCCGGGCCGGCCGCCATCCTCGACCAGGGCCATCAGCCCGCCCTTGCCGTCCTGGGCGCACAGGGCCCTCAGGCGCGCCGTCGTCCCCTTGGCCTTGGCCAGAAGCTCGGTCATCTCGGGCACGGTGAGATTGAAGACACCGGCGCTGACCGCGTCCTCGGTCAGGCTGCAGACGGCGGTCGCGGAAGGGGTCCCGCCGACCGCCAGGTCGAGGCCGGTCAGGATGAATCCCTCATCATCATAGTCGATGAAGTCGGGCAGGTCGGTGAGCGGGTTGTAGTCCACCCGCTGTTCGAAACCGGCCGCCCGGGCCGGCGCGGCCACGGCCAGTCCCAGGCCGGCGAGACCGGCAAACATGGCGCGGCGGTCGATGCCCATCGGTTCAGCTCCCCCTTCGGTCGGCCATGGATTGCAGCGCGGCGGGGGCGGGGCAATCCCCATTTGCGGGCGGTGGCGCGGCTCTCGGCTCAGCCCGGCGCCAGCAGCGCCACCCCGGGCACCATGGCTGCGCAGCCGGCCAGGCGCACCGGCCCGCTGCCCCGCGCCACCGGATAGACCACCGACAGGGCGGCGACGCCGTAGCCCTGTTGCAGGGTCAGGGTGTAGGCGAGGGCGTTGGTCACCGCGCTGAGCGCCAGGCAGCCCGGCGCCGCCCAGCTCCATACCCCTGCCTCGCGCAGCATCTGCCAGAGGGCCCAGGGGGCGTAGGCGACGCAGATCACCGCGTTGGTCACCGCGATGAAGGCCGGGCCGGCCTCAGGTTCCAGACCGCGTGGATGACCGCCGCCAGCACCGCCAGCCCGACCGCCGCCGCGCTCATTCCCCGGCCGGCTCTTGGTCGATCAATGCGCGGCAGTGGCCGTTCTCGACGATGAAGCGCCACTCCAGCCGGAGGCCGGGGGTGACGTAGCCGACCGGGCAGGACACCGGCGGCCGGTCAGCGAAGGAGACCAGGATCTCGCCGCTCCCCTCGCAGCCTGCGCCGTGGGCGGCGACGAAGCGGTCGCCGTCTCGGCGGAGGGTGAGTTCGGCGCTGCGACAGACCTTCAGCACGGCGCCGGTTGCGCCGGGGTCCCGCACCTCGACCTCGAAGCTGTTGGCGTCCGCGCCGCAGGCCGCCAGGCCGAGGGCCGCCGTCAGCGTTGCTCGTGTGATCAACTTCACCCCGGCCTCCCCGCGAAATGGACCCTGACGCTGGCCCGCGAGGCACGGGCCGGCAAGAGGCGTCGGGGCGGTCGCGCCCGGCGGGGAGCAGGTTTGACGGAATGAGGGTGCGGCCTGCTTGGCTCCTGCACGGGTGGCCGCCTTCATCTTCTGGCAGTCGACGGGCGCTAGACAGCCGTCGTGGCAGGCGCGTGTTGCGGGGTTTCGATGACCAGGGCTTGGAGCGTTGGCGGCGTGCTTTTCGCCTGTGTTCTGCTCGTCCCGGCGGCCGGTTGCGACCGGCGATCGGAGGCGCGGGGCTGCGAGGCGATGCCGGCGGTTCCGGTGAAGGTCGGCGCGGTGGTCTATGAGGTCCCGGCGGCGCTTCGGCCGACCCTGGGGCTCTCTGATGGAAAGGCGCCGCAATATCCATCGCAGGGGCGGCAGGCCGGGCTGGCCATCGTCTGCCTGGGTGGACAGCGCCATCTTACGGCGTCGGAGACTGGGATATCGATCCATGGCTTGGCGTTGACGAGCCAGGCTTCGGACGGCGGGGGGCCGGCCCAGATCACCTGGCTGAACATCGACGCCGACCGGCTGAATCGGTGGCGATTTCCGTCGACGGGCGCCTATCCATGGAAAGGGCTCATGAGGGTCGATCGCGGCAGCCAGTACCACGCGTTCGGCGATCCCCGGACGGCGCCGACCTTCATCGCCCGGTGCACGCGGTTGCAGGGGGGCGACAGCTGCCGACTGTTCGTCCAGACGGCCGACCCGGACACGCTGATGATGCTGGACATCGCGCCTGGCCAATCGCCGGAAACCTGGCCCGCGACCGCCAAGGCCGCCGAGGCGTTGCGCGTCAGCATGCGGCGGCCCTGACACCGGCTCCGCTTGGCGACAGGCGGCGACTATCGATAGGGTGTCCGGACGCTGTGGCAGGGGCGCGGGGTCAATGGGCGATACGGGTTTCACGATCCGGCTGGCGGAGTCGGGCGCGGACTACGAGGGCTTCGGCGCGGTCTGCCGGCTGTATGTCGACTGGTGTCGTGAGCGGTATGCCGACATGCCCTGGTTCGTCGAGGAGGTGTTCGGGTATCAGGCGCTGGACGAGGAGCTGAAGGTTCTGGCCGTGAAGTACGGCCCGCCGAATGGGCGGACGATGGTGGTGGAGATGGATGGCCGGATCGTCGCCGGGGGCGCCCTGCGGCGGCTGTCCGACGGGGTGTGCGAGCTCAAGCGCCTCTACGTGGGCGACGCCGCGAGGGGGCTCGGGCTCGGCCGCAAGCTATCGGAGGCGCTGATCGCCCTGGCCCGGCAGGAGGGCTATGGGCTGATGCGGCTGGATACGGGGGACAGGCTGGTCGAGGCGATCTCGATGTATGAGTCGATGGGGTTCAGCCATATCGCGCCGTATCAGGAATACCCCGAGCGGTTGATGCCGCATCTAGTGTCCATGGAGATGGCGCTCTAGCGGCGGGGTTGGGGGCGGCCGTTCAGGCGCTACAGTCGCCGAATGAACGAGGACCCCCGCTACCTTCGCAACCAGAGCCGCGCGATCCACCGGCTCTATCGGCGCAACGTGATGTTCGGCCGGTGGTTCATGGTGCTGTGGCTGCTGTTCGTCGGCACCTGGATCGGGGCGGGCCTGATCGATGTCCTTGCCGGGCTTGGCTGGGGCTATCGGGCCGGGGACCTCTGGGCCGGGCTGTGGCTGGCGGCGGGCGGGTGCGCGGTCTGGCTGTTTACGACGGTGATCGGCCGTGTGCTGCTGGGCTATGCGCGGCGGCGATACGGGCCGGAGCCGGAGGGGCCTGTGGAGGGGTAGGGCTGTGGGCGGCGCCGCCAAGGGGTCGTCGCGCAAGCGCTGTGGGGACTGGTTCGCCGCGCCCGCTGCGTGAGGGGGGTCGCGTCGGCGTCGGGCGGCGTACCTGTCCCCGATGGGCTCAGGCGGCGGGGGCGAGGCGGTCCGGGCCGACGGTGTGGATCGGGGACAGGTACGCCGTTCGACTGTCGGGGACGGTCGGTCGGGTTGGGGGCGCGGCGAACCAGTCCCCTGCTAGCTGAAACCGGCGCGCCAGGTTTCGGTTTCCAGACGGACGTGGTCGGTCAGGGGCGGGGTCAGTTCAAACATGCGGGGGGCGGCGGCGAAGTCGTAGACGCGGGCCAGGCGGAACTCGTCCGGGCGTTCGCGGGCGAAGGCCTCTTCGTTGCGGGTCAGGAAGAAGGGGGTGGTGGCGACGCCGGTGGTGGTCTTGACCTCGATGAGGCGGCGGCGGCCGTCGGGCTCGAAGGAGAGGATGTCGTAGCCGGCCCCGTCCCCATCCAGGTCGGCGACCCAGCGGACCTCATCGGCCAGCCGGCCGGCGCCGGCGTCGGTCAGGCGGCGGCGCTCGGTGTTGAGGACCAACTCCTCCCCGGCCCGGCCGAGGGCGCGGTTGCGGAAGTCGCGCTCCACGGGGTCGAACTTGCGGACCAGCCGCTCCAGGCCTTCGGG
>NZ_JAAALA010000049.1 GCF_009905535.1 Caulobacter sp. SLTY | reverse complement strand
GGCGAGACCCCCACCGCCCGCGAGGCCGGCCTGCGACCGCGCCTGCGCCTGACCCCGACGGCGACCGACGAGGAGTTCCGCAGCGTCTTTGAAACCGCTTCGGCCCGCGCGCCCGCCGAGCCGGAGCCGGAAGGCCGGTGGAGCTGGAAGGACCTGCTGTCGGGCATCGATGGAGATGACAGCGACGCCGAGGGCCTGGCCGAACGGCTTCTGACCGAGATCGAGGGCATGGGCATCGACCCTGGCGCCCTGTTGCCGCGCGGCCGGATCGACGAGATCGCCGCGGCCATACAGACCCGCGACTACGGCGGCGCCCGCGAGGTGGTCCGCCGCCTGGCCCCCGCCGCCATCCGCCGGTTGGTCCGCCGGCTGTTCTCCGACGCCTCGCTGCGCGGCCAGACCGAGCGCTACCTGCGCCGCTTCACGGCGATGCTCGACGAGGCGGCCGAGCGCGACCGGGGCGGGATGGTGGTGGCCAGCCTGCTGAGTTCCGACGCCGGTCGCGCCTGGCTGCTGCTCGATGCCGCCCACGGCGACCTGGTCTGATCCTCGATGCCGCCGCGCAAGCCGTCCACACCGGGTGAGCCCGACACCGGTTTCTCGCGCAAGCGGGCGACGATCAACGACGTCGCGCGCCTGGCCGGGGTGTCGAAGAAAACCGTCAGCCGGGTCATCAACGCCAGTCCCTCGGTACAGCAGGAGACCCGCGAACGCATCGAGGCGGTCATCAAGCAAACCGGCTATGTGCCCGACCCGCAGGCGCGGGGCCTGGCCTTCCGCCGCTCCTTCCTGATCGGGCTGATCTACGACAACCCCAACCCGCAGTACGTGGTGAACATGCAGCTGGGTCTGCTCGACGCCATGCGCGGGTCCGGATTCGAACTGGTGGTCCACCCTTGCGACCGGGGCCATCCGCCGCTGGTCGACGACATTCGCGCCTTCATCGAGCGGCAGAAGCTGTTCGGGGTGGTCCTCACCCCATCGGTTTCGGAGGACGAGCGGATTGCCGAGATGCTGCGGGAGATCGACTGCGCCTACATCCGCGTCGCCTCGGTCGGTCTCGACGCTCCCGGCCACATGATCGAGACCCGCGACCGTCTCGGCGGCCTGGCCGCCGCCCGCCACCTGGCGGAGCTGGGACACCGGCGGGTGGGCTTCATCTCCGGCGTCGCCACCTTCCGCTCCAGCGCCGAGCGGCGCTCGGGCCTCGAGGAGGGGCTTGCCGAACGAGGCCTGACCCTGGACCCGTCTCTGGTGGCGGAGGGCGCCTACACCTTCGAGTCCGGGCTGGAGTGCGCGCGGTTGCTGCTGGATCGCCCGGATCGCCCCACAGCGATCTTCGCCGGCAACGACGAAATGGCCGCCGGCGCCCTGCATGCCGCCCGCGAACTGGGCCTGTCAGTGCCGCGGGACGTGTCCATCGTCGGCTATGACGACTTCCAGATCGCCAGCCGAGTCTGGCCGCCGCTGACCACGGTACGCACGCCGACACGCCGGATCGGCCAGATGGCGGCCGAGAAGCTGATGGGCAAGGAGGGCGCGGAACCGCCGCCCGAGGATCGCCTGCCTACCCTCGTGGTCCGTCAGTCGAGCGGTCCTCCGCCTCAATAGCGTAAATCTGAGTTCCGTTCTTCCGCGCCGCACACTAGATACGCGGCATGAAGAGCCTGAACGACATCCGCGCCACCTTCCTCGACTACTTCGGCAAGACGGGTCACGCCGTGACGCCGTCGGCTCCGCTCGTTCCGCAGAACGATCCGACGCTGCTGTTCGTCAACGCCGGCATGGTGCCGTTCAAGAACGTCTTCACCGGCGCCGAGACGCCGGCCAGCCCGCGCGCGGCCAGTTCGCAGAAGTGCGTCCGCGCCGGCGGCAAGCACAACGACCTGGACAACGTCGGCTACACCGCCCGCCACCACACCTTCTTCGAGATGCTGGGCAACTTTTCGTTCGGCGACTACTTCAAGGAGCAGGCGATCGAGCACGCCTGGACGCTGCTGACCCGCGACTTCGGCCTGCCGAAGGACAAGCTGACGGTCACCGTCTACCACACAGACGACGAGGCCGCGGCCCTGTGGGGCAAGATCGCCGGCCTGCCGGACCACCGCATCATCCGCATCCCGACCAGCGACAACTTCTGGTCCATGGGCGATACCGGTCCCTGCGGTCCCTGCTCGGAAATCTTCTACGACCACGGGGACAAGATCTGGGGCGGCCCGCCGGGCAGCGCCGAGCAGGACGGCGACCGGTTCGTGGAGATCTGGAACCTGGTCTTCATGCAGTTCGAACAACATGCGGACGGCACGCGCACCAACCTGCCCAAACCCTCGATCGACACCGGTATGGGGCTGGAGCGGATCGCGGCGGTCATGCAGGGCGTGCACGACAACTACGATACTGACCTGTTCAAGACCCTGATCGCCGCCTCGGTCGACCTGACCGGCGTCAAGGCCGAGGGCGACCGCGCCCCCAGCCACCGGGTGATCGCCGACCACCTGCGGACCAGCGCCTTCCTGATCGCCGATGGCGTCACGCCTTCGAACGAGGGCCGGGGCTATGTGCTGCGCCGGATCATGCGCCGGGCCATGCGCCATGCGCACCTGCTGGGCGCCGAAGAGCCGTTGATGCACCGCCTGGTCCCGACCCTGACTGCCGAGATGGGCGGAGCCTACGGCGAGCTGCGTCGGGCCGAGCCGGCCATCATCGACACCCTGCGCCAGGAAGAAGAGCGGTTCCGCCGCACGCTGGGTCGCGGCATGGGCCTGCTCGACGAGGCCACTGCCAACCTGGCCGAGGGCGGCGTGCTGTCCGGCGAGGTGGCGTTCAAGCTCTATGACACCTACGGCTTCCCGCTCGACCTGACCCAGGACGCGGTGCGGGCCAAGGGCCTGACCGTCGATACGGACGGCTTCGACGCGGCGATGAAGGACCAGCAGGACAACAGCCGCGCCAACTGGAAGGGCTCTGGCCAGAAGGCCGCCGGGGCGGCCTGGTTCGGGGTCCGCGATCAGGTCGGCGCGAGCCAGTTCACCGGCTACGACTCCGTGGATGGAACCGGCAAGGTCGTCGCCCTGATGGTCGATGGTCAGCCGGCCGACAGCGCGGGGACGGGCGAGACCGTCCAGGCGGTGTTCGACCGCACCCCCTTCTACGCCGAGAGCGGTGGCCAGGCCGGCGACAAGGGCGCGGTCGAATGGACCGGCGGCTCGGGCCGAGTGCTGGACGTCCAGAAGCAGGCCGGCGATCTGCATGTGCATGACGTCGAGATTCTCGCCGGGACCCTGAAGGTCGGCGACAGCGCCGCCCTGCATGTCGATCCGGTCGCCCGCCAGACCACCCGCGCCAACCACTCAGCCACCCACCTGCTGCACGCCGCCCTGCGCCATGTCCTGGGGCCGCACGTCAGTCAGAAGGGCCAGATGGTGGACGGCGAACGCATCCGCTTCGACTTCAGCCACGGTGGCCCGGTGACCGCGGCCGAGATCGCGGCCATCGAGGACGAGGTGAACACGGTCGTCCTGCAGAACATGGCGGCCCAGACCAAGCTGATGAAGCCGCAGGAGGCCATTGAGGCCGGAGCCATGGCCCTGTTCGGCGAGAAGTACGGCGATGAGGTGCGGGTGCTGGCGCTCGGCCGGGCGCTGGGCGGGGAGGGCGACTATTCGGTCGAGCTCTGCGGCGGCACCCACGTGTCGCGCACCGGCGACATTGGCCTGTTCAAGGTGGTTTCCGAGGGCGGCATCGCCGCCGGCATCCGCCGCATCGAGGCGCTGACCGGTGAGGCGGCCCGCAAATGGCTGGAAGGCCAGGCGGACGTCGCCACCGGCCTGGCCGAGAAGTTCAAGGTCCCGGTCGCCGAGGTCGCCGCCCGGGTCGAGGCCCTTGAGGCCCAGCGCAAGAGCCTCGAGAAGGCCCTGGCGGACGCCAAGAAGGCCCTGGCGCTCGGCGGCGGCGGCTCGGCCCAGGCCGGGCCTGAAGACATCGGCGGCGTGGCCTTCATCGGCCGCGTGCTGGACGGCGTCGGCGGCAAGGACCTGCGCGGGCTGGTCGAGGAGTTCAAGAAGCAGGTCGGCAGCGGTGTGGTCGCTCTGGTCGGGACCGCCGACGGCAAAGCCGCGGTGGCGGTGGCCGTCACCTCGGATCTGACGGGCCGCTTCAACGCCGCTGAGCTCGCCAAGGCGGCGGTGATCGCCATGGGCGGTCAAGGCGCCGGCGGAAAGCCCGACTTCGCGCAGGGCGGTGCGCCGGATGACAGCAAGGCGGGCGACGGCGTGGCGGCGGTGAAGGCTCTGATCGCGGCGTAGGACCACCAGCCCAGCCGACAAGAACGGTAGTCGCTCCCCCTTTGGGGGAGCTGTCCGGTGCGAATACGCGCCGGACTGAGGGGGCAGCGCCGACCTTTCGGGTTGACCATGAACACCGGCATCAACGTTCGCGCCAGAACGTGCCCCATCCTGACAATTCCGTGCTGCCCCCACCACCACGCGCGTATTCGCGCGCGGTCCCCCGCCCCCAAAGGGGGCGGAACTTAGGGTTTGCCTGCGCGGTCGGCGATGCTCCCCAAGATCGTGTCGATGGTCGAGCTCATGTCAGACAGGACAAGCTGGGCCGGGAGCCGCAACACCGTCACACCGCGCCGCTTCAGCCAAGTATCTCGGATCGCGTCGTGCTCCTCACGACCCGGCCCGTAGTGCCATTGACTGTCTATCTCCACGGCCAGCCCCAAGGCCGGACAGAAGAAGTCCAGCACATACGGCCCCATCGGATGCTGTCGCCGGAACTTCAGCCCCTCCAGCTGCCGCCCCCTCAGGTGCTGCCAGAGCAATCCCTCAGGCAAGCTGGTGTTCGACCGCAGGATCTGAGCTCGAATGACCTTCGCCCGCCGAGCCTCCACAGCCTTACCCCGCCGCGAACACCGCCACCTTGTTCCCCGTCGGGTCCCGCAGGTACGCCGCATAGAACCCCGGCGTCCCCGGCGGCCGATGCCCTGGCCCACCCTCGTCGCTCCCGCCGGCCGCCATCCCAGCCGCATACGCCGCGTCCACCGCCGCCGGCGTGTCCGCCTTGTACGCCACCATGATCCCATTGCCCGCCCGGGCCGGTTGCCCGTCGAACGGGGGGCAGATGGCGGTGTGGGCTTCGGCGAAGCCTTGGGCGCCGCCCTTGGGGCCGTAGGCGATCCAGCCGCCGCCCTCCATGCGCCGGTCATGGCCGAGCGCGTCGAACACCGCGTCGTAGAACCGGCCCGATTGCTCACTGTCGAGCGCGCCGATTGTGACGTAACCGATCATCTGAAACCTCCCATCGAATGAGGCTTCAGACTACGCCTGCGAAGGAACAAAGCAAGAACTAACGTTCGTCCGGCGGCAGTTGGATGTGGACAAGCTTCCAGGTGAACAGGCTGCGCCGCTCAAACGTCAGCACGGTGATCTTCTCCGGCTGTTCGGGCCGTTTCACCGCCAGTCGCGTCCGCTCGATCCCGAAATAGGCGACGCCGGGCCAGGGGCCGCGCACCAGCGCGCCCGCCGTGCTGGTGATCGAGCCGTCGGGCTTGGGTTCCGGCGGAGCGGCGCCGGGGGGATAGCCGCGGATGACGTCGCCGATGCCGGCCACGGTCATGTAACGGTCGGCCTTGGGCTGAGCGGGGACGGCGTCCTTCCAGGCGCGCTTGAGGGCGCCGACCGGATCTTGCCAGATGGTCGGCGGCTCGGCGGTGCGGGCCTCGTCCGGGTCGAGCTGTGCGACCAGGCTCTTGCGCACGGCCGGGAAGTCGACGAGGTGGCTGACCGCCGCCACGTCCTCCGCCTGGGTCGCGGCGCGCAGGGCGCGGTAGGCGTTGAACGGGGCGAGCACGAAGGCGATGGCGAAGATGGCCAGCGCCAGCAGTACGATCTTGAACAGGTTCTTTCCCATCCGGGCATCTGACCCGCCGACCGGCCGGCCCGCAAGGCCTCTCCCGTCACAGGAGGGAACGGGTCAGAAAGGGTCTGGGGCCTCAGCCAGGGTCTGGGCGACCAGATCGGCGTGGCTCATGACCAACAGCCTGGCGCCATCCTCCACCCAGTCGATGCGAGCATCCGGCAGAATGGCGCGCCAGACGGTGAAGGTGCGCTCCGGGTCATGCAGGAAATCGTGCCGCCCCAGCAGCACCCGCCAGTGCGCCGCGCCCGCCAACGGCTGCGTGGACCAGGCGGCGACCGCTTGCTGCTCGGCCACATAGCCGCCGATGCGGCCGGTGGAGAACAGGCGAAAGCCCCGCTGATAGTCGGCCATGTTGCGAGCATCGGTGATGGTGGCCAGGTCGAGCGGACTGGCCTCCAGCGCCTTGAGCATCATCCGCCGCGAGCGGGCAGGGGACAGGTGGGTGATCAGCAGGCGAACCAGCCCCTCGATCAGGTCGGGATGACGCAGATAGGCCTCCTGGAAGGCGCCGACCGGGCCCCTCCGGCGGCCGTGATCGGCGCTGGCCGGATCGGGATTGACCAGCACCACCCGTCCCAGCCGCTGCGGCGAGGCGCGGGCCAGCGCGACCGCCACCTGGGCGCCGCCCCGGGCGACGACGTCGATCCGCGCCAGGCCGAGCCGATCCAGCAAAAGTCTCATGTCGTCGAGCGCGCCCTCGAATGGATCGCGCGGACGATCGGCCAGCGGATCGGTCAGGCCGAACCCCGGTCGATCAAGGCTGACTGGCCGGAACCCGCGCGCCTGCAGCGCCGCCACCAGCCGGGACGGGACCGACCGCGACGCGCTGCTGCTGTGCAGGACCAGGACCGGCCGGCCGGATCTTGGCCCATAGTCGCTGTAGGCGACCTGCCTGCCGTCGGGGCGATGGAACAGGGCCAGGGGCTCCAGAACGTCTCCCTCGAACAGCGCCGCATCGCCGGTGGCGTCGGTGATCAGGGCCAGGGCCCGCGCCTCGGTCACCGCTCGCGCCAGCCCGGCCGCCGACCGCACGTCCAGCGCCTCGAAGACGAGCTCCAGCTCCTTCTTGGCAGTCGCCTCGGACAGGCCCGCGGCGGCGGCGGCCTCGGCCCGGCTGAACCCTTCGGCGATGCGCAGGGCCAGGCTGGCCTGCCTGGCGCTCAGGCCCCAGACGTCGGTCAGTTCCGCCGCCCCGGCCTCGCCCTGCGGCCAGACCCCGAAAGATAGCCGCACCAGCCGCTCGATCAGCCCGGCCACCCGGCTGACCCCCACCCGTCGCATGGCCTCCGCCACCACCTTGCGGGCGGTCTGATAGGTGACGCCGGCCTCAGACGCCGCCCTGCGCACGTCGCCGGTGCGGACCAGACCGACGGCCACCCGGGTCTGCAGGTCGGTCAGGCCGAACGCCGCGCAGGCGCCGCTCAGCACCTGAGCGGTGGACAGCACCCCGACCCCGACCACCGCCGCCGCGGCCTCTGGGCGGCGCAAGGCGGCCACCGCCTCGTCAGGCAGGCTCCAGTCGCGAGCTAAGGGAGCAGCGGCATAGACCAAGGTGGAGCGCGGCGCATCGTCGCCCGGCGCGCCTACCCGCACCGTACGGCGGCCCTCCGTGGCCAGAACCTCCGCCAGGATGTCCGGATCGGGCCGGTCGAAGGCCTCGCGCCAGGCGGCGTTGGCGAACAGCGGCTCGCCCCGGCGATCGGTCACCATCACCCCCAGCCGGTCGGCGCGCAGCAGGGCGAAGGCGGAACCACTCGGTTCGAGGTGGTCGGCAAACGATCGCGATCCCGACTGGATGGCTGCGATCAGGGCGTCGTGATCGTGGAGCCAGGGTTCCAGCGATCGGCCGGCCAGGGTTTCATCGTCCAGAAACCGGGTCGCGCGATCCACCTGAGCCTCACTCAATTCACTGACGCGAACAACGCCGCACTCTGTCGGCCGCCGAACATAGATCGCCGATCTTGCTCGGCCATTGTCAAGCGATGAGAACGGCCGACGAGCCTGCCATCGGCCAGGAAAAAGGGGCGGAAGGTGTCCCTTCCGCCCCCCTTCAAGATCCGCGAAAGCCTGTGGATCAGGCCTTGGCCATGGCGATCTTCAGGTTCTCGTCGACCTTGTCGAGGAAGCCCTCGGTGGTCAGCCAGCTCTGGGTGTCGCCGACCAGCAGGGCCAGGTCCTTGGTCATGAAGCCGCTCTCGACGGTGTCGATGCAGACCTTTTCCAGGGTGGCGGCGAAGGCGGCCAGGTCGGCGTTGTCGTCCAGCTTGGCGCGGTGGGCGAGGCCACGGGTCCAGGCGAAGATCGAGGCGATCGAGTTGGTCGAGGTCGACTGGCCCTTCTGGTGCTGGCGGTAGTGGCGGGTAACGGTGCCGTGGGCGGCTTCGGCTTCCACCGTCTGGCCATCCGGGGTCATCAGCACCGAGGTCATCAGGCCCAGCGAGCCGAAGCCCTGGGCGACGATGTCCGACTGCACGTCCCCGTCGTAGTTCTTGCAGGCCCAGACATAGCCGCCCGACCACTTCAGGGCGCTGGCCACCATGTCGTCGATCAGGCGGTGCTCGTAGGTCCCGCCGAATTCGTCGAACTGCGCCTTGAACTCGGCGTCGAAGATCTCCTGGAAGATGTCTTTGAAGCGCCCGTCGTAGGCCTTCAGGATCGTGTTCTTCGTCGACAGGTAGACCGGATACTTGCGGGCCAGGCCGTAGGCGAAGCTGGCGCGGGCGAAGTCGCGGATCGAGTCGTCGAGGTTGTACATCGCCATGGCGACGCCGCTGCTCGGCGCGTCGAACACCTCATGCTCGATCACCTGACCGTCGTCCCCGACGAACTTGATGCTGAGCTTGCCCTTGCCGGGGAACAGGAAGTCGGTGGCGCGGTACTGGTCGCCGAAGGCATGGCGGCCGACGATGATCGGTTGGGTCCAGCCGGGCACCAGGCGCGGCACGTTCTGGCAGATGATCGGCTCGCGGAAGATGACGCCGCCCAGGATGTTGCGGATGGTGCCGTTGGGGCTCTTCCACATCTTCTTCAGGCCGAATTCCTCGACCCGCTGCTCGTCCGGGGTGATGGTGGCGCACTTGACGGCCACGCCGTGACGCTTGGTGGCGTTGGCGGCGTCGATGGTCACCTGGTCGTTGGTCTCGTCGCGGTGCTCGACGGACAGGTCGTAGTAATCCAGCTCGAGGTCGAGGTAGGGGAAGATCAGCTTGTCCTTGATGAGCTTCCAGATGATGCGGGTCATTTCATCGCCGTCCATGTCGACGACGGGATTGGCGACCTTGATCTTGGCCATGGGTGGGGAGTCTCCCAAAGGGGCGTGGGCCCGGGGTTGGCGCGCTGAAGCGGGGGGACACAGGCCCGTCCGCGCCGCGCGAGGTGGGGTGGCTATAGACCCGATTGCCGCCTGGTCCAACAGCCCGCTTGCGCAAGGCGGGATGCGGGTTAAGACGGGTCATGCCACTCGACTTGCCCGCCGCCACGGCCGCTGACGACGCCGTGCTGGCCGCCGCCAGGATGATGTTCGGTGCGCGGGGATATGAAGCGACGACCTTCACCGAACTGGCCGCCGCCGCAGGCGTGAGCGAGGCTGATCTGGCGGTAGCCTATCCGGACAAGCGCGCGCTTTTCACCGCCGTTCTGGTGGCCCTCGAAAAGGGTCTGGACGCCCATTGCCGGGCGGCCTCCTCCAATCCGGCGGGCGAGCCGATGGCCATGTTCATGGCCGGCTGTCGTGCGGCCCTGGAGTTCGGCGGAAGGCGCGACTTCGCCCGCATCGTGATGATCGAGGGGCCGGTGGTGCTTGGCGAGGCGGCCTGGATCGAGATCGACCATGGCCTGGGCCTGCCCACCCTGCGCCAGGCGCTCCGCAACCTGGCCCCCGGGGCGGGAGAAGCGGCCGTGCGACCGATGGCGGTCATGGTGATGGGCGCGCTGAACGAGCTTATGCTGGCGCTGGCTCGGGGGGAGCCGGGGCTGAACGTTGACGACGCGCTGGGCGAACTGCAGCGGCTGCTGTGCAGCTGGGCGGATCGCTAGTCGAAGCTGTCGGGCAGCAGGCGATCGTAGAGATCGCGCACTGTGCCGTAGCACTCACAGGCGGTGGCTTCGAGGCCGGCGCGGTCGAGAATGTCGACCACGCCGCGGCGATAGCGGATTAGGCCCTTGGTCTGCAGCGAGCCGGCCACGGCGGTGACCGTGGTGCGCTGCACGCCCAGCATGTCCGCCAGGAACTCCTGGGTCAGGCTGACGGTGTCGGTGTCGATCCGGTCGCGGCAGGACAGCAGCCAGCGGCAGAACCGCGCCTCCACCGCGTGCAGGGCGTTGCAGGCCACAGACTGGATGGCGTGGCCGAACAGGGCATCGTTGTGCCGGTCGACCAGATTCATCAGGTGGGGGCTGCGGCGGCAGGTCTGGCTGAAGGCGGTGGCGGAGATCCGCGAGGCGCGGCCGGCGACCTGAATGATCGCCCGCGACAGCGCCTTGCGCGGCGCCTGGGCGGTCATCAGCCCGAAGGCGCCCTCGCGGCCGATGGTGACCGACTCGATGGCCGCGCCGCTGTCCATCAGGGTCATCAGGGAGATGACGCAGTCATGTGGAAAGTATACGGTTTCGATGTCGTCGCCGGGCTCGTAGAGCAGCCGGCCCTTCTCCAACTCCACGGGCGAAAGCTGCGCCGACAACAGGGCGTAGTCTTCCGGCGGCAAGCTGGCGAGGAGTCGGTTTTTCACGCGGGATAGGCTCATCATGACGAATCGGAACGCCGGTTGACCAACGCGGTTGCAAACTATCGATCCGCTGAACAAAGCACTGTCAGTTGGCCGACATAGTTCAGCCGGGTATCTGCATCTGGATTCGTTGAATTAAGTTTTGCGGCCGGGTTGCTGGCCATTCCACAGTTCAGATTAGTGTCGGAAACCCGACAAAACGACTCCTAGGCTAATCTCGCCACCGCTGGAAGAAAGAGGAATCTGTTCATGAAATACCGTCGCCTGGGCCGCACTGGCCTTTATGTTTCCGAGATCTGCCTTGGCGCCATGACCTTCGCCGAACAAAGCACCGGCATGTGGGGCGCGATCGGCGCTGTCGATCAGGCCGGGACCGACGCCATGATCGAGCGGGCCCTGGCCGCCGGCGTCAACTTCATCGACACCGCCGACGTCTACTCGGCCGGCCAGTCGGAGCGGCTGGTCGGGCAATCGCTGCGGAATCTGGGCGTGAAACGCAGCGATGTTGTGATCGCGACCAAGGTCTATGGCGAGATGGGCCGGGGGCCGAACGATCGCGGCGCCTCGCGCGGCCACATCATGGATGGGGTCAAGGCCAGCCTGGAGCGGATGGGGCTGGACCACATCGACCTGTTCCAGATCCACGCTAACGATCCGATCACCCCGGTTGAGGAGACCCTGCGGGCTCTCGACGACCTGGTGAGCCAGGGACTGGTCCGCTACATCGGCTGCTCCAACTGGGCCGCCTGGAAGATGATGAAGGCTCACGGCATCAGCGAGCGGCTGGGCTACGCCCGGTTCGAGACGGTGCAGTCCTACTATTCCATCGCCGGCCGTGACCTGGAGCGCGACATCGTGCCGATGCTCGAGGATCAGCAGATGGGTCTGATGGTCTGGTCGCCGCTGGCCGGCGGCCTGCTGTCGGGCAAGTTTGGTCCGGAAGGGGAGGGGCCGGAGGGCGCCCGCCGCGCCACCTTTGACTTCCCGCCGGTGAACCGCGACCGAGCCTGGGCCTGTGTCGACGCGATGCGGGTCATAGCCGAGGCGCGCGGCGTCTCGGTCGCCCGCATCGCCCTGGCCTACGTGCTCAGCCGCCCATTCGTCACCACGGTGATCATAGGGGCCAGGACCGTCGAACAGCTCGACGACAACCTGGCTGCCGCCGAGATCGACCTGACGCCCGAGGAGTTGGCGACGCTGGACGAGGTCTCCGCCCTGCCGCCGGAATATCCCGGCTGGATGTTGGATCGCCAGGGCGGCCAGCGCGTGCCCCGGCCGTTCAAGCCGAAGAGCTAGTTCAGCGTCACGTCAGCACGGCCACCCACATCCGGAAGGGTGTGGGTGGCGTTGGCCTTGGCGACTTCCCAGGCAAACTTCAGGGGGCCGCCGTCGCTGATCCACACGCGCGCGTCGTGACACTTCAGGCGCAACAGCCGCAGGTCCGGGTCGTCCTGCCCTTGCGGGTACCAGGCGGCGACGATCGGATTCCACCAGCGCTGGATCTTCTCGCGGTCCATCTCTACGGTCAGCTCGCCGCCGACACAGGCCTGGAAGTCGCCGTCCTTGGCCTGGACCACGAACATCGCCTGGCGCGCGCCATGGCTGGCGTCCCGCGCAAGGTCGGTCTCGGCGCGGGTGAAGAACCAGATCTCGCCGTCCTCGGCGACCGTGAAGGCGGTCATCGGCTGGAAGTGTTGCGGCTCGCCATCGACGATCCCGACCATCCCGGTCCGGGCCTTGTCGATCTCTTTCCAGAGGCGGCTTTCGACGGCGGCGGGATCTTGGGTGTCGGTGGACATGAGCGGCTCCTTGCGAAGTGGTCGCACGAAAACCCGCTCATTCCGGAGCCGTTCCCCAAAAATCGTCGGTCTTCAAGCCTCGGGCAGGGCCGCCTGGTGGTCCATGAAGATGCGCCACTCGCCGCCGGTGCGCACCCAGGCCCGCACCCAGTGGCCCGTTCGGGCCTTGCCGTTCGCGGTCCAGCGGGTCTCGCCGTAGGTCCAGATCAGGTCGCCGCTGACCGCCTTGCCACCGCCCAGGACCGTCCAACTCTCCGGCTGCGGGTCCTTGATCAGCAGGGCCACCCAACCGCCATTTTCCGTCACCGGTCCGACGCCGGGGCGGATCACCCGGCCGAAGGACGCCATCCGCCCGCTGATCGCCACCGGCCCCTCGCGCATCACCGCCGACCGCAGGCCCGCTTCCAGGCTCTCGGGCGTCGCCGTTTCGGAGGCCGGCGCGCGGGCCAGCAGGTGGGTCTCCGGCGTCCTCGCCGGCGCCTTGTAGAAGTTGGGCGTTCCCGGCGTACCCCGGTCGAGCAGGAACTTCCACGAACCGTCCGGCTGCCGGCCCCAGATGGTCAGGAAGTAGCCGGGATCGACCTCGCCGTTGATGGTCCATTCCGACGGACCCATAGACACCGCCAGGTCGCCGGCCGCCGACACCACCACCGCCTCAGGCCGCCACAACAGCGTTCCGGGCCAATTCGCGCCCGCCAGATAGTCGTTGGCCACCATCGGGCCGGGCAGGAACATGATCACCCCCGGCGCGGCGACCTCGCGGAACGCCGGCGTGATGCCGATCTCGCCGGCGCGGCGGGCGAAGTCGGTCTCAGCCTTGATGATCTGCGCTGGCGCATCGTTGGCGCGACCCCCCGTCGTGGCGCAGGCGCCCAGCGCCAGGGTGACGGCCAAGACGGCGAAAATCCTGCGCATGGGCGCTCCCCCGGGTCGATTACCAAGAGAGCCTATCCCCGCGCCCAACGATCGATCAATCCGCCCGGACTAGAAGCCCAGGACCTTGGCGTACCGGTCCTTGTGATACCCCGCGCCGCCGAACAGTTGCTCGGCCACCCGGGCCCGCTTCAAGTAGAGGCCGGCGTCGTGGACGTCGGTCATGCCGATGCCGCCGTGCATCTGCACCATCTCGTTGCTGACCAGGTGGACCAGCTCGCTGGCCTTGCATTTGGCCAGGCTGGCGGCCGCGCGATGGTCCTCGCCACCGGCGTCCAGCCCCTCCAGCGCCGCCTCGATGCAGCTGCGGGCCATCTCCAGGTCGGTGAACATCTTGGCCGCCCGGTGCTGCAGCGCCTGGAACGTCCCGATCACCTGGCCAAACTGGGTGCGGGTCTTCAGGTAGTCGAGGGTGATTTCGAAGGCCTGCAGCGACTGGCCCAACATCTCCGCCGACAGGCCGATCCGCGCCCGGTCGAGGATGGCCTCAAGCGGGCCCCAACCCTTGCCCTCTTCGCCCAGCAGTTCGCCGGCCGCGCCGTCGAACGACACCTCCGCCGCCCCCCGGCTGTCGGCCAGCGCCAGGTGCTTCACTGACACGCCGGCAGCGTCCGCCGGCACGAGGTAGAGCGAGATCCCGTCCGTTTCGCCGGGCTTGCCGCCCGTCCGAGCCGCAACGATGAACAGCCCCGCCGCATCGCCATCAACCACGAAGGTCTTCTTGCCCGTCAGCTTACCGCCCGAGGCCGCCAGGGCGATCTTCTCCGGCGCATGGTGCGGACCCTCGTCGACGGCCAGGGCGGTGACCACCTCGCCCGCCGCGATCTTCGGCAGCCATTCCGCCTTCTGGGCCTCGCTGCCGAACATCGAGATCGCGCTGGCTCCGACAAGGGCGGTTGAAAGGAGAGGGGAGGCCGTCAACGTCCGGCCCGTCTCCTCCAGGATCAGGCCCAGGCTGAGATACCCGAACCCCGAGCCGCCATGCGCCTCGTCGATCAGCACCCCGGCCCAGCCCATCTCCGCCATCTCGCCCCAGACCCCGGCGTCGAACGGCGCCTTGGACCCGCCGTCGCGCAACGCCCGCAGCTTGGTGGTCGGCGAGGCCTCCTGCGCCCAGCCCTTGGCCGCGTCGCGGATCATCGTCTGTTCTTCGGTAAGCACGGCCATCAGGCGGTCTCCATCGATGCGTGGTCACGCGCCCAGCGCAGGGCGGTCTCTAGTCGGTCGTTGCCCCAGAACAGCTCGCCGTCCGGAGTAATGAAACTGGGCGCCCCGAACAGGCCGCGTCCCCGCGCCATCTCGGTATGCTCCTTCAGCCGCGCCTTGGCTGCCTCGCCGGCGGCGGCGTCCAGCACTGCGCCTGGCGCCGCGCCGACCTCGGCGATCAGCGGCTCCAGCACCGCCGGATCGCTGATATCCGCGTCGGCCACGAAGTTGGCCTGATAGACCGCCCGGCTGAACGCCGGCGTCCAGCCGTCCTCCAGCCCGACGATCGCCACCCGCGCCGCCAGCAGGGTATTCCTCGGAAACTGGCTCGGATGGTTGAGCGGCAGCCCCTCGGCCGCGCACACCCGCTCCATGTCCCGCCACATGTACTCGCCCTTGACCGGCACCACGTTGAACGGGCTGTCCTTCATCCCCTGGTGCTCATAGAGCAGCGGCCCCAGCAGGAACGGCCGCCAGGCCACCGCCACCCCGGCCTCCTCCGCCAGCCCCTCGATCCGCATCGCGGCCGGATAGCTGTAGGTCGAGGCGAACTCGTACCAGAACTCAAGCACCTACTGGTGATCCAACAGCCCAAGCACCCGCTTGGCCACGACGTTCAGGTTCACCTCGCTCGTCCCGCCCTCGATGCTGTTGGCCTTGGCCCGCAGCATCGAGCGGATCGCCCCCAGCTCCTCACCGGAAAAGCCCTCGCCCTCCCAGCCCAGCCCCTGCAGCCCCAGCGCCTCTACCAGCAGTTCGGTCCGCTCCTGGTTCAGCTTCGCCGCCGCATACTTGATGATCGAGGTCGCCGCGCTCGGCCCTGCGCCCTGCTTGCTCTCGGCCTCGGCCCGTCGGATGGTCAGGGCGAAGGCCGCCTGGTCCATCTTGTGGCTGGCGATCCGCCCGCGCAGGTCGGCGTCCTCGATCCGCCCCTTCTCGTCCACCCCGACGTACTGTTTGGCCGCATCGACCACGTCCAGCCCCGCCGCCCCGCCGAACCCGCCGGCCGAAATGTTCTGCCGCTCATACTGCAACAGGCGCTTGGCGATCTCCCACCCGCCGTTCAGCCGCCCGACCAGCTGTTCCTTGGGAACCTTCACATCGGTGAAAAACGTCTCGCAGAACGGCGAGCTGCCGCTGATCAGCTTGATCGGCCGCGTCTCCACCCCCGGCGAGGTCATGTCGAACAGCACGAAGCTGATCCCCTCATGCTTCTTGGAGGTGTCGGTGCGCACCAGGCAGAAGATCCAGTCCGCCTGGTCGGCATAGGACGTCCACACCTTCTGCCCGTTGATCAGGTAGTGGTCGCCCCGGTCCTCGCACCGCGTCTGCAGCCCCGCCAGGTCCGACCCCGCCCCCGGCTCCGAATAGCCCTGGCACCAGCGGGTCTTGCCCTTGACGATGTCGGGCAGGAACCGCTGCTTCTGTTCCTCGGTGGCATACTCCAGCAGCACGGGCCCCAGCATCCAGACCCCAAAGCTGGCCAGCGCCGGCCGCGCCTTGATCCGCCGCAGCTCCTGCTCGAGAACCCGGTTCTCTTCCTTGCTCAGCCCCCCGCCGCCATAGGCCTTCGGCCACATCGGCGCCGTCCAGCCCTTCTCCCCCATCCGGTCCATCCACAGCTGGATGTCGGGATTGGAATAGCTGGCCTTCCGCCCGCCCCAGGGCGTGTCGTTCTCCGAGGCCATCGGCCCATGCAGCGACGGCGGATAGTTCGCCTCCAGCCAGGCCCGGGTCTCCGCCCGGAAGGTTTCGATCTCGGTCGCGCCGAAGTCGGCCATGGCGTGGTCTCCCGCGAAGGTGTGGGTCCGAGGCGTGGGTGCGTCGGTTGGCGGGGAGA
>NZ_JAAALA010000048.1 GCF_009905535.1 Caulobacter sp. SLTY | reverse complement strand
GGCCCCAGCCCCGGAATGTCGATCGCCTGCGTAAACGCCAGCAACCCGCCCTTCCAACCCAACACCCGCCCCCGCTCCGCCTCGCTGACCAGCGGAGGAGCAGGGGGCGCCAGCCCCACTGGCGGTCTTGAGATGCAGGGGGCCTTCATCGCATCGCACGCCCGGTGCAGTTCCTCCCGGCTCGCGGCAAGCCCGGCTTCCACCATGAGGTCCCAATGATCGGTGGGGATGCCGGCTTCCAGCCACTTTGCGACCGTCGTGCGCCCCAGGCCCAGCCATCTGGCCATGACAGTGGGGCCACCGCCGTCCTTGAAAATCTGCTCGACACTGAAAATCCCCGCCGCGACGCGCGCCTCCACCCGGGCCTTCAGGACTTCGGCGGATGCGGCGGGGGCGTATCGCCGGTTCTTCCTGACAGGTTCCGATGCCGTCAGTTCCGCCTCGCTCGCCCAGCCCCGAGCGACGAATTCGGCCCAGTTTTCGCGTGGCACGCCGCATGTCCGCCAGTTCGACACAGTCGTTGCCGGTCGCCCCAGCGCCCGGGCGACGCCTGTCGCTCCGCCGGCCTGATGGATGATCTGCTCAGCCGTGCGAAAGCCGCCGGCCGGCGCCGGAGCCTTGGGATCGATGATCTGTGACATCCCACAACTGTACAAAAAATACAGTCAAAAAGCAAGCCTGGGGACAGGGTGGCTGCAAAGCGGCCTCCCTGTCCCCGGTCAGCGCCGCCGCCAACCCCAACCACACTCCAGCCGCAAAACCCCCAAACCGCCCCTCTCCCGCTCCCCGGGAGAAAGCGGCCCTCGCACTTGATCCGAGGGTCGGATCACGGCAACGCCGGCCCCCGAACGCTACCCGCAACCAGCCCCCGGCCTCAGCCCACCTTCTCCGTCTCCTTCGGCGCCGCCACCTTCCGCGGCTTCTCCCGCGCCTTCGGCTTGGGCAACAGCCGAAACCGCGTCTGACACCAGGCGAAATCGATCCCCACGTCCAGCAACGCATCCCCCCGCCCGCAAGGACAGGCAAACTCCAGCACCTCCCAGACCCGATAGGTCTCCCCCGCCACCAACGGCACCGGCGCCCCCGTCACATGGTTCGGCGCCGCATTGACGCACAGCACCAGATCCCCCCGACCAATGGCGTCGCTCATCGCGTCCATCCCTGAAACACCAACCCCCAGAATACCCCACTCCGCCACGGGCCGCACCTAGCCTCCAGAACGGCACCCAAGGGGACTGGTTCTTCGCACCCCCGCCGCCGCCAGGTTTCCACGTTCCAGCCCGGAGTACCTGTCTCCTACAGTCCACTGCCCCCTGCGGCGCCCCTGCCGGTGCCGTGCAGACGCTGACCCAATCCCCCACCGCGAAGCGCGCCTATCCTCCCCGTTCACGGGGGGAGGGGGATCGCGAAGTGTGGAGCGGGCGAAGGTAGGGCGCACTGGCTTGCACCGAACCACCTGATCCTTCCCTTCTCCTGCTTGGCGGGAGCAGGTGGTTCTGCGAGCTCTGGCGAAGCCTGGTCAAATGAGGGCAGCGCCGGCCCTCAGCGGCTGTTGAAGCCTTAGTTGTCTCATCGGCAGGCGTGCGGCGCAGAAGCAGCGCGCGCCACACCTGAGTGAACTGTCACCGAAGTTTTTGCCCGAATTCGGGACATGGGCGAGCCTCGAAGTAGTGATAGTACGGCGACGCCCAACTCCTCCTGGTCGACAAATCTGTGGCGGTAGGCTCCCAGCCGTGCTGAGTTAGGTCCGTTAGACAGCGACGAGCTATTCGCTGAACCCGCCCCAGTCCTAATTGGACCGAGGATTGGGGCGGGGACCACCTTCATTACCTTCTCGCAGGGAGCAAGCGACCCTGGTTGAACAGAAATAATTCTATTTGGCTAGGTTGCACGCCCCGCCTAGCAGCGCCGTCGTTCAATCCTCGTAAATACTGCGGATAAGTATCTAGCTGTTGTTTGATTGATAGGTCCGCGCTTCGGGAATTTATAGTCTGCCTTAGCGCCTGAAATTCCGGCCATGGTGAAACCGCGATGGCTCTGCGGACCATGGAGTCGTAAATCATGCATGCGCCATCAGCGGTTGTTAGGCCCGCGAAATACGCAATCTTTGTGGTGGTAGCAGTGCCAACTCCAGGCACGGCAGAGTTCAGCCTCGAAATCAGATGACTTCCGCATATGTTCCGGTTCGACCTAAACTGCTGGACCATTTCCTCCAGCAAGTCAGACCGAAATGCAGCCGAGAACTGCCGCCAGGGACCGCCGGGCCGTCCACCAGTAGGGAAGCCCCATTTGATTGATGAGATAATCCCTTTTCTCACCGACTCATATGAATGACTGAACACCATCTCTCTGCGCAGCGGATGGCCGTCTAGGCGCCTGTAATCCTCCAGATAAGGATAAGGACGCCCACCAAACGACGGATCGAGACCATGCTTTGTCCAGTTCTTCATGGAAAAGGCCGCGTTGGTAACAGAACCTAGGACGTCCGCCTCGGTAGGAAACATGCTCATGCACCTCTCACTCGCGGGGAATAACAGGCTTGCGGAACAAAGCGAAGCCACATATGACCTACGTCACAATCAAAAATATGACGTAGGTCATGGCAAAGCGACATCAGTTTGGAATCGATTTTCCGTCTCGCATCCGCAGAATGCAGGAAATCATTATGTCTCACAGCGGTATTGATGAGTTTTACGAGATACTGCGGCTCATTCTAGCAAAATATTTCTCTGAGCGGGACGGCGCTATAGGCCTACCGGCGATGGTCGAATGCAACGAATACCTCTCAGATCACACCGCAGAAATCACAGATATTCTTGACGGTGCAGTTAATTTGCAAATGCCCCCAAACTTGTTTGACGATATTCGCGTTACGTTTGGCGAAGTTAGTGTTTCGGGACAAGACTTTACGGCCTTGGACCAAACCTTCGAGCACCTTACTTCCCGGTCTTATAAGTCTGACAAAGGACAATATTTTACACCCAGACATGTTGTAGATATGTGTGTTGAAATAATTGACCCCAAACCTCACGAAATAGTCTGTGATCCAGCATGTGGTAGCGCTGCCTTCCTAAAGTCCGCTGACAGCTACTCGCTCTCGAAGTACGGTGGGGCCCCCGCCTTGTACGGTTTTGATTATTCGCACCGGGCAATTCAAGTGGCCAAAATGGTATCCCTAATCGGGGCCGATTCGCGCATCAATGTGCATCAGGCCGATAGTCTAAAATTCGGTAACGGAAAGTGCGATTCCGCCACCATTGAAGCTTTCATGGGCGATGAATTCGCAGGTTTCGATGTGATATTAACGAACCCACCGTTTGCAGGGGACGTATCTCATGAGCTATTCACATCCGAATATGAGCTAGCTAACGTCTACAGGAGCCGCCTTGAGCGTGACGTTCTATTTGTGGAGAGGTGCTTGCGTCTTCTTAAGGTCGGCGGAAGAATGGCTATAGTGCTTCCGGACAATAAGATATCTAGCAAGTCCTTTAGGGATTTAAGAGATTTTATAGGTCGTAACTCGGCAGTGGATGCTGTCGTCAGCTTGCATCGCTACACATTTTTGCCATATACGTCTCAGAAAGCAGCAGTGTTGTTTGTCACCCGCTTGTCTCCATCATATACTGCCTACAACTCCAGCATTAAGTTCTATAGGTCTGATAAATCCGGTAAATCGTCTAACGGATCATTTGTTTACAAAGACAGCGCTGATACTAACCGTCCGCCGTACTTGTCTTTGGACCATGATTTGGCTGAAATCGCTCAAGACATGAGGCGCCAGTGATGCGGCTAGCCGTACGGAAATTTCTCGAAACTGGACCGGACCGGACCCTCTCGCCCGAATATTGGCTGTCGGCGGAGACGGCCAAGGGGATTTCCGGGGCGAAGAAATTGCATGAGGTTGCTTTCGCAGTGAGCAAGCAATCGATTCCGCCAACGGGCACCCGGTACGTACTTGATACCGGCAACGCGAGGGACGGCCTCCTTGACTTTCCAGTTCTTGGCGATCCCACCAGCGCGAGGACGAGTGCCAAGAAGCTCGTACAAGAGGGTGATGTGATCGTTTCCCGACTCCGGCCGTATTTAAGACAGGTAGCCCTTTTGCCTCCAGGCATCTCCGCCATGCTGAAGCAACAGGACTTTTATTGTTCGACAGAGTTTCTGGTCTTTCGGCGCCGCGATGGCCTAAACGCAGGCGGCTTAGTCGCCTGGTTGCTGAGCGAGCCCGTTCAGGAAATGATGTCAGAAGCTGCTACGGGTGGACACCACCCACGAATAAATGCCGAGCTTCTGCTCGATGCCCGCATTGAGGAAAAATATCTCGATCCTGAATACGGCTTAGCCCTCAGCGACATTTTGGCCAGCCACATCAAGGGCGTTTGCGAGTTGGCGGTCCTCCTTAGACATTGACCACGGCTTGGGATAATTTCCAGCAGGAGAAAACTGGCAACCGCTATCGCGGAGAAATTCTTGGAGCGGCCGATAAGGTATGCGCTTGAGTTTCCCGAAGTTTGTGTCTTCGTTAAAGTGATGGCCCTCGCTTTCCTTCCTCCCATAGAGTGCTGTGTTGAGGATATCTCCGCGCTTTTTAACAGAGCGTCCGATCTTACTTAGTATTGTCGGCGTTTCATAGTTGCCGAACCATCGCCCGCCAGCATCTAGCATCCTGCTGTCCCGCGCCAAGACACAATGTATTACTGGAAAGACACCGACAGCGGTGATTGTCGGTGAGAGGACGCTTTTATCGGACGTGAGAGGCTCAAGTCGGTAAACTAGAAGAAGTAAGCCGTCTGCATCGGCTTGAACATTTTTGACAGTTACTTTTTGGGTCAATCGGGCCGAAGGTTCACGCGGTGTGGGCGGGCGTTTCATTTCCACCGCAGGGTTGTCGGTGAAGGCGCCTTTCAACTCCAGCCGATAACCCGCGTCATGCACGAAATCCGGATACCCTTCCCGCTCTCCTAGGAGGCCGGCGGCCTTCGTCAGTCCAATTCCTTTTGCGAGGGCGATCCTCGGAAGCATCAAATCCGTCAGCGTTCCGACAATAGTTCCAATCTGCGATGGCTCCATTTGAAGGGCCATATCTGCTGGCAAGCGAAGATAATCTACGGGCGTTCCACAGAGAGGGGACAAAGCCTCCCGCAATTTTTCAAGCGCCTCTTCCTCAGTGATTGCACCCCACTTCGTCATCAAAGCCTCCCGCCGTGCGGCTAGGATGGCTCCAGATCATTAATTGTGTCCTGATTTGCAGCAGAGCCCGTGTTCCCTCTCTTCCTGACTTTGGAGGACGCCGGTGCGCTATATAGGTTCTCTACCAACTGGCGGGCGGCCGCTCGCCGAAGGAGCCATCCCCTGTTGGTCCCACGCCGCCGTGCTAGCATCCCCCATGGCCGACGACCCGATCCCGCCCCTCAACCCCCTCCTGCAACGAAGATTTCGTTCGCAGGAGATCGACCATGGCTCACGAGAAACGGCTGGGTGTCCCGCTCAAGTGCGGTGACGAGCAAGACGCCCTCACGGGCTGGCGCAAGCTGATCCGGTTCGGACCGGGCATCCGCAAGGCCGCCAAGCGCAGCTACAACCGCCGCGTCCGGCGGCGCCCTGTCGAGGTCGAGGGCCCGGAGGAAGAGGCATGCGCGGCGCCTGTGTCTCCATCGCCTGCCCCTACTGCGTCTGCTCACACCGCAGCGGAACCTTGCTCCCCCCGTTAAACTCCGCCAGCGTGTCCTCGGCCCGCATGCGCGACCGGTTCATGGTCTCGACCAGCTCGGTGGGACACCCCAGTTGCTTGCTTACCCGATGGCCGTCGCTGTAGATTCCGCACAGCTTGGCCGCCACCTTGGCGCGGGCGTAGGAACTGCCGCCGGCGATCGCCTTGAGTTCGTCCACGGCCGTCCCGGCCTGGGCGCTGGTCTGTCTCAGCAGCCCGATGCAGGCCTCGCGCAGTTGGGGGGTCTCGGGCTTGGGGCGATAGGGGGCGGTGGCGGCGGTCACCGCGTGGCTGCCCACGTTCAGGGCGAACTTCTCGTCGCAGTGCTCGACCGTCCATTTGACGTCCTTGGGCTCGATCCGCCGCTCCTGGGCGGCCCGGGTCATGCCCCGCTCCTTCTCCCGCATGATGGCCTCGGCCTCGGTCATCGGCCGGCGAGTGCGGCGGGCGTATTCGACGGTGAATCGGGGGGCGACCTCGGCCGCCGCCTGGGCGATCCCGCCCGGCGCGGTGCGGTACTCGGCCGCCACATGGCGGTACATCCCGCCGCACAGTTCGACGATCTGCGGGGCGCCGTAATACTCGCGCTTCCTGCCGTCCGCGCCCTCGACCAGGATGTCCCAGGCTTCGACCACCCCCAGCCGGAACTCCCGGTCGCACAGCGAAAAGGCGCTGTCGAACGCCAGGATGGTCAGTTCGCCGCTCAGCAGCCGCTCGCGAACCCGCGCCGACGCCTTGGCCGCCTCGGCCGCCATGCCCGCCGGCTTGATCTTCGGGTTGCGGGCCATGGTGATGGCATAGAGGGCGTCGCGCGCCTCCGCCGTCTTGCGGCCGCGCGGGGAGTCCGGCTCCTCGGCGGCCCGGTAGTGCATGTAGACGGCACAGTCGGCGGCGAACTGCGTCCCGGCCAGCCGCTGGACCTCATGCTCGGGCATCCCCTGGCGGCTGAGGCCCCCCGGCTCGGCGGCCCCGAGCAGCATGAGCGTGGCCACGGTCAGGATTGCGCAACGCCACATCTGACAAACTCCCCCCAATACGGACGGTCGTCTTTAGGCCGCCGTCTCGCGCGGGGCTTCCCCATTTTAGGGGGGGGCGAGCCTGGCCGCGCCCCAATCCCCTCCTGTTCACACCCCGTTTACAGCCACCCCCTGCCCCCAAGGTGTGTGTAGCCCCCAGGGCGCGTCATCCCACCTGACTCGTCCGTAAGGCGCTCTTCGTCCGTCCCCAGCGGGCGGGGGCGTCGCTGGGGGAGTGCGCATGCTTTTCTTTGCCGACCCGCCGCCGCGACGCGCGTTCCGCGCCGACCGCCCCGGCGCTCCCGCGCGCTCGCGCCCTTCCCCGATCTTCCCCCAAACCGCCAGCCGCCCGGCCCACCGCCGCGCGGCGGCGCGCGTCTAAGGACTGCCCCCCATGCCTCACGATCGCGTTGAAACCCTGGTCAACACCACGCTTGCCGGGAACCAGTCGCACCCCACCCTGGCCACCCTGCCGGACGGCGGCTGGATCATCGCCTGGATCTCCACCGACCAGGGGGGCGACGCCGGGGGCGGCATCTGGTTCCAGCGCTACAACGCGTCGGGCCAGAAGGTGTCGGCCGACGGCGCGGTGCTCGGCGCCGCCGAGGTCCACGTCAACACGGTGACGGCCGGCAACCAGTTCTACCCCCGGGTGGCGGTGCTGGCCGACGGCAAGTTCGTGATCGTCTGGGACAGCATGGACGGCCAGGACGGGGCCGGGGAGGGGGTCTTCGCCCAGCTGTTCAGCGCCGCCGGCGTGGCGATCGGCGCCGAGGCGCGGGTCAACGACCATGTCGGCGGGCGCCAGGCCGAGCCGCTGGCCACGGCCCTGCCGGACGGCGGCTATGTGATCAGCTGGGGCTCCAGCGAGGGGCCGGGCGATGGCTCCACCTACCGGGTCTACGCCCAGCGGTTCGACGGCAATGGGGCCTTCGTCGACTGGAGCGGGGCGGCCAACGGGGGCGTGCGCGCCCAGACGATGATCAACACCTCGACCGCCGGCGAGCAGGGCTGGAACAGCCAGCTTGTGATGGCCGACGGCAAGCTGCTGATGCTCTACGGCAGCCGCCATATCGACGGCACGGTCGATGTCTACGGCAAGGTCTACAATGCCGACGGGACGGTGGCCGCCGACGAGTTCGGCGTCAGCCAGTACCGGCCCAGCGACCAGCTGTGGCCCACCGCCGCCCTACTTGAGGACGGCCGGGCCATCGTGGTCTGGGGCAGCAACGGCCAGGACGGCAGCGACTGGGGCGTCTACGCCCGCTTCGTCAGCGCGGCCGGCACCCCGGTAGGCGATGAGTTCCTGATCAACACGACCATCGGCGGCTACCAGTCCCATGCCGGCAGCTACGAGGGCGCCCAGGTGGCGGCCCTGTCGGACGGCGGCTTCCTGGTCGCCTGGCACAGCTACGACGGCAGCGCTTCGGGCGTCTACTACCAGCGGTTCGACGCCGAGGGCGACAAGGTCGGGGGCGAGGTGATGGCCAACACCGGCGTCTTCGCCGGCGAGCAGTATGGCCCGCGCATCCGCGCCTTCGAGGGCGGCTTCCAGCTGGCCTGGCATTCGCAGACCAGCGACGGGACCGGCTATGGGGTGGTCCAGAAGACCTTCGCCCTGGAGCAGGCCATCGTCCGCGACGGCGGCGAGGACCTGGTCAACACCGGGACCGGCTTCAACCAGCGCCTGCCCCAGGTGGTCAGCTACGAGGACGGCTCCTATGTGGTCGTCTGGCAGAGCCAGACCACCTACAACACCGGCGATGGGTCCGGCTGGGGCCTGATCGGCCAGCGGTTCGACGCCGAGGGCCAGCGGGTCGGGGCGGAGTTCATCGTCAACACCACGACGGCCGGGGATCAGGCCTACGACCTCAGCTGGCAGCTGACCCGGCTGGAGGACGGCCGGTTCGCGGTGGTCTGGGGGTCCTACGGCCAGCTGGGCGATGGCGACCATCTGTCGGTGGGCCAGATCTTCAACGCCGACGCGACCAAGGCGGGCGGGGAGTTCCGCCTCAACACGACAACCGCCGGTGAGCAGCTCTACCCCTCGATCAGCGCCCTGGCCGACGGCGGCTTCGTGGCCGTCTACCGCGGCTATTTCATGGGCGGGGGCTCATCGTACGACGTTTTCTTCCAACGTTTCAACAGCTTGGGTGAGAAAGTTGGCGCCGAGACGCGGGTCAGCGTCGCCGACAGCGTCAACACCTCCGACAACTCCGAGCACCAGGGCCGCGCCCTCGGCCTGCCCGACGGCGGCTTCCTCGTCCTCTTCCAGGACAGCGGCAACGACGGCTCCGGCGAAGGCCTCTACGCCCGCCGCTACGACGCCGCCGGGAACCTGGTCCCGGGCACCAACGCCGACGGCACAGCCGCCCCCGCCAGCTGGCGCGTGAACCTGCAGACGAATCACGATCAGTACCAGCGTTATAACTCTATGGTTGCACTGCCGGACGGCGGCTTCGTCATCACCTGGTCGTCCAACCACAGCGACCAGTTCGGCTTGGCGGTCTGGGCCCAGGTTTACAACGAGGATGGGACCCTGCGCAGCCCGCAGTTCCGGGTGAACGGGGCGCAGTACGGGACCCAGGCCGATCCCTCGGTGGCGGTGCTGGCGGACGGCAGCTTTGTCGTTGTGTGGATTTCGGAGCAGGTGGACTCCGCCGATGGCCAGGAGGTCTATGCCAAACGCTTCGCCGCCGACGGCAGCGTGCTGAACGAGGAGTTCCAGGTCGACATCGACCACGCGGTCGGGAACCAGCGCTGGCCGAGCGTGGCGGCGACCCCGGATGGCTTCGTGGTGGTCTGGGAGCATGAGACCAGCGAATACGGCCAGACCTACGACGGCTCGGGCGGCAGCATCTGGCAGCAGCGCTTCACCATCGACGGCCTGAACGCCACCGCCGACACCGCCCACCGGCCGGTGCTGGTCGCCGGCGCGGCGCGGGGGGGCGAGGACACCGCCATCGACCTCGACATCTCGGCCGCCCTGTCCGGCGGGGCGGTCGGGACCGAGGCGCTCAGCGTCTCGATTTCCGGCATCCCGGTCGGCGCGACGATCAGCGATGGGGTCAACAGCTTCACCGTCACGGCCCACGACACCGGCGTCGATGTCACCGGCTGGACCCTGGCCAACCTGACCATCACCCCGCCCCAGGACTCGGAATCCGACTTCGTCCTGCGCATCCGCGCCACCTCCACGGACAGCGCCACCGGCGACACCGCCACCAACGAGGCCACGGTGGCGGTCACCGTGGACGCCCTGGCCGACGCCATGGACATCGGCGGCCGCTCCGAACGGATCAACAGCCACACCGCCGGCAATCAGGTGTTCGAAGTCGGCGGCGACCAGGTCTCCCGCTCGCCCCTGGCCAGCTGGGCCGATGGTTCCTACGTCGTAGTCTGGCAGTCGAACGGCCAGGACGGCAGCGACTGGGGCGTCTACGCCCAGCGATACGCCGCCGACGGCTCACCGGTCGGCACGGAATTCCAGGTCAACGCCTACACCAACTCCACCCAGATGGAGGCCTCGGTCGTCACCCTGGCCGGCGGCGGCTTCGTGGTCACCTGGACCAGCTACGGCCAGGGCACGGCGACCAACGGGGGCGATCCCTACTACAACGTCTTCCAGAAGGTCTATGACTCCGCCGGCAATCCGGGTGCTGAGACCCAGGTCAACACCTACTCGCCGGGCTTCAGCCATCAGCACCATTCCGACATCACCGCCCTGGCCGATGGCGGCTATCTGATCGCCTGGCATTCGCAGCCGCAGGACGGGTCGAGCTACGGCGTCTATGCCCAGCGCTACAACGCCGCCGGCCAGACGGTGGGGGCCGAGTTCCAGCTCAACACCACAACGGCGGGCGAGCAGAGCTGGCCCGCGATCCACGGTCTGCCGGGCGGCGGCTTCGTGGCGGTGTGGAACAGCGCCACACAGGCGGGCGGGTCAGCCTTCGACGTGGTCATCCGGCGCTACGATGCGTCGGGCAATCCAGTCGGCGGCGAGGCCTTCGTCAACCAGACCCTCGCTGGCCAGCAGTTCCACGCCAACGTCACCGTCCTGGCCGACGGCGGCTGGCTGGTCCTGTGGCAGAGCGACAGCAACGACGGCTCCAGCTGGGCGGTGATGGGCCGGGTCTACAACGCCGACGGCACGGCGCGCGGCGACGAGTTCATCGCCAATCGCGTCACCGCCAGCGACCAGAGCAAGGCCCAGGCCGTGGCCCTGGCCGACGGCGGCTTCGTGGTCGCCTGGCACGGCCAGTCGCAGGACATGAACGGCTACGGCGTCTGGGCTCAGCGGTTCGACGCCGAGGGCGACGCGGTCGGCGGGGAGTTCCCGCTGGACGCCTCCCGCACCTACGGTGACCAGACCTTCCCCTTCCTGGCGGCCGGGGCGAACGGCAGCATCATCGCGGTCTGGCAGGGCCACGATCCGGCCAACGACGGCTATTGGGGCGACGGGTCCGGGTGGGGCGTGTTCGGCACGCGGTTCAACCTCGACGCCCAGCCCATCGCGCCGACCGGCGGCGAGGGCCAGGTCAACAGCAAGGCGGCGCACGACCAGTCGGTTCCCGACATCGCCACCCTGGAGGGCGGCGACTATGTCGTGGTCTGGCGCAGCGCGCCGAGCCGGGGGACCGGCGACATCTCCTCGAACGGCATCTTCGCCCAGCGCTATGACGCCGACGGCAATCCGGTCGGGGCGGAGTTCACCGTCAACACCAACCTGACCGGGGACCAGACCAACCCGCAGGTCACCGCGTTGCCGGGCGGCGGCTATGTGGTGACCTGGCAGTCCTCGGTCGGCGATGGCGCGGGCTATGGCATCTTCGGCCAGCGGTTCGATGCGGCGGGCGCCGCCACCGGCGGGCAGTTCCAAGTCAACACCGGCGCGGCCGGCAACCAGTACGATGCCCAGGTCACCGCCCTCACCGGGGCCAACGCCGGCGCCTTCGTGGTCACCTGGCACCAGGACAATGGTGAGGTCGAGGCGCGGGTCTTCGCGGCGAACGGGACTCCGCTCGGCCCCGAATTCACCGTCAACCAACAGATCCCCCGCCTGAACGGCGGCGACAGCAACGAATACCTGCCGCAGATCGCGGCCACCGCCGACGGCGGCTTCGTCATTGTCTGGCGCGACAATGACACCGACGGTAACGGCATCGGCGTCTTCGGCCAGCGCTATGGGCTGAGCGGCGGGACGGTCACCGCCCTGGGGGGTACCCAGCCTGACGGCTCGGCCGCGGCCGGCAACTTCCGGATCAACACCGACACGCTCGGCAACCAGTACAATCCGACGGTCTCCGGCCTGGCCGGCGGCGGGTTCGTGGTGCTGTACATGTCGGACTACGGCGACGGCAGCGGCAACACCCTCTGGGCCCAGATCTACAACGCGGCGGGCCAGCGCAGCGGGGCCGAGTTCGTCGTGGCCAGCAGCGTGGCCGGAACCCAGACCGGGGCCGATATCGTGGCCATGCCGGACGGCAGCTTCCTGGTCGCCTGGGAGAGCGATCACAACGATGGCCGCGAGGGCTCCGACGTCTTCGTCAAGCGGTTCGCCGCCGACGGGCGGACGCTGAACGAGGAGCAGCGGGTCAACACCTTCGGCGCCGGCTACCAGGGCGAGCCGGCGATCAGCTTGGTCGACGGCGGCTTCACGGTGGTCTGGACCTCGACCGGCCAGGACGGCAGCGGCCAGGGCGTCTTCCAGCAGCACTTCACCTTCGACACCGGACCCAACGGCGGCGCCGTGGCCGACCGCCCGAACCTGGCCGCCAGCGACGCGATCGGAGACGAGGACACCGCCATCGCCCTGACCGTCAGCGGCGGGCTGGTGGACACCGACGGTTCGGAATCCTTCTCGCTGGAGGTCAGCGAAATCCCCGTCGGCGCCACCCTCAGCGACGGGACCCACAGCTTCACCGCCACCGCCGCCGACCGCACGGTCGACATCGCCGGCTGGACCCTGGCCAACCTGACCATCAGCCCGCCGGCCGACAGCGACGCCGACTTCACCCTGCAACTGCGCGCCCAGTCGCGCGAGACCAGCAGCGGCGACATCGCCTGGAACACCGACAGCATCCGGGTGACCGTCAACTCGGTCGCCGAGGTCCAGCTACCCTACAACGACGAGTTTGACGTCAACACCACAACCACCAACAGCCAGTATGACCCGCAGGTCGCCGCCTTCGCCGACGGCAGCTTCGTTGTCGTCTGGACCAGCGACGGCAACGTTAACGGGGACGATATCGTCGCCCGGCTGTTCAATGCCGACGGCACGCCGCGCGCCCCCGAATTCGTGGTCAACAGCTACACTGGCTACTTCGAGAACCGGCCGGACGTGACGGTGCTGGCGGACGGCGACTTCTTCGTCAGCTGGACCCAGCAGGACGACAGCAGCTGGGGCGTCTTCGGACAGCGGTTCGGCGCCGACGGCGCGCGGCTGACCCTGGCCGGAGAGGCCGGCGGCTCGCCCTCGCGGATCAACGACACTACGGCCCGCGAGCAGTACTGGCCGGAAGTCACGGCCCTGGCCGACGGCGGCTGGATCGTCACCTGGCAGTCCTATGATCAGGAAGCCGCGCCCGGTCAGCCGGGCGACGAGACCTGGGGCATCTACGCCAAGCGCTACGCCGCCGACGGCTCGGTCGTGCAGATGTACGATGCCGCCGGCGTCGCGGCGAACGAGGTGCGGATCAACGTCACCGTGGCCGGCAGCCAGCAGCATGCGCAGGTGGTCCAGCTAGCCGGCGGCGGCTTCGCCTTCAGCTGGTACGGCCCGGACGGCAGCGACGGCGGCCAGTTCGTGCGGATCTACGACGCCTCGGGCCATCCGGTGACCAGCATCGGGGCCGACGGCGAACTGCGCGCCAACTCCACCACGGCCGGCGAGCAGGGGGCCGAGGGCGGCTCTCTGGCGGCCCTGACGGATGGCGGCTTCGTGGTCACCTGGCACAGCAACGGCCAGGACGGCTCGGGCTATGGCATCTATGGCCAGGTCTACAACGCCGACGGCACGACCCGTGGCGGCGAGTTCCACGTCTCCTCGTACGCCTACGACAGCCAGCAGGAGCCGAAGGTGACCAGCCTTCCGGATGGCGGGTTCATGGTCGTCTGGACCAGCCTGGGCCAGGACGGCAGCAGCTGGGGCGTCTATGGCCAGCGGTTCGACGCCACCGGCGACGCGGTCGGGGCCGAGTTCCGGCTGAACGAGACCATCGCCGGCGATCAGAGCACGCCCGCCATCGCCGTGCAGCCCGACGGCTCGGGCGTCATCGTGGTCTGGGAAGGCACGGACGCTAGCGGCGCGGGTGTGGACGGCAAGCGCATCCCGCTGCCTAACGCCGCCACCGAGCTGGCCATCGACACGGCCGGGGTGGAGCAGCAGGTCAACAGCTACGCCACCAGCGACCAGACCTATCCCTCGGTCACCAAGCTACAGGACGGCTCCTATGTGGTGGTCTGGCAGTCGAACGGTCAGGACGGCTCGAGCTGGGGCGTCTACGCCAAGCACTTCGACAGCGACGGAGACGCCATCCAGCTGACCGACGCCGGCGGCAATCCGCTGTGGGTGCTGGACGGAAGCGGAAACCCGGTCCTGGTCCCCGACGGCCAGGGCAACATGGTCCAGGTCCCGCTGACCGAGTTCCGGGTCAACAGCTACACCGCCAGCGAACAGCGCGGCGCCAACGTGGTGGCCACCGCCGACGGCGGCTTCATGGTGGTCTTCCAGTCCTACGGCAACACCGCCGCGGGGGACGGCGACTGGGGCGTCTATGCCCGCAAGTACGACGCCGACATGCAGCTGGAGATGCTGACCGACGCGTCCGGCAACCCGGTCGCCGAACTGCGGCTCAATAGCTTTGTCAGCTCGACGCAGGAGGCGCCGAAGGCCGCTGTGCTGGCTGACGGCAGCGTGGTGGTCACCTGGCAGTCGATAGGCGTCGACGGGGACAGCTGGGGCGTCGCCAGCCGCCGCATTGACGCCGCCGGCCAACTGGTCGGGGTCGACGCCGTGGTCAACGCGACCACCACCGACCAGCAGCACAGCCCGGCGATCACCGCCCTGACCGATGGCGACTATGTCATCAGCTGGAGCTCGAACGCTCACGATGGCGCCGAATGGGGCGTGTATGGCCAGCGGTTCAACGCCGACGGCACGAAGGACGGGGCGGAGTTCCTGGTCAACACCCTGACCGACTCCGTCCAGATCTATCCCAGCATCGCGGGCCTCAGGGACGGCGGCTTCGTCATTGCCTGGCAGACCTACACCGGGGCCGACAGCGACAACTCCGGCTACGGCATTGCCGGCCAGCGCTACGACGCGGCGGGCAATGCGGTCGGGGGCGAATTCCTGATCAACGGCATCGCCTATCAGGACCAGAGCCAGGTCACCCTGGTCGCCGCGCCCGATGGCGGCTTCGTGGTCGCCTGGACCAGCCACCAGGCGGACGGCTCCAGCAACGGTGTGGTCGCCCGGCGCTTCGACGCGCAGGGCAATGCAACGGAGCCCTATGGGGACGACGTGCTGGTCAACAGCTACAGCCTGAACGACCAGTCGGGCCCGGCGCTGGCCATGCTCGACCGCGGCTTCGTGGCCGTCTGGCATTCCCAGAACCAGGACGGCAGCGGCTATTCGATCCAGATGCAGCGCTTCCAGGGCCAGGGCCTGGAGCCGCCACCCCTGGTGGTCGACGCGGCCAATGGCGGGAACAACGCCAATGACCTGATCTTCGCCACCCTGCAGGAGGCGCTGGACGCCGCCACGGACGGCGACACCATCCTGCTGAAGGGCGGGACCTACGATCTGTCGGCTACAGCGGTGGTCGATGTCGATGACCTGCACATCCGCAACGCGGCCGGCGAAACGGTGGTCATCAATGGCCCCGCCGGCGGCGCGGCGCTGCAGATCGGCAGCGGCCTCAACATTGAACTGCGCGCTGACGCGGCCGAGCGGCTGGTGTTCAACGCCGGCGCCGGCGCCGAGACGGCCGTCGACCTGCTGGGCGCCAATAGCGGAACGGTGATCCTGCGGGTGACCATCAACGCCAATGGCGACTATGGCCTGCGGCTCGGCGGCGGGCAGAACGGCGTCACGATCAGCGACAGCGTGTTCGGCGGCACGGCGGCCGAGGCCCTGGTGCTGGTGCGAGGGACGGCCAGCGGCGTCGCGGCATCGACCGGCGTGAACCTGCTGGACAACTTGCTCACCGGGACCGGCGGCTCGGGCCTGGTGACGGAGGCGACCGGCGGCCAGATCCTGGAAAACCTGTTCAGCGGCGACTTCGCCGAGGGCTTCGCGGCCCTGGTGGTCTGGGCGGCCGGCGGCGATATCCAGGACAACAGCTTCAGCGGCCCGGGGGCCGGCGCCTGGTTCTACGACCTGGCCAATGCCTATGCCGAAGCCACGATCATCGGCCAGAACGCCTTCCCGGCCGGCTGGACCTGGGTCCAGGAGCGCAACGGCGTCTTCTCGACCCTGGAGGAGGCCCTGTCGGTCGCGCAGGCGGGCGACACCCTCCAGGCTACGGCCGGCGACTATTCCGGCGAGACCGGGCTGACCGTCGCGGACGATAACCTGACGATCAACGCCCCGGCCGGGGCGACCGGCATCGCCCTGACCCTGGGCTCGGGCGTCACCACGGTGACCTTCAACGACGCCGCGGCCATCGCGCTGACCGGAAATGGCCTGGCCAACATCGTCCATGCGGGTTCAGGGGCGGACTCCGTCCAC
>NZ_JAAALA010000047.1 GCF_009905535.1 Caulobacter sp. SLTY | reverse complement strand
GGGCGGGCAGGGGCGCCAGGGCCATCTAGCTGACCTTCGCCGTCTTGTTCTGGAAGGCGGCGATCCGCTCTTCCATGTCCGGCCCCCGGCCCTCGCCACGGAACACCTCATGCGCCAGACCGGCGCCGAGCGGCAGGCCGTCGGTCTCCAGCAGCAGCTTCTTGTTGGCCGCATGGCTGAAGCTGCTGTTGGCCAGGATGCTGTCGGCCAGGGCGACCAGGCCGGTCTCGAAGTCCTCATTGGCGACGCAGAGGTTGGCCAGGCCGATCCGTTCGGCCTCCCGCCCGCCATAGGTGCGGCAGGTGAACATCATCTCCCGCGCCTTGTACGTCCCCACCCGCCGGGGCAGCCGCTGGCTGAGGCCCCAGACCGGGGTCAGCGCCCATTTGGCATGGGTGTCGCCGAACTTGGCCGCCTCGGATGCGAAGATGATGTCCCCCGCCAGGGCCAGTTCCAGCGCCCCGGTGTAGCAGTGGCCGTGCACGGCGGTGATCACCGGCAGGGGCAGGTCGGCCAGTCGTTCGATGACCGATGCCTGGAAGTTCGGCCGCGGCAGCTTCTCCCCGGCGGCGATGTCGGTCAGGTCATGGCCGGCCGAGAAGCACTTGCCGGCTCCGCGCAGAATGACCAGCCGCACGCTCTCGTCCGCCGCGATCTCGGCGACATGATCGTCCAGCGCCTTGAACAGCTCCACGTTCAGCGCATTCAGCTTGTCCGGCCGGTTCAGGATCAGGCTCACCGCCCCGTTCCGGTCTTCCCGCAGCACCAGGTCGCTCATTGGCCGTCCTCCCGTTTTGCCCCAGGCTATCAGATCGACCCCGCGTCACCGCAAGACGCATCGGGGAAAGCAGGCTAAACCCCGCTCATGACCGACAAAGACCCCTATGAAGGCGTGACCTGGGACCTGTCGAAGTCCCTGAGCTACGGCCAGTACCTCCAGCTCGACAAGGTGCTGGGCGCCCAGGCGCCGCAGTCGGGCGAGCATGACGAGCTCTTGTTCATCGTCATCCACCAGTCGAGCGAGCTGTGGATGAAGCTTTGCCTGCATGAACTGGCCGCCGCCCGCGACCAGATCCGCGCCGACGACCTGGAGCCGGCCTTCAAGATGCTGAGCCGGGTCGGACGCATCCAGACCCAGATGATCCAGGCCTGGGAGATCCTGGCCACCATGACCCCCTTCGACTACAGCCGCTTCCGCGAGGCGCTGGGGACCAGCTCGGGGTTCCAGTCGCATCAGTATCGCCAGATCGAATTCATGCTCGGCGCCAAGAACGGCCGCACCCTCGACGTCCACCGCAGCGACCCCGCCGCCCTTTCGGCGCTGGAAACCTCCCTGGCCGAACCCAGCCTCTACGATGAGGCTCTCGCCCTGCTGGCCCGGCGCGGCTTCGAGATCCCGGCCGACCGGCTGGAGCGCGATTTCACCCAGGCCTACGCGGCCAGCGCGGGTGTGGAGGCGGCCTGGCTGAAGGTCTACCGCGACGCCGAGGCGAACTGGGACCTGTACGAGCTTGGCGAGAAGCTGGTCGACATCGAATACCGGCTTCAGCAATGGCGCTTCGCCCACATGAAGACCGTCGAACGGATCATCGGCTTCAAGCGCGGCACCGGCGGCTCGGCCGGGGTGGCCTATCTGGTCAAGGCGCTGGAACGGCCGTTCTTCCCGGAACTGCTGAGTTTGCGGACGGTGATCTAATCGTCCAGCATGGCCGCGAACGCCGCCGTCATCCGCTCGGGCGCCTCGCGCAGCTGCCAATAGGCGGCCACGCCCCTCGCCTGCGCCCACTCCAGCCCCGCATCCTGCCCCAGAACCGATAGCACGGTGCAGAGGGCGTCGGCGTCCATGCAGGTCTCCGCCACCACACTGACGCTGGCGGCGGCCTCCGCCACCGGCCTCCCGCTGCGGGGGTCGATCGTGTGAGACTGCCTGCGCCCGGCATCCATCGTGAACCGGCGGAAGTCGCCGCTGGTGGCGATCGAAGCGCCGTGCAGGGCCACCAGGATCGGCTCATCCACCGTCACGCCCGGCGGGGTCTCGATCTCCACCCACCAGGGCTGGCCGTCGGGCCGCACGCCCTCGCCACGCAGTTCGCCGCCGATCTCGACCAGGAAGTGGGCGGCGCCGGCGGCGCGCAGGGTCTCGGCGGCGAGGTCTACGCCATAGCCCTTGGCGATGCCCGAGAGGTCGAGGGCCAGGCCGCCCGGCTGGACAAGGGCGCCGCGGTCCAGCGCCAGACGGGACCAGCCTGTCTGCGACCACAGGCCGTCCAGTTCCCGGCCGGCCGGCGGCGGACGCGGACCTGCCGGGCCGAAGCCCCACAGGTCGGTCAAACGGCCCAGGGTCGGATCGAACGCGCCGTCGCTCTCGCGGGCCCAGTACAGGGCGCGCTCAACCACCGCGATAAACTCAGGCGGCAGGTCATGGCGGCTGCCGGCCGGCGCGCGGTTGAACCGGGAGAGGTCGGACTCCGCCTCCCAACCGCTCATCTGGCGCACGACGCGGTTTAACGCCTCGTGGACTTCCGCCTGAACCGCGGCCGGATCGACGCCCGCCGGCAACACGACCTGAGCGGCCCAGGCCACTCCCATCGTCGGCCCGCCCATCCGCACGACCGGGCCGACCGGCGGGGTCAGCGCCTCGGGCAAGGTCGTGGGCGGGATCGCGACGCGGTTCACGTGCAGAAAGGCGCCGCCTTATTCCTTCAGCACTTCGAAGGTGCCCACGTACAGCGCCGAGCGCTCGACCCCGTTCGCCGCCGGGGCGCCGCCGCGGACGCTGGCCTCGACCCAATAGAAGCCCGGTCGCGGCCAGGTGACGGTGAACCTGCCCTCGGCGTCGGTCTTCAGCGTCATCTCGCCCCGATCGTCCAGGTAGCGCACCCCGCCCGGCGCCACCGTGACTTCGACATTGGCCGCCGGCTTGCCGTCCATCACCAGGGCGAAGGTGGCAGCCTCGCCGGAGAACAGGTCGTTGGGATGGGTCACCGGGACCAGCTCCAGCCCCTTGCCGGTGGCTTTCAGGGCCACGTCGTTGGGGGCGCCGGAGGTGACGAAGGTCTCCACCCGGCGGACGCTGTTGGTCTTCTTCACCTCGGTCGCGTCGGCCGGGATGGCGGCGGCCATCTCGGCCTCGCTGCCACGCCAGCGCTTCTGCTCGCCGCCGATCTTGTAGGAGACCATCAGGCTGTCGGAGACGTTGGCGATCCTGTAGGTGCCCGGCTTGGCCAGCTGCACGTCGAAGACGCTGCGGTACTTGCCGGTGTGCTGGTTCTTAGCCTCGACCTTCTCACCGTCCGGCCCGGTGATCATCAGGCCCTCCAGCCGCATCGGCACATGCTCGAAAACGAACAGGTCATTGGAGACGGCGGCGTCCACCGTCACCCACGCATCGTTCCCCGACAGTACGGTCATCGAGGGCAGCATCCACTGCCGGTGGGCGCTGGCCACCAGCGGGGCGGCCAGGGCGGCGGCGAAGGCCAGGGCGGCGGCGGTGCGGCCCAGAAGCTTGCGGTTCATGTCTGCGCTCCTCGATGATCTGTCTTAGGGTTTGATGGTCAGGGTGACGGCGCCCAGTTCGCTGGAGCCCTTTGCGGCGCCCTTGGCGGCCTTGCCGTTCCAGGTGAAGGGGATCTTGACCACCTCCTTGCCGCCCACTTCGCGGGCCGCCTCGACGTTGAGGACGTAGGCGCCCGGCGCCAGGTCCTTCAGCCGCGCGGCCGGGATGACGATCTGGTGCTTGCCGGGGGACTTGGTGGGGCCACTGATCCCGTTGGCCGGCATGGTCATGCTCTTGCCCGCCCGGCGCCACCACTGGCGCATATCCTTCAGCCAGGTGGCGCCTTCGCCCTTGGGGTTCTTGGTGTCGTACCAGACGGCCAGGGTCTTCACCGCTGTCTCGTCCGGCTTGGCGATCCAAACCGCCACATAGGGCGGATGGTACTCGGCCACCGTCATCCGGGGGATCTCGATGCCGATGGTCATGTCCCCGGCCATTGCGGGGGTCGCGGCGAAGCCGGCGAGAAGGGCGGCGGGGAGGACGATACGCATGAAGTCTCTCGTTCAGTGAATGAACAGCAGGGCGAGCAGGAAGGGGATCACCAGCCCCAGCCCGACGTAGGGCCAGGTTGTCTTGCGGGCATGGGAATGCAGCCAGAGCAGGATCAGGCCGGTGACGCAGAATACGATGGTCCCGGCCGCGAAGATGTCGAGGAACCAGGACCAGACGACGCCGGTGTTGCGCCCCTTGTGCAGGTCGTTGAGGTAGGCGATCCAGCCGCGGCTTGTGCTCTCGTATTCGACCGCGCCGGTCTCGGTGTCGATGCTGACCCAGCCGTCGCGGCCGGGGCCGGGCAGGGCGACATAGGCCTCGCCATCCGACCATTCCACGGCCGCCGCGGCGGGAACCTTGATCTTCATGTCCTTGCCCAGCCAGTCGCGGGCCGTCGCGGGCAGCGCGCCGCCGGCGGGGCGGGCGGCATTGATGGCGGCGATCACCGGGGCCGGCGCTTCCCCCGCACGGGTCACCGTCACCGGCTTGGCCTGGATCTCGCGGGCGTGGTTGAGGGTAAAGCCGGTCACCGCGAACAGGATCATGCCGACCAGGCAGATGGCGGCGCTGATCCAGTGCCAGCGCACGGTCTCGCGCAGGAAGGCCGCCCGCGCCTGGGCGCGCTTCTTGGCCTTGGCCTTCTCGGCCTGCCCCTTGTCGACCTGGGGGGGCTCCGACGCCGGGGCGGTCAAGAGCGGCCTCCCGCTGGGCGGGCCGGGAGGGGCGGAGAATGCGGCATGGGTCGGGGAAGCGCTTGGTCTGATATTGCGAATGGCTCGCAATATCAGACTTGACGCCTAGGGCAAGCCCAATCCGCCAACGAAGAAGGGGCGCCCGTCTGGACGCCCCTTTCCCGATCAGTGCTGACCTGAAGTCTAGAACCGCCAGGCGGCGGTGAAGCGGATAGAGGAGAAGTCCACGTCGCTGTCGCTGCGGCGGAAGTCGGTGCCCGCCGGGTTGACGAGGATGAAGGGGTTGGTGGCCGGAGCCGTCCCCTGGCTGGCGCGGACGCGGTAGCCGTCGTCCTCATAGCTGTTGAACAGGTACTCGAGACCCAGGCTGACCCGGTCGGTCACCTTCATCTCGCCGCCGAACCCGGCCTGGTAGCCCCAGGTGCCATCATCCTCACCGCGCTCGGTGAAGGCGTTGGCGCCGTTGGTGGTGCGGAAGCTGGACTCGATCTTGGCATAGGACGGGCCCGCCGTGCCGTAGACCAGGAAGCGGTCGAAGGCGACGCCCGCGCGAACCCGCAGGCCGACGGTCCAGTCGATCTCGCGGGTCATGGTGTAGCTGGCCGGCGTGGTGCTGAAGGCGCCGACGCTGTCCTCCAACTCCTGGCGGCTGACCTCGGCGACGCCGCCGATCACGAACCGTCCGAACTGCTTGTCATAGCCGGCGCGCAGGCCGAAATCCCAGCTCTCGTCATCCTCCGTGCAGCCGCCGGCCGGGGCGTTGGTCTGGGCTCCGCCGTTGCAGAAACCGGGCGAGAAGGCGTTGGCCGGGGCGGTGGTGTTGACGGTGTCGCCGAACCGGCCGTCCTGGTTGGTGTCGAACTGGATGGTCTCGTTGCCGTCACTGTCGATGCTGGAATAGCCGATGTGGCCGCCGATGTAGCCGCCGGTCCAATCCTGGGCCTGGGCGGCCCCGGAGGCGGCTAGCGCCAGGGCGGCGGCGCCGGCGGTGATGAGCAGTCGTTGCATGGGGGGACGTTCCTCGAATGTTTGCGAGGCAAGAAACGGCTCGGGGCGCGCGGCGGTTTCGACTTTGAGGAGCGACCCCGGCCGCCTGTGACGCTCGGGCAACATCGGTCTTCGGAAACAGGGCGTTTCCAACCCGATCCGCGACACCCGACGTCAAAATCTGAATGCTGCGCCTTGTCGTCGCAGCATTCCGATCTAGGCCTCGGAATGACCGGCCGGTAACCGCCTCGAAACCGGTTTCGTGGCAGATTGCGCGCCATGGAAACAGCGCTGCGCGATCCTTTGGAAGGCCTCTGCGTGATGGTCGTCGACGACCACGCCAGCACCCGGCGCCTGGTGGCCGACGTCCTGCGGGCCGGGGGTGTCGACCGCGTTGTGGCGGCCGAGAGCGGATCGATGGCGCTGGGCATGATGGCCGCCACCCGGCCGGACGTACTGATTACCGACTGGCTGATGCCGGTGATGGACGGCCTGACCTTCGTGCGCGCCGTGCGCCGGGCCGCCGTCGACCATGACCCGCGCATTCCCGACCCCCGGCTGCCGATCATCATGCTGAGCGCCGAGCGCCGGCGCGGCGATGTGGAGGTGGCCCGCGCCGCCGGCGCCGACGCCTTCCTGGTCAAGCCCTTCACCCCGGCGCGGGTGCTGGAGCGGGTCGCCACCGTGCGCCAGCGCCAGATCGACTTCGTGATCAGCGCCGCCTACGTCGGCCCCGACCGTCGACAGGGCAGGGTGGACGAGGATCGCTATGGCGGGCCCCTGCGACGGCGGGGCGACGCGCTGGATGTCGGCGAACTGGCCGCCCGGGCCGAGCTTTGCGCCCATGTGCTCGAGGAGGTCGCCACCTTCCAGCGGCTGGTAGAGGCCCGCGGCCTCGATTACCTGCTGCGCCAGATGGCCTGCCGCGTGGCCCATGACATGCGCCAGCGGGCCAGCGAGGCCGGCGACCGCGACCTGACCCGCGCCGCCGCCTCCCTCGGCCGCTATGTCTCGGCGGTGGGCGGCCCGGCCCGCGCCGACCCGGAGGTGGTGCAGATTCACTTCGACACCCTTCGGGCCCTGGCCCTGCTGCCGGCCGATTCCTTCAAGGCCAGCGCCACCATCACCCGCCAGTTGGACAAGGCCGTCTCCCGCCGCATCTCTATCGCCGCGCTGGCGGCCTGAGGGCGGCGGCCCTATATCGGCCGCCATGGCCGAAGCCTTCAACGACCTCACCCTCTCCGCCGACAAGGCCGCCCGCTATGCCGAGGTGGCCGTGGAGATCGCCGCCGTGCTCGACGGCGAGCCGAACCTGACGGCGCGGATGGCGACCGTGGCCTCGATGCTGGCCAACAGCTTCGACCACTACTTCTGGACCGGCTTCTACGTCGTCGATCCAGACAGGCCCCGCGAACTGGTCGTCGGCCCCTACCAGGGCACCCTCGGCTGCCTGCGGATCGCGTTCGGCCGCGGTGTCTGCGGGGCTGCGGCGGAAACTGGCGAGACCCAGCTGGTCGAAGACGTCCACGCCTTCCCTGGCCACATCGCCTGCGACAGCCGCAGCGAAAGCGAGATCGTCGTGCCGGTGCATGACGCCGCCGGGAAGCTGATCGCGGTGTTCGACGTGGACAGCGACAAGCCGGCGGCCTTCGATGCCGTGGACCAAGCGGGGATCGAGAAGATCCTGAGCGCGACGTTTGGCTGACGCTCTGCCGCGTGCTTGGCGCCGACATCAAATTTCCCGTCATCCCGGAAAGCGCGCAGCGCTTATCCGGGACCCAGGGGTTGAAGCGCACCGGCCGTCACGCCGCGTCGAATAGCGAGATCACGCCCTCCTGGGTCCCGGCTCTCCGCGCTTCGCGCTCCGGCCGGGATGACGGAAAAAGGGGAGGGTCGATCGTGGGGCCAGGCGAGCAGATGCCGCCCTTCCACCCTTCCTAAACCCGCCCCGACTATCCTTCCCCCATGCCGCCGGTTGTCAGCCTCGTCGTCCCCACCCAGCGTCGCCCCGGCGGGCTGGAGACGGCCGTCCGTTCGCTGTTCGCCCAGACCGGCCTCGACCTTGCCACCGTCGAGCTGATCGTCGCCGACAACGACGCCGTCCCCTCGGCCCAGCCCCTGATCGAGGCCCTGACACCCGATGCCCCGCTTCCGGTCACCTACGTCCACGAGCCCCGCGCCGGCGTCGCCAACGTCCGCAACGCCGCCCTGGCCGTGGCGCGCGGACAGTGGATCGCCTTCCTGGATGATGACGAGGAGGCCCCGGCCGGCTGGCTGGCCGACCTGATGGAGGCACAGGCGCTGCTGGGCGCCGATGTGGTTTTCGGTCCCGTCCGCGGCCGCGCGCCGGAAAAGGTGCGCCACCGCGCTTACCTCGAAGACTTCTTCTCCCGCCACGGGCCGGCCGACACCCGGCTGCTGGACAGCTGGTACGGCTGTGGCAACAGCCTGATCCGGCGCGCCGCCCTGCCGCATCCCACGGCGCCGTTCGACCCGTCGCGCAACGCCAGCGGCGGCGAGGACGACCTGCTGTTCGCCCAGATGGCCAATGCCGGCGCCAGCTTCGGCTGGGCGCACAAGGCCTTCGTCTGGGAAGACCCCGTGCCGGCCCGGCTGACGCTGGCCTACGCCCTGCGCCGGGCCTTCGCCTATGGCCAGGGCCCCAGCGAGCATTGCGCCGCCGAAAAGAACATCGGCGGCATCCTGCGCTGGATGCTGGCCGGGCTGGTGCAGACCGCCCTCTGGGCGCCGGTCGTGGCCATTAAATGGGCCCTGCTGGCGCCGGACCGCGCCATGCCGCTGGACCGGCTGATGCGGGGCCTGGGCAAGACCTTCTGGTTTCCCCCGTTCAGCCAGACCTTCTATGGCCGCTGACGCGGGGTGAGGCCTTGCACCGCCTCGCGCGTCATCCCACAAAGGCCCCAATGACCGCCTCCCGCACCATCACCCTCGACGGCGACCTGATCGCCGATGGCCGGGCGCTGCGGGATGCGTTCGGCTGTTTCACCACCGGGGTGACGGTAGTCACCACCTGCGCCGCCGACGGCCGCCAGGCGGGGTTCACGGTCAACGCCTTCTCCTCGGTCAGCCTCGACCCACCGCTCGCCCTGGTCTGCGTCGACCTGGGGGCCTCCAGCTTGCCGGTGCTGGACCAGGCCGGGAAGTTCGCGGTCAACGTGCTCCATGCCGACCAGGAAGACATCGCCCGCCGCTTCACCCAGAAGGCGGTCGACCGCTTCGAGGGCCTGGCCTGCGAGACCTGGGACCAGGGGGTGCCGATCATCCCCGGCTGCATGGCCAACTTCGAAATGGAGACCGTCCAGGCGATCGACGCCGGCGACCATCGCATCTTCATCGGTCGGATCCTGAAGGTGCGGTTCGATCCGGACCACGAGCCCCTGGTCTATCTGCGCGGCCGGTTCCGGCGGGTCCACACGGACTGAGTACTTAAAAAAGACGGATATCTCACCCTACGTCATACTTTTGCGGGGGGGCGCCATCGCTTATCTTCCGCTCACGTAAACGAAAACGTACGGGAGCCCCAAGATGGCCGAAGCCTATATCGTCGCCGCCAAACGCACCGCCGGAGGCCGCAAGGGCGGCCGTCTCTCCGGATGGCACCCCGCCGACCTCGCCGCCCAGGTGCTGGAAGGCCTGATCAAGGACGTCGACGCCGACCCGGCCCTGGTCGAGGACGTCATCATGGGCTGCGTCGGCCAGGCCGGCGAGCAGTCGGTGAACATCGCCCGCAACGCCATCCTCGCCTCGTCCCTGCCCGAAAGCGTGCCGGGCACCAGCGTCGACCGCCAGTGCGGCTCCTCGCAGCAGGCCATCCACTTCGCCGCCCAGGCGGTGATGAGCGGCGCCATGGACGTGGTCATCGCATCGGGTGTCGAGAGCATGACCCGCGTGCCGATGGGCACTCCCGCCATCCTGGCCCTGAAGGCCGGCATGGGCAGCTACATGAGCCCCAACATCCAGGAGCGCTACCCGAACATCCAGTTCAGCCAGTTCGCCGGCGCCGAGATGATCGCCAAGAAGTACGGCCTGTCCAAGGACCTGCTCGACGAGTTCGGCTACAACAGCCACCGCAAGGCGATCGAGGCCACCAAGGCCGGCAAGTTCGCCAACGAAATCGTGCCGGTGAAGATCAAGACCGCCGAGGGCGTCGAAGAGGATCACACCGTCGACGAGGGCATCCGCTTCGAGGCCAGCCTGGAAGCCATGAAGGCGGTTAAGCTGCTGCAGGAAGACGGCTCGCTGACCGCCGCTACCTCCAGCCAGATCTGTGACGGCGCCTCGGGCGTGGTGATCGTCAACGAGAAGGGCCTCAAGCAACTGGGCGTCGAGCCCCTGGCCCGCATCCACCACATGACGGTGATCGGCGCCGACCCGGTGATCATGCTGGAAGCGCCGATTCCGGCCACCCAGCGGGCGCTGGAGAAGACCGGCCTGAAGATCGACGACATCGACCTCTACGAAGTCAACGAAGCTTTCGCCTCGGTCCCCACCGCCTGGCTCCAGGTCCTGGGCGCCGATCCGGACCGTCTGAACGTCAACGGCGGCGCGATCAGCCTGGGCCACCCGCTCGGCGGCTCGGGCGCCAAGCTGATGGCCACCCTGGTCCATGCGCTGAAGGACCGTGGCGGCAAGTACGGCCTGCAGACCATGTGCGAAGGCGGCGGCCTCGCCAACGTGACGATCATCGAGCGGCTGTAAGGTTTATCACTGGTTGAGAGAGGCCGCCGGCATCTGCCGGCGGCCTTTTTCGTTGGCAAGTCCCAGGTCTTTCGCTCTCCCCCATGAAATGGGGGAGTGGCTCTGGCGAGCGCTGCAAGCGAGCCAGACCGAGGGGGTCCCCACCGTCGGTGGACCGTTAATCACTGACCGCCGGCGCTGCCCCGCCTCCTGGTCCGTCGCTCACGCTCCGAACCGTCCTCCGCCCCCTCTCGGGGGCGGAGAGCGAACGCCTTGGCGTCCCTATCCCGGCGTCACCCGCCAGATCACATTCCCCACGTCATCCGACACCAGCAGCCCGCCGAGCCGATCCTCGATCACTGCCACCGGCCGCCCCTGAGCCTCATTCTTTCCATTGAGGAACCCGCCCAGCACCTCCACCGGAGCGCCGGTCGGGTTCCCGGCCACGAACGGCACATAGATCACCCGGTAACCGCTGGGCGGATCGCGGTTCCAGCTGCCGTGCTGGGCCACGAACACCCCGCCGCGCCAGGCCTCGGGCAGCAAGGCGCCGCTGTAGAAGTGGATGCCCAGCGAGGCGGTGTGTGCCCCGAGCGCATACGAGGGCTTCAGCGCCTTGGCGACCATGGCCGGGTTGGCCGGCTCCACCCGCGCATCGACATTCTGGCCCCAATAGCTCCAGGGCCAGCCGTAGAAGCCGCCGTCACGGACCACGGTCATGTAGTCCGGCGGGGTGTCATGGCCGATCATGTCCCGCTCGTTGACCGCCGTCCAAAGCTGGCCGGTGACCGGCTCCCAGGCCATGCCGTTGGGATTGCGCAGGCCCGACGCGAACACCCGCCGGCCCGAGCCGTCGAGGTTCATCTCCAGGATGGCGGCCCGCTCCTTCTCCACCTCCAGCCCTTCGTCGGCGATGTTGCTGGACGAGCCGACCGCGACGTAGAGCTTCGAGCCGTCGGACTTGGCGATGACATTGCGGGCCCAGTGGCCGTTGCTGCCTGTGGCCGGCAGGTCAGCGATCTTGCGGCCCGGTCCGGCGATCTTGGTCACCCCTGGCGCGTAGTCGAAGACCATCAGGCTGTCAGTGTTGGCCACGAAGAGCTGCTCGCCGACCAGCACCATGCCGGACGGCGAGTTCAGCCCGGTGATGAAGGGGACCTTCATTTCCGCCACCCCGTCCCCGTCGGCGTCGCGCAGCAGGGTGATGCGGTTGGCGCTGGGCACGCCGGCGCCGGCCTTCTTCATCATGTTCTTGGCGACCATCGCCTGGATGCCCTTGCCCTCGCGCGGTGGGCTGTTGCTCTCCGAGACCAGGATGTCGCCGTTCGGCAGGGCGTAGAGCCAGCGCGGATGGTCCAGCCCATCCGCGAAGCGCGCCACCTTCAGCCCGGCCGCCGGCTTGGGCGCCGCGCCCGCCGCCCAGCCGACCGCTTGGCGCGCATTGACCACCGGCAGCCCGCCGGCCTTTGCCTCGGGCAGTTTGGGGTCGGTCCCATACCCCTCGGCGGGATCGGTCTTCGACGCCGGCTGACAGGCGGCCAGAGCCAACGCCCCCACGGCCAGGGTGGCGAGCAACAGGCGCTTCATGGATGATCCTCCCGATCTTTCGCGCGAACGTAGGTCGACGAAGCGTCAATAGAAACCCTCTCCCGCGAGGGAGAGGGAGGGGCCCGCGCCGAAGGCGTGGGAGGGAGAGGGTTTACGGTGTGTCCGGGCTCGCGCCGACCCTCGGTCGTGCCAAGCTCAGCGCCTCAAGCAAGATCAAGGCGGCGCCGTCAGCGTTTTCCAGCACCTGGGCATTGTCGAGCCGGACAACGAGATAACCCTTCTGCTCCAGCACAGCCGTTCGCACGGCGTCTTCTTCTGAGCGTGTCTGGTGCGACGGACCGTCCAGTTCCACGACGAGCTTGGCATCCATGCAGGCAAAATCGACGATGTATCGGTCGATCGGAACCTGTCGTCGGAACTTGAAACCTTCCAGGCGACCCGCGCGAACAACCGCCCAGAGCCAGCGCTCGGCTGGGGAAGCGTTCTTGCGAAAAGCGCGGGCCAGTTTGGTGTTTCGCATGGCACCTGAGGATAGCAGAAATCGAACAAAGAGAGAACTCTGTTCGTGGTCGTTCTGACAGATCGTAAACCCTCTCCCTCCCACGCCTTCGGCGCGGGCCCCTCCCTCTCCCTCGCGGGAGAGGACTATGTTGCGCTGCTGCCGCAGAGACCGAAGACAGCTACTCGGGTGTCACCCGCCAAATCACGTTGCCCACGTCATCGGCCACCAAGATCGCGCCGGTCTTGTCGACGATCACCCCGACCGGACGGCCCTTGGCCTGGATCTTCTCATCGAGGAAGCCGGTAAGCACGTCCTGCGGGGGTCCTGAGGGCTTGCCGCCGCTGAAGGGCACGAAGACGACCTTGTAGCCGCTGACCGGGTCGCGGTTCCAGCTGCCGTGCTGGCCGATCAGCGCGCCGCCACGATACCGGGGCATCAGGTCGGCGGTGTAGAAGGCCAGGCCCAGTGAGGCGGTGTGGGCGCCTAGAGCATAGTCCGGGGTTAGGGCGGCGCGGACCTTGGCGGGGTCACCCGGCTTCACGCGGGTATCGACGCGGCCCCAGTAGCTGTAGGGCCAGCCGTAGAAGCCGCCGTCCTGGACGGATGTCATGTAGTCGGGGACCAGGTCGTGGCCGATCTCGTCGCGCTCGTTGACGGCGGTCCACAGCATGCCGCTGCTCGGCTCCCAGTCCATGCCGTTGGGATTGCGCAGGCCGGTGGCGAACAGGCGCTTGGCTCCGCTGGCGATGTCGATCTCCCAGATGGCGGCGCGGCCTTCCTCCTCGGCCATGCCAAACTCGGCGACATTGCTGTTGGAGCCGACGGTTGCGTAGAGCTTGGTCCCGTCGCGGCTGCCGATCAGGGCCTTGGTCCAGTGGTGGTTGCGCGGGCCGGCGGGCAGGTCGGTCACGGTCACCGGGGCGGCGGTGATCTGGGTGTCGCCTTCGCGATAGGGGAAGCGGACCACGCCGTCGGTGTTGGCCACGTAGAAATTGCCGCCGACCAGGGCCATGCCGAACGGGGAGTTCAGGCCGCTCAGGAACACGGTCTTTGTCTCCGCCACGCCATCCCCATCGGCGTCGCGCAGCAGGGTGATGCGGTTGGCGCTGGGCACGCCGGCGCCGGCGTTCGCCATGACGGCCTTCATCACGGCGCCCTTGATTCCCTGGCCCTCCTTGGGCCGCTCGGGGGCGTTGCTTTCGGCGACCAGGATGTCGCCGTTGGGCAGGGCGTAGAGCCAGCGGGGATGGTCCAGGCCCGCCGCGAAGGCCTGCACCTTCAGCCCCGCCGCTGGGGTCGGCATGTCGCCGTTGGGCCAGCCGACGGCCTTGCGGGCGTTGACGGTGGTGATCAGGGCGGTCTGGGGTTCGCTAATGGTCGGGGCGGCGCCGTAGGTGGCGTCGATGGGCAGCTTGGCGGTCCCGGCGCAGGCGGCGATCGGGAGGAGGGCGGCGCCCAGCAGCAGGGCGCGGAGGGTGGTCGTCACGGGCAAGGTCCTTGAGGGCCGCCGAACGCGGCTCTGTGAGGACCTTAAGCGCCGCGGGGGCCGGGCTTGTTCCCGCGCAGCCGGGCGGTGAACCGCTGGCGGTCGGCGGGGTAGAGGAAGCGGGCGAAGGTGACACAGTCGCCGCCCAGCCAGGTGCGGCGCTCCAGGGCCAGCAGGGCCGTGCCGGTGGAGACTCCGAGGCGCTTGGCGGTCTGGCTGTCGGCGGCCTGGGCGGCGATCTCGTGCTCGGCCTCCGTCCAGGGGACGTGCGCCAGCAGCCAGGCGCCGGGGGGCGCGTCCTCGAACCGCTCGCGGGCGGCCTCGGGGGCGGCGGTCAGGTTGATCCAGCGCTCCTCCAGGGCATGGCTCTCGCCATCGGCCAGGTGCAGGCCGAGCACGAGCAGAACCGGGGCGCCTTCGGGAACCCCCAGCCGGGCCATCTCTTCGGGGCCGGCGCCGGACTCCCGGCGCGCCAGGCGGCGGAAGCCGTAGTCGCGGCCCTGGGCGCGGACCTCGGCGGCAACATCGCGGATCTCGAGGACCGTCTCCTGCACGCCCCGGCGGGCGACAAAGGTGCCGGCCCGTCTGCGGCGCTGGACCATGCCGGCCTCGGCCAGGGCGTTCAGCGCCCGGCCGACGGTCATCCGGGCGCAGTTCCACTCGGCCGCCAGCTCGGTCTCGGTGGGCAGCTTGGTGCCGGGCCGCAGGACGCCGGAAAGGATGTCCTGGGCCAGCCGCGCGCGGATCGCTTCGTGAAGGGGCTGGCTCATGCGATGAGCTCCCGCAGGGCCGCGCCGTAGCGGCGGTCGATGTCCGAACGGCCCAGGTGGCGGCCGTTCTCCACCACCCGCCGGCCGCCCGAATAGACGCTTGCGATCGCGGCCCGGCCCAGGGCGAAGACCCACGTATCCACGGCCAGGTCGTCGCCACGGCCGGTCATGTCCGGATGGGCCATGTCCAGGCAGACCACATCCGCCCGATGGCCGACGGCGAGGGCGCCCAGACGCTGGCCCAGGGCCCGGGCCCCACCCTTCAGGGCGCCGTCCAGCAGGGCGCGGCCCGTGCTCTGGCCCTCGGTCTGGGACAGTAGGTTGCGGCCGCGGAGGCTGAGGCGCTGGGCGTACTCCAGCTGGCGCAGTTCGCCGGCCGCATCGATGGCGATGTTGCTATCGGTCCCGACCCCGAATCGGCCGCCGGCCTCCAGGTAGGCGGCGGCGGGGAAGATGCCGTCGCCGAGGTTGGCCTCGGTGATCGGGCAGAGGCCGGCGACGGCGCCGGAGGCGGCGAGGTCGCGGGTCTCGGCGGGGGTCAGGTGGGTGGCGTGGATCAGGCACCAGCGCTGGTCGACCCCGGCGTGGTCGAGCAGCCATTCGACCGGGCGCTGGCCGGACCAGGCCAGGCAGTCTTCGACCTCCTTGACCTGCTCGGCGGCGTGGATGTGCACCGGGCCATCGGTGAGGGGGAGGATGGCCTTGAGTTCGTCGGGGGTGGCGGCGCGCAGGCTGTGGGGGGCGACGCCGACCGTCGCGCCGTCCGACTGCAGGGCTTCGACGATGCGGGCGAAGCGGGCCGGATCGTTGATGAAGCGGCGCTGGCCTGGGGTGGGCGGCTCGCCCCCGAAGGTGGCGTGGGCGTAGAAGACCGGCAGCAGGGTGATGCCGATGCCGGTATCGGCGGCGGCCTTCAGGTGGCGACGGGCCAGCTCGGCGACGTCGGCGTAGGGGGAGCCGTCGGGGCTATGGTGGAGGTAGTGGAACTCGGCCACGGCGGTGAAGCCGGCCTCCAGCATGTCGGCGAAGGCGTAGGCGGCGATCGCCTCGACCTGATCGGGGCCGAGGCGTTCGAGGAAGCGGTACATGACCTCGCGCCAGGTCCAGAAGCTGTCGGCCGCCGGGCCGCGGCGCTCGGCGAGGCCGGCCATGGCGCGCTGGAAGGCGTGGCTGTGGAGGTTGGGCATCCCCGGGATGCCGAAGGCCTCGCGCGTCTCGCCGGTGGCGGGGGCCGCGCCGGTCTCGACGGTGGTGATCAGGCCGTTCTCGTGGGTGATCCGCACGTCCGAGGCCCAGCCGTGGGGCAGCAGGGCGCGGTCGAGGAACAGGCTGGTTCGCATGGCCTGAGGATCGGGTTGCCAGATGAATATGTCTAGACATATTGTTCGGCCGCTCCTGGAGGATTCATGCATTTCGACCGGCTCTGGCTTGGCGGACGGTTGGCGACCCTGTCGCCGGCGCGCGAGGGGCTGGGCCTGATCGAGGACGGGGCGGTCGGGGCGGTGGACGGGCGGATCGCTTTTGCCGGGCCGGCCTCTGAGCTGCCGGCCGGCTGGACGGCGGGGGAGACCATTGCGCTGGACGGACGGCTGGTCACGCCGGGGCTGATCGATTGCCACACCCATCTGGTGTTCGCCGGGGACCGGGCCGACGAGTTCGAGATGCGGTTGCGCGGCGAGACCTATGAGACCATCGCGGCGGCCGGGGGCGGCATCGTCTCGACGGTGGCCAAAACGCGGGCGGCCTCGGAGGCCGAGTTGGTCGAAGGGGCGCTGGATCGCCTGGACCGGCTGATGGCCGAGGGGGTCACGGCGATCGAGGTGAAGTCGGGCTACGGGCTCGACCTTGAGAGTGAATTGAAGATGCTGCGGGCGGCGCGGGCGCTGGAGACGCGGCGGCCGGTCAGCGTGGCGACCAGCCTGCTGGCTGCCCACACCCTGCCGCCGGAGCATCGGGACAGCCGGGACGCCTATGTCGCCAAGGTGGTCGAGGAGATCATCCCGGCGGCCGTCGGCCTGGCCGATGCGGTGGACGCCTTCTGCGAGACCAACGCCTTTACCCCGGCCGAGGTGCGGCGGGTGTTCGAGGCGGCCAGGGCTCATGGCCTTCCGGTGCGGCTGCATGCCGACCAGCGGACGGCCGGCGGCGGGGCCAGCCTGGCGGCGGAGTATGGGGCGTTGAGCGCCGACCATCTGGAGCGCACCGACGTGGCCGGGGCGCGGGCCCTGGCGGCGGCGGGGACGGTGGCGGTGCTGCTGCCTGGCGCCTACTACGCCCTGCGCGACGAGGAGAAGCCGCCGGTGGCGCTGTTCCGGGCGGCGGGGGTGCGGATGGCCGTGGCCACCGACTGCAATCCGGGGAGTTCGCCGCTGACTTCGATCCTGACGGCGCTGAATATGGCGGTGATCCTGTTCGGGCTGACGGGGGACGAGGCCCTGGCTGGGGTGACGCGCGAGGCGGCGCGGGCGATTGGCCGGGCCGACGAGATGGGGACGCTGGAGGTGGGCAAGGCCTGCAACCTGGCGATCTGGGATGCGACGCGGCCGGTGGAACTGGCCTACTGGCTGGGGCGCAATCCGCTGCACAGCCGGGTGTATCTAGGAGAATTGACGTGACGGCCCTGGTGGTAACCCCCAGCGAGGCGAGCCTGGCCGACTGGCGGGCGGTGTTCGAGGGCGCGACGCCGCGCCTGGCGGACAGCGCATGGCCGGCCATCGAGGCCAGCGCCGCGGCCGTGGCCCGGATCGTGGCGGAGGGGCGGGCGGTCTATGGGGTCAACACCGGGTTCGGGAAGCTGGCCAACATCCGCATCGCCGACGAGGATCTGGCCCGGCTGCAGAGCAATATCGTGCTGTCGCACGCCGCCGGGGTCGGGGCGCCGCTGGAGGCGCCGGTGGTGCGGCTGATGCTGGCGCTGAAGGCGGCGAGCCTGGGGCGTGGGGCCTCGGGCGTGGCGCCGGGCACGGTGCGGATGCTGGAGGCCATGCTGGCCGCCGACCTGCTGCCGCTGATCCCCGAGCAGGGCAGCGTCGGGGCGTCGGGGGACCTGGCGCCGCTGTCGCACATGGCGGCCGCGATGATCGGGGTGGGCGAGGCCTTCCTCAAGGGCGAGCGGATGCCGGCGGCCGACGCCCTGGCCCGCGCCGGGCTGGCCCCGCTGGTCCTGGGTCCCAAGGAAGGGCTGGCGCTGCTCAACGGCACCCAGTTTTCGACCGCCTGCGCCCTGGCCGGGCTGTTCCGCATCGAGGGGGTGTTCCAGGCGGCGCTGGTCACCGGCGCCCTGTCGGTGGAGGCGGCCAAGGGCTCGATCGCCCCGTTTGATCCGCGCATCCACGCGCTGCGGGGCCATCGCGGCCAGGGCGAGGTGGCGGCGGCGCTGCGCGGGCTGCTGGTCGGCAGCGCCATTGGGGCCAGCCATGCGACCTGCGAGAAGGTGCAGGACCCCTACTGCCTGCGCTGCCAGCCGCAGGTGATGGGGGCGGTGCTCGACCTGGCGCGGCAGGCGGCCGATACCCTGGGCTGCGAGGCGGGCGGGGTGACCGACAACCCGCTGATCTTCGCCGACACCGACGAGGCGATCAGCGGCGGCAACTTCCACGCCGAGCCGGTGGCCTTCGCCGCCGACATGCTAGCCATGGCGGTCTGCGAGATCGGCTCGATCAGCGAGCGGCGGACGGCCATGCTGGTGGATCCGGCGTTGTCGGGTTTGCCGGCCTTCCTGACGCCGAAGCCGGGGATCAACAGCGGCTTCATGATCCCGCAGGTGACCGCCGCGGCGCTGGTCTCGGAGAACAAGCAGCGGGCCTATCCGGCGAGTGTCGACAGCATCCCGACCAGCGCCAACCAGGAGGACCATGTGTCGATGGCGGCGCATGGGGCGCGGCGGTTGCTGGCCATGGCGGAGAACGCGGCGCAGGTGGTGGGGATCGAACTGCTGGCGGCGGCGCAGGGGTGTGACTTCCATGGCGGGCTGGCGTCGAGCCCGGGGCTGGAGGCGGCGCGGCGGCTGGTGCGAGGGCGGGTGCCGCATCTGGAGGATGATCGGTACTTCGCGCCGGACATCGCGGCGGCGGGGGAGATGGTGAAGAGCGGGGCGTTGGTGGCGGCGGTGGGTGTGGTGTTGCCGGGGGTGGTGGCGTGAACCCCGCCGCGAGCCATCTCCCATCCGTCATCCTCGGGCTTGTCCCGAGGACCCATGTTGACGCCGCCGCGAGCGTCTGCCGTGGGGTCGCGGCCGCGACCCCACACTGGGCGTTCGTGCGGGCGGACGGATGGGTCCTCGGGACGAGCCCGAGGATGACGGATATGGGGTGGATGGCTCGCGGCGGGGTTCACGCCACCACCCCCGGCAACACCACACCCACCGCCGCCACC
>NZ_JAAALA010000046.1 GCF_009905535.1 Caulobacter sp. SLTY | reverse complement strand
CTGTCTCGTGGGCTCGGACGGCGGCGCTCCATAACTTCCCTCCCCATGAAGGGGAGGGAGGGGTCAGGCCAATTCGGCAAGTGCACGGATGCCGTCGTGGCCGGTAATGCGCATGCAGCGGATGGAACCGGGTTCGGCTTCGCCTTCGAAGGTCATCTCGGTGAAGTCGGGGGCTCGGGCCAGGCCGGGGCGTTCGACGAGGCCTTCGAGGGTGCGGCCGATCTGGTGGTCGAGGTGGCGCGAGAGCGCGGTGGCGCCGGCTTGGCGGAGGCGGGCGGCTCTCGCCTTGATCACCGGGCGGGGGACGGGCGGCATGCGCGCCGCCGGGGTGCCGGGACGGGGGCTGTAGGGGAAGACGTGGAGGTAGGCGAGGCCGGCTTCCTCGACCAACCTGACGGTGTTTTCGAAGGCTTCCTCGGTTTCCGTCGGGAAGCCGGCGATCAGGTCGCAGCCGAACGCGACGTCGGGGCGGACCGCGCGGACATCGGCGACCAGGCGCAGGGCGTCGGCGCGGAGGTGGCGGCGCTTCATGCGCTTGAGGATCAGGTCGTCGCCGGCTTGCAGCGAGAGGTGGAGGTAGGGGACCAGACGCTGTTCGGTGGCCAGCACGCGCATCAGGTCGGGGTCGATCTCGGCGGCGTCGATGCTGGAGAGGCGCAGGCGGGGGAGGTCCGGGACTAGGCGCAGGATGCGGGCGACGAGCTGGCCCAGGGTCGGCTGGCCGGGCAGGTCGGCGCCCCAGCTGGTCAGGTCGACGCCGGTGAGGACCACCTCGTTCCAGCCCTCGGCGGCGAGACGGCCGATGCGCTCGACGATCTCGCCGGCGGGGGCCGAGCGGCTGTTTCCGCGGCCGTAGGGGATGATGCAGAAGGTGCAGCGGTGGTCGCAGCCGTTCTGGATCTCGACATAGGCGCGGGCGCGGTCGCGAAGGCCGTCGGAGAGGTGGGCGGCGGTTTCGCGCACGCTCATGATGTCGTTGACGCGGACGCGGCCGAGCTGCGGTTGCGGCAGCAGGGCGCCGGGGGCGGCCTTTTCGGCGTTGCCGAGGACGAGGTCGATCTCGTCCATGGCCGCGAAGCCGGCGGGGTCGATCTGGGCGGCGCAGCCGGTGACCACGATACGGGCGGTGGGGTTTTCGCGGCGGGCCTTGCGGATGGCCTGACGGGCCTGGCGGACGGCCTCGCCGGTCACCGCGCAGGTGTTGAAGACGATGGCGTCGGTGACCCCGTCGGCCTCGGCCCGGGCGCGGATCTGCTCGGACTCATAGGCGTTGAGGCGGCAGCCGAAGGTGACGACTCGGGCGCCGGCCGTGGTCTGGGCCACCTGCGGATGGTCGAGGACGTCTTCGCTCAAAACAGCGCCCCCAGGAGGAAGCCGGCGGTGAAACCGGACTCCCCCTTCGGCTCGTCCATGGCGCGGATGCGGTCGTTATAGCGGGCAAGCCAGCCGGCGTTTTCCTGGCGCTGAGCGGCCATGTAGGCCTCGAAGTCGTCCTTGTAGTCGGGATGCCAGCGGCTGAGCGGCGGGCGACCGGCGGCGACATCCTCGGCGGCCCAGCGGATGCGGGCCGCATCGGTGGCGCGGTCGACGTCATTGTCGGGGCAGAGAATGTAGAAGTCGCCGGCGGAGACGCTGGCGATCATGTGGTCGACGACCTGAGCGCCGGTCCAGGCGGCGGCCGGCTTCTCAGTCCCCCGCGCGGTCATGCCGGTGAAGGTGTAGCCGGGGACCAGCAGGTGGGCGGTGACCTGGCAGCCTTCGGTGTTGCGCAGGGTGTGCTGCAGGCCTTCTGTCAGCACCTTCACCCCCGCCTTGGTTACGTTGTAGGCGGTGTCGCCGGGCGGGGTGGTGATGCCCTGTTTGGAGCCGGTGTTGATGATCAGGCCGGGGGTTTTCTGGTCGATCATCGTCTGGGCGAAGGCCTGGACGCCGTTGATGACCCCGAACAGGTTGACCTCGATTAGGGCGCGCCAACGGTCGGGCCGCTCGATCGCCGAGCCGCCGCCGCCGATGCCGGCATTGTTCATCAGCACATGGACCGCGCCGTACTGGGCGATGGCGGCGTCCCGTAGGCTGATCACCGCCTTGGGGTCGGACACATCGGTGGGGACGGCCATGGCGCGGTCGCCGGCGTCGAGCGAGGCGGTGGCGGCCAGCAGCTTCTCGGCATTGACGTCGGCCAGGACGACGTTGAGGCCGAGGGCGAGGAACCGGCGGGCGGCGGCCAGGCCGATGCCGTCGGCGGCGCCGGTGATGACCGCGGTGTGGCCGGGCTGGAGGGCGGGGTGGGTCATGCGGCGAGGGCCTCCGGCAGGCGGCCGGTGAATTCGACCGCGACCGGGCCGGTCATGATCACGTGGTTGTCGGACGCGCGCCAGTCGATGGTCAGTTCGCCGCCGTCCAGGACCAGGGTCGCCCGGCGGCCGGCGAGGCCTCGGCGGGCGGCGGCGACCAGGGCGGCGCAGGCGCCGGTGCCGCAGGCGCGGGTGAGGCCGGCGCCGCGCTCCCAGACGCGCAGGCGGATGCGGTCGGGGCCGAGCACCTGGGCGAAGCCGACGTTGACGGCTTCCGGGAACAGGGGGTGGTGCTCGATCATGCTGCCGAGACCGCGGACCATGGTCTCTTCGGGCTCATGGTCGAGGAAAAAGACGATGTGGGGGTTGCCCATGCTGACCGCGCCGGGCGGCTCCAGCGTCTGGCCGACCGGGCCGGCGAGCACCTCGATGCGGTGGGTATCCATAGGCTCGCTGAGCGGGATCTGGCGCCAGTCAAGGCCGGGTTCGCCCATGTCGACGCTGATCGCGCCGTCCGGGCCGCGCGCGGCGTGGAGCAGGCCGGCGCCAGTCTCGATCACGGCGGTGTCGCGGCCACTGGCCTGCATCAGCAGCCAGCCGACGCAGCGGGTGGCGTTGCCGCAGGCGTCGACCTCCGACCCATCGGCGTTCCAGATGCGCATGAAGGCGTCGGCGCGGGTGGACGGCTCCAGCCCGATCAGCTGGTCGCAGCCGATGCCGGTGGATCGGTCGGCAATGGCCTTCGCCTCTGCCGCCGAGGGGCGGAACGGCTGGTCGCGGGCCTCGACCACGACAAAGTCGTTGCCGAGCCCGTTCATCTTGAGGAACGGACGGGACATGGGACGGCCTATATAGGCGAAAATCGGCTGAACCGTGAGGGGGGACTGGTTCGCCGGTGGCAGGGGACTGGTTCGCCGCTGATGATGGTTTGCGATTGGCCGGGATGGTGGGCGGCGTACCTGTCCCGGATGGACAGCACCAGATCGGGGACAGGTACTCCGGGTGAGAGCTGTGGTGGTTCTGAGAGAGTCATCGGCGGAGAACCAGTCCCCCCAGTCGACTGAGAACCGGTCCCCTGGCTTGCCGGAACCTTTGGGGCGGTATCTACCTCTTCCTTCGAATCCCACGGGCTGAGGGCGTATGGGCAAGACGGTGCGTGAGGCGGAGCCGGAGTCGGAGCGGGAAGGCCTGCGGCTGCGCGCGCGGCTGCGGGCGCTGTATCACGGTGGTTCACCCACGGCGGTGAAGTTCCGGCTGGGGATCATCGTCCTCGACCTGATCATCGTAGCCTTCTTCGTGGCGGCGCCGATCCTGAAGGACACGCGAGCCTTCTATGTCATCGACTATGCGATCGCCGCCTTCCTGGTGCTGGACCTCGGCGCACGGTTCCTGGCCGCGCCGGACCTCAAGGCCTGGCTCAAGCGACCGCTGGTCTGGGTCGATCTGGCCGTGCTGGCCACCCTGCTGTTCCCGGTCTGGCTGGCCAATTTCGGTTTCCTGCGGGTCTTGCGCCTCTGGACGCTGATCGAGAGCGACTTTTTCTGGCGTACAGTTGGGCGGCGATACGATGACACGCGGATCGAGGATCTGACTCGCGCCGGCACACGCCTGCTGACCTTCATCTTCGTCATCACGGGCCTCGTCTACGCGACGTTTCGAGGCAAGCACGGGATCGATACTTGGGTCGACGCCCTCTACTGGACGGTGACCAGCCTGACGACGACCGGCTACGGCGACATCAGCCTTGAGGGAACCTGGGGCCGGTTGCTGTCGATCGGGGTGATGTTGGGCGGGGTCTCGCTGTTCATTCGGCTGATGCAGGTGCTGGTGCGCCCGCACAAGGTGCGCCATCCGTGTGAACGGTGTGGGCTGATCCTGCACGATCCGGACGCGGTGCACTGCAAGGCGTGCGGCAAGGTGCTGTGCATTCCGAACGAAGAGTGAGGGCGTTTCCCCCTCCTCCGCCGTCATCCCGGCCGTAGCGCAGCGAAGAGCCGGGACCCAGGGGCGGCCACGCGGATTCGCGGCTTCGATTGCCAGCAAGCCCCTCCTGGGTCCCGGCTCTCCACGCTGCGCGCTGCGGCCGGGATGACGGCGAAGGTGTGGAGGCCTATCTTTCGATTGCAGAGCAAGACCCGGAGCGCGGGCGGATCGGTGGCGCGGCACTGTGTGGACAACGACGCACACAGGAGCCAAGCCATGAGCACCGTTCTCGCCTTCAAGGCCCCGATGACCGCTACGAAGACCCCAACCGAACTCGATCCCCGTTGGCTGCGCGTGCAGGCGCGGGACGCCAGCGCGGATGGTGAGTTCTTCTATTCCGTCGCGACGACCGGGGTCTATTGCCGGCCGTCCTGCGCGGCGCGGCCGGCCAATCCGAAGAATGTGGCGTTCCATACCACCACCGCAGAGGCTGAAGCCGCTGGGTTCCGCCCCTGCAAACGGTGCAAGCCGGACCAGCCGCCCAAGGCGGCGCGGGACGCAGCGCTGGTGGCGCGGGTGTGCCGCGAGATCGAGGCGGCCGAGGAGCCGCCGGCGCTGGAGGCGCTGGCCCGGAGCGCGGGGCTCTCGCCCCACCATTTCCACCGGCTGTTCAAGGCGGTGACCGGTGTGCCGCCCAGGGCCTATGCCGCCGCTCACCGAGCCCAGCGGCTGCGTGAGGGGCTGGAAAGCGCCGGGAGCGTGACCGAGGCGATCTACGACGCCGGGTTCAATTCGGCGGGGCGGTTCTATGAGGCCTCCGACGCCATCCTGGGCATGACGCCCCGCGACTGGCGGGCCGGGGGGACGGGGGCGGAGATCCGCTTTGCCGTGGGTGAGTGTTCGTTGGGGGCGATCCTGGTGGCCCGGAGCGAGAAGGGGGTCTGCGCCATCCTGATGGATGACGATGCGGACGCGCTGGTGCGCGACCTGCAGGACCGGTTTCCCAAGGCGCGGCTGATCGGCGGCGACGAAGGGTTCGAGGCGCTGGTGGCCCGGGTAGTCGGGATGGTGGAGCGGCCTGGGTTGGGTCTGGACCTGCCGCTCGACGTGCGCGGCACGGCGTTCCAGCAGCGGGTGTGGGCGGCGCTGCGGGCGATCCCGGCCGGGACTACGGCGACCTATCGCGAGATCGCCGAGCGGATCGGCCAGCCGAGCGCGGCGCGGGCGGTGGCGGGAGCCTGCGCGGCCAATGCGCTGGCCATCGCCATTCCCTGCCACCGGGTGGTGCGCAACGACGGGTCGCTGTCGGGGTATCGCTGGGGCGTGGAGCGGAAGGCGGCGCTGCTGACCCGCGAGCAGGCGGCGTGAGCCGGCTGGCGGCGGTCGACTGGGCGGCGGCCGAAGCGGCGTTGGACGGGCACGGCTTCGCGGTCCTGCCCGGACTTCTGACGCCGGAGGAGTGCGGGCGGGTCGTGTGGCTGTATGACCGGCCGGAGGGGTTTCGCAGCCAGGTGGTGATGGTGCGGCACGGTTTCGGCCGGGGGGAGTACAAATACTTCAGCTATCCCCTGCCCCCGCTGGTGCAGGGCCTGCGGGAGCGGCTGTGGCCGTATCTGTCGCCGGTGGCCAACCGCTGGCACGAGGCAATGGGCATGGCGGTGCGGTTTCCCAAGACGCACGGCGAGTTCGTGGAGCGGTGCCATGCGGCGGGACAACGGCGGCCGACGCCTCTGCTGCTGCGGTACGGTCCGGGCGACTACAACTGCCTGCACCAGGACCTCTATGGGGAGCATGTGTTCCCGCTGCAGGCGGCGGTGCTGCTCAGCGAGCCCGGACGGGATTTCGAGGGCGGTGAGCTGGTGCTGACCGAGCACCGGCCCCGGATGCAGTCGCGGGTGATGGTGGTTCCGCTTCGCCAGGGCGACGGGGTGGTGTTCGCGGTGAACAGCCGGCCGGTGGCAGGGACGCGCGGGACCTACCGGGTAACGATGCGCCATGGGGTCAGCGCGCTTAGGTCCGGATCGCGCCATACCCTTGGGGTGATCTTCCACGACGCTGCGTGAGGGGGTATGGAGCCGGCTCTTCGTACTTCAGAGATCTATCATGTCCGACGAACTCCCCGACCGCCTCTGCACCAATCCCAAAAGCCCGTTCTATGACGAGGACCTGCTGCAGAAGGGCATCGGCATCCGCTTTCGCGGCGAGGAGAAGACCAACGTCGACGAGTATTGCGTCAGCGAGGGCTGGGTGAAGGTGGCGGTGGGCAACAAGGTCGACCGCAAGGGCAACCCGATGACCATCAAGCTGAGCGGGCCGGTCGAGCCCTATTTCAAGCCGAACGAAGGCTAGCCCTCGATCATCTCACGGATGCGGGTCGCCAGGTCCTCCATGGCGAAGGGCTTGGTGATCATCTGCATGCCGGGCTCCAGGAAGCCGCGGGACAGGGCCGCGTTCTCGGCATACCCGGTCATGAACAGCACCTTCAGGTCCGGGCGGCGCTCGCGGGCGGCGTCGGCCAGCTGGCGGCCATTGAGGCCGGGCAGGCCGATGTCGGTGACCATCAGGTCGATCCGGCGGCCGGAGAGTGTGATGTCGAGGCCCTGCTGGCCGTCGGCCGCCTCCAGCGCCTGGTAGCCGAGGTCGGCCAGAACCTCGCAGATCAGGCCCCGCACCACCGGCTCGTCCTCGACCACCAGCACGGTTTCGCCGTCGTCCGCGCGGGGCGCGGGCAGGTGCAGGTCGGGGCCGGTGTCGTCCTGTTCGGCGCCGATGTGGCGGGGCAGGAAGATCTTCACCGTCGTTCCCTTGCCGATCTCGCTGTAGATCTTGACCGCCCCCTCGGACTGGCGGGCGAAGCCGTAGACCATGGAGAGACCCAGGCCGGTGCCCTGGCCCAGCGGCTTGGTGGTGTAGAACGGCTCGATGGCGCGTTCGGCCACCTCCGGCTCCATGCCGACGCCCATGTCGGTGACCGCGACGCAGACGTACTGGCCGGGATCCATATCGCAGGCGCGGGCGACGATCTTGTCGATGTGGATGTTGCAGGTCTCGATGGTCAGGCGGCCGCCCTCGGGCATGGCGTCGCGGCCGTTGATCGCCAGGTTGAGGAGGGCGCTCTCCAGCTGGTTGGGATCGCAGAGGGTCATCCACAGGCCGCCGGCCATGACCAGCTCAAGCTCGACCCGCTCGCCGAGGCTGCGCCGCAACAGATCCTCCATCGAGGCGACCAGCGGGTTGACCTTGACGGGCCTGGGATCGAGCGGCTGGCGGCGGGCGAACGCCAGCAGGCGATGCGTCAGGGCGGCGGCGCGGTTGGCCGAGGTGGCGGCGCCGGCGATGAAGCGGTCGACCTCTTGGGTGCGACCCTGGCTGATCCGCTTCTGGACCAGGTCGAGGGAGCCGACGATGCCTTGCAGCAGGTTGTTGAAGTCGTGGGCGATGCCGCCGGTCAGCTGGCCGATGGCCTCCATCTTCTGGGCCTGGCGCAGCTGTTCCTGGGCCTCGGCCAGGGCGGCTTCGCGCCGCTTCTGGTCGGTGATGTCGCGGGCGACGCAGTAGAGCAGGCCGTCGCGCTCCGCGGCGTTCCAGCTGAACCAGCGCCACTCGCCGCTCTTGGTGCGAAAGCGATTCTCGAAGGCGATGGTGGCCCCGTGGCCGGCCAGGTGGTCGACCTCCTGGCGGGTGCGCAGGGTGTCGTCCGGATGCTCCATCCACGCCGAGGTCCGGCCCAGCAGCTCCTCCTGGCTCCAGCCCAGGATGAAGGTCCAGGCGGGGCTGGCGGACAGCCAGACGCCGGCGGCGTCGGCGATCAGGAAGGGGTCGCGCGACAGGGCCCAGAGGCCGTCCCGCTCGCGGGTGGTCTCGGCGACACGCTTCTCCAGCTGCCCGGTCAGGTCGGCCAGGCCCTCGACAGCTCTTACGCGCTCGGTGGTCTCGCTGACGATGCAGAGGATGCCCGCCATCTCGCCCACCTCGCCGCGCACCGGGGAGTAGGAGATGTCGAAGAAGACCTCCTCCAGGAAGCCGTGGCGGTCAATCTTGAACGGGCGGTCCTTGGCCGACAGGGTCTCGCCGGTCGACCAGACGCCATCCAGCAACGGCCCGAGGTCGTCCCAAAGCTCGGCCCAGCCCTCGCGGGCCGGGCGGCCGAGCGCGCCGGGATGCTTGTCGCCGATCGTGGGGGCGTAGGTGTCGTTGTAGAAGGTCAGATAGTCCGGCCCCCAGAACAGCACGATCTGGGCCTTGGCCGGCAGCAGCAGGTTGAGACTGGCGCGCAGGGTCTCCGGCCAGCCGGCGCTGGGGCCCAGCGGGGTAGAGGCCCAGTCGTGGGCGCGGATCAGGGCGCCCAACTCGCCGCCACCGATCGGGAATTGCGCGGCGTTGTCTTCGATATCGCTCAAGAAACCCCCCGCCCCCGCGGCCGCTGAAATCCGCGATGTTGCGCGTAACGCCCAAGGCCGCGAAAGGATCACGGCCGGAACGGCGGTCGAAACTCCCGCCTTGTTCCCGCCCCCGGCATGCCTATGCTCCGCAGCCTCAGATTTGGGGGTCCCCGCATGCGTCCGATCCGTCTCGCCGCCGCGATCGCCGGCCTCGCCCTGTTGGCCGGCGGCGCCTTGGCGCAGGTCGCCGATCCGTTCCTGTGGCTGGAAGAGGTCGAGGGGCCCAAGGCGATGGCCTGGGTGAAGGGCGAGAACGCCAAGGCGGAGCCGATGCTCGCGGGGGACAGGCGGTTCGCCGGGCTGCAGGCCGATGCACTGAGCGTGCTTTCGGCGCAGGACCGCATCCCGACGCCCGACTTCGTGGGCGAGGCGGTCTACAACTTCTGGCAGGACGCCGACCATGTGCGGGGCATCTGGCGGCGCACCACCCTCGACAGCTTCCGCTCGGCCGAGCCGCAGTGGGAGACCGTGCTGGACATCGACGCCCTGGCGGCGACGGAGAAGGCCAACTGGGTGTGGAAGGAGCCGACCTGTCGCGGGCCGACCTACGACCGATGCCTGGTGCGGCTGTCGAACGGCGGCAAGGACGCCATCGAGATCCGCGAGTTCGACCTGAAGACCAAGCGTTTTGTGCCGGGCGGCTTCCGCCTGCCCGAGGGCAAGCAGACGGTCGAGTGGCTCGACCCCAACACCCTGATCCTGACCCGTGACTGGGGTCCGGGCAGCCTGACGGACTCCGGCTATGGGCGGGTCGTAAAGGTGCTGAAGCGGGGCCAGACGCTGGCGCAGGCGAAGACGGTGTTCGAGGGCGAGACGGCGCATGTCAGCGCCAGTCCGGACGTGATGCGGGACGCCAAGGGCGCCCGGGTGGTGCTGGTCACCCTCGGCCTCGACTTCTTCAGCACCGCCTATTTCGTGGTCGATGACCAGCTGCGCACCCAGCGGCTGATGCTGCCCAAGCGGTCGAACGTGCATGGGCTGCTGAACGGGCGGTTGATCGTCTCGCTGCAGCAGGACTGGACCTGGAAGGGCGAGACCTTCACCTCGGGCTCGCTGCTGGCGGTCGATGCGACGGAGATGCTGAAGAACCAGTTCGCCCCGCGCCTGGCGAGCGATCCCAAGCCGAAATCCCCGGTGCAGGTGGTCTTCGTGCCCAAGGAACGACAGGCGCTGGACCGCGATGAGATCCGGGTGACCGACAGCCGGGTGCTGGCGGTGCTGAACAACAATGTGCGCGGCTCGCTGGTCAGTTTCACCCAGAGCCAGGGCAGCTGGCTGATGCAGCGCTACCTCGGCCTCGACAACGCGGCGATCAAGATCCAGTCCACGGCCGACAAGGGGGACGACGTCTTCTTCACAGAGGAGAGCTTCACCACCCCGACCCGGTTGAAGCTGGGCGTCGGCGCCACGCCGCTCGGCCGGCCCGTGAAAATGCTGCCCGACCGGTTCGCCGCCGCCGACCTGGTGGTCGAGCAGAAGGAGGCGACCAGCAAGGACGGGACGAAGATCCCCTACTTCATCGTCCGCCGGAAGGACCTGAAGCTGGACGGGTCGAACCCGACCCTGCTGCACGCCTATGGGGGTTTCCAGCTGTCGAAGCCTCCGGTCTATGACCCGATCGTCGGCAAGCTGTGGCTCGAGCGCGGCGGCGTCTATGTAGTGGCCAACATCCGGGGCGGTGGAGAGTTCGGCCCGGCCTGGCATTCGGCGGCCCTGAAGGCCAACCGCCAGAAGGCGTTCGACGACTATTACGCGGTGGCCGAGGCGCTGATCGCCGACAAGGTCACCAGCCCCCGGCGGCTAGGCGCCTATGGCCGTTCGAACGGCGGCCTGCTGATGGGCGTGGCGATGACCCAGAGGCCGGACCTGTGGAACGCGGTCGTGGTCGAAAGCCCGCTGCTGGATATGCTGCGCTATCACAAGCTGCCGGCCGGGGCCTCCTGGATCGGCGAGTACGGCGACCCCGAGAAGCCGGAGGAAGCCGCCTGGATCGCCGCCTACAGCCCCTACCAGGCGCTCAAACCCGGCGTGAAATACCCGCTGGCCTACATCACCACCTCGACCAAGGACGACCGGGTGCATCCGGGTCATGCGCGAAAGTTCGCCGCGCGGCTGGAAGCGCTGGGCGCGCCCTATATCTACTACGAGAACCTCGATGGCGGTCACGCCAACGGGGCCGATCCGAAGGCCAACGCCCGGCGCTGGGCCCTGCACTATGTCTACCTGTCTCGCCAGTTGATGGATTGAACCCGTTGAAACAGCTCCTCCTTTCCGCCGCGGTGGCCGCCTTGACCCTGTCCTCCCTTCCCGCTTCCGCCCAGCCCGCCGCCCCGAACGGGCCGTCGGCAACCCAGGCCGATCCCTTCCTCTGGCTGGAGGACATCGAGGGCGAAAAGGCGCTGGACTGGGCCCGGGCCGAGAACGCCCGGTCACTGCCCGTGCTGCAGGGCGATCCGCGCTATCAGGGCCTGTTCGACAACGCGCTGAAGATCATCACCGCCCAGGACCGGATCCCGATGGCCGGCTTCGCGGGCGTCGGCGACAAGGAGCTGCGCAACTACTGGCAGGACAAGGACCATGTGCGCGGCATCTGGCGGCGCACGACCATGGACAGCTACCGCACCGCGACGCCGGCGTGGGAGACGATCCTGGACCTCGACGCCCTGTCCGAGGCCGAGGGCAAGAACTGGGTCTGGAAGGGCTCCAGCTGCCTGCCGCCGGACGACCGCTACTGCCTGGTCTCGCTGTCCGACGGCGGCAAGGACGCGGTGACCGTCCGTGAGTACGACACCGTCGAGAAACGGTTCGTCGAGGGCGGCTTCGTCGCCCCCGAGGGCAAGCAGAACATCAGCTGGCTCGACAAGGACACCCTGATGATCGCCCGCGACTGGGGTCCGGGCACGATGACCAAGTCTAGCTATCCGTTCGTGCTGGGCCTGTGGAAGCGCGGCCAGCCGCTGGACGGCGTGAAGGAGATCTTCCGCGGGACCGAGGACGACATCTCGGTCAGCGGCTATGCCCTGCGCGATCCGAGCGGAGCTATCCAGGCGGTGTTCATCAATCGCGCGGTCAGCTTCTTCGAGAGCGAGACCTACGCCCTGATCGGCGGCAAGCCGGTCAAGCTGCCCTTCCCGCTGAAGTCGTCGGTGCAGAGCCTGGTCGAAGGCCGGCTGGTGCTGACCTTGGACGAGGATTGGGGCGCCCAGGACCTCAAGCAGGGCGATCTGGTCTCGCTGGACCTGAAGGCCCTGCTGGCCGATCCGGCCAAGGCCAAGGCCGAACTGGTGCGGCGTCCCACATCAAGGCAGTCGATCCAGACCGTCACCAATACCGCCAACACCCTGGTGGTCGAGGTGAACGACAACGTCACGGGCGTCGTCTATGCCTACCGGCCCGGCAACGACGGCTGGAGCAAGCAGAAGCTCAACCTGCCGGCCAACAGCTCGCTGGGCATCGTGTCTGTCGGCTCACAGACCGATCAGGTGCTGGCTTCCGCCGCCAATTTCCTGAACCCCACCACGCTGTGGTTGGCCAATGGCGGCGCGCCGCAGCAGATCAAGGCGGCGCCGGCCAAGTTCGACGCCGACGGCATGGTCATCCAGCAGTTCGAGGCGACCAGCAAGGATGGGACCAAGGTCCCCTACTTCATCGTCCACCGAAAGGACATCAAGCTGGACGGGTCGAACCCGACGCTTCAGTACGCCTACGGCGGTTTCCAGGTGTCGATGAACCCCAGCTATTCCGGGACCATCGGCAAGCTGTGGCTGGAGCGCGGCGGCGTCTATGTGCTGGCCAACATCCGGGGCGGCGGCGAGTTCGGTCCGGCCTGGCACCAGGCGGGGCTGAAGGAGAACCGCCAGCGGGTCTATGACGACTTCTTCGCCGTCAGCGAAGACCTGATCGCCCGCAAGATCACCTCGCCCCGGCGCCTGGGCATCATGGGCGGCTCCAACGGCGGCCTCTTGATGGGCGTCGCCCTGACCCAGCGGCCGGACCTCTACAATGCCGTGGTCATCCAGGTGCCGCTGTTCGACATGCAACGCTACACGGTGATGGGCGGCGCCGGCGCCAGCTGGGCCGGGGAATACGGCGACGGGACCAAGCAGGAGGAGTGGGCCTATATCGGCAAGTACAGCCCCTACCAGAACATCAAGCCGGGCCAGAAGTACCCCGAAGTCTACATCGAGACCTCGACCAAGGACGACCGCGTCCACCCCGGCCACGCCCGCAAGGCGGCGGCCAAGCTGCAGTCGCTGGGATACAAGGTGCTCTACTACGAGAACATCGACGGCGGCCACGCGGCCAGCGCCAACCTTAACGAGACGGCGATGCGGGTCGCGCTGGAGTACAGCTATCTCAGCCGCCGGCTGATGGACTGAGCCAAAAGCAAAACCCCCGCCCGGTCGCCCGGGCGGGGGTCGCTTAAGTTACGCGTTGCTGAGCCCTAGAAGGCCCAGCGGGCGACGATCTGGAACACAGGGCCGGCCTTCTCGGTCTCGAGTTCATACTCGTCGTAGTCGCGGGCCGCCTGGTCGGCGAGGCTGCCGAACTTGTCGAAGACTTCGTCCTTGGAGCTGTCCAGCAGGTTGGTGCCGGTGAAGCGGACGACGAAGTTCTTGCCGAAGCGCTTCTCGACGAAGAACTCCAGGTCGCCGCCGTAGGAAGTCTCGACCTCTTCGAGTTCAACGCGGCTCAGAGCGTCGCCCTGCTTGCGGTAGGTGACGCCGAAGGCGGCGTTCCAGCTGGGGATGTCCTGAATGACGCCGACGTTGAAGACATAGTCCGACTGGTTGTTGAACTTCCGCTCGCCGGCGAAGTCGGTGATCTCGCTGTCCAGCCAGCTGTAGTTCAGGAACACGCCGGTGTTTTCGAGGCCGATGAAGGTCAGCGGGGTGGAGAGGTCGAACTCGATGCCCCACACCTTGCCGTCACCCACGTTGTCGATCGAGTAGACGGTGGTTCCGGGGCCACCGTCACCCTCTTCGCCGGTGTTGATCACCTCGATCAGGTCGGTGACGTCCCGGTAGAAGAAGTTCAGCCCAACCACGCCCTGACGGCCGATGCGGTGCTCGTAGCCGACGTCGAAGCCCCAGGCGGTTTCCGGCTCGATGTCCGGGTTGCCGCGGAAGTCGTCGTCCCCGAACTCTTCGATCAGGGTGACCGGCTGGATCTGGTCGAAGTTCGGACGGCGGACGGTGCGGGCCGCCGACAGGTTGACCCGGCCGGCATCGCTGACGTCGAAGCGGAAGTTCACGCTCGGCAGCAGGACGGCGTAGTCCTTTTCGTTGACCCGGTCGGCCGCCGCCACACCGGTGCTGTCGTCGGTGATGGTGGTGGTCGTCGTCTCGAACCGCAGGCCGGCTTCCCAGCGCATGAAGTCGGTGCGGCCGCTGTACATCAGGTAGGGATCGATGCGGGTTTCCTCGATTTCGACGTTGGCGTCGTTCTGGAGGACGGCCGGACCCGGCAGGGTGGGACGGGGCGCCGGGGCGTTGGGAATGGTTGTCCGGGCGCGGGTCTCGATGATCCGCAGGTCGCGGTTCTTGCCCTTGTACTGGACGCCGAACTCCATTCCGACCAGGCCGAAGTCCTGCTTGTGGCTGACGTCGGCGGTCCACTCGCGGTCTTCCAGATCGGTGTTGATCTCGTCACGGGTGAAACGGTCGTCTTCCGGGAAGGGGATGCCGTCGCGGCGGTATTCGAACTCATCTTCGAACTCGAACTGATCGTCGATGATGGCCGCGTAGCCGACCTTCACCTTGGTCTTGCCGCCGAACATGTCGCCTTCGTACTTGGCGCGCAGGGAGTAGTTGTCGGTCAGGATGTCGAGGTCGTTATCGTTGAGAATCGACAGGTTGGCGTTATTGCGGATGCCGCCGAGGTACTCGATGCTGTCCTCGTCCTGCAACCGGTCGGTGCGCACGAAGAAGCCGTCGAACGACAGCTCGGCGCCCTCCAGCTCCACCTGATAGGAGGCGTTGAAGCTATAGTCGGTGCCGTCGCGAACGTCGGTCTGGACCTCAATGTTGTCGAGCGTGCCGCCCGGCTCGTCGAAACGCTTGGAGAGCTTCTCCTTAGGGCTGCGGCGCTCCTGGACGCCAACGCCGACCAGCAGACGGCCGGGGCCGACCTGACCGCCCCAGACGGCGCCGAAGCTGCCGGCCCATTCACCGTCGTCATAGTAGGCCGCGCCGCCGCGGACGTAGCCGCCGTCCAGGCTCTGGCCGTCGCGGAGGACGATGTTCAGGGCGCCGGCGACGGCGTCGCCGCTGCGGTTGGCCGAAGGGCTGCGGACGATCTCGATGCGCTCGATCAGCTCGGCCGGGATGCGGTCGACGAAGAAGCTGCGGTCGGCGTTGGCGCCGGGCACCTGTTCGCCGTTGATCAGGATCTGGGTGTAGGCCGAGTCCAGGCCGCGCAGGCGGGCGCCGTCGCTTTCCAGGACGTCGGAGAGGAAGGTGACGCTGGGCACGCGCTTCATGGCGTCGCCGGCCGAGACCGGTTCGAAGCGCTGGAAGTACTCCTGGTCGTAGGAGAGGATCGGGGCGGTCTGTTCGGTGCGGTTGCGGAAGGTCAGCTCCGGGCTGATCACCAGCTCCTCGACGGTTGCCGGTTCGGCGTTGGCGGTGGCGATGGCTTCGTCAGCGGCGAAAGCCCCCGAAGCAACGAACTGGGAGGCAAAGGCGAGCGGCGCGAAGGCGGCGAGCGCCAGAAGGCGGGTCTTGGTCATGTCTATCCCCAGCGAGACGGCGCGGTTGACGAAAGGTCGCGCTCGTGGTCTGCACGCGCCGCCTCTAGGTTCGACAGCAAAGGGATGCCAGTGATGTTTGATCGACAGTTTTATTACAGATTTGTGTCGGTTGCCGCCGCCGCTGCTCTTTGCTCTGCTTGTGCGATACTTGACCCAGAGGCGGTGTCGGACTCCGGAAAGATGACAGTGGGGGTCGGAACCCCGGTTTTGTCCTCGGTGGAGACCCAATCGGTGGCCACAGAGCGGGCCGATGCGGCCGATGACCCGGAAATCTGGGCCGATCCGCGCGATCCGAGCCGGGTGGTGATCTTCGGCACCGACAAGCAGGCGGGGCTCTACACCTACGGGCTGGACGGCAAGATCACCGGCTTCATCCCCGATGGCCGCCTCAACAATGTCGACCTGCGTGGCGGTTTCGCCACGCCGCAAGGCGAGCGGGTGCTGGTCGCGGCGTCCGACCGGGGTCGGATGGGGGCGGCCCTCTACCTGATGGATCCCGATTCGCTGAAGGTGACCCCCTGGGGGGTGGTCCCTCTCGACCTGGCCGAGCCGTATGGCCTCTGCGTGGGCCGGCGCGGCGCCGACTTCATTGTCATCGTGAACGGCACGGACGGTCAGGTGCGACAGGTGAAGGTCGAGGTTGGGCCGGACGGCAAGTTCAAGGCGACCGAGGAACGCCGCTTCGGCCTGTCGACACAGACAGAGGGCTGCGTGGTCGATGACGTGAAGGGCCTGCTCTACATCGGCGAGGAGGCCAAGGGGGTGTGGCGCTACCCGCTGGATGGCGAGGCCAAGGGCGTGTTGATCGCCAGGGCGCCGTCGGACATGCTGAAGCCGGACGTCGAGGGCCTGACCCTTCTGCGCGAGGGTGAGCAGACCTGGCTGATCGCGTCCAGCCAGGGCGACAGCGCGTTTGCCGTCTGGCGCGTCGATGGGGCGGAGCCGGAATACAAGGGCCGCTTCTCGGCCGTGGCCGGCAACGGCATCGATCCGGTGACCGGCACGGATGGGGTCGCGGCGCTGGGCGGTGTGGTCGGTCCCTATGGCGAGGGCCTGGTGGTCGCCCAGGACGACGTGGACAGCGAAGGCGAGAGCCTGACGATGACCCGGTCGCGGCAGAACTTCAAACTGATCGACTGGCGCGTCGTGAAGGCGGCGCTGGGGCTTTAGGCGTTAGTTGCTCCCCCTTTGGGGGAGATCCCCGCGAAGCGGGGTGAGGGGGTCCGCTCCCGTCGGTTGAGGCCCCCCTCCGTCGCGCTTCGCGCGCCACCTCCCCCGATGGGGGAGGAACTGTCAGGCCCGCTCGACCGCCGCCGCCGCCGCGTCGAGCGCGTCGCAGATGGACGCAATCTGGTCCTTGGTCAGCGACTGGCCGGTCAGTTTCAGCTTCAGCGCGGTCTTGAGGTTCTCACGGGCCCGCAGGATCTGCGGCGAGAACATCGCGCTGGCCGAGGCGGCCTGGGCCATGCGGTCGAAGATGCCGGCGACCTGGCCTTCGTTGGCGACCAGCTGGGCCTCGCCCTCGGGGGTGATGCTGTAGAGTTTCTTGCCGCCCTGGGCCTCGGAGGTCAGCAGGCCGGTTTCCTCCAGCAGGGTCAGGGTCGGATAGACCACGCCGGGGCTGGGGCTGTAGGCGCCACCCGCCTGTTCCTCGACGGCCTTGATCAGCTCGTAGCCGTGGCGGGGATGGTCCCCGATCAGCTTCAGCAGCACGAAGCGCAGGTCGCCGTGGTCGAAGAACCGGCCGTGGCGGCGCCAGCCGTGGCGGTGGCCGCCGTGGTCGTGAAGGCCAAACGCGCGGCGGTGGCGATGGGGACGGCTCCAGCCGAACATGTGATGCATATTTTCGATCCTATTTCGATATGTCTAATTTCAGATATATCTAATAAAGATCGAAGCGCAAGAGTTTCGATATATCTTTTTGTCGGCGGGCGTGACTCCACTCTCCACCCGCGAAGCGGGAGGAGGACAGGTTTCGAGCCTCGAGCGAGAAACCAGGAGGCGGGCCCACCGGCGGTAGGGAGGTTCCTCCTGAAGCAGACTTGCCCCCCTCCTGCTCTGTCGCTGAGCGCTCCAGAGCGGTCCTCCCCCCGCAAAGCGGGGGGAGAGTTGAGGGCGCCGTTTCCTACCGCTTCCCGGCAAGCGCCTTGATCAGCAGGTAGTAGTGGTCCAGGCCCTCGTCGAAGGCGGCGATGGGCAGGCGTTCGTTGTTGCCGTGGTAGTTGAAGTCCACGTCGGGAACGAAGAACAGCGGCCCCACCCCGATGGTCGGAATGCCGGCGGCGCGGAAGTAGAGGCCGTCGGTGGCGCCGGCTTCCATATAGGGCACGGGAACTGCGCCGGGGGCGCGGACGGCCAGCACGGTCTTGAGGGCGGCAGTGACCTCGTCGGGGGTCTCGGAGACGTCGCTCTCGATCGGCTCGCCGGTGACCACGATCTCCAGCTTGTCGTTGGCCGTCACCCTGGCAAGCGTGTCCTTCACTTCCGCTACCGTTTCTCCGGGAAAGATGCGGCAGTTGACCGTGGCGGTGGCCGAGACCGGCAGGGCGTTCTCGGCGTGGCCGGCCTTCAGCAGGGTTGCGACACATGTGGTGCGCATCTCGTTGCTGATCCAGTTTTCGGCCTCGAGCACCGCCAGGGCCTCGGCATCCTGGGGATTGGCGACCAGGCGCTTCATGGCCTCGCCGACCTTGCTGTCCAGGGTCGGGGCGGTGGCGGCGAAACTGGCCAGCGTCACCTTGTTGAACCGCGCGGGGAAGCGGTAGGCGGACAGTTTCTGGAGGGCCGCGGCGAGATCGTAGATGGCATTGTCGACGCGGGGAGCGGAGGAGTGGCCGCCGGTGTTCCGAGCCGTGATCTCGAAGGTGGCGTAGGTCTTCTCGGCGACCTGGGTGGAATAGCTGGGCTTCGACCCGCCGCCGGGGCGGAAGCCGCCGCCGGCGTCCGAGTTGAGCGCATAAGCGGCGTTGGTCAGGGTGGCTGCTACCAGCTGGGCGGTCTTACCGGTGGTTTCCTCATCGCCGGTGAACACCAGGATCAGCTCACGGTCCGGGACAAACCCCTCGCGCCGCAGCCGCATGAAGGCCTGGGTGATGGTCAGGACGCCGTATTTGTTGTCGACCACGCCACGGCCATAGAACATGCCCTCGTGCTCGGTGAGCTTCCACGGGTCGCGGCCCCAGTCCTTCTCGCTGGCGTCGACCACATCCATGTGGGCGAGGAACAGGACGGGCTTCTTCTTCGACCCCTTCTTGCCGGGGTAGCGGACGATCAGGGCGGCGGTTTCGCCCAACGGGCGGATCTCGATTTCCTCCGGCTTGAAGCCCGCGCCTTTCAGTTGGCCGGCCAGATACTCGGCCATCGCCGGCACAGCGCCGCGTCCCTGCACAGTCGGGAAGGCGATGATCTTCTCGAACATCGCCCGCGCTTCGGTCTTCACCTCCGGCTTTGGCGGCGGGGACTGGGCGAGAACCGGAGAGGCCAGGAGGGCGAAGGCCGCCACCGCCGAACAGAAGACTCGCATCGCACTCTCCTTTGCCCGATGGGCTATCCCGTATCGTCCGAAGTCTTGGCGCCCCCTCCCTGAGGGAGGGGGTAGGGGGAGGGTCTACGCGGCCTGACGTCCGACGGTCGTAAACCCTCTCCCTCCCACCGCTCCGCGGCGGGCCCCTCCCTCTCCCTCGCGGGAGAGGGGCAAGGGCAGCCGCTTCATCTTTGCTTGGCAACAGTCCGCCGAGAAGCTTAGGCGTCCCGCAGGGTCTCCGCCAGCAGGCGGCCGTCGCGGGCGCGGCTGGAGCCGGCGCGCCAGGCGACCACGATCTCGCGGCTGGGGTGTTCGGCCTGCAGCGGGCGGACGGTGACCGGGGCCTGGCCGGTCAGGCCGGCTTCCACCGCCATGGCCGGGACGAAGGAGACGCCCAGGCCCGAGCCGACCATCTGCACCAGGGTCGGCAGGGAGGTGGCGGCAAAGGCCTCCTCTTCACCCCCGCGCGGCGGGGCGAGGCCGCAGGCGGAGAGCACATGGTCGCGCAGGCAGTGACCGTCCTCCAGCAGGATCAGTTCATCGCCGTCCAGGGAGGCGGGGCTGATGCTGGCCTGGCTGGCCATGGCGTGGCCGGTGGGCACGGCGGCCAGCAGTTCGTCATCGACGACATGCGCCCAGTCGAGACCCGCCATGTCGTAGGGGAGCGCGATCAGGGCGGCGTCGAGGGCCCCGGACTTGAGGGACGTGATCAGGCGGCTGGTCAGGTCCTCCCGGAGGAACAGCCGCAGCTTGGGAAAGCGAGCCCGCATCACCGGCAGGGCCTTGGGCAGCAGGAAGGGAGCGATGGTCGGGATGACGCCCAGCCGGAAGCGGCCCGACAGCGGCTGGCCGGCGCTCTGGCTGGCCTGGACCAGGTCTTCGGCGCCGGCCAGCAGGTCGCGCGCCCGGCGAGCGGCCTCCTCGCCGGCGGCGGTAAGGATGACGCCGCTGCGGGCTCGATCAACCACCGGGGCGCCGATGATCCGCTCCAGCTCCGCGATCCCGGCCGACAGGGTGGGCTGGGTGACATGGCCCGCCTCGGCCGCCGCGGTGAACGAGCCATGCTCGGCGAGGAGCTTGAGGTACTGGAGTTGGCGCAGAGTGGGGAGCATTCCGCCTACATAGAGGGCATCTATGCTGTCGGCAAAAACTATCGATTGGCCAATGGGTGAGTCGGGGCCTATCTGAGCAGGGTCGCCGACGCCTCCCCGCTCGGCGGCCCTACCGACTCGATCACTTTACTCAAGCGCGAGGGATACGCGATGCTGGGCGTTGGCCAGAAACTGCCTGATTTCAAGGTTGTCGGCGTGAAGCCGAAGTTCAACCGTCACGAAGAGAACGGCGAAAGCGCCTTCGAAACCGTGACCCAAGAGTCCTTCCCGGGCATGTGGAAGGTCATCTTCTTCTACCCGAAGGACTTCACCTTCGTCTGCCCGACCGAGATCGCCGAGTTCGCCCGCCTGAACCAGGAGTTCGCGGACCGTGACACCGTGGTGCTGGGCGGCTCGACCGACAACGAGCACAGCAAGCTCGGCTGGCGCCGGGAGCACCCGGATCTGAACAGCCTGCCGATCTGGAACTTCGCCGACAACAGCGGCAAGTTCGCCCGCGCCCTGGGTGTGCTCGACGAAGAAGAAGGCGTTGCCCTGCGCGCCACCTTCGTGGTCGACCCGCACAACGTGGTGCAGCACGTCTACGTCACCAACCTGAACGTCGGCCGCGCGCCGGCCGACACCCTGCGGGTGCTCGACGCCCTGCAGACCGACGAGCTGTGCCCGTGCAACCGCGCGGTCGGCGGCGACGTCCTGCAACTGGCCGCCGAGTAGGCAGCCCAACAAGATCCAGCGGCTTTCATCCTCCCTCCCTTGAAAGTCGCTGGCGCCGGGGCCCCTCGCCCCGCCCCTCCCCCTCAGTGGGCGCGGGGACCCCGGCCCCCTTTTCCTTCATTGATAGGAACGACCGATGTCGATCGACACCGTGCGCGAGGCCCTGCCCGCCTACGCCAAGGACCTCAGCCTGAACCTCTCGTCACTGTCGAACGAGACCGTGCTGACCGACCAGCAGAAGTGGGGCGCCTTCGTCGCCTCGGCCCATGCGGTGGGCCAGCCGCTGGTGGTCAAGAACCTGGAAGCCGCCGCTCGCGCCGCGGGCCTGAGCGAAGAGGCCCTGACCGCCGCCAAGGCCGCGGCCGCCATCATGGGCATGAACAACGTCTACTACCGCTCCCTGCACCTGATGAAGAACAAGGAGTACGGGACCCTTCCGGCCAAGCTGCGGATGAACATCCTGGCCAATCCGGGCGTGGAGAAGGTGGACTTCGAGCTGTGGTCGACGGCCGTGTCGGCGATCAACGGCTGCGGCATGTGCCTGGACGCGCATGAGGCTGAGCTGAAGAAACACGGCGTGCCGAACACCTCCGTACAGGCGGCGCTTCGCATCGCCTCGGTCGTCAACGCGGTCAGCCGCGTGGTCGCGGGCGAAGCGGCGGCGGCTTAGGGGACTGGTTCGCTTCGCTCTCCGCCCCCAAGAGGGGGCGGAGGACGGTTCGGAGCGCTAGCGACGGACCAGGAGGCGGGGCAGCGCAGGTGGCCAGGGGTTAGCGGTCCACCGGCGGTGGGGACCCCCTCGGTCTGGCTCGCTTGCAGCGCTCGCCAGAGCCACTCCCCCATTTCATGGGGGAGAGCGATGTGCCATTACCCCGCCTTCCCCGTTTCCACGAACGTCTTCAGCCGCTTGAGTTGCGTGCCGACCACCATGTCGATGACCGGCGCGTTCTTCATGAATGCCGCGTCCAAGCCGCCGACCTTGTAGCTCTGCGCCACCTGCGTCTTGCCGTCGGCGGTCGGGGTGAGGGTAAAGGTCAGGGCGCCCTCCACCCCGAGATCCTGCAGCGGGCCGAGTGCGCCAGTGATGCGCAGCATCTTGCCCGGCCAGGCCAGGGCCACCTCGCCGTGCTTGACCCCGCCGCCGGGCAGCGTCTCGCAGAAGCAGGCGCCAGGCTCGAGCTTGAGGGTCATGTTGGCGGCCTTGCCAGAGTAGGTGTGGCTGCTCTCCCACCAGGATCCGATCTGGCCGAGGGCGGCGTAGACCTTGTCCGCCGTCGCGTCGATAACCACGATGTTCTCGACCACCAACCGGCCCTCGGCCGTCGACTTGACCTCGGCCCCGGCCGGCGCGGCCATAGCAAAGACGCTCGCCGTCATGGCGGCCATCAGAAGCTTGCGCATGAGTGCCCTCCTCCAGAGAGGATGAGCTAAGCGCGGCTTGAACGAGCGATCAAGCGGCTTCGAAATCCAACGGCGCGCCCCAGAAGCTCTGAACCAAGCCGTTCTGGCGACCTGGCGTCCCAGTCGTCAGGAATCGGCGCAGGCCCGAACTGCCGGGGTCCAGTTCGGGATGCCGCTCCAGGTACAGGGTCAGCGCATCGGCGGTCGCCCCCGGCTGATGGATCAGCGGCGTGCCCGGCGGCAAGGCGGCGCGGAACAGGTCGGCGACCATCTCGTAGTGGGTGCAGCCCAGGATGGCGCGGTCGGGATAGCGGCCGACACGGCGCTTCAGCGCCTCGACATGGTTCTGGACCTCGGTGGCCAGCTCGACCGGACCGGCGCCCTCCTCGATCATCTTCGCCAGGTTCGGGCAGGGCTCGGAAAAGACCGCCAGGTCCTGCTTGCGCTTGTCGATCTCGATCTCGAAAACCCGGCTGCCCGCCGTGCCTGGGGTGGAGAAGACGCCGAGGATGTCGAGCTTCTCGATCTTGTCGCCCCGGCGCTCGGCCTCGTGCTCCCACGGAAGCCCGGTCGCCGCCTCGATGGTCGGAACGATGATACCCAGCACGTTCAGCGCCCGGCCGGTCTCGCGACGATAGCCGGGTAGCCAGGTCTGTTGCAGGCGCCGCAGGGCAATGGCGCTGGCCGTATTGCAGGCCAGGACCACCAGGCTGGCGCCGGCGTCGAACAGCCGAATGCAGCCGGCCTTGGTCAGTTCGACGATCTCCTCGCCGGGGCGGCCGCCGTAAGGCGCATTGGCCTGATCGGCCAGGTAGATGAAGTTCGCCTGGGGCAGCCGCTCCACCAGCATCCGGTGCACGGTCAAGCCTCCGACGCCGGAGTCGAAAACGCCTATCGCCATGCTCGCGGTGTAGGCCCGCCCGCGAGGATTGGGAAGCTCACTTGGCCATCAGGGCGAACAGACCGGGATAGGGCGCCGCGCCCGTGCGGTAGAGGCACCAGTCGTCCCCGCTGGGGCACTCGCCGTCAAAGATGGCCTTCTTGGTGGGGTTCACCACCGCCAGCGTCGGGGCCTGGCCGAGATCGCCGGCCATGCGCAAGGCGCAGCGGTCGCGCTCCTCGCGGGTCAGCCGGGTGTAGGCCGCCTCGCTACATCCCAGTTGGCGGGGCAGTCTGGGGCCGAGCGGCGCCTCCCGCACCGGCTCGCCGGCGCCCTCAGGGTTGTCAGGCAGCACGATCACCGGGCCGTTGTCCTTGGCCGCGGCGATATCGGGATCGCGATGAGGGCCGGGGCGCGTGGTGGTCTTGGCGGGCACGGCCTTGTCCGGATGGCCGGCACGCGGTCCGGGCCGCGAGAACGGCAGCAGGCTGAGGTCCAGCGGGGCGTCAGTCATCGGCGCGCCCGCGGGACCGACGCCGCCGATCATCCAGCCGATCACGACCGCATGCGCCCCGACCGAAACGGCGAGGATCAGCAGGATGCGCAGGCGCCGGCGCGCGGCCATGAACTCTTCCCCTCCGACGGGCGAGCGAAGGACACCATCCCGCCATGTCCCCACCGGGGCCGGCGTGTTTCAGCCCGACATGGTTTGCCCGCAAATCCGCCATCGGCGCGGCGTCTGTTCCGGCCAGGCAGACGCCTTCAATGCGCAAATGTGTCCACGGCGAGATCACCTCGCCACATTGTCGGGGGAACTACCGCGATCATGACACCCGCTCCTGTCGCCGCCTTTTCCCCCATCGTGCTGGTCGTCGATGACGACTCCGACCTGCGGGCCCAGATCGCCGGCTATCTGACCCAGCATGGCTACACCGTGCGCAGCGCCGGCGGGGCCGACGAGATGGACCGGGCGCTGTCCGGCGGGCTGGTCAATCTGATCCTGCTGGACATCATGCTGCCCGGCGAGGACGGCCTGTCGATCTGTCGCCGGATCGCCGACGCGGCCGGGCCTCCGGTGATCATGCTGAGCGCCATGGGCGAGGAGATCGACCGCATCCTGGGGCTGGAGCTGGGGGCCGACGACTACCTGCCCAAGCCGTGCAATCCGCGCGAGTTGCTGGCGCGGGTGCGGGCGGTGCTGCGCCGACGCGAGGACGGCCGGGGCGAGACGCAGCGGCGGCGGGTCTATCAGTTCCTCGGCTTCACCCTCGATACCGGGCGACGCAGCCTGAAATCGCCGAGCGGGGTCGGCATCCTGTTGACCAGCGGCGAGTTCGCCCTGCTCTGCGCCTTTCTGGAGAACCCCCAGCGGGTGCTGACCCGCAACCAACTGCTGGAATACGCGCGGGGCGATAACGCCGATGTCTATGACCGCGCCATCGACGTGCAGATCAGCCGCCTGCGCCGCAAGCTGCACGGCTGCGCCGAGCAGGAGGTGATCCGCACCTATCGCGGCAGCGGCTACCTCCTCGACGCTCGCGTTTCCCGGCTTTGAAGGCGCTCCGGGCGCCCTTCGGCCTGCAGGTCACGGCGGTGTTGCTGCTGATGCTGATTGTCGCCCAGGCTGCGACGGTGGCCGTGGTTCTGCTGACCCCGCCGCCCAAGCCCCGCATCTATCAGCTCGGCGAGGTGGCCGCCGCCCTGACGAACCAGCCCCGCCCCCCGGCCGCCAGCTTCGGCCCGGCCGCCGAGCTGCGCGGTCCGCCCCTGACACGCGCGCCGACTGGCGACTTCACCCCAGCGCCGGCCGACGAGCAGAGTCCCAGCGCACGACTACTGGCCCAGTTGATGCGGGTTCCCCCCGATCGGGTCAGCTTGGTCGAGGCCGGCCCGCCGTTTCCCTTTTCCATGATGCGCCCCCGGGATGGCGAGGGCGGGCCTCGGCGGGCCTTCGTTGTACGCGGGCCGGAGCCGCCGCCAGAAGGCGTCGCCGCGATGCGGGTGCGGCCGATGACGGAGTTCGAGCGGCCCCTGTTCGGGGACTTTACCGCCGCCCTGCGCCAGGTCGACGGAAGCTGGGTCGTGGTCCGCCCCCCTCCCCAGCCCTTCCCCACCCCATGGC
>NZ_JAAALA010000045.1 GCF_009905535.1 Caulobacter sp. SLTY | reverse complement strand
GGACAATGCGGTGGTGCTGTCGATCCAGTCGGCGCAGGGCAATCCAGTCGAATGGGTGACGCCGCCCCAGGCGGTTTCGGGATCCTGCTGGGTATTGCCCGGCCCATAGGGGCTGTTGCTGGCCTGGGCCTTCAGGCTGTGCTCCCCGCCGTTGGTGCCGACGAACAGCACCGACCGGGTCGGCGTCACCCATTCGACTGGATTGCCCTGCGCCGACTGGATCGACAGCACCACCGCATTGTCCGGCGCCACCTCCCCATGGGTGCGCGCCTCGAAATTCCCGAAATCCCCGGCCACCGACTGCCAGACCTGCTGGCCCCGGAACCAGCTCAGCCGCTCCCGGAAGAAACAAACATTGTCCGGCCAGCCCGCCGCAGCCGACCAGGCGCCAAACGCCCAGCGATGGGTCGCCTGCGTCGCCAACGCTTCGGGCAGCCGCGAGACGACCTCCCCGGTCGCCTCCGTCCCGCTGGCCACCGCGGTGATCCGCACATGGCCATAGCCTGAGTGCAGATACTCCCACTCCACCCCGATCGAGCCGACCGCCCCGTCGCCCTTCTGCTCCTCTCCGGTGCCGTCCCAGTACTTGCCGCGCGTGTTGACTGGCAGCTCCTCGCCACAGATCGCCGGCTTGTCCGTGGTGTCCACTGGACCCACCTGGGTGCAGCGGTAGTGGCGGAAGTCCGCCCGCCGATAGTCCCCGACATCGGTGGTCGTCCGCACCTGCCAGGCCCGCACGTCCGCCCCGTCCTTCAGGTCCATCTCGAACAGCCCGCCCACATGGCCGGCCTCGAAGAGGTTGCTGCTGGCGGTCAGGGTCACCGTTCCGCCGACCGTCATGGTCCCGCTGGCGCTGACCGTCACCGCCTCGTCCGTATTCTGATCCTCGAACGGCCCCCCCTTCGCCTCGAATGGCTCCAGCAGCCAGTTCAGGTTCGACAACCGCTTCAGCACCATCGGCGGATGCCCGGCGCAGGCCAGGTAGACCACGTCCCCTGACTGCTCCATCCGCACCCCGAAACTGCCGTCGGCCCGGGTCAGGTCGGCGGCCAGATACGGGGCCTCAATCTCATGGATGTTCTCCGCCTCGTCGATCAGCCGTCCTCGATTGCGGAAGAAGCGGATGTACCCCGGCCCGAACTCCAGCACGAAGGCGTCCGCCTGGCTGAACACGAACGGCGCCAGCCAGCAGCGCTCGGTGCTGTCCTTGACCTCGCCGATGAACAGGCTGCCGGCCGCGCGCTGCAGCGCCCCCTGCACCCGCGGAATGAGGTTGTCGCAACGGCTTAGCCCCGAGCGCCACAGCTCCAGGTCCGGCCGCCCGCCCAGCAACGGCGACAGCAGCCCGGCGTTGAACGAGGTGATGGCGGGATTGGCCTTCATCGGCGCCTCACAACCGGGCCAGAATCCACGACCCATCGGCCGTGGATTCCGGGGCCGCCTCGATGGCGTTGACCCGCACCGCCTCGCGCACGGCCAGCTGATAGTCCCGCAGCGCCGCTTCCTTCTTGCCCGAGGACTGGGTCAGCTTCTCCGCCAGGTCGAACGCCAGCCGGCAGGCCACGGCTTCCGCGAACAGCGGATCCCAGGCCGCCACGTCCTCGACGCGGCGCACATAGCGAATCTCCAGCGGCGCCGCGGCATCGGTCAGGATCCGCCCGCCCTCCAGGGCAAACGCCGGTCGGCCGCCGCCATGGTCGCCCAGCCCCGGCGTGGTCGCCACCCCGCCCACCTCGGCCAGCTGCAGGCAGTCGCCCGGCAGCGGAAACTGCCGCTGATAGCCGAACGCCGGCGCGGTCGCTTCCGCGCTCAGCCGCGCCCGCGCCATGGCGAAATGCCAGCGATTGGCCCGCAGGGTCAGGTCCCGCACATCGCCGAACCGGCTCTTCAGCCAACGCGCCCGATCGTCCGGGTCATCAAACGACAGCACCGCCCCCTGGCCAAGCTTGCCGAGGGCCGCGTTGCCGACCGCGGTCTGGGATGTGGGCATTCCGTCTTATCCTGGCTTTGGAAATTCCCCCGGCGCGCAGCGACGGGGGAGGGGGACCGCCCTGCGAAGCCTTAGGCGTAGCAGGGTGGTGGAGGGGGCAGCGCCGGCTCGTCAGGCAAGCCCGCGTTCTGGCGCGGTCGGCGCCGCGCCTCAGTACCCGCCGGTGAACCGCACCCGCACGCTGATGGTCCCGGCCGCCGACCCGACGGTGTCGCCGGTCAGGGCCAGGTCATAGTCGACCTGCGGATCGGCGCTGAGCCCGACCAGCTCCCACAGCCGCTTCTCGATCTTGTCGATGTTGGCCGCCGTGGCCTCGTACATCACCTCGGTCCCGGCCGAGGCGACCGAGGGCGCCGAGGACAGGTCAATAGCGCTGGCGAACAGATCGTCATCGACCGCCGCCCCGCCATCATCGGCGGTACGATAGAGGCCGACGTCATAGGCCGTGCCGCCGGTGATGGCGTCGTTGAACACGGTGATCTGCGACACCCGGTCCGAACTGCGCAGCCGGGCGAAGCGATAGACCGAGCCGTTGTCATCGGCCACGGCCACCTCGACGGTCCCGATAGCCTCGAACAGCGGCCCCCGCACCAGATGGGCAGGGCTGGGCACGCGCGGACTGGCGTCCCGGTTGGTGACGGCGGTGGATTTGGTGTTGGCGGTTGCCATGAAGGTTCCTCGATGTTGGAAGCGAACGCGATCCAGTTCCGCCCCCTCCGGGGGCGGGGGACCGCGCGCGAATACGCGCGTGGTGGTGGGGGCAGCGCCGGCGGTCAGGGAGTCCGCGCCGAGCACGTTCAGCGCCGGCGCTTCCCCCACTCCGGCCTTCGGCCGTCAGCTCTCGGCGCAGAGCACCTCGACGACCTTCTTCTCCTCGGTCCGGGTGGCGCCGACGGTGACCGAGCCGGTCACCTCCATCGGATTGCCCTCCAGGTCGCGGCGCGGCCCGATGTCGGTGGTGACGTCCGACCAGACGCCCAGGTGCATGCCGCTCTTGGCGTAGATCGGCACCCGCCGGTTGGCGCCGGACAGGGTCAGCCGCTCGCAGTGAACGAAGTCGATGCCCAGGAACCGGGTGATGATCCCGTCCTTCAGCACCGGCTTGTCGCCGCCGTTGTAGTCGGCGCTGGTGATCTGCATCTCGCCCAGCAGGGCGTCATGCTGCGTGGAGTTGACCACACAGATGACCTGGTCGCTGGCCAGATCCACCTCGTTGGCCATCAACAGCTTCTTGGCTGCCCGCAGCTTCAGCACACTGAGCTTGCTGGCCGCCCCGCCGACGTCGGCGCTCACCTGCTGGCCGTTCGGGAAGGACGTGGTCGTCCCACCCTGCTTGCCCGTGCGCGCGTCGGCGAAGAAGGCGCGGATGATCTCATCATCGATCCGCCGCCCCAGCGAGGCGGTGCAGGCCTGCACCAGCGGGTTCTGCGGATCCGAGGCCGTCTGCAACAGGTCGATGTTATCGATGATGTCCGACCAGTCGAAGAACCGCGGATAGGCCCAGCGCCGATCCACCGGCGTGTTGCTGCTCTCCTTGGGCACCGCCCGGCCGGTGCGCTCGCGCGCCTCGGTGACACCGTATTGGTCGACGGGCGAAGCCCCCTCGCCCTTGTGCGCCCCGACCATCACATGGTTGCGCAGCTTCGATCCGCGCTGTTGCAGAAGCAGGCTCGCCGTCTTGGCGAACTCGATACGATAGTGACCGCTGAAGTCCGTCATGGACACAAATCTCCGATCTCAAAGGGTTGGTTTGGGATCGGCTTGTCCGCGTGATCGCGGGTCCGTAAGAACTTCGCACCAAGGCTTTCCCTTGGGCAGTATTGATATCTCAAGTCACCATCACTCGGTGAGTGTCGACTTGATTCTTGCGACGAATGCTCGCTTCAAATAACTCTATCTGACTATAAGATTACACCATCCGCCGCGACTAGGCGCGCTCCTCGACTTCCCAGGAGCCAGGACCTCATCGTCCATTCGGCCATACGAACCAATATCGCACGCCATGGTGATGTTTACATTGAAGCCACAGGTATTTTCCAGCACTTCATAATCATGGCGATCATAAGTTGTGTAGGGACTATTGTAAACTGTACCACCGTTAGAATAGTAACCTTTGTAGTTTGTCGTTATATCTGTAGATTTCTTTACGCGTTTCAAACAATGTTTTGTTTTGGGGTTATTCGCAATGACCGCGCCTGTATACCATTCTGGCGGATGGCGGCGTGCAGGCTTCGCTTGTGCCGGCTTCTGGGCTGGGGCGGCCACTGTGGCCTTGGGCGCAGGAGGTCGAACTGGCGGGGGCGGAGGCTGGACGGGCGCAGTAGCCGTCGCATAAGACCCTGCGCCTGTAGCGCTGGCGTACTGCAGGATCGTTGATGGACAAGGCCCATCGAACACCAGCCGAATCTGGTTCTGCAGAACTTCCACCCGGATTGGAGCATTCACGTGGCCATCGGGTCTGATAACCCAGCCAGTCGGATCCAACCTGTAACTCGTAGGCCCCAATTGCCGCACGGCGACACGATAGGAACCACGTGGCGACCCATCGCCGCCTGATTCAACCAAGCCTGTCAGCTGGCCAGGTGCGCCCGGCCAGATAGTGACCTTGATCGGAACGGCCCGAGGCAATCCTTGGCAGGTATATTGGCCACTATAGACCCTACCGCCCAATGAAGCCCCTGGGTAAGTCTGCGCCTCGGCAGCCGAAAGCCCGCCCATGAAGACGGCTGACACTCCAAAAGCCAGCCACGACCCACTATGCATCGCCCCCTCCGAAGATACTGCTCTAGAACCTAGCTTTCTTTCAACGAATGGCCAACCGTCGAGTGACGTCGTTTCAAACCTCAGGTCGCCTTGGTTGCTGCTATCGGATTCGGCGGCGGCGGGGCTAGCCAGGCGGCGTAAGCTTCGGCCACGGCCAGCACCTGCCAGGTCTCCCGGTCGAACCGATGCGCCAGCTTCAGCGCCTCCAGCCGCAGCCGCGCCTCGACCCATTGCTCCTGCTGGCTCATCGCTCGCCTCCCGCGATCCGGGTCAGCCGCGACCACTCGGCCTTCTCGTCCGCCCCACCGGACATCCAGCGCGCCTGCCAGGCCTGGTCGCGGCGCAGGGCGGCGATTCGACTTTCGGCCTGCTCCCGGCTCATCCCGAACCCGCCGCGGCCCTCGCCTTCGATGAAGCGATCCTCCGCCAGGCCCTGGCCGATCTGTGAGAACAGCTGCGCGGTGCGCCGGGTGCCCAGCCCCATCTCGATCGCCGCCATCTCGTCGCGGTTCAGCCCGAAGCTCAGCGCCCCGCGCCGGAACAGCTCAGTCTTCTCGGCGAACTTCGGCCCCCATTCGCCGCGCAGATCCTCCCAGTCGGCCTCGCTCTGGGCCGCGAACGCCGCTTGCGCCGCCGCCTCCCGCTCGCCGACATAGGCGTTCCATTTCTCGGCCAGCGCCCCGGCCCGGCCCTTGCCGACCCCCGCCTCGAACAGCCATTCCGAAGCTCGCTGGGCAAACTCCGGATCGGCTCCCATCAGCTGGTCGAAACCGTACTCCTCGGCCGAGGCCGGACGGCCGAGCGCGGTGAATACGCGTTCGTATCCTTCCGCATCCTCCTCGCCGGCCGGCAGCACCACCCGGCGACTGTCGTTCGACACCATCCGCTCCAGCGAGGCGAAACTCGCCCCCAGCGCCTCGACGTCCTTGAACCCCTTGCGCTCCATGTAGGACCGCGTGCCCGGATCGTTGAAATGATCCAGGAACCCGGAGCCAGTTGCTCCCCCCTCGGGGGAGCTGTCAGGCGCGGAGCGACTGACTGAGGGGGTCCCCACCGGCCCCTCCGCCTCTTCCATCAGCCCACTGATCGATACGGCTTCATCACTCATCGACGACCTCTTCCCTCAGGTTGAACAGGGCCCGGTCGTCGATCGCGACCATGGCGCGGATTCGGTTGAACACCTCCTGGCGCCCGATCAGCCGCATCGAGGCCAGCGGATCGACCGCGCCGTCGACGCCCCGCGCCACCGGCGCCTCGGGAACCATGCAGAAGCGCTTGAGATCGGCCAGAACCGCCCGCGCCTCGCCGTGCGAGCCGTCGCCGAACAGACCCTGGTAGGCGCGCTTGCGCCGCAGCAGCGGGTGAAGGATCTCCATCAGCCCTCTCCCACCAGGCCGGCCGCCGCGGCGTCCTTGGCCACGCCCGCCGCCTGGCCGGCGGCGCTCAGCATCGCCTGCAGCTGGGCCATCCGCCCATCCTGCTCGGCCAGCGCCTCCATCTCTTCTTCACTGCGCAGCAGGTCCGGCGGCGCGCCGCGGATCTCCGCCAATCGACGCAAGGTCTCCGGCCCCCGGATCATCTTGGCCGCCGACGGGTCGAACTGCCCGACCGTCGCCGCGTCCTCGAGCAGCCGCAGGATAGCTAGCCCTTCGTCGGACTTCTGGGCCCGGGCCAACGGCGAGGTGTAGTCGATATCGGCGACCACATCCTCCAGCCCCTCAAGCTCAGGCGGCATCGGCGGCAGCACCCCGGCCCCGGCCAGGATGTCCAACTCGGCCTGGATCAGCGGCCCCAGCAGCTCCGACTGCAGGCGCCCCATCACCGGCGCCAGCAGCGCCCCCTTCTCCTGCGCCCGCAGCATCGCCTCGGTGGCGGTCATCTGCGGCGTCTCGACCAGGATCTGGAACAGGGTGACCAGAAAGGCCTGGTTGATGCTCTCGCGGGTCTGGCTGATCATCTCCAGGGTGATCGGCATGTTGGCCCCGATCTGTAGCGGCCGCACCAGCTCCCGCCCGTCCATCCCCAGCGCGCCGCGGTTAATGGCCCTGGGCGCCAGCTTGAACGCCGTCAGTCCACCCTCGTCGGACAACAGCAGGGGCGGCTCCGCCACCAGCTGGCCGGTCCGCAGCAGGGTCTTTTGCTGCTCGTTGACCGTCTTGATGTCGGCCAGCACGGTCATCGCCGGACCCCGGCCATAGACCTCGCGCGGCGCGGTCACGTAGCGGGCCACCGCATAGCGCAGGGTCCGATAGCCACGCTCCTGCAGCAGCTTGCGGCCCTCGAACGAGACGTACCAGCTGGCGAAGGCCATCCCACGCCAGTCGCGCCGGCTCCAGTCGGCGTCCGCCCGAGGCTGCACGCAGTGGATCAGCTCGAACTTGCGGTGCGGCTCGGTCTCGGCCGCCTTGGCGATGCTGTCGGGGGTCTCCTCGCCGAACCGCTGCACCCATTGGCGGGCCGTCAGCTCGAACTTGCGGTGGACGGTGTCGATCACCCCCTGGAAGTTCTCGGCGAACCAGGTCTCCGCGAACGGAACCGACCGATAGCGCAGGCCCCCGCCCACCTCCTCGTCAACGAACAACGCCCCGTTGCCGAAGGCGCCTAGGCCCACATAGGTCTCATGCGCCTGGCTGGCGAAGTTGGCGTCGGGCGCATAGCGAGCCCGGAACAGCACGTCGTTCACCGCCGCCAGCCAGGTCCGCACCGGCTCCGGCGCCGATGATCCGCCCAGGGACAGCTCGTGCCAGCGGCTGGTTCGGGGAGTCAGCATACTCTCGATGGCGGCCGCGAACTTGTCGAGCGCCAGCGGGGCGGTGCTGTCGAACACCTGCTGCTCCCGCTTGCCGCCCTGCGGGCGGCGGCCGCCGAACTCACTGTGGCGGGTCAGCACCCGCTCGGCCACCTCCTGGCAATGGCCGTCCAGCACGGCGCGCTCGGCCTCCATGGCCGCCTGTCGGCGCAAGACGTCTTCGGCGCGGCTGTCGGTCACTCAAGTCTCCGGATTGAAAAGTGATCGGGCGTTCAGCCCATCAAGGTGCGGGTGGCCACCCCGCCTTCGGCCCGGCCCAGCGCGCTGGACAGGAAGGTGGCGGACCGACCACGCCGCTGGCGCAGGCGGTCATCCTGTTCGGCCCGCAGCCGCGCTTCGTTCAGGGTCGGCGGCGGCGGGGTCGGCTTGAGCGGACGAGTATCGGGTTCCATGGGGCTCCTCTCTTCAGGCCGGGTGATCGGCGAACCGGTCCCAGCCCAGACCTTCCTTGGGCGGCGGCCGCCGCGCGGGCTCCAGCGCCTGGCGCTCCCAGGGTCGCGGCCGGCGATGGGCGCGGCTCAGATGTCCCGCGCAGTAGGAGGAGGCGTCCGCCCGCCGGCAGCCGCAGAACAGCTGCACCCCCTGGGCGTCCTCGACAGTAGGCCAGTGGCATTCGCCGGCCTTCAGCGCCTCCAGCCGCTTGAACCTGCCGGTCTCCGGGATCAGCTCCGTCGCCACCGCAGGCATGGCCGCCGGCGTGACCGTCTCGCCGCGCCGCCAACCCAGTCGGGAGATTTTCGCGCTGACGGCCCCCTTGGCCAGGCCCATCCGCTCGGCGATCGCCTGATGGGTCAGGTCGCCCTCGAACAGCCCGCGCAGTTGCGCCAGACGATCGGACGGCCATTGGGGCCGGCGAGCGGGCGCCGCGCCGGACAGGACTTCACTATGCATGCTGTTGCTCTTTGGCTTTGGCGCGAGGCCGGTTTGCCGCTGCGGCCGCCAGTTCCTCGAGACTGGCCAGCCCTCGCCCGGCGATTGCCGGCCAGTAGCGGGGCGGGATCGAGTCCAGACGCTTCCACTGGTTGATACGGTTGGAGGGGACCTTCAGCCCCCGGGCCAGCCGCGCGGGTCCGCCGGCGGCGGTAATAATGTCGCTGTGACTGCGCATGACCGTACTGTACGAAAAATACAGCATCGATACAACCCGCATCTGTAGACAACATACAGGATTTCGCGTAGGTTTCCTACATGAGCCCGCCGTCTGACTCGCTTTCGCCCCCCCACGCTGCGGCCGCCGAGCGCCTGCGTCGCGCCCGTCGGGGCAAGGGCCTTTCCTCTGCCGCCGAGGCTGCCCGCCTGCACGGCTGGAACCTCAACACCTACGCCTCGAACGAAAACGGCAACGCCAGCTTCTCCTTCCGCAAGGCCGAGGACTACGCCCGCGCTTTCGGGGTGCGGGCCGAATGGCTCTACGCCGGTAAGGGCGCGATGAAGGCCAAGCGCGCCGGCCTGCCGGTGCTGGGCAAGGTCGCCGCCGGCGCCGAGGCCCTGTTCGATGATGATTATGAGATGGGCGCGGCCGCCGATTGGCTGGACCCCATGGTCCCCGAGGATGGCATCGTGCTGATCGTCGACGGGGACTCGATGATGCCCCGCTTCCGGCACGGCGAGCACCTGATCTTCGGCCGCCGCTACGACGACCCCAGCCCCCTGGTCGGGCAGGAGGTGATGGCCCGCCTCGCCGATGGTCGGAAGATGGTCAAGATCCTCCGCCGGGGCGCCGCCCCCGGCCTCTGGACCCTGGAAAGCATAAACACCCGCTACCCTCCGATCGAGGACGTGGAATTACTTTGGGCCCTGCCCTTCCAGGGCCTGCGGGTATAGCTGAAACTAAGGGCCGCAATCCGCGTTGGGCGTGAATGACATCCATGACCTTCGACCGTCCCGAAAAGCCGCAGCTCCGCTCCTGGGCCGTTCTAGCGTCGGTGGTCGCGGCGATCATGACCGCGCCTGTTCTGTCCTGGACCGGCATCGGCCTGCCGACGAACGCCTTCGCCGCAGACGGCGATGAGACGCTGCGGGCGGCCCCCTACGCCTTCTCCATCTGGGGGCTCATCTATTTCGCCCTCTTCGTCTATGCCGTCTGGCAAGCGCTGAAGGCGGCGCCCGAAACCCCAGCGCTCAAGTCCGTGGCCTGGCCATCCGCGATCGCCACGGCGGGGTGCGCCCTCTGGCTGGTGGTCGCGGCGTTGAACATCAAGGCCCTCACGGTTGTGGTCATCTTCGCCTCGGCGATTACCATGATCTTCGGTCTACTGCGGGCGGCGAACCACAAGGATGGTCTGGGCCGCGTCAGCCACGCCCTTATCTTCTGGCCGCTCGGCCTGCTCGCCGGCTGGCTGACCATCGCCAGCGCCCTCAACCTGCTGACGGTCCTCACCGCCTGGGACGTCATCGGTCCTGATAGCGCCAAGGTCGCCGCCCTGGCGGGGATCGGCGGGGTGCTGCTGGTCGGCTCGGCGGTCGTCTGGCGGCTGGGCCATATCGCCTACGGCCTGCCCATCGCCTGGGGCCTCGTCGCGGTCTGGGTTGCCGAGCGGACGGACAAGCCTCAGGTCGCTCTCGCCGCCGCCGGCGCCGCGGTCGCCATGCTTGTGATCTCGATCATCGCTGCTCGCCGTCACTGATCCAAACTCGCCAGCCCACTAAAGCCGCCATCGCGCCTTGACAGGACACTGTATATTTTATACAGTTAGGGAAGCTCACCCTCCCCCACATCCCATCCCGCGAGGAACCGCCTCTGACACCAGAATGCGCCGCGCGCCCGGTGTCGCATTGCGACCCGGCTTGGTTCGCCACCCTGCCCCGCCGCCGGCCCGACGGCTCGCCGGAGCCCGACTACGGCCAGGTCTTCTTCCAACCCTCCGCTGACGGCGGACTGACCTACAGCTATGATCGTCAGGGCCTGCGCCTGGCCCGCCGCCTTCCCCCGCCCGCCCCTCGCCAGGGCTGGCTCGAGTGCCAGGGCCGCGCCTTTCGCATCGCCGGCGGGGCGGAGCCCGGCCCATGCTGAGCGTCCCCGACACCACCGCGCGCTACTGGACCTGCGGCGGCGAGATCTTCGCCCTCGGCGGCCCCATCCCCCTCACCGTCGCCGGTCGTGCCGTCGGCTGCCGCCCCATGAGGCTGGACGAACTGCGCCGCCTCGCCGACTGGCACCGGGGCCAGTGCGACCTCCATCACCGTCTCTGCCTGCGCGACGCCCAGGCCGTCCTCGCCACCCTGGTGGAAGCCCCTAGTTGATAGAAACTCGCAACTAGCGTACGCCGCCGGGATGCTGATCCAGATCGAGACCGTCCTGACCCCCGAACAGGTCGCCCGCTTCCAGGCGGCGCTGGACACCGCCGGCTGGGCCGACGGCAGGATGACCGCCGGCTACCAGTCGGCCCTCGCCAAGAACAATCTGCAGCTTCCAGACAGCGACCCGGTCGCCCGCGCCCTCGGCGCCGAGATCGAGCGCGCCCTGGCCGGCAACCTGCTGTTCCAGTCTGCCGCCCTGCCGGCCCAGGTCTTCCCTCCCCTGTTCAACCGCTACGCCGGCGATCACAGCTTCGGAACCCATGTCGACAACGCCCTGCGCACCCTGCCCAGCGGCCTGCGCCTGCGCACCGACCTGTCGGCCACCCTCTTCCTCTCCGATCCCGAAGACTACGACGGTGGGGAGCTCGTCATCGAGGATGTCTACGGCGCCCACGCCGTAAAGCTCCCCGCCGGCTCGATGATCCTCTATCCGGCCACCAGCCTGCACCAGGTCACCCCGGTCACCCGAGGCGTCCGCACCGCCAGCTTCTTCTGGATCCAGAGCCACGTCCGCGACGACGGCGCCCGCGCCCTGCTGTTCGACATGGACCTGGCCCTGCAGCGCCTGCGCGGCGAGGTGGGCGATGGGCATGAAAGCATGGTTGCGCTGACCGGCGTCTACCATAACCTGCTCCGCCGATGGGCCGAAGCCTGAGGGAGCAGAACATGATGAACCATCTGGCGGGAGGCTGCGCCTGCGGGCAGGTTCGCTACGCCCTCTCCACCCCGCCGATGTTCGTCAACTGCTGCCACTGCACCGACTGCCAGCGGCAGACCGGCAGCGCTTTTGTCATCAACGCCCTGATCGAAACCGACCGCATTGCCCTGCGCGAGGGGGTCCCGGAACCGGTCGCCGTGCCGACCCCCAGCGGCCGCCCCCACGACGTCTATCGCTGCCCTGCCTGCCGCACGGCCGTATGGAGCGACTACGGCCGCCGTCCGTCCCTGCGCTTCGTCCGGGTCGGAACCCTGGACCAGCCCGCCGCCCTCCCTCCGGACGCCCACATCTTCACCCGCTCCAAGCTGCCCTGGGTCGTTCTGCCGACCGCCGCGCCGGCCTTTGACGTCTACTACGACATGCACACCCAGTGGTCCCCGGACAGTCTCGCCCGACGCAAGGTCATCCTCGGCGACGGATGACCTCGCCAGATAATCCGCCGTTCACCGCCGATTGCTGCTAGTTTGTGTCAGCGACCTGACGGTCGTTGGCGGCCTTGCCGCCACAAGGGTTCGATCCTAGCCCCGCGTTGCGGGGCGTCGGACCCAAGGCGCAATCCATGGCCAAACCCGCAGTCGCTCCCGCTCCGCCGATGGTCAAGGACCTGAAGCGCATGATCGAGGAGGCCCTGGCGGCGGGCTCAGCCCCCGCCGATCTGGTGCTGCGTCTTACCCTACGCGATTCCGTGCTGATCAAGCGCAGCCCGCTGTTCGGCGACACCGACATCCGCTTCACCGACGGGGTCATGTACGTTCTGGGCGTTCCCACCCGCATCGGCCAGGTGGTCGACAGCGGCCTGGAAGCGGCGACCGTCGAGGCCTAAGGCCTCGACCCGGCCGAGCGCTCGCGCACTGACCCGAACTCCGAGCCCGCCTTCCAGTTCGGCCAGTCGGTAGAGTTGGCCAGGACCTTGCCGGCCTCCAGCACCAGTTCGACGTCCTGAACCGCCCCGCTCAGGTCCCAGTCCGGGCTCCAGGCGTCGCCCGTCTGGTGATAGGCGGTGGCCGTATAGTCGCTGACCCATTTGTCGCCGGCTTCCCGGCCGCCCACCACCAGGTCCGGCCCGCCGCCCAGCGCCATGATCAGGATGACCGGCACCCCACGCTTGGCCAGCGAGAAATGGTCCGCGCGATAGAACAGCCCGCGCTCCGGCTTGGCGTCCGGCGTGATCACCCGGCCCTGCGCCTTGGCCGCCACCGCCAGCCCGTCCTCCATCTCGTTCTGCCCGGCCCCGATCAGCACCACATCCCGCGACAGCCCCACCGGCTGCAGCACATCCAGGGTATAGGCCCCGGCCATGGTCTCCAGCGGCACGGTCGGGTGCTGCGCAAACCATTCCGACCCCAGCAGGCCCTGCTCCTCACCCGTCCAGGCGGCGAACAGCACCGTGCGCTCCGGCGCCGGCCCGGCTTTCAGCACCCGCGCGATCTCGAACAGCCCGGCCACCCCGATGGCGTCATCCAACGCCCCGGCCTTGACCCGCCGCCCCTGCGCATCGGGCTGGTCCGCCATGCCATAGGCGTCCCAGTGGGCCGCGTAGGCGATGCTCTCGTTCGGCCGCTTAGCGCCGGGGATCTTGCCCAGCACATTGCGGCTCTCGACCCGCTTCACCGACACCTTGAAGTCGGCGCTGAAGGTCACCCCTTTTAGCTCGACCGGGTTGAACCCCGCCGTCCGCGCCTGTTTCTTCAGGGTCTCCAGGTCCAGCCCGCCGGAAGCCAGCAGCTCCGCCGCCACCCCCCGCTCCAGCCAGCCCTGGAACGGCACGCGCCCGGCCCCGCCGTCGGCCCGAGCCACGTCCAGGTTGGAGCCGCGCGGCGCGATCACCGTCACCCAGCCATAGCCGGCTCCCGGCGTCTCATGGACGATCAGCGCCCCGGCCGCCCCCCGCCTCGCCGCCTCCTCGTATTTGTAGACCCAGCGCCCGTAGAAGGTCATCGCCTTGCCGCCGAACTTGCCGGCCGCATCATCGCCCGCCTGAGCCTCGAAATCCGGATCGTTGATCAGGAAGACCACGATCTTCCCCTTCACATCGACGCCCTTCCAGTCGTCCCAGCCCCGCTCCGGCGCATGCACGCCATAGCCGACGAACACGATGGGCAGGTCCACAACCTTGATCGCCTCGGTCGGCCGCACGGTGTTGACGTAGATGTCCTTCAGCATCTCCAGCGGCCGCGCCTTCCCGCCCACCTTCGCCGACAGCGCCGGGTCGGGCAGCACCTGGGTGCGCACCATCGGCACGGTCTGGGTCCAGCCGCCATTGTCTCCGGCCGGTTCCAGTCCCGATTCCTTGTAGCGCTTGATGATGTACTCGATCGTCTTCGGCTCCGCCGCCGCCCCGGGCGAGCGCCCCTCGAAGTCGTCCGAGGCCAGGATGCGAGTATCCTCCGACAGGGTCTTGCCATCGATTTCCCCCGCCCAAGCGGGCGCGGCCACGAGCAAGATGGCGGTCAGAGCAAGGGCGAGGCGCATCGAAAACTCCCTGTGGTCTGCCTTGTTAGCCCCTTTGAACGGCCCCTTCCAACGCAACTACACGCAATGGTGACAGCCCATCCCGGGTCTGCGTCGGCCCGCCGCACCGGCGGTTAAGACCTTTTCAGCCCTGTGGAGTCAGGAATCCGTCCCTACGGAGTTCCAGCGTGCCCCAGTCCGAATTCGCCCGTCTCGCGGCCCTCCGGGCCTTCGAAATCCTCGATACTCCCGCCGATCCCGCCTTCGACCGCTTGACCGCCCTCGCCGCCGACCTGTTCGACGCGCCGATGGCCCTGGTCTCGTTGATCGACGAGCACCGGCAATGGTTCAAATCCCGCATCGGGCTCGACGCCTGTTCGACCCCGCGCGAGGAAGCCTTCTGCGACCATGCCCTTCGGCTGACGCCGGGCCAGGTCCTGGTGGTCGAGGACGCGACCCGCCATCCGGTGTTTCACAACTATCCCGCCGTCACCGGCGAGATGGGTGTCCGGTTCTACGCCGGCGCTGTGCTGACCACCGCCGACGGGGCCGCCATCGGAACCCTGTGCGTCCTCGACACCAAGCCCCGCCCCCGGCCCTCTGACCGTCAGCTGGCGCGGCTCGCAGCCCTGGGTGAAATGGTGGTCGAGGCCCTGGAAACCCGCCAACGCGGCCGCCGGGCCGAGCGCGAGGCGGCCCTGTTGCGCCTGGCCGGACAGATGTCGGGCGTCGGAGCCTGGCGCTATCACTGCGCCACGGGCCATGTCACCTGGTCCGACGCGGTCTACGCCATCCACGGCGTCACCCGCGAGACTTTCGACCCCAACCTCGACTCCGCCATAGGCTTCTACCATCCCGACGACCGCGCTCTCGTCACCGCCAGCCTGGAAAGGGCCGCCGTCACCGGCCAGGACTTCGAGTTTCAGGCCAGGCTGATCGACGAAAATGTCCGTGAACGGACGGTCATCAGCCGGGCGACCTGTGAGCTGGATGACACCGGGCAGGTGATCTCCGTCCTCGGCGTCTTCCAGGACATCACCGAACACGCCAACCTCCTGAACGACGCCCGCCGCGGCGAGGCCCGCTTCCGGCTGCTGGCCGACAACATGGGCGATGTCATCACCCGCGTCCGGCTCGACGGCCGCAGCGGCTACATCTCTCCGGCCATCACCGACCTTTTGGGCTACAGGCCGTCCGAGATGGTCGGCCGCACGGCCCAGTCCTTCGTCCATCCGGAGGACCGCGGCCTGATCCTGGACGTCTACGCCGCCATGGCCGGCGGGGCTGAGCACAGCAAGGTCGAGCATCGCGCTGTGCGCAAGGACGGCGGCGTCATCTGGGTGGAGACCCATTTCAAGCTGCTCCGCGACGCCGACGGCCAACCCTCGGAGATGATCGCCGTGATCCGCGACGTCTCCGCCCGCAAGGCCATGGAGGCTGAACTTCTCGCCGCCCGCGCCGAAGCCGAGGCGGCCGCCGCCGCCAAGGCCGAGTTCCTGGCCAACATGAGCCACGAAATCCGCACGCCTCTGACCTCGGTCATCGGCTTCTCCGGCCTCCTGACCGCTCTCCCAGACCTGTCGCCTCAGGCCCAGGACTATGTCCGCCGGATCCAGACCGGCGGCCGGGCCCTGCTGGCCGCCGTCAACGACATCCTCGACTTCTCCAAGCTCGAGGCCGGCGAGATCGAAATCCGGCCGGAGCCCTGCGACGTCGGCGCCGTCGCCCGCGACGCCCTCGAACTCTTCGAAGCCACCGCCCAGGCCAAGGGTCTCGCCCTGTCACTGGAAGGCCCCACGCCCCCGACCCTCCGGCTCGATCCTGCCCGCCTGCGCCAGATCCTGCTCAACCTGGTCGGCAACGCTGTGAAGTTCACGGACGAGGGCGGGGTCGCCGTCCGGCTGGCCTGGGCCAACGACCGGATACGAATAGAGGTGGTCGACACCGGCGTCGGCATCCCGCCGGCCAGCCAGGATCTGCTGTTCCGCAAGTTCTCCCAGGTCGATGGCTCCTCAACCCGCCGCCACGGCGGCACCGGCCTGGGCCTGGCCATCTGTCGCGGGCTGGCCGAGGCCATGGGGGGCCAGGTCGGGGTGGACAGCGCCGTCGGCCGCGGCTCGACCTTCTGGCTGGAACTGCCCGCCTCCCTCGCCCAGGCTTCAGCGCCCGCCTCGGCCATCGAACCGGGCAGCCAGCCCGACCTCGCCGGCCTCCGCGTCCTTGTGGCCGACGACAACCCGGCCAACCTGAAGCTGGCCAAGGCCCTGCTGGACGCGTTCGGCGCCCAATGCCAGCTGGTCTCGGACGGCGGCGAAGCGGTGCGCGTCGCGGCCGACGACATCTTCGACGTCATCCTGATGGACCTGCGTATGCCCGGGCTGGATGGCACGGAGGCCGCCCGCGCCATCCGCAATGGCGACGGTCCCAACGACAGCATCCCCATCCTCGCCTTTTCGGCCCAGCGCCCGGGCGACCTGGACCCGGTGTTCGCCGGCCTGGTCGACAAGCCCATCCAACCGGCCGCCCTTCGCGCCGCCATCGTCCAGGCCCTGGAGGGTCCGTCCGCCCTGGAGAGCCACCATGCGGCATGACTCCCCCGTGGTCCTGGTCGTGGACGATGATGAGCTGGTCCGCGACCTCCTGCGCATCCGCCTTGAACTGGACGGCCTGATGCCGGTCATGGCCAGGGACGGGATCGAGGCCATCACCCTCCTATCCTCGCACCGCCCCGCCGCCATGCTCCTGGACGTCAGCATGCCGCGCATGGACGGCTTCCAGGTGCTCGAGACCCTGCGCAACGCCGGCCGCGTCCCGCCGCCGACCCTGATGCTGACGGCCCGCAACGCGGTCGAGGACGTCCGCAAGGCCATCGGCCTCGGCGCCAAGGATTATCTGGCGAAGCCGTTCAACGACCAGCTGCTGCTGCGCCGCGTCCGCCGGCTGTTGAGGCCGTCGACACCCCGCCACGAGGCGGCTCCACCGCCGTTGCAGGAATCCGGCTCGGACAAGGAGTTGTTCCTCTAGCCCGGCTCCCGGCCTACAAGACGACATGAGCGTCGCCTTCACCAAGGAAGGAGATCTTGAGGCCAACGCGGCAGACCTGCCCGACCGCCCGATCTCCACCCACCCCAACCTCGTCACCGCCACCGGTCTGGCCCAGCTCGAGGAAGCCCTGGCCGCCGCCCAGGCCGCCTATCGCGCCGCCCAGCAGGGCGACGTCGCCGCAGACCGCACCGCGATGGCCCGCGCCACCCGTGACCTGCGCTACTACAACGCCCGCCGCGCCAGCGCCCAGCTGACCGCCCCGCCGGAGAGCTGCGACACGGTCCAGTTCGGCTGCGCCGTCACCTTCGACCGCGAGGACGGCCGCCGCCAGACCTTCCGCATCGTCGGCGAGGACGAGGCCGACCCGGCCAAGGGCAGCGTCTCCTGGGTCTCTCCCCTCGCCCAGGCCCTGCTGGGCAAGGGCGAGGGCGACACCGCCCTGGTCGCCGGCGGCGAGGTCGAGATCGTGGCGATCGGCGCTTGAGCGGCCTCGGCGCGGGCCTATGGCGCACCGCTCCGCTGCTGCTGGCCATCACCATGCTGTTCTGGGCCGGCAACTCCATCGCCGGCCGCGCCCTGGCCGGGGTTGTCCCTCCGATGACCCTGACCTTCTGGCGATGGGTCCTGGCCAGTCTGCTGGTCGCCCCCCTCGCCTGGCCGCACCTCAAGCGCGACTGGCCCGAGCTGCGTCGCCGATGGAAGACGGTGATCCTGCTGGCCGTCTCCGGCGTCGCCAGCTTCGGCGCCCTGCTTTACTGGGGCCTGGAGAGCACCACCGCCCTCAACAGCCTGTTGATGCAGGCGGCCATCCCGCCCCTGATCCTGTTCTTCGGCTTCGTCCTGCTGCGCGACCGCATCGGCGTCGGCGCCCTGGTCGGCGTCGCCCTCTCCCTGGCCGGCGTCCTGGTGGTGATCAGCGAGGGCCGGCCCTGGGACCTGCTCCACCTTCGCCTGAACCCCGGCGACGGGATCATCCTCATCGGGGTGGTGCTCTATGCCGGCTACAGCCTGCTCCTGCGGCGCCGCCCGCAGGTTCATCCGCTGAGCCTTTTGCTCGTCACCTTCATCCTCGCCGCCCTGGTCATCGCCCCCTTCTATGCCCACGAACTGATCCAGGGCCGCACCTTCGCCCCCACCCCGACGGCGCTCGGCGGCATCCTCTACGTCGCCCTCTTCCCCAGCTTCCTGGCCTACCTCTGCTTCAATCGGGGGGTCGAGCTGATCGGCTCCGCCCCCGCCGGCCAGTATATGCACCTGATGCCCGTCTTCGGCGCGGTGCTGGCCATCACCCTGCTGGGCGAGCCCTTCCATGGCTACCACGCAATCGGCGTGGCCCTGATCGCGACGGGCATCGGCGCCACCGCCTGGGCGGGGCGCCGGTCGGCCGCTCGCTAGTCCGAGGCCCGGAAACATCTCGATGTTGCTCTTACGGGGTATCCCTTAGGTCGCCGCCGGCGCGGCGGTCCCGTATAGAGTCAGGCGTGTCTTCTGCCGCAAACTCCGAGGGTAGCCGTTTCTGGCTGGCCCTGCTGCTCGCCGTCGCCGCGATCGGGGCGGCGGTCGTCACCCGGCTCGCGCTGGGGGAGGCGTTGGACCCGGGCGCCGCCTTCCTGCTGTTCATCCCCGCGCTCGTGCTGGCCTCGGCCGCCGGGGGACTGTGGCCCGGGCTGGCGGCGGCGGCCATGGGGCTGGTCGCCGGCCTTGTGCAAGGCGCCGAGACGACCGCCGCGGGTCTGTTTGCTCTCGGCGGGGCGGCCATTGTCGCCGGCGGCGAGATTTTCCAGCGCGCCCGCCGCCGGGCCGACGCCGTCAACCGTCACCTGGCCGAGCGCGAGGCCCATCTGGCCTCGATCCTCGACACCATCCCCGACGCGATGATCGTCATTGACGCGGAGGGCCTGGTCCGATCGTTCAGCGCCGCCGCCGAGCGGCTGTTCGGCTGGCCTTCGGCCCAGATCGTCGGCCGCAACGTCAGCCTGCTGATGCCGGAGCCGCACCGCGAGGCGCATGACGGCTACCTGACCCGCTACTACCGGACCAACGAACCCCGGATCATCGGCATCGGCCGGGTGGTCGTCGGCCAGAGGCGCGACGGCTCGACTTTCCCCATGGAGCTGGCGGTCGGCGAGATTCGCACCGAGGAGGGCCGCTTCTTCACCGGCTTCGTCCGTGACCTGACCGAGCGCCAGGCCACCGACGCCCGGTTGCAGGAGCTGCAGGGCGAGCTGATCCACGTCTCCCGCCTGACCGCCATGGGCGAGATGGCCTCGGCCCTGGCCCATGAGCTGAACCAGCCGCTGGGCGCCATCGCCAACTACCTCAAGGGCTCCAGCCGCCTGCTTGGCGCCGGCCAGGCCGAGAAGGCCCGCACCGGCCTCGACAAGGCCGCTGAGCAGGCCCTGCGCGCCGGCGAGATCATCCGTCGCCTGCGCGAGTTCGCCTCCCGGGGCGAGACCGAACGGCGCCTTGAAAGCCTGCCCCGGATCGTCGAGGAGGCCGCCGCCCTGGGCCTGGTGGGGGCCCGCGAGCAGGGGGTCATCGTCCGCTTCCTGTTCGACCCCGAAGTCGACCTGGTGCTGGCCGACCGGGTGCAGATCCAGCAGGTGGCGCTGAACCTGCTGCGCAACGCCATCGACGCCATGGAAAACAGCCTGCGCCGCGATCTGACCGTGCGGCTCAGTCCAGCCGAGGATCGCATGGCCCTGGTCAGCGTCTCCGACACCGGGCCGGGCATCGACCCGGAGGTCGAGGGCCGCCTGTTCCAGCCCTTCATCACCACCAAGCCGTCCGGCATGGGCGTGGGCCTGTCCATCTGCCGCACCATCGTCGAGGCCCATGGCGGTCGGCTGTGGGTGGAAGAGACCCCTGGCGGAGGGGCCACCTTCCGGTTCACCCTGCGCGCCGTCGAATCCGGAGAGCTTGCCGATGACTGAGCCGGTCGTTCACATCGTGGATGATGATGAGGCGATGCGCGACAGCCTGTTGTTCCTCCTCGACGCGGAGGGGCTGAAGGCCCGCGGCTATGAGTCGGCGCCGGCCTTCCTTGACCGGGTGGGCGAGCTGGAGCCCGGCTGCATCCTGACCGATGTGCGCATGCCGCAGGTCAACGGGTTGGAGATGGTCCGCCGGCTGAAGGCCGCCGGTGTCACCCTGCCGGTGATCGTCATGACCGGCCACGCCGACCTCAGCCTGGCCATCGAGGCCATGCGGGCCGGGGTGATCGACTTTCTCGAAAAACCCTTCGAGGACGAGGCCCTGCTCTCGGCCCTGCGTCAGGCCCTGTCGGCCGGCGCCGAGGACCTGCGCCGCGAGCAGGATCGCCTGGCCGTCCAGGCCCGGCGCGCCGCCCTTTCGGCCCGTGAAGGCGAGGTGCTGGAGGGCCTGCTGGCCGGCAAGCCCAACAAGATCATCGCCTTCGACCTGGGCATCAGCCCGCGCACGGTCGAAATCTACCGCGCCAATGTGATGACCAAGATGCAGGCCGCCTCCCTGTCTGAACTGGTCCGGATGTGCCTGCTGGCCGAAGCTAAGGGGTAGCCCTTAGGGTTTTTCCACGAATTTCGCGGACAGCCGCCCGGCGCGATCTTCCGGCTCCAGACAGGAGCCCCCCGATGACCTTCCAGACCCTCTACCTCGCCGGTGTGCTGATCGCCTTCGCCGTCTTCTTCGTGACCGTGACCCTGGTCTGGTTCGTCAACCGCCTGCCCGACAAGGCCCAACGCAAGCCCGCCCAGTCCGTCCCCGCCCGCCGCCCAGACGTCGAGCCGACCCACCGGCAGGCAGCCTGAAACGACGAAGGGCGGCGGGTTTCCCCGCCGCCCTCGCCTGCCGTCAGAGGCGGACGTATCAGCCCTCGACGCGCTCGATGATGATCGCCGGAGCCATGCCGCCGGCGGCGCACATGGTGACCAGGCCGCGCTTCAGGCCGCGACGCTCCAGCTCATCGACCATGGTGCCGATCAGGATGGCGCCGGTGGCGCCGATCGGGTGGCCCAGCGCCATGGCGCCGCCGTTGACGTTGACCTTGGAGCGGTCGAGCTTGAGATCGCGGATGAACTTCTCGGCCACCACCGCGAAGGCCTCGTTGATTTCCCACAGATCGATGTCGTCGACCGTCAGGCCGGCCTTCTCCAGCACCTTCTTCGCCGCCGGGACCGGGGCGTTGAGCATCAGGGTCGGCGAGTCGCCCATGTTGGCGGTCGCGATGACCTTGGCGCGGGCCTTCAGGCCGTTCTTCTTGGCGTATTCCGGCGAGGCCAGCAGCAGGGCGGCCGAGCCGTCGACCACGCCCGAGCTGTTGCCGGCGTGGTGCATGAACTGGATGTCCAGGTCCGGATAGACGGCGGTGATCAGCTTGCGGAAGGTGGTGCCTTCCTCGTCCAGCGGCACATCGGCCATGGCGGCGAAGGACGGCTTCAGGCCGGCCAGGCCCTCGGCGGTGGTTTCCGGACGGGGGAACTCCTCCTTGTCCAGGGCCAGGGTGCCGTCGGCGTTGTAGACCGGGACCAGCGACTTATCGAAGTGACCGCCAGCGATGGCCGCGGCGGCGCGCTTCTGGCTTTCGAGGGCCAGGGCGTCGACGTCCTCGCGGGTGATGCCTTCCAGGGTCGCGATGGCGTCGGCGCAGACGCCCTGGTGCGACTGGGGATGCAGCTCGCGCAGCTTCTTGTTGCCGCGATCCATCAGCATCGGGGCGCCGTCCGACGGGGCGCGGCGGCCGGCCATGGACATCATCTCGGTGCCGCCGGCGATGACCAGGTCTTCCATGCCCGACATGATGGCGTGGGCCGCCAGGTTCACCGCGGTGATGCCCGAGCCGCAGAAGCGGTCGAGGGTCATGGCCGAGGACTTGATGTTGTAGCCGGCCGACAGCGCCGACATCCGGCCCAGGTCGCCGCCCTGCATGCCGACCTGGCTGCTGGTGCCCCAGAAGATGTCGTCGACTTCCTCGGTCTTGATGTTGTTCCGCTCGGCCAGGGCCTTCAGGACGGTGGCGCCCAGTTCCTGCGGGTGGATCTCGGCCAGGGCTCCCTTGCCGATTTTGCCGATGCCGCGGGGGGTGCGGACCGCATCGATGATCAGGGCTTCGGGCATGGTTGCCTCTCTGTCTTCGGGTTGAGTTGGGCGCACCTAAAGCGCCTCACGCAACGGCATTCAAGCGCTTGTTTGACGCACGCGGAAGGGATCAGACGAGACCATTGAGCAGGTCGAAGGCCGCCTGCTCGCGCCACCACTCCCTGTCCTGGGGCGTGAACGGCCGGCCCTGGCAGGTCGCGAGGGTGGCCCCGTCCCCGCCGATCAGGGCCAGGCTGGGCGTATAGGTCCGCTTGCCGTCGGTGCGGGCCGGGCCGAACCATTTGAGGACGTCCCTCTCCAGCCGGGGGGTGGCCACGGCGTTGGCCAGGTTCTCGGCGCCCAGGCGCTTGACCCGATGGGCCACCAGCTTGGGGTCGGCGTCTTCGTCGAAGCACTGCAGAGACAGGATGCGGGCCCGGCTGCCGGCCGCCTTCAGCCTGCGGTCCATCCGCGCCTGATAGGGCTTGTCGGCCATGCAGGGACCGCACCAGCTGGCCCAGACGATCAGCACCGCCGGCCGATCCTCCAGCCAGGCTTTCAGAGACATCTTCCCCCCGCCCTCCAGCACCACCTGGTTCTTCAGCGGCAGGGCGCCCTTGCCAGGCGGCAGGGCCTCCCAGGCGGAAAAGCCCGGATGGCTCCGGACATCCGGGTTGAGGGCGGCCTTCTTGGGAGCGGCGAGCGCCGGCCCGGCGATCAGGCCGACGCCAAGGCCGGTCAGCGCGGCGCGACGGGTGGGACGCTGGAACATCATCGGGCGATCATAGCGAACCGGCCCTGGTTGCGAAGGCCTGCTGGCGTCCGGGGCGGCGCGACCGCTAAGGTGGCGCAAATCGCTACAGGAGCCTTCGTGCCCGCTCGCCTTCTCCCGCTCGCCGCCGCCTTCGCCGCCGCCGTCCTGGCCGGCGCCCTCGCCGCCCCGGCCCAGGCGGCCAAGCCGGTCTGGAAGACCACCCCCTGCGTCGGCGATTTCGGAGCGGCCCTGTCGCGGGCCGTCTGCGGTGTGCTCACCGTCGATGAGTCGCGGGGAACCGCCAGCACGCGCCGGGTCGCCATCCCGGTGGTCGTCCTCAAGGCCTCGGCCCCCCGCGCCGGCCAGCCGCCGGTCTTCTTCCTGCACGGCGGCCCGGGCGGCGACATCGTCGAGTCGGCGGCCGGCGTCCTGCGCTCCCCGGCGGCCAAGGAATGGATCGCCGTCGACCAGGACTGGGTCTTCTTCGACCAGCGGGGCTCGGGCCTGGCCGTGCCGCTGATCGAGTGCGGCGCCGTGCCGATGAACGACGCCGGCCCCCTGACCCCCTGGGCCGCCGAAAGCCTGAAGGCCTGCGCCGCCCGCCAGCTGGCCGCCGGGGTGGACATCAGCCGCTACAACGCCCGCGAGGTCGCCCTCGACATCCAGGACCTGCGCAAGGCGCTGGGCTACAAACAGATCGACCTGTTCGGCGTCTCCTACGGGACCAGCATCGCCATGGCGACCCTGCGCCATGCCCCCGAAGGCATCCGCGCCGTCATCCTCGATTCGCCCTGGCCGCCCGAGGCCAAATGGGCCGAGGGCGGGCCGACCATGGTCTCCGACGCGATCCGGCTGATCATCGCCAAATGCGCCGCCGACGCCGAATGCGCCAGGCGCTACCCCACCCTGGCCGCCGATGTGGACGCGATGGCCCGCCGCTTCCTGGCCGGCCCCCAGAAGGGCAAGCGCCGCAGCTACACCGCCGACGACCTCGGAGGTTTCCTGATGGACGCCGCCTACAGCGCCGAGGGCGCCCGGCGCCTGCCCTTCGACCTCGCCGCCATGGCCAAGGGCGACTTCTCGGCGCTGGAGGCCCACCGGCCTGACCGCAGCCCCTATTTCGAGGGCCAGCACCTGACCCACCTCTGCAAGGAGGAGATGCCCTTCGAGGACAAAGCCAGGACCGCCGCCGTGGGCGACGATGCGATCGCGGGGCTGCTGGTCCCCTCGATGAGCCGCTACTTCGACGTCTGCGAGGCCTGGACGGTCGGCAAGCCCTACGCCAGCGACGGCGTGGCCATGACCAGCGACGTGCCCACCCTGTTCCTCGCCGCCGAGGTCGATCCCGGCTGCCCGCCGGCCCTGGCGCGCGCCGCTGCCGCCCGATTCAGCAAGGGCCAGATCTTCGTCGCCCCCAACGTCACCCACGGGGTGACCTTCTGGAGCGCCTGCGCCGGCAGGCTGACCCGCCAGTTCCTCCAGGACCCCACCGCCAAGCTGGACGGCGGCTGCCTGGACGGCGAGACGCCGACCTTCGCCTTCGACTACGGCGAGGCCTGACCCTACGGCCGCTATCCACCCCCGCCCAAACCCGCTAATGCTCATCGCGAGCAAATCCGAGCACGGAGCGGATGGACGACGCCGGGCAGACATTGCGGGGCAGGATGCTGGCCATGGGGCGGTCGGCGCGCGAGGGTGCGCGGGCCCTGCGGCTGGCCACGGCTGACCAGCGCACCGCCGCCATCCGGGCCATGGCCGCCGCCATCCGTGACGGCGCGCAAGCCATCCTGGACGCCAACGCCCGCGACCTGACCGCCGCCAAAGCCGCCGGCGTCTCCGGCCCGATGCTCGACCGGCTGATGCTGGACGAGGGCCGGGTCGAGGACCTGGCCAGGGCCATCGAGACCGTGGCTGCCATCCCCGATCCGGTGGGCGCGGAGATCGCCCGCTGGACCCGCCCCAATGGCCTGGATATCGCCCGGGTCCGCACCCCGATCGGGGTGGTGGCCATGATCTACGAGAGCCGGCCCAACGTCACGGCCGACGCCGCCGCCCTCTGTGTCCGCGCCGGCAATGCGGTGATCCTGCGCGGCGGGTCCGAGTGCATCACCTCCAATCTGGCCATCCACGCCTGCGTGGCGCGGGGGTTGTTGGCCGCCGGCCTGCCCGATAGCTGCGTGCAGATCGTCCACACCACCGACCGGGACGCCGTCGGGGAGATCCTGTCGGGTCTCGACCGCCAGATCGACCTGATCATCCCCCGCGGCGGCAAGGGGCTGGTGGCGCGGGTCCAGGCCGAGGCGCGGGCCCCGGTGCTGGGCCACCTGGAAGGCCTCAACCACGTCTTCGTCCACGCCGCCGCAGACATCGCCAAGGCCCGCGACATCATCGTGAACGCCAAGCTGCGCCGGGTCAGCGTCTGCGGCGCCGCCGAGACCCTGCTCATTGACAAGGCCGCCGCCGAACGCCTGCTGCCGCCCCTGGCCGAGGCCCTGACCGCCGCCGGTTGCGAACTGCGCGGCGACGAGGCCGCCCGCGCCATCGCCCCGGCCATGACGGCCGCGACCCCCGAGGACTGGACCACCGAATACCTGGCCCCGATCCTGGCCGTGGCGGTGGTCGACGGAGTGGCCGGCGCCGCCGCCCATATCGCGTCTTTCGGCTCCGGCCACACCGACGCCATCGTGACCGAGGACGAGGCGGCGGCGGAACAGTTCATCGCCGAGGTCGACAGCGCCATCGTGCTGGTCAACGCCTCGACGCAATTCGCCGACGGGGGAGAATTCGGCTTCGGGGCTGAGATCGGCATCGCCACGGACCGGCTGCACGCCCGGGGACCGGTGGGCGCGGAACAACTGACGACCTTCAAGTATGTGGTTCGCGGGACCGGCCAGACTCGTCCCTGAGGCCGGCCGCCCGGCCGCCCTCCGGACGGGATTCGTCCTCAAGCCCGGAATGCGCGTGGGCCTCTACGGCGGCTCGTTCAATCCGGTTCACGAGGGCCACCTGCATGTGGCCCGCACGGCCATGACCCGCCTTGGCCTCGACCGCGTCATCTGGCTGGTCTCGCCGCAGAACCCGCTGAAGGCCAGCAAGGACACCGCGCCGCTGCCGCAACGGCTGGCCGAGGTCGCCGCCGCGGTCGGTGGCCCCGGTATGATCGTCAGCGACATCGAGACCCGGCTGGGCTCGCAATACACCATCGACACCCTGCGGCTGCTCAAGGCCCGCCACCCCGGCGTCCATTTCGTCTGGATCATGGGCGCCGACAGCCTCAAGGACCTCCATCGCTGGCGCGGCTGGACCCAGCTGATGGCCGAAGTCCCGGTCGCCGTGGTCTCCCGCCCCTGGGCCTCGCTGAAAGCCCGCCTCTCCCCCGCCGCCAAACGCTTCGCC
>NZ_JAAALA010000044.1 GCF_009905535.1 Caulobacter sp. SLTY | reverse complement strand
ATACCGACGACACCAGCCCCACCCCGCCGGAACAGACGCCGGCGCGGGGTCGGGGGTCGGCCCGGTCGCCGGCGTCTGTTCCGGCGGGGTGGGGCTGGTGTCGTCGGTATCGGCGGGCGTCATCGAAATCCTTGGCGGGGAAGTCCCTGGGCGGGCGCGCGGGCCCGCCGATGTCATGGCGTGGAGGCGGCTCGCCCCCTGGGTGGCAGATTGGCCGATTTGCGGCCTTGCGGTCCAGCCTGCCGCCCGATTTCGCCCTTACCATGACCGGCTCTTGCGAAACGCCGCCGCTCGCGCGAGAGGATAGGGCCATGAGCGAGCCGACCGATCTCATCAAGCCTCCCCTGATCCTCGAGTGCTACCCGACCGGTGAGCGCCCGCCGGACATCGTGCCGGGCCGGCCGCAGCGCGCCTGGATGGACGCCTTTGCCGAGCGTCACCCCTATCGCTGCCTGCCGCTGACCATGGCCAACACCACCGGCTGGGAGATCCTCAATCCCGTCGGCTTCACCGCCGAATGGAACGGCGGGGCGCACCAGGACTGCATTACCTTCACCCCTGACCACCCGCATCCCTCGTTCCACGACCTGGTCAAGAGCCACTTCTCGCGCGGGGTCATCACCTTCCACACCGGCTATCTGTTCCGCACCCCGCCCGGCTGGGCCATGTGGTGCGCCGGCCCGCCCAACCACATCAAGGATGGGGTCCAGCCCCTGGTCGGGCTGGTGGAAACCGACTGGCTGCCCTTCCCCTTCACGATGAACTGGATGTTCACCCGCCCCGGCCGCATCCGCTTCGAGAAGGGCGAGCCCTTCTGCTTCATCACCCTGGCCCCCGACCAGGCCCTGCAGCAGACCCAGCCCATCACCAAGAGCCTCAACAAGAACCCGGACCTGCGCGACCAGTACGACGCCTGGTACAAATCCCGCTCGGAGTTCAACAGCCGGCTGATGAAGCAGGACCCGGAGGCCATGCGCGAGGCCTGGCAGCGGTTCTACTTCCGCGGCGAGCTGCCCGAGGAGAAGGGTCCGGCCCCCAAGGCGCACGTCAACAAGCGCCGGCTGAAGCCTGTGAAGATGGGGTTCTAGAGGCGGCGCCAAACCCGCTTGCAAAGCCTGAAAGCCTCTGCCATAAGCCGCGCTCTCGAATTCGGGCGGCCACGGTCGTCCAGGGATGCGGGCGTAGCTCAGGGGTAGAGCACAACCTTGCCAAGGTTGGGGTCGGGCGTTCGAATCGCCTCGCCCGCTCCATTCGAGACATGACGCAAAGGGCGGCCTTCGGGTCGCCCTTTCGCGTTCCGGGTGGTTAACAGGAACCGACCCGCAAGCCTTCCGTTTCAGTCGCCGGGACGACACTGGAAAAGGCTGAAACCATGGCTACTCGAACCGTAGAACGCACCGATGGCGTAACCACCGAACGCGAAGTCATCCGTGACGGGGCGCAACCCGTCTATGTCGAACGCCGCAGCGGCGGCAGCGCCGGGATTATTATCGGCATCGCCCTGCTGGCGCTGGTGGCCGTGGTCGCCTTCTTCTTCCTGGCCCAGGCCAATCGCAACGAGGCGATCCGCACCGAGGCGGTGACCGACGCGGCGGCCAGTGTCGCCAGCTCGGCCTCCAGCGCCGCTGAGAATGTCTCCGGCGCCGCCGAACGGGCCGCCGACAGCGTGGCGCCCGCCGCCGAATAGGCTCAGGCGGTCACCACCGCCTCGCCCTCGACCCTGACCGGCCAGGCCTCAAGCGCCCGGCCGGCGCAGGGGCCGGCGGTGCAGACCCCATCCTCCAGCCGGAACAGGGCGCCGTGCCCGCCGCAGAGGATGCGGTCGCCCTCGCGGGTCAGATAACGATCGAACAGGGCCAGCGGCCAGCCGGCGTGCGGGCAGCTGTCGACATAGCCGCTTACCCGGCCGCCCGCGCGAACCACGAAGCCGGCGAACATCGCCTGGCCATCCTGGAACCGAAAACCCTTGGCGCCCGGGTCGGCCAGGTCCGTCATGGCGCAGAGCCGCGTGCCGGCCGACGGCCGCGCCGGGTTCAGGCCAGCCCCCCGACCGTCACCCGCCAGGGCCGCACGGTCGACCTCTCGAACAGTCCGGCCAGCTTGTAGGGATCGGCGTCATGGAAGGCCTGGGCGGCCGCCAGATCCTCCGCCTCGACGATCAGCATCGAGCCGGCCATCTCATCCCCGTTCAGGAACGGCCCACCCAGCTTCACCATGCCGGGGCGGTCGGCGACATACTTCAGGTGCGCCTCGCGCGTCGCCAGCCGGATGGGCAGGCCGCCCTCGCGGTCGAGCCATGAAATGACGAACAGGGCCATGGGCGCACTCCAGGTTTGCGCCCTCCTCTAATCGAGCCTGGACCGTGCGTCACGGGTCCGCCGCGTTCGCCGATTGCATCCATCTGGTCTTCCGACCAGGGTGACATCCCGGAACGGGAACTTGAAACCATGCGCGCATTGCGGGTTTTGGCCGGTGGGCTGTGCGCCCTGCTCGTGGCTGCGGCGGGGCCGGCGACGCCCGCCGGGAGGTCGCCGTTTCCGGGCGTCCCGACGCTTGAACTGCTCACGGGCCAGGCGCCGAAGGGCAGCCTGGTGGTCCGCTTCATGGGAACCTCCACCCTGCTGTTCGATGACGGCGAGACCCGGATTCTGATCGACGGCTTCTTCACCCGGTCGGAGACCTGGAACCCCTTTGCCCGGATCGCGCCGGATCCCAAGGCCATCGACCACGCGATCCGCCGCGCGGGGATAGACCGCCTGGATGCCATTCTGGTCGCCCATTCCCACCACGACCACGCCATGGACTCGGCCGACGTCGCCCTGCTGACCGGTGCGGAGCTGGTGGGATCGAGATCGACCGCCAACATCGCCGTGGGCCGGGGACTGCCGAGGCCCCGTCAAACCGTCGAGGACCGCAAGGCCTGGACCTTTGGCCGCTTCAACATCACCGTGATCCCCTCACCCCACAGCCCCAGCCTGTTCGGCCGCCCCCTGTTCGAGGGCGAGATCGACGCTCCACTGCCGCAACGGCCGAGGATGAAGGCCTATCGCGAGGGGGGCGGCTACAGCTTCCTGATCGAGCATGACGGACTGCGGGTGCTGGTGCATCCCAGCGCCGGGGCGAGTCCGGGCCAGTACCGCCGCCACCGGGCCGATGTCGTGTTCCTGGGTATCGGCAGCCTTGGAAAGCAGGGTGGACGCTTTGCCGACCGCTACTGGGGCGAGGTGGTCCAGACCACCCAGGCCCGGCTGGTCATCCCGATCCATTGGGACGATTTCACCCGGCCGCTCACCGAGCCCCTGAGACCGACGCCCTGGCCCTTCGACCGGCCCCAGGCCGGCATGAAGAGCGTCGTCGAACGCGCCCGGAACGGCCCTCGCCTCGCCCTGATGCCGCTGTTCGACCCCGTGCTGGTCCGGCCTGCGATCCTTTAGCGTTCCGCCTTCAGGGGCCGCGACAGCAGGCCGAGTATGGCTTCATCGACCCCGACCTCGCCGGCCAGGATTTCGGCCACCGCCTGGCAGATCGGCATCTCGACGCCCAGACTGGCCGCCAGGTCGCGCACCGCCGGGGCGGAGGCCACGCCCTCGGCGACCGACAGCTTTCCGGCCAGGGCCTCCTGCAACGACTGGCAGCCGCCCAACGCCAGGCCGACGCTCATGTTGCGCGATTGGGGGCTGGAGCAGGTCAGCACCAGGTCGCCCAGACCGCAGAGGCCGGCTACCGTCTCCGCCTCGCCCCCCAGGGCCACCGCCATCCGGGTCATCTCGGCAAAGCCCCGGGTGATCAGGGCGGCGTGGGCGCTGCGGCCCAGGCCCTTGCCCTCGACGATGCCGCAGGCGATGGCCAGGACGTTCTTGATCGCCCCGCCGGCCTCGGCGCCGATCATGTCGCCGGCCAGATAGGGCCGGAAGCTCGGGGTGGCCAGGGCCTCGGCCAGGTCCCGTCCGAGCGCCTCGTCCGGACAGGCCAGGGTGACCGCCGTCGGCAGGCCGCGGGACACCTCTCCGGCAAAGCTGGGTCCCGACAGCACCGCCGGAGCGCAATCGGGCAGGGTTTCGGCCAGGACCTGGGTCATCAGCTTCAGCGAGCCCTGCTCCACCCCCTTCGAACAGAGGAGCACGGGAAGGCCCGGCCGGGCATGGGGCGCGAATTCCGCCAGGGCCGGGCGCAGGAACTGGGCCGGCGCCACCGCCAGCACCAGATCGGCGCCGGCCAGATCGGCCATGTCGGTGGTGGCCGCGATGGCGTCGTCCAGGCGCACGCCGGGCAGGAACATCGCGTTCTCGCGCGTCTCGCGGATCTGGCGCACAGCCTCGGCCTCGCGCGCCTGCAGGCAGACCGACAGCCCCGCCCGCGCCGCCACCTGGGCCAGGGCCGTGCCCCAGGCCCCGCCGCCGATCACCGCCGCCCGCTTCATGGTCATGCCTTTGCCCCTTTGCGCCCGGGGGCGTGGGTTGGGTTGCTGAGTGCCGCCGCCTGGTCCAGCGGCCAGCGCGGCCGGGCCACGGCGTCGAGGCCGTCATGGATACCGAGCGCCAGCCGTTCGGCGCCGGCCAGGGCGATCATCGCCGCATTGTCGGTGCAATAGGCCAGCGGCGGGGCGGTGAAGGAAAAGCCCCGCTTCTCCGCCACCGCTTGCAGCCGCGCCCGGACATGCCGGTTGGCCGCCACCCCGCCGGCGACCACGAAGCGACGCTCGCCCGGATACCGCTCGGCATAGGCCGCCATGGCCCGATCGGACCGCTCGGCCAGCTGACGGGCGATGGCCTCCTGCACGCTGGCGGCCAGATCGCGCCGATCGCCCTCGTCGATCTTGTCGGCCATCCGCGCCGCGGCCGTCTTCAGCCCAGAGAAGGAAAAGTCCATGGTCTCGCGGCCCAGCAGGGCGCGCGGCAGAGGAAACCGCTCGGCCTCGCCCCCCTCGGCCAGCTTCTCCAGCGCCGGGCCGCCCGGATAGGGCAGGCCCATGGCCTTGGCGATCTTGTCGAAGGCCTCCCCGGCCGCATCGTCGATGGTCGAGCCCAGCCGACGACAGGCGCCCACCCCCTCGACCTCCAGCAACTGGCAATGACCGCCGCTGACCAGCAGCAGCAGGAAGGGATAGGCGACCGCCGCCCCCAGCCGGGCCGAAACCGCGTGGCCCTCCAGGTGATTGACCGCCACCAGCGGCAGGCCCCGCGCCAGCGACACCGCCTTGCCGAACGACAGCCCGACCATCACCCCGCCGACCAGCCCCGGCCCGGCCGTGGCCGCCACCCCGGTCAGGTCCTGGTAGCCGACGCCGGCCTGGCGCATGGCCTCTCCGGCAATGGCGTCGATGCTTTCGACATGGGCGCGGGCGGCGATTTCCGGCACCACCCCTCCGAACGGGGCGTGCTCGTCGATCTGGCTGGCGATCACCGAGGACAGCACCGTCACTTCGCCGTCGGCGTCCAGCCGCACGACGGACGCGGCGGTCTCGTCGCAGCTGGTTTCCAGGCCTAGGACGGTATGCGTAATCATCCGGGTTTGCCGTACGCGGGCTGCTCCTGTAGCAGCCGCGATACCTTTCGTATCGTGAACGCCCGAGGTAGCCCTCCCGCCATGTCGCCGCAACCACCCGTCCGGATCGGAACCCGCGCCTCCAAGCTGGCGTTGGCCCAGTCGGGCATGATGCAGCGGCGGATCGCCGCCGCCCTGGGCGGCTTCGACCGGCCCGACGAAGTGGCGCCCCTGGTCCGCATCACCACCACCGGCGACCGCATCCAGGACCGACGCCTGCTGGAGATCGGCGGAAAGGCGCTGTTCACCAAGGAGATCGAAGAGGCCCTGCTCGACGGCCGCATCGACGCCGCGGTCCACTCGATGAAGGACGTTCCGGCGGAGATGCCCCCCGGCCTGGTGATCGCCGCCATCCCCGAGCGCGAGGACCCGCGCGACGCCTTCATCTCCAAGCAGTGGGAAACGATCAGCGACCTGCCCCAGGGGGCCCGCCTGGGCACCGCCTCCCTGCGCCGCGCCGCGCAATGCCTGGCTGTCCGGCCGGACCTCCAGATCGTCATGCTGCGCGGCAACGTCGACACCCGGCTGGCCAAGCTGGCGGCCGGCGAGGCCGACGCCATCCTGCTGGCGGCCTCGGGTCTCAACCGGCTGCAGATGGGCGATGTGGTGAGGAGCTTCCTCGACCCCCTATCGGCTCCTCCGGCGCCGGGCCAGGGCGCCCTGGCCATCCAGACCCGCGAGGAAGACGCAGACGCCCCTTGGCTGGACGCCGTCCGCCACCGCCCGACCGCCATCGCGGTGGCCGCCGAGCGGGGGGCGCTCGAAGCGCTGGAGGGCAGCTGCCGCACCGCCGTGGGCGCCCATGCGGTGCTCGAGGGCGCCGTCCTCAGCCTGACCGTCGAGGCCCTGACCCCCGACGGCTCGGCCCGCTTCCGCCGCGAGGCGAAGATCACCCTTCCCGAGGACGGCGCCGAAGCCGTCGCCCGCGCCCTGGGCGCTGAGGCCGGCCAGGCGGTCCGCCGCGATGGCGGCGACCGCATCGTCCTGCATGACTGATGGGGTCAAGAAGGTCTGGGTCACCCGCGCGCGGCCGGGCGCCGACGAAACCGCATCCCGTATCGAAGACCTTGGCTTCACCCCCGTCGTTGTCCCCCTGCTGGAAGCCCGCGCCCTGGGCCATGATCCCATCGACCTGACGGGCATCGGCGCCCTGGCCTTCACCAGCGCGCGCGGGGTCGAGGCGCTGGCCACTCGCACCCTCGTCCGCGACCTTCCGGTCTTCGCCGTCGGAGCCGCCACGGCGAAGGCCGCCCGCGACGCCGGCTTCACCCAGGTCGTCGCCGGGGACGGCGATGTCGAAGCCCTGGCCGACCTGATCGCCCGGCAAGGCGCCAACGCCGGAACCCTGCTCCACGCCGCCGCCGCCCAGCCGGCCGGGGACCTGGTCGGCGACCTGACCCGGCGCGGCCTCGCGGCCCGCGCGCTTGCCGTCTACGAAACCATCGAGACCGACCCCGGCGGCGTCCTGTCTCACCTTCCCAACCTGGACGCCGCCCTGGTCCATTCGCCCCGCGCCGCCCGCGCCCTGGCGGCCTTCCTGGCCGATCGTCCGACCCCCGACATGCGCCTCCTGGCCCTGTCCCCCGCCGTGGCCCAGCCGCTGGCGGCCCTGAAATGCGCTGGGATCGCGATCGCCCCGTTCCCCAACGAGCCTTCCCTGCTTAAGGTCCTGTCAAAAGCCGGCTAGCCGACGCAGACCGAATCGCTCCGCACCCATGACCGCGCCCGAGACCGACGACATCATCCCACCGCGCGATCCGGCCGATTTCGGTCGCCGACGGGGCCGGGGCGTAACCATCGTGGCGGTGTCCGCCCTGGTGCTGGTCAGCGTCGCCCTGGGCTTCGGCGCCGCCCAGTTCGCCGACCGGGTCAATGCGCCCAAGGCCGCCCCGGCCCCGACGCCCGTCGCGCCTCCGACCCTGGATCCCCGCCCGAGCCCCGATCCGGTCCCGCCGCTGGCCGGGGCGCCGGTGGAGGTTCCGGTCGTCTCCAGCGGGCTCGAAGACCTGGAAGCCCGCGTCGCCGGCCTGGAGGACGGCCAGCGCCGCACCCTGTCGGCAGCCGGCGCCGCCCTGGCCGCCGCCTCTCTGGGCGAGGCCGCCCAGACCTCCCGGCCCTTCACCGCCGAACTGGCGGCGTTGGAACAGGTGATGCCGCTGTCACCGGACGTGCGGGCCCTGCGCCCCCTGGCCGAGACCGGCGCCCCCAGTCGCGCAGCCCTGGCCGCGGAGTTCAGCGCCGCCGCCGCCCGCGCCTCGGTCGATGCCCGCGCCCCTGGCGAGGGCGCATCGTTCGGCGACCGCATCCTGCACGCCCTGTCGCGGGTGGTGACCGTCCGCCGGGTCGGATCGACCACCGGCAACGGTCCCGACGCCGTGCTGGCGCGGGCCGAGCGCCAGGCGGCAGAGGGTGACCTGGCCGGGGCGCTCAACACCCTGCGCGCCCTGCCCCCGCGCGCCGCCGACGCCATGGCGGGCTGGCGGGCCCGCGCCCAGCAGCGGGTCACCCTGGATCGTCACCTGGCCAACATCCGAGCCCAGGCCCTGGCCGATCTTGCGGCTGCGCAAGGCGCGGTGGGTCAGGGGGCGCGGCCGTGATCCGCACCGCCATCGTCCTGTTCCTGGTCGCCGCGGCGGCTGTGGCCATCCTGGCGCTGACCCGCGACGCCGGGACCGCCACCCTGACCTGGCTCGACTGGCGGATCGACATGACCGCGGCGGCGGCGGCCCTGCTGGTGCTGTTCACCGCCCTGGCCGCCACCCTGTTCTGGCGACTGGCCATCTGGCTGCTGGAGATCCCCAAGCGCGCCGAGCAGGCCCGCACCGAGCGTCGCCGCCGCGAAGCGGGCGAGGCCCTGGCGCGCGGCTTCCTGGCCGCCGCCGCCGGGGATGGCGGCGAGGCCCGCCGCATGGCGCTGAAGGCCGGCGAGTTGAGCGACGAACACCCCGCCCTGGTGCGCATCCTCACCGCCCAGGCGGCCGAGGCCGCCGCCGACCCAGCCGCCGCCAAGGCCGCCTATGGAGCCATGGTCGCCTTCCCCGAGATGCGGCTGGCCGGCCTCAAGGGCCTGATGCAGACCGCCCTGGCCGAGGGCGACCGGGCCGCCGCCCTGCGCCATGCCGAGACCGCCTATGGCCTGGCCCGCACCGCGCGCTGGGCCTGGCGCGCCGTGCTGGAGGCCAAGCTGGAGGCCGGCGACTGGGCCGGGGCCCTGGAACTGGTCAAGAGCGCCCTGGACCGCAAGATCGTCTCGCCGATCGTCGCCGACCGCACCCGCGCCGCCCTGCTGACCGCCCTGGCCGCCAGCCTGGAGCAGGGGGATGAAAAAGCCCGCAAACAGGCTCTGGACCATGCCTCGCAATCGGCCAAACTGGCCCCCGCCTTTGCCCCCGGCGCGGTGATGGCCGCCCGGCTGGCCGGGGAGGGGCGCAAGGGCGGCGGCTATATCGAGGCGGCCTGGAAGCTGCAGCCGCACCCCGCCCTGTGGCTGGCCTATCGCGACATGACCACCGCCGAGACGCCGCGCGAACGGGCCCGCCGGCTATGGACCCTGGCCGCGCTCAATCCCGATCATCGCGAGTCCCGCATCCTGATGGTCGAGCAGGCCCTGATCGCCGGGGAGATCAGCGGCGCTCGCAGCGCCGCCGCCGCCCTGGCCGACGAGCCTCTGACCGCCCGCCTGGCCGGGCTGTTCGCCCGGGCCGCCAATGCCGCCGGAGCGGTGGACGAGGCCCGCGCCTGGATCGCCCGGGGGGTCGCCGCGCCGCAGGAAGCCGACTGGTCCGACCTCGACCCCGAAGGCCACGCCTTCAACTATCGACCGGACGACTGGGCCCGGCTGGTGGCCAGCTATGGCGAGACCGGCGAGTTGATCCACCCGCGCCTGGAGCGCCGTGAGCGGGCGATGAGCGACCTGCCGGAGCTCCCCGTCTCCTATGTCGAGAGCGCCGCCTTCGTGGCCGCCGCCGAGACCGGCGCCGCCCCCCTGGCCATCGACGATCCCGGCCTGGACGGCCTCTACGAGACCGAGCCGGAGCCCGAACAGCCGCCGCCCGCCAAGCCGCCCACCCGCCGCCGGCAATCCACCGTCGCGCCTCGGCCTCCGAAGTAGGGGCGAGCGCTCCCAGCGGTCTCCAACAACAAGACCGCCGTTATTTGTAACAGCATGTATTGCAGATATGGACGCCGGGTCTATCTGAGGTGGGCATTGTCCCAACAAGGAGCCTCCCCATGTCCCCACGCCTGCCGATCTACGCCGCTGTCGCCGCCCTCGCCCTCACCCCCTTGGCCGTCGTCGCCCAGGACGCCTTCACCAAGGAGCCGGCCCAGGTCCAGGCCGGGACCTATGAGCTCGACGCCAGCCACGGCAAGGTGACCTGGGCGGTCAACCACTTCGGCTTCTCCACCTACGTCGGCCAGTTCAGCGGCACGGCCGGGACCCTGACCCTCGATCCCAAGGCCCCGACCGCCAGCAAGCTGGACGTCACCGTCCAGACCGCCAGCGTCGGCACCCTGAACGAAGGCCTCGACACCCACCTGAAGTCGGCCGACTTCCTCGATGTCGCCAAGTTCCCGACCGCCAGCTTCAAGGCCACCTCGGTCAAGCTGACCGGCAAGACCACCGCCGACGTAACCGGCGACCTGACGCTGCACGGGGTCACCAAACCGATCGTGCTGAAGGCCGTGTTCAACCAGGCCGGCATAAATCCGGTGAACAAGGTCTACACCGTCGGCTTCGACGGCGAGGCGACCATCAAGCGCACCGATTTCGGCATCACCACCTACGCCCCGGCTATCGGCGACGAGGTGAAACTGACCATCGAGGCCGAGTTCAAGAAGGTCGGCTAAAGGCCCAAGGCCAGGCAGGGCCGCGGCATCCGCGCCGCCCTGCTTGGCAAGCCGCCCCCGCTTCGCTAAACAGGCGCTCCCTCCGGGGAGCCTTCTTGATGAGGGCCGCTTTAGCTCAGCCGGTAGAGCGGCGCATTCGTAATGCGTAGGTCAGGTGTTCGAGTCACCTAAGCGGCACCATCCTGCTTCGCCTGTCCGGGCGTCCCAGGCCGTATCCTGATGAAGCACCGGGGCTGATCGCACAGGATGTCGGAGGCCCGGAACGGGCTCTTGCGATTCCGGCAGTTCCGCAAGCCGGGGCTGCCCGGCCTGCTGCTTGGCCATCGTCCCGATCAAAGGGCCGCGAAGTCGATCCCGGCCCGGCTCAGGTCGGCGATCAGCTTGGCGTACAGCAGGCCAAGCTGGTTGTTGCCTCGGCCGAGGGCGTCTTCCGACATCACCTCAGCCGGCGCGATGAGGCCCCCGCCGGCGGCCACGACCAGCCAGCCTTTTTCCACCAGGGCGGCGACGTGGCGCCGGGTGGTTTCGAAGGGCAGGCCGACCTCGGCAGCCAGGGCCCGCACGCTGATCGGATCCCGCAGCACGTCCGGCGGCGGACAGGCCTGGGTGGAGTAGCGCCAGGCCAGTTCGGGGATCCGGCTCATCCGCCTGACATTGGCGCACATCACCGCGCTCCAGACGCTGGCCCGGATCACCCCGCCGAAGATGCCGACATCCTCCAGATAGCGGATCTGCAGGTCGATGATGATCCGCGCCGCCAGGGCCGCCGGCGCCGACTGCTCGGCAAGCTCGATCCGATAGCCGAAGGCGGTCGCCATGCCCTCGAAATCGAAGCCCAGGATCGCCAGGTCCCGCAGGGCCTGGACAGCGACGTCCCGCGTCTCCTCGGCCATGCGCTGAAACGGCGGGTCCAGCAGGGCCCCGGCAATGGCGATCACCCCGCCATCGACCTGTTCGCAATAGCCGGCGTCGAGCATCCGGCGGATGCGGGTCCGGACGGTTTCATAGGGCAGGGCCAGGGACTGGGCGACGGCGTGGGCGCTGATCGGCCGCATGAGCTCGCGTTTGGCCTCGGCCCCGCCGGGCGTCGCCATGCGCCGCGCCTCGGGCGAGCCGTAGGGCAGGTGCGCGAGATTCGCGCTCAGCAGGGTGTCGAAGATCAGCCCAGCGACGTTGTCGCCGCCATGCGGCCGCCCGCGCGCCACGCGGCTGGCCTGCAGCATCTCCGCGATACTGCGGGCCAGCATCCTGACCGGAGGGGCGGGGTCCGTCATGGAAGAGCAGGTCCGGCGTCGTTCGAAATAGCCGGCGCGGACCTAGCCCAGGAAGTTGATCAGCACCGGCGCGGCCACGTTCCGCCACAGCAGCCGGACGAAGATGATGATCAGGATGGCCACCAGCGCGCTGATGTCCAGCTGGCCCCAGCGGGGCAGCACCCGTTGCAGGGGCCGGATGATGGGGTCGGTGATCGCCTCGAGGAAATGGTGGACCTGGTAGGCAAAGCGGTTGCGCAGGTTGATGACGTCGAAGGCGACCAGCCAGCTGACGATCGCCCGGAGGATCAGCAGCCACATGGCCATCTGCAGGATGATGTCCACGATCTGGAAGATCGTCAGGCCCATGTCGCGTTCCTTCATCGCGCCGTCGCGGCGCCCTTGCCGGATGAGTCTAGTGATGAGAGAGCCGCCCGGCAACGGCGGCCCGTCCCGATGCCGCGCGGCGCGCCCATACCCGTCTTGACAGCTCCCGGCCCCCGGCCGTATGTGCCGCCCTTCCCGCATCCTGGGACGGGGCCGTAGCTCAGTTGGTAGAGCGCGTCGTTCGCAATGACGAGGTCAGGGGTTCGACTCCCCTCGGCTCCACCAGGATCTGATCGCGGGCCGTCAGGCGGCCCAGCCCATCAGCTTCAAGGTGGCCAGGGCCAGGATGGCCAGGCTCGGGACGCCCAGCGTCCAGTACATCACGTCTTTCATGGTCATGCTTCCCTCAGCGTCGTTTGAACGCGCTGCCTCCCGTGGGGTTGCGGGCTGAGCGGAGCATGATTCGCGGCCGGTCGAAATCGGCCTTGGTCAGTGGAAATCGCGGCTCTTGGGCAGGACGCGGACGTCGCGGGGATGCCGATGCCGCGGCGGATCGCCCCGCCCCGGCGCGCTCGACGTCGCCTCGTCGCCATGGGCCGGCACGGTGCGCAGCGGCGCCGCCGACAGCAGGCCCAGCGTCCAGGTCCAGTCCTCGATGCTCTCGGCCACCAGATGGGTCACCCCCTCGGCCCGTTGCAGCCGCCCGCGCACCAGGATCATCCGGGCGCTCATGATCACCGGCCGGAACGCCTCGAACACCGACGGCCAGACCACGATGTTGGCCACGCCGGTCTCGTCCTCGAGGGTGATGAAGCAGACACCCTTGGCCGTCCCCGGTCGCTGGCGCACCAGCACCACCCCGCCGACGGCCGTCTTGCGGTTGGGGGGGTCGCTGTTCACCCGTTCGCAGGCGATGGCGCCCGCCGTCGCCAGCCGCTCGCGCAGGAAGGTCAGCGGATGGTCCTTCAGCGACAGCCGGATGGTCTCATAGTCCTGCACCACCTCCTCCGACGGCGCCGTGGCCGGCAGCGCCTGGGGCGGCGGCCCGTCCTCCTCCGCCACCCCCGCCTGGGCGAACAGCGGCAGAGGCCGGCTGCGGGGCAGTCCCCGCGCGGCCCAGAGAGCGCCGCGCCGGGACAGGTCGAGCGATCCCAGGGCGTCCGACGCGGCCAGCAGTTCCAGGGCCCGCGCCGGCAGGGTGGCGCGCATCCGCAGGTCGTCGATCGAGGTGAAGGCCGCCGCCTCGCGGGCCTTCATGATCAGCCTGCCCCAGTCCTCGCGGAAGCCGTCGATCTGGCGCAGGCCCAGACGCAGGGCGCAGCGGGCCGCCTCGGCGCGGGGTTCGAGCGTGCAGTCCCAGTCGCTGGCGTTGATGTCGGGATGACGGACCTCGACCTGATGTTCCCGGGCGTCGCGAACCAGCTGGGCCGGGGCGTAGAAGCCCATCGGCTGGCTATTCAGCAAGGCGGCGCAGAAGACGTCCGGATGAACGCACTTCATCCAGGCCGAGACATAGACCAGCAGGGCGAAGCTGGCGGCATGGCTTTCCGGGAAGCCATACTCCCCGAACCCCCGGATCTGGGCGAAACAGTTCTCGGCGAACTCCGGATCGTAGCCCCGCGCCTTCAGCCGCCCGACCAGCATCTCCTCGAAATTGCCGATCGTTCCGTTGTGGCGGAAGGTGGCCATCGCCCGGCGCAGCCCGTTGGCCTCGTCGCCGGTGAACTCGGCCGCCTCCATGGCGATGCGCATGGCCTGTTCCTGGAACAGGGGAACGCCCAGGGTCTTGTTCAGGATGTTCTTCAGCTCATCCGGGTCGTGCGGCGGGGCCGGCTTGGGAAAGGCGATCTCGAACGGCAGCCCCTTGCGCTCGGCCTCGCGCTTGGCGGTGCGGGCGGCCAGATAGGGGTGGACCATGTTGCCCTGGATCGGGCCCGGGCGGACGATCGCCACCTCCACCACCAGGTCGTAGAAGACCCGCGGCCGAAGCCTGGGCAGCATGGCCATCTGCGCCCGGCTCTCGACCTGGAAGACGCCCAGGGAATCGGCCCTGCAGAGCATGTCGTAGACCGGCGTCTCGTCGGTCTCGCCCAGCACCGAGGCCAGGTCCCAGCGGCGGCCGTAGAAGCGCTCGATCAGGTCGAAGCCCTTGCGGATGGCGGTCAGCATGCCGAGCGCCAGGACGTCGACCTTCATGATCTTCAACTCGTCGATGTCATCCTTGTCCCACTCGATGAAGGTGCGGTCGTCCATCGCCGCGTTGCCGACCGGGACCATCTCGACCAGCGGCCCCTGGGTCAGCACGAAGCCGCCGACGTGCTGCGACAGGTGGCGGGGAAAGCCGATCAGCTCGCGCGTCAGGTCCAGCGCCAGCCGCATCCGCTGTTCTTCCTTCGACACCCCGGCCCGTTCGGCGTGGCCGTCCTCGACCTCGCTGCCCCAGCTGCCCCAGACCGTGCCGGCCAGGGAGCCGGTGACGTCCTCGGTCAGGCCGAGCGCCTTGCCGACCTCGCGGATCGCCGACCGGGGCCGATAGTGGATGACGGTGGCGCAGATCGCCGCCCGCGCCCGTCCGTAGCGGCGGTAGATGTACTGGATGACCTCCTCGCGCCGCTCGTGCTCGAAATCGACATCGATGTCGGGCGGCTCCTTGCGCTCCTCGGAGACGAACCGCTCGAACAGCAGGTCCATCTTGTCGGGGTTCACCGAGGTGATGCCCAGGCAGTAGCAGACCACCGAATTGGCCGCCGAGCCGCGCCCCTGGCAGAGGATGCCCTGCTCGCGCGCCCATTTGACCACGTCGTGAACGGTCAGGAAGTAGTGGGCATAGCCCTGGCGGGCGATGATCCTCAGTTCCTTGTCGATGGTGGCCCGGATCTTGGGGGTCAGTCGCCGGGGAAAGCGCCAGCGGGCGCCCTGCCAGGCCAGGTCGGCCAGGTGCTGGTCGGGCGACTTGCCGGACGGCACCGGCTCGGCGGGATAGTGGTAGGCCAGCTCCTCCAGGGAGAAGCGGCAGGCCTCCACGATCTCCAGGCCGCGGGCCAGGGCCCGCTCGTGGCCGCGGAACAGGCGGGCCATCTCGGCCGGGGATTTCAGATAGCGTTCGGCGTTGACCTGCAGGCGGAAGCCGGCCGCATCGATGGTGGTCCCCTCGCGGATGCAGGTCAGCACGTCCTGCAGCGGGCGGCGGGCGTAATGGTGGTAGAGGGCGGCGTTGGTGGCCACCATCGGGATGCCCAGGCTGTCGGCCAGCCGCGCCAGATGGCCCAGCCGCGCCCGATCGCGGCCGTCGCTCAAGGGATTGGCGCCGAGGTAGAGCCGGTCGGGCCAGGCCCTGGCCCAGGTCCGCAGCCGGGCGGCGAAGGCGGCGTCGACCACTCGCGGGGCCGGGGCGATGGCGACCAGCCCCTCGCCGTGGGCCGCGGCCTGGTCGAAGGTCAACCGGCACTCGCCCTTGGTGGTGCGGCCGTCCTCGTCATTGCCCAGCACCTCGCTTTTGCCCAGCGACAGCAGGCGGCAGAGACGGCCGTAGGCGGCGCGGCCTCGGGGATAGACGATCAGCGGGCTTTCATCGGTGAACACCAGCCGCGAGCCGACCAGCAGACGCATGCCCGCCTGCTTGGCGCGGCTGTGGGCCCGCACGATCCCGGCCAGGGTGTTGCGGTCGGCGATCCCGATGGCGGCCAGGCCCAGGTACTGCGCCTGTTCAACCATCTCTCCGGGATGGGAGCCGCCTTCGAGGAAGGAGAAGTTGCTGACGGCGTCGAGCTCGGCGTAGGTCATTCGAGGCGCCCTTCAGGGGCTTCCCCTGACCTGCGCACCCCCTTTCCCGTCATCCTCGCACTTGTTGCGAGGACCCATACGCGCGGGCGGATGGGGCGAGCGATGGATCGGCAAACACCCCCTCGGAGGGGTTCGTGATCATGGGTCCTCGCAACAAGTGCGAGGATGACGGAGGGGGAGGCGGTGCGAGGAGTAGAGCTTTCTACATCCAACTCCCGTACAGATCGTCCCAGTGCGGGTTGTCCCGCTCGATCAGGTTCACCTTCCACTCCCGAACCCAGTGCTTCATCGTCTTCTCGCGCTGGATGGCGCTGGTCATGAGTTCGAAGGTCTTCCACCAGACCAGCCGCTTGCATCCATGCTTCTTGGTGAAGCCGGGGACTGCCCCCTCGCGGTGCTCGAAGGCGCGGCGGGCCAGATCGCTGGTGACGCCGACATAGATCGTCCCGTGCCGGCGACTGGCCATGATGTAGACGGCGATTATCCCTTCCCTCACCGAAGCCCTCCTTCGCGTCGCTCATGCGAACACCCCGTGCATCCACCAGCCGGGCGGGTGGGCTTCGATCACGCCGGGTTCGACTTCCCGCTGGTCCTCGCGCTCGTACAGCCCTTCACGGAACAGCCAGTAGCGGCGGCCCTCGCCGTCCTCGACGCGGAAGTAGTCGCGGGTCCGCGCCGGGCGGGCCTTGTTGATCGGCCGCCACCATTCGGGGGAGATCCGTTCGGGGCCTTCGGCGCGGACCACCCGGTGGGCGACGCGGCGCCAGGTGAACCGGGCGGGGGGACCATCGGGGATGGCGGCGATCGGCACCTGCACCGGCTCGGGCGGGTCGAGCAGCAGCAGCGGCCGTTCGGGCAGGGGCGGGGCGGCGAGCGCTGTCGGCGGGCCGCGATCGGCCGGGCGCCGGGCCTGGCTGCGCTCGGGCAGCCAGCTGCCCCGGCCTTCCAGGCGGAAGACGGACGCCTCGCCCAGACGCGCGCCCAGCCGGTCGAGCAGGGCGGCCAGGGCCAGGGTGGCGTCCTCGTCACGGCCTCTGTCGAGATCCGCCTGCACCGCCTTCAGGGGTTCGGCCAGGTCGGCGGTCAGCATCAGGGCGTCTATGCCGAAGCCAAGGTCAAGCCGCTCCAGCCCCCGCTCCTTGAGCACCTTGGCCAGATGGGCCGGGCGAGCGGAGGGGGCGCCCAGGGCCACGCTCAGGCTGGTCGCGCGACCATCGACCCGGAACCCGGTCAGGGTCAGGCGCCGGGCGCCCTGGCCATCGCGCTCGAGGATCTCGGCCAGGGAGGGGGCCAGGTCGTCCAGCACCGTCTCCACCCCGGCCGCGTCGATCACCGGCTCCAGGAAGGTGCGCCAGACCCGCCAGCCGGGCGGGGGGCGGACCGGCTCGAGGATTTCCGGCTCGCTCCCCAGGGCCTGGTCGAGGCGGCGCACCAGGGTCAGTCCGGCCTCGCCCCGGAAGCGCCGGGCCAGGCCCGCGCGAGGCAGGGCCATCAGCTCGCCGAGGGTGCGCAGGCCAAAGCGCGACAGCAGCTTGACGTCCTCCGCGCTGATCCGCAGGGCCGCCGAGGGCAGGGGCGCCAGGGCCTCCCGCGTCTTTCCGGCCGGGACCAGCCGCCGTCCCTGGCCGAACCGGGCCAGGGCCCAGGCGGCGCCGGCGGTGTCGGCCATGGCCAGCCGGGCGGGAATGCTCGCCGCCTTCAGCCGCGTGGCCATGTCGGTCAGCAGGGCGATTTCGCCGCCGAACAGATGGGCCCCGCCGGTCATGTCGATCAGCAGGCCCTCCCGGCCGGGCGAGGCGGCGTCCATGGCCACGCAGGGCGAATAGCGCTCGGCCCACAGGGCCAGCAGGCGCAGCGCCTCGACGTCGCGCTCCGGCTCCGCCGGGTGGCTGATCAGGGCCGGGTTGGCGGCCCGCGCGTCGGCATGAGCCTGGCCCATGGCGTGGCCGAGCCGCCGGGCGGCCGGGTTGGTCGCCGACAGGGTGAGGCCCCGGACTCCCGACTGCACCAGGGCGAAGGCGGCGCCCTCAGGCGGCGGAGACCGCCCGGCCGCGCGGGACCAGACCGTGATCGGCCAGTCCGGCAGCCAGACGGAAACGATGCGCTTCATCGTCCCACTCCAGGAGCCATTCGCCGGGCGGTTCGCCCCGGCTTCGGGTGAGGGCGGCGGTCGATGGCCTGACCCTGCTGGCCAGCCGCCGGCTCGACCTGGCGGCGCGGGAGGCGTCGGCCCCCTGTCTGCTGCTGCGCACCCGTCCGCCGAAGGACATCAGCGCCGCCACCGTGCCGGCGACGGCCCGCGACCTCAGCGCCTCCTCCAGCGCCCAGAGCACCTGGGCCTCCTTCTGGGTCTCGATGATCAGCAGGCTGCGCGGATCGAGGCCCAGACCCGTCAGCCCATCCCGGAACCACAGCCCATGTTCCCGCACCCAGGGCCGGGGCGCGGCCAGCACCGTCGGCCGGGGATCGCCCTCGCCGGCCCGGGCCAGGGCGAAGGCCAGGGCGGCGATCCGCCCCTCGATCCCCTCCCCCCAGGCCTCCTCCAGCCCGAGCCGCGCCGCGCGCGGGGCGAGGGCGGGGTTGGTACAGTCGTGAAGCGAGCTTGCAGCGAACATTGTGTTTCTGTTTTGTTCTCTTTTTCGGAAGAGTCAATGCGAGTCATTCAGGGTTGGTTTCGACCCCTGTTGGCGGAAATCGGACTCCTTGAAGGATTCCAGATGCTTGGTGGGGACTCTGAAAAAACGGGATTTTTTAACCCCGCCTGATCCCTCCTCCGTCATCCTCGCACTTGTTGCGAGGACCCATACGCGCAAGCGGTTGGGGAGTGAGCCGCGTTCAGCCCGTCTCTCATACGTTCGAGATCATGGGTCCTCGCAACAAGTGCGAGGATGACGGAGGGAGGGGGGAAGAGGAGAGCGACGCTCTACCCTAAACCGCAAATCCCAGCCGCCGCGGATCCTCCTGCGGATCCACCCCCACGGCCTGCAGCATCTCGCCCCGCTCCGGCCCCAGCTTGACCGGGTACCACTTGCGCTTCATCGCCCGGGGCGTCGCCCAGGCGGCCAGCACCTTGGCCCCATTGGACGGCCGCTTCAGCCAGGCGCGGCTGTCCTCCAGCATGTGGAAGCCGCGCATGAACTCGCGCAACAGGTCCGGGTCGCGCCGGATAGCGATGGCGATCGCGTCGTCGGTGAAGCTCTTCATCACCTTGGCCTTGAAGCTCGGCCGGTAGGCGGCGTTCAGCGCATTGCGGGCGCGCTTGATCGCCGCCCGGTCCTGGGTGCGCATGTCCTCGTAATAAGGACGCAGCTCGCCCCGAACCGCGTTGGAGAAGGCGACCGCGCGGGCCGTTGGATCGGTCTGCGCCTCCAGGGTCTGGGCGACCAGCTCCCCGGTCACCGCGGCGAAGGAACAGCCCCGGCCATAGAGGGGATTGGTCCGCACCAGACCATCGCCGATCGGGAACAGGCCCACCGCCAGCGGCCGCCCCTCCGGCGCCATCTCGCGCCAGCGGCTGCGCAGGTCGCCCATGCCGAACACCTTGCTGACCGGTTCGGACCGCTCGACGTCGGTCCAGCGGGCGATGCCCGGCATCTGGGCGCAGACGGCGTCGAACACCTCCGGCTTCATCACCGCCTTGCGCAGCGCCTCCTCGATCTCCGGCACCGCCAGGGTGATGGAGAAGCAGCCGTTGTCGGCCGGGAACACCCCGTACTTGATGAAGCCCAGGTCGCCGGCCCCGGGCACGGTCCCGCGTTCCGGTTCCGCCATCCCCGGCCGCAGCCGGTAGTGGCGGGTGTAGTAGAGGATGCCGGCGTCCTCGGCCTCCTCGGGAACCTCGATCCCCGCCTCGGCCAGCCAGTCGAAGGTGTTGGTCGAGCGGCCGGCGGCGTCGACCACGATCCCCTTGAGCACCTCGCCGTCCTCGAGCGTCAGCCCCTCGCAGACGAAAGTCCCATCCCGCACCTCGCCGGCCAGGCCGGAGACGTTGACGCCGCTGCGCAGGGCCACGGCCGGCAGCTCGGTGACGTACTGGCGCAGGACCAGCTCGAGCGTGGTGCGGCGGCTGGTCAGGACGGTGAGGGTCTCGTCGATCGGCTGGGGCCGGTAGCGCTGCGCCACCTGCGGCGACAGGCCGGAAGCGAAGGTCAGCTCCTGGCAGCCGGCGTCCTTCAGCCGCTGCATCAGGGCCGGATGCCGCTCGACGATGATCGACCGCAGACGGGCCAGGAAGGCATGGCTGTGGCGCAGGTGGCCCACCCCTCGCCGGTTCCAGTCGGCGAAGGCCGTGTCGGCGTCCCCCGCCGGCGGCGGCGGATCGCGCTCCAGCACGGTGACCGCATGGCCCCGGCTGCCCAGGGCCAGAGCCGTGAACAGCCCGGCCATGCCGGCGCCGACGATCAGAATGGGCTGGTCCATGACGCTGCCTCAACTATGTATCAGTTGATACAATATGGGGCGTCAGTCGGCCGGAGGAAAGGCTGTCGTGGCGGAAATCGGCCCGCGAAAGGGTGCGACAAAATGGAAAGGCCCGGCGCCTTTCGGCTCCGGGCCTTGAGTTTCCGACAGTTTTGAACCGTCAGGTGTTCATCGACTGGAAGAAGTCGCCGTTGGTCTTCGACTGGCGCAGCTTGTCCAGCAGGAACTCGATGGCGTCCTGGCTGCCCATCGGGTTGAGGATGCGGCGCAGGATGTAGGTCTTGGTCAGCTGGTCCTTCGGGGTGATCAGCTCTTCCTTGCGGGTGCCGGACTTCAGCACATCGATGGCCGGGAAGATGCGCTTGTCGGCGACCTTCCGATCCAGCACGATTTCCGAGTTACCGGTGCCCTTGAACTCTTCGAAGATGACTTCGTCCATCCGGCTGCCGGTGTCGATCAGGGCCGTGGCGATGATCGTCAGGCTGCCGCCCTCCTCGATGTTCCGCGCCGCGCCGAAGAAGCGCTTGGGACGCTGCAGGGCGTTGGCGTCCACGCCGCCGGTCAGCACCTTGCCCGAGGACGGGACGGTGGTGTTGTAGGCGCGGCCCAGGCGTGTGACCGAGTCCAGCAGGATGACCACGTCGCGCTTGTGCTCGACCAGGCGCTTGGCCTTTTCGATGACCATCTCGGCCACCTGGACGTGGCGGGTCGCCGGCTCGTCGAAGGTGGAGGCGATGACCTCGCCCTTCACCGTCCGCTGCATGTCGGTGACTTCTTCCGGTCGCTCGTCGATCAGAAGGACGATCAGGTAGCATTCGGGGTGGTTGGTCTCGATCGACTTGGCGATGTTCTGCAGCATCACCGTCTTGCCGACCCGCGGCGGGGCGACGATCAGGCAGCGCTGGCCCTTGCCCAGCGGGGCGACGATATCGATCACCCGGCCGGAGCGATCCTTCACCGTCGGATCGGGCAGCTCCATGTTGAGCCGCCGCTCCGGGTAGAGGGGGGTCAGGTTGTCGAAATGGACCTTGTGCCGCACGTTCTCCGGCGGCTCGAAGTTGATCTGCTTGACGTCGACCAGGGCAAAGTAGCGCTCGCCTTCACGCGGCGCGCGGACGCCGCCGTCGACGGAATCGCCGGTGCGCAGGCCGAATTTGCGGATCTGCGAGGGCGAGACGTAGATGTCGTCCGGACCCGGCAGGTAGTTGGCTTCCGGCGAGCGCAGGAAGCCGAAGCCGTCGCTCAGCACTTCCATGGTGCCCGATCCGGAAATCTCCACGCCTTCCTCGGCGAGGGTCTTCAGGATCGAGAACATCATGTCCTGCTTGCGCATGGAGTTGGCGTTCTCGACCTCCAGCTTTTCGGCCAGGGCCAGCAGCTCGGCCGGCGGAGTGTCCTTCAGCTGCTGAAGGGACATGCGGGTGAAGCCGAGCTCGGCCACCACGGCGGCCAACTCGTCATCGCCTTCTTCGCCGTTGAGCGCGGCGTCTTCGGCGGTTTCCGCGACGGCGGAGGTGTCGGGGCCCTCGTCCAGGCCGGCGTCGGAGACGGTCTCGAGGATGTCTTCGGCGGCTTCGGGGGTTTCGGATTCGATGGGGGTGTCTTCGGACATAGATGGACTCATGGCGTCAGGCCGCGCGCTGCGACCTGGAGGGAGTGTAAGCGCCGGGCCGTTGAGGGCTTGCGGCTATGGGAATTCATTCAGGGGATCCGGCTGGTCGTCGGCGTGTCGTCACGCGGAGGGGCCGGAAAGAGGAGACTGCCGAAGCAGCGCCGTGAGGGGAACCACAGGGCTCCGCTGGCGTCAAGGTGGGACGCGGTCGCGGGGGTTTCAAGAGATCAGCGGCTGAGGAACTGCGTCGTGACCGCCAGGACCGCAATGATGGCCAGAACGAAGGGGATTTCGTTGGTCATCCGCCAGAACTTTTCGGGCCGGGTGTTGGTCCCGGCCTCAAACCGCTTGCGGGCGCCGGCGAGAAAGCCGTGCCAGCCGGACAGGGCGATGACCGCGATCAGCTTGGTGATCATCCAGGGCTGGGCCAGGAACGCCCAGCCGCTCTGGTTCACATGGACGGCGATGAGCAGCAGGCCGAACAGCCAGGTGGCGATCATCGCCGGGTTGATGATGATCTTGAGGAGCTTGATCTCCATGACCTTGAAGGTCTCGTCCATCTCCGAGCCGGGCGTGGCCTTGGAATGGTAGACGTACAGCCGCGGCAGGTAGAGCATCCCCGCCATCCAGGCGATCACCGCCAGGATGTGCAGGCCCCGGATCAGGTCGAACTGGCTGGTCAGAAAGCTCATGGCGCGGTTGTAGCCATCCTCGGGCACTGCTTCCAGCCACTGCACCGGTAGGAGCCGTCGCTGTCGATGCCGGTGCGGCCGAGGGCCGAGACCGCGGCCTCGGCCAGGCCCTCGATGAAGCTGGCATCGATACCGAGCGCCGGGACCCGGACATAGGCCGGACAGCCTTCGTGCCTGGCCACCTCGCCATACTCGATGTCGAGTTCGACCAGGGTCTCGATGTGTTCGGAGACGAAGGCGATGGGGGTGACCACCAGGGCCAGGCCCTCTTTCGACGCGGCGCGGATCTCGTCCTCGGTGTTGGGGCCGAGCCACTTCATCGGCCCGACCCGGCTCTGGTAGCTGACCCGCCAGTCCCAGTCGCCGGAGAGCCGGGCGGCCACGGCGGCGGCGGTGGCCTCGATCTGGGCCTGGTAGGGATCGCCACCCTTGATGACCTTTTCAGGCAGGCCGTGGGCGGAGAACAGCAGGCGGGCGGGACCCGGTCGGCCGGCGGCCTCGAAGGCCTCTTCGATCAGGCGGGCGTGGGCCTCCACGAAGGCGTCGCCGGCCGGCCAGCAGCAGACGGCGCGGCTCGTACCCGGGCCTTTGTAGGCGGCCTTCCAAGCCTTCATCGATGAGCCGGTGGTGGTGGTCGAAAACTGCGGATAGAGGGGCAGCAGCAGGACCTCGTCCGGGGCGAAGGCGGCAACCTCGGCCGCGGTCTCCTCGGTAAGCGGCTTCCAGTAGCGCATGGCTATGAAGCTGCGGACCTCGTCGCCCGGCAGGCGTTTGGCCATAGCGGCGACCAGGGCGTCGGCCTGTTTGCGGGTTTCGGGCAGCAGGGGCGAGCCGCCGCCCATCAGGGCGTAGTTGCCTTGGGCCATCGGTGCGCGGCGGCTGGAGATCAGCTTGGCCAGCGGGGTGCGTACGATACCCGGCAGGCTGATGATGGCCGGATCGTTGAACAGGTTGAACAGGAAGGGCTCGACGCTGTCCGGGCCATCCGGCCCGCCGAGGTTGAACAGGACGACCGCGATCCGTCTCGTCATTTGCCGGTCACTCGTTTCAGCACCCGCTCGACGTGGGCGATGGGGGTGTCGGGCAGGATGCCGTGGCCGAGGTTGAAAATGTAGCGGCCGCCGCCCCATTGTTCGAGCAACTGGTCGACCCGGCGGTCCAGCTCCGGACCACCGGCGCGCAGCAGCAGCGGGTCGAGGGCGCCCTGGATGGCCTTGGTCCTTTGCAGCCGCAGGCCGACCGCCGCCGGGCAGGCGGTGTCGAGGGCGACGCAGTCGACATCGACCTCGTCGGCATAGACCTCGGCATAGGCGGCCGAGCCGCGCGGAAAGCCGATCAGCGGGGCGGTGACGTTCAGTTCCTTCAGCCGCCGCACGATGATCTGATGCGGCCGGACGACCAGGCGGTGGAATAGGTCCTCGGGCAAGCCCTCGGCCCAGCTTTCGAAGATCTTCAGCACCTGGGCGCCCGACTCCGCCTGCATGGCCAGGTACCGCGCCGTGCTTTCGGCCAGGATATCCATCAGCCGGTCCATGGCCTGCGGCTGTTCGTAGGCGAAGGTCCGAGCCTTCGACCGATCCGAGGACCCGCCCTCGATCATGTAGCTGCCCACCGTCCAGGGCGCGCCGGCAAAGCCGATCAGCGTCTTCTCCGGATCCAGCCGGCCGCGCACCAGCGCCAGGGTGTTCCCGATCGCCGAGAGCCGTTCGGTCGAGGCCTCGATCTCCCCTGCCATGCTGTCGAGACTGGGCATCTCGCCGAGCCTTGGCCCCTCGCCGGCCTCGAACCAGACCTTCTGGCCAAGGGCGCCGGGGATCAGCAGGATGTCGGCGAAGACGATGGCCGCATCGAAGGGAAACCGCCGCAGCGGCTGCAAGGTGACCTCCGCGGCCTTCTCGCTGTCATGGCAGAAGGCGATGAAGTCAGGCGCGGTCGCCCGCACGGCGCGATATTCAGGCAGGTACCGCCCCGCCTGGCGCATGAACCAGACGGGCGGGCGCTCGAGCGTCTCGCCGGCGAGAACGCGGAGCAGGGCGGGAAGGGGCGCGGGATTCATGAGCGGCCTTCTGATCCCCGCCAAGCCGACACGCAAGTGCGGACAGGCAAGGCCCCTCCTTAATCTCTTAATAGAAGATTAATTTTAAGGGGGAAGAAGAGGTAGGCACAGGGCGCCGTGGGGATAACCCGGCCAAGGTCTGAACGGCGCCCAGTCGATCCGCACAGGGCGCCTGCGGATTCTCACAGGGCCATCGCAGCCTGTGGACTGCGGGGACAGTTGGCGAAGTCCTTGATGGAGCCAGGGGAATCCCGGAGCAGGTCGGGCGATATCGGTTATCGAACCGGAGTCGTTAAACAGGGGCTCGGGTATGCTTTCCCCAGTGTCTCGCGGCCGTCGATCCTGTGGGCTCGGAAAGTCTTAACGAGAGGTTAATCCACCGGCCTCGGCCGCTGTCGCCGGCGGGCGTGGAGGGATGTGGATCGGTTAACGATCCGTTAACGCCCTTCTCCACAGGCTGTTGCATCCGGAGCGGCCTCTCCAGCCGGGCCTTGGCGCGCATCCCGTCGGCGGCGTATGGAAGCTTCACGATGACGCCCGCCAAGATCGCCACCTACTTCCATGTGCACCTGGTCTCCGACTCCACCGGCGAGACCCTGAACGCCATGGCCCGCGCGGTCTGCGCCCGGTTCACCGACACTTTGCCGATCGAGCATATCTACGCCCTGGTCCGCTCCGGGCGGCAGATGGAGCGGGCGCTGGAAGAGATCGCCGAGGCGCCCGGTATCGTCATGCACACCATCGCCGAGCCGGAGCTGCGCACCGCCCTGGAGGAAGGCTGCCGCCGCCTGGAAATGCCCTGTATCGCCCCGCTCGACCCGGTGATGGCCAGCATGAGCCGCTATCTGGGCATCGCCGTCTCAGCCCGCGTCGGCGCCCAGCACGCTCTGGACAGCGACTATTTCGACCGGATGGAGGCGCTCAACTACGCCATCGGCCATGACGATGGGGCCGGCGGACCGGATCTCGCCCAGGCCGACGTGGTGCTGGTCGGTGTTTCCCGCACCTCCAAGACCCCGACCTGCATCTATCTGGCCCACCGGGGCGTGCGGGCCGCCAACATCCCCCTGGTGCCGCACATGCCGGCCCCGCCCCAGCTGCTGGAACTCAAAAACACCCTGATCGTCGGCCTGATCGCCTCGCCCGACCGCCTGGCCCAGATCCGCCGCAACCGCCTGTTGTCGCTGAAGGAGGATCGCGCGCCGGACTACGCGGACATCGACGCTATCCGCCAGGAGATCATCCACGCCCGGCGCCTCTTCGAACGGCACGGCTGGCCGGTGATCGATGTGACCCGGCGTTCGGTCGAGGAGACCGCGGCCGCGATCATCAACCTGCTGCACGGCGGCCGGGCCCAGGTGGAGCTGCTGACGTGAGACCGGTCATCCTGGCTTCCACCAGCGCCGCCCGCCGCGCCCTGTTCACCGCCGCCGGGGTGGCGCACGAGGCCATGTCGCCCGGCGTCGACGAGGACGCCGCCAAGGCCTCCCTGCTGGCGGACAACGCAACCCCCCGCGAGGTGGCCGACGCCTTGGCCGAGCTGAAGGCGGTACGGGTCAGCGCCAAACGCCCCGGCGCCCTGGTCATCGGCGCGGACCAGGTCCTCGATTTCAAGGGCCGGCTGTTCGACAAGGCCAAGTCGATGGCCGAGGCCCGTGAGCGGCTGCGGCTGATGCGCGGCGAGAGCCACCAGCTGCATTCGGCTGTGGTCGTGGCCCTCGACGGGGCCCCGATCTGGCGCGAGGTTCCCTCGGCCAGGCTGACCATGCGCCCCTTTACCGACGACTTCCTCGACGCCTGGCTGGAACGCCAGGGCGAAGGCCTGCTCAGCTCGGTCGCCTGCTACAAGCTGGAGGACGAGGGGGTGCAGCTGTTCTCCAGGATCGAGGGCGACTATTTCACCATCCTCGGCCTGCCGATGATCGGCCTGCTCGACCTGCTGCGCCGCCATGGCGCCCTGCCCCTATGACCATCACCGGCGCAACGGCCATCGCCGGCATTGCCGGATCGCCCGTCACCCATTCGATGAGCCCGGTGCTGCACAACGCCTGGCTGGCCGCCGCCGGGATCGACGGCGCCTATGTTCCCTTCGCCGTACCGGTCGGCGGGTTCGCGGCCTTTGCGGGGGGGCTGCGGGGCGGGGTGGTGCGG
>NZ_JAAALA010000043.1 GCF_009905535.1 Caulobacter sp. SLTY | reverse complement strand
GGCAGCCATCACCAGTTCCACGGCCCCCGACCCACCGCCGCCGCCGCCGAAGTCGCCTTCGCCCGGCGAGGCGACGCCGTCCGCGCCGCCACAGCTGGCCAGCGCCAGGGAGGCGCCCGCGGCCGCCATCGTCATGAGGAATTTCTTGAAGCCGGACATCCTGATCTCCACCTGCGTTGCGCGCGGGGAGTCGGGCGGCTTCCATCAGCCGCGCCAGTCATGGGCCCCGCCTGCCCAGAAGCGGCCTTAACGGCGCTTCGTGACGGTGCGGCCACTGGTCGATGACGGTCCGCCGACCGTCCGACGACAGTTTCGCGGCGCCTTTGTGAAATGCGTTCAGACGGCTGAAGACAGGCTCAGACGCCGATCGGCCCGAAAACCCAGACCAGCCAAGCGCCTACGGCCAGGAATGTCCCGAACGGCAGGCGCTGGTCGCCAGAGACCGACCGTCGTAAAACCCCTGTGGCCAGAACGACACTGAGGCCCGCGATGCCGGCCCACACCAGGACGCTGGGCAATCCCATCCAACCGACCCAGGCGCCGATGGCCCCGAACAGCCGGGGATCGCCGCCGCCCAGCCCCTCGCGCCCACGCAGGCGTCGATAGAGGAAGGCGACGAGCCAGAGGGACAGGAAGCCGGCCGCGGCGCCGATGGCCTGGTGCATCGGCGAGAAGCCTGGGTAGAGCTGCGCCAGGACGGCCGATAGAATCAGGCCGACGGCGCCGAGCGGCAGGGTCAGGCGGTCCGGCAGCCACTGGTGCTCAGCATCGACGACCGCGATCAGCAGCAGCCACCAGGCCAGCAGTGCGGAGATCAGCGCCAGCGGCCCTTCGAAGGCGGCGGCGCTCCAGACGCCCAGGGCCATGCAGGCCAGCTCTATGGCGATGTAGCGGCGCGGGATGGCGGCGCCGCAGGTTCGGCAGCGGCCGCGGAGCAGCAGGAAGCTGAGGATGGGGACAAGGTCGAGCGGGCCGAGCGTCCGGCCGCAGGCCTGGCAGGCGGACCGGCCGACAACGATTGGCCTCTCCGCCGGCAGCCGCAGGCTGACCAGGCCCAGAAAGCTGCCGGCCACGGGCCCCAGCAGGATGGCGGCGAGATCCCAGTACAAGCGTATCGGCTCCAGGCGTTTGGGTGCGCACCTAGCATGAAATCTGGAAGGCAAGGTCGCACGTCGAGAGCGGTTGACGAACGCATATCCACGTGGTTATGAATAACTCATAGCTGCTCGGTTATTGGTTTACATGACCCCCGCCCCAGACGTCCTGTTCCGCACCCTCGCCGACCCGACCCGCCGGGGCATCTTCGAGCGGCTGTGTCGCGATGGGGAGCAGACGGTGGCGGCGTTGACCGCGCGTGCGGGGGTTTCACAGCCGGCGGTCTCCAAACACCTGGGCGTGCTGAAGCAGGCCGGCCTGGTGCGGGACCGACCCGACGGCCGCCAGACCCACTACAGCGCCCAACTGGAGGCGCTGGCCCCCCTGGTCGACTGGACCAGCGAGATGACCCGGTTCTGGGAGAACCGTTTCGACGACCTTGAGAACCTCCTCAACAGGATGGACCAATGACGCAGACCCGATCCGTGGTTGTCGAACGGGAGATGCCCCATCCGCCGGATAAGGTCTGGCGGGCGCTGACCCAGCCGCACCTGATGGAAGAGTGGCTGATGAAGAACGACTTCGTCCCCGCCGTCGGCCACCGGTTCAACCTGCGCGGCGCCTGGGGCGGGGTTCTGGACTGCGAGGTGCTCGAGATCGAGCCGATGCAGTCGCTCTCCTACAGCTGGAACTTCGACAACGAGGACCCGAACTTCGCCCTCAAGAGCGTGGTGACCTTTACCCTCATGCCCACCGCCGCCGGCACGCACCTGCGGGTCGAGCAAGCCGGTTTCCGGCCCACCCAGAAGCAGGCGCTCGGCGGCGCCCTGCACGGCTGGACCGACATGCTCGGCAAGCTGGATCAGCTCGTCGCCACCCTCGACGACCACTGAGGAGAGACCGTCATGACCCCGTGGATCCGCCAGGCCCACCGCTGGATATCCATCGCCTTCACCCTGGCGGTCATCGCCAACCTGGTTGCCCTGACCATGGGGGTCCAGGAGGCCTGGATCGGCTTTCTGGCCCTGGGTCCGTTGATCCTGCTGATGATCAGTGGCCTCTGGATGTTCTTCCGGCCCTACTTCACCCGGCGCCGGAGCGAGGCCTGAGCCATGGGCCGGAAGATATCTTCCCGGCCGCCGCTGAAGTCGGAGGATGGCAAGCCCATCCTGCTGTCCGGGGGCAATCCTCAGATCGCCAAGGGCTATGGCAACGTTCCGGTCCAGGCCTATCTCGACGCCGTGCCGGGCTGGAAGCAGGGCGTCTGCCGCAAGGTCGACGCCCTGGTCGAGCGGATCGTGCCGGGCGTGGCCAAGGCGGTGAAGTGGAACAGCCCCTTCTACGGGGTGGAGGAGGGCAGCTGGTTCCTCAGTTTCCACTGTTTCGACAAGTACGTGAAGCTGACCTTCTTCCGCGGGACCTCCATGGAGCCGCTGCCGCCGGGCGCCTCCAAGGTTCCGGAGGTTCGCTACCTCGACATCCGCGAGAACGATCCTATCGGCGAGGAACTGGAGAACTGGATTCGCCAGGCCTCCAAACTTCCCGGAGAACGCCTGTGACCGACCCGACGCCCTCACAGCTGATCGACCTGAAGATCGAGTCCCTGCCGGACTGGCGCGGCGAGACCCTGGCCCGCGTGCGCGCCCTGATCCATGAGGCCGATCCCGAGGTCAAGGAGACCTGGAAGTGGCGCGGCGTGCCGGTTTGGGAGCACGACGGCATCCTCTGCACCGGCGAGACCTACAAGGCGGTGGTCAAGCTGACGTTCTCCAAGGGCGCCTCGCTGCCCGACCCCAAGGGCCTGTTCAACGCCAGCCTGGAGGGCAATGCCCGTCGCGCCATCGATATCGCTCAGGGGGCGGCGGTCGACGAAGCGGCGTTCAAGGCGCTGATCCGCGCGGCGGTGGAGCTCAACACCGCGAAGAGGACTCGCAAGAAGGGCTGATCGCGGGCGGGGGCCAAGAGCCATTGGTTATGCAGGCGCCGCCTCGATAGTCACGGCTGTGGCCAGTGGCTCGGCGTGTTCGAGAGCCAGACGCCAGTTCCCTGGCTCGACGGCGGCAAAACCCATGCGGTCGTAGAACTCGCGCACCAGGCCGTTGCGGCCGCTGTCGATCCACCGGCCGTTGAGGGATCGTGCGCCGGCCGCCCGCGCCGTCTCGATCAGCTGGTTCATCAGCGCCTGTTCGACGCCGCGCTCCAGAACACGGCAGGACATCAGCCAGCTGTCGATCTCCCAGTCGGGCCCGCCGAGGCCCCGCACGATGACCACGCCGATCATGCCATGGTCGCCGAAACGGTCCGACAACCGCGCCTGCCATGTCAGCACCTCGGGATCGGCGGCCAGGGCGGCGACCTGTGGCTCGGTGTATCGGCGGCTGGTCAGGTTGAACTGATTGGACTTGGCGATCAGCTGGGCGATGCGGCTCCTGCCGATGGCGTCGAACGGGCCTATGCTCAGCCGCATGTCCAGGCTGTCGAGCCAGGTCTGGTAATCGCCCGACAGGTCCAGGGCCTGTTGCGCCGAGGCGCGGGCGACATAGGCCTGTGCGCGCCCGGCGTCCTCGGCGCTGAGCGGCAGATGCTCGAACACGCCGCTGGCGATCACCGCCGCCGGGTAGCCGGCCGGATCGTCCGGCAATTCGGGAACCATGAGGCCGGGCAGGGCGGCGCGCACCCAGGCCCGCTCGGCGGGGTTGTCGTCGAGCAGAACCAGCGAGTCCGTCGTCAGGCCCAGGGACTTTGCAATGGCGGTGAGTGCGCTGGCCTTGTCGTTCCAGCCGGCATGGAAGGCAGTGATGTGCGAGGGCTTCAGCAGCATCTCCGGATGCTGTTCGAACGGGGCGCGGGCGATGCTGTCGGTATTCTTCGAGCAGACCGCCAGCACGATGCCGCGCTCGCGCAGATCCAACGCCAGTTTCTGCACGGCGAGGTAGGCCTCACCCTCGCCCGACCCCTGGCCCAGCCGGATGCCCTCCAGCCCATCATCCCCGATGACCCCGCCCCACAGGGTGTTGTCCAGGTCCAGCACCAGCGCCCGGCCTGACAGTCCCGCCATGGCTGCGAGCAGGCGGCACAGATGGTCGGCCACCAGCGGCCCCAGCGCAGGGTCGAACGGCAGCTTCGCCGCATGCCAGCGGGCCGGATCGCGGAACCGACCGCCGCCGATCTCCGCCGCCAGCCCCGCCAGGTCCCACAGGGCCCAGCAGCCGGCGGCCATGCCGTCCGCCAGCATCAGATTGAACGCCTGGACCAGCCGGGTCGGGCTGGCTGGAAGGCCGAGGTCCGCGGCAGCCAACGGCGGAGGCACGGCCTCGGTGGTCAGGATGACGGGGGCGCCAAGCGCGTTGCGTAGCCCGGCTGCGACCCGCTCCAGCCGATCCCGAGGATTCTCCGGGCCCGCCTTCGGCATGAACAGGACCGCATCGAACCCGGCGGAGTCCTCGAGCTCAAGCTGGCCATCCGCTACCGCCGCGCCGACCCCGAATGGCGCCTCCAAGGTCTCGATCAACAGCCCGCGCGCCAGCCCCGCCGCCGGCAGATCGGCGGCGAGCAAGGCCAGAGTCTGCTCGCCCACGATGGCCAGTTTGAACCGTCGCAGGCCCTGGACGCCGGCCGGCCGCCGCGCCAGACGTCCCGCGATCCGCCCCAGCTTCACCGCGTCCAGCGGGGCCGGCCGCTGGCCCGCCAGGGCCCGCAAGGCGTGAGTGAGGGCGGCTGGAACCGGGGCGTCCTCCGGAAGGGCGGCGATGCGGTCGGCCAAGGCCTTGCAGGCCTGGTCCCAGTCTGGCTGGCGCGGCGGCCGCCAGAAGAAGCTGGTCACATCCAGGCTTGAGCCGGTCATGGCGCGATCCGCTCGGGCGGGACCAGGCTCTGGGCTGACCCGGTGGCGATCAGCCGGTCCCCTGTCCGGATACTGAAGCGCAGTTCGACCAGCCCCACCGCGGGCGAGACATGGGACACCTCGAGCCTGAGCACTGCCTCCTCGCCCAGGTAGAGAGGCTTGCGGTAGTCGATGCTCCAGCGGGCAGACACCGCGTCGTCGCCCGGCAGCACGCTGCCCAACAACCCGGAAAGCTGCGCCAGCATCAGCCCGCCATAGACGATCACGTCCTCATAGCCCCGGCCGCGGGCGAAGGCGGCGTCGGTGTGGATGGCGCTGCGGTCGCCCGACAGGGACGCGAAGGCCGCCATCGCCCCGGCGTCGATGATGAAGGTCCGTTCGGCGCACTGGCCGACGGCGATCGGCGGCGAGGGGCTGTCCGGCCCGGCCATCGCTAGCCCTGCTTGGCCCGGATCAGGTCGGCCAAAGCCCCGAGATTGGCCAAGCCCGCGATCTCGGCGGTGGAAAACCGCACCCCGAAGGTCCGCTCGGCCAGCACTACCAGCTGCACATTGGCCAGGCTGTCCCACTGCTCGACCTCGGCGGCGGTCAGGGCTCCGGTGATCGGACCCTCGTACTCGTCGAAAAGGGTGCGGAGGATGTCCTCGAGTTCAGGCTGAATCTGGCTCATCCGTCCTCTCTAGAGCGGCCGGCGGGCGATGACGACCGTCGAGATGGCCAGCTTCAATTTCCGCGCCCGGTCCAGGCTGGCGCCGGCCGCCGGCGCCAGAAGCACATCCTCGATCTCCAGCCCGGCGGCGAGGACCAGATCGACGATCGCCTCGGGCGTCTCGAAGAGGGTGATGTGGTCCGGCGCCGGGGAATTGACGGGTGCGTTGATGAAGGCCCGTCCGCCGGGCGCCAGCAGGTCGTGGACGCGCGCCAGCGCCTCGGCGGGCGCTTCCAGGTGCTCCAGCACCTCAGAGAAGGCGATGGAGTCGAACCGGCCCAGTTGCGCCTCAAACAGGTTGGAGAGCAGCAGGGAGGGTGCGGGCCGCCGGAGCGCCGCGAAGGTCTTCTCGACCAGGGCCAGGCTGGCCGGGCTGATGTCCCAGCCAACGCAGGACTCCGTCCGGCCATCCTGTTCCGCCAGCAGCAGGAACAGCCCATGGCCCGGTCCGATCTCCAGATGCCGCGCCTGCGTCCCATTGCCGGGAAGATAGCGGTCGCGGAACCAGGCCAGCACCGCCGTATGGTTCGACCACCACAGCTGTGACAGCAGAAGGCCGTTCATGTAGCGGGTCATGTAGGCCGGATCGGCGTAGACCAGCGCCTCGGCCTCGGCAAAGCTGGACAGCCGGTATCGACCCTCGCGCCGGAAGAACAGCTCCTCTTCCAGCACAGCCCCGGCCAGCCAGCGATAGTCCTCGCACAGCCGGGCCAGATCCTCGCCGGCGATCGTCTCTATGGTCGTCGCGAGGCTCTCGCAGAAGTCGTCGGCCCCGGCCGCGAACCGCCGCCGCAGGAAGCCCTCATGTTCGGGAAACGCCGCCAGTTGAGCGGCGATCAGCCTCTTCAGAGCCGGCCCCGCGCCGGGTGCGATCTCCCTGTCATCCAACGCCTGGCTCACGGCTTCGCCTTCGAATTATGGTACTCCCAGGCGACGACCCGCCGACGCATTTCCTGAGCGTAGGGCTCGAAGGTCTCCACGGTCAAAACGTTCTCGCCTCGGCCGATGGCCTCCAGCATCCGGCGACCAGCGACCGAGCCGTAGAGGTGGGTGGTGTCGAAATAATTGCCCATGTCCTCGACCAGGTCCCGTTCCAGGTCGAAACCGTACACCCTGGTGTTGGCATAGGGAGAGACCGCCGCGATCATGCAGCGGCGCGATTGAAGAAAGGCGGCCATTGCGGGCTGGCCTTGCACCCGTGCGTTCCGCTCAGGCCGGTTGAAATCCGAATAGGCGGCATAGCTGTAGGGCGGGATGATGATGTCCAGCCGAACGCCGCGGGCCTGCAGGCGACGCGCGAAGTCCGCGATCTGGGCGTTGGCCTCGAAATCGGCGCAGGTCAGACTGGTCGGCGCGTCCAGCCGCGGCTTCTGCTGGGCCATGAAGCTCTTGTAGCGGCCGACCACGCGCGGCGTCTGGCTCACCCTGTGCCGCCTGGCCCATGCCGCCCGGAGCGGAGCGATGTCCCATTGCCGATCGTCGTAGCTCTGGCCCGTGGCGAGCCGCCAGGCCAGGCTCAGCGAGGTCGGGGTCATGGCGCCCAGGTCGTTCAGCGGCGTGTCGTCGTACAGCGCGTTGGGAAAGTTGGGCTGCATCCGCTGGGCCGGCGCGAGGTAGCCCAGATCGTAGCTAAGCAGGACTCGCTTGAGGTTCGGCGCCCGCGCGACCCGGTCCATGACCACCGCCTGGTCTTTCGGTTGCGCCCCGAGATAAACGATGGCGTAGCCACGCTTCACCCCCGACAGATGGCGGGCCAGATCCGGCCCCTCGAACTGTTGGGCCGAAGACGATCCGATCAGAATGGCGTCGAAGTCCCCGTTGGTGGCCACGTTCAGCACCTGGGTCTGCGCCGACCCCGCCAGGGTCTTGCCGGACAGATGCGGTCGCGCCCCCCAGGGATAGAGATCGTGCGGATCAACCAGGGTGACGAACAGAGCCAGACCCAGCGCCACCCCCAGCGCGCCCCCGGCCGCGACCAGGAAAGGCCAGCGACCGGGCCACCGCAGGGGTCGCAAACGGCTTCGCAGCAGGCGGGTCCAGCCGGTCACGCTCAGTACCCCATGTAGATGAAAGGCGTGCGGTAGGCGATCATCGACAGCGCGCCGAGCAGCAGCCCGGCGACGAACAGTCCCCACAGCAGGGTCGGCCGCCACTCCACACGCAGCGGGCCGGGTGTTGTCGACGGGTTGTTCCAGGTCCGAATGCCAGGCCGATAGCGGCGCAGCAGCTCCTGCGAGTTGGGCGCCAGCCAGATCAGCGCAAAGGCGCCGGCCACCTGCGCCGCCGCCGGCCAGTTCACCGGCGCCGGCGCGGTAAGGGGCAGGGCCTGGACGAGACTGGCGAACACCTGAAGGTCCGCCGACCGGAATAGCGCGAAGGTCAGCATTAGCGGCAGGATCGTCAGCGCCTGACCGACCCTGAGCCGGAACGTATCGGTGGTCGCCTTCTTGAAGCGACGCCACCGCTTGGTGGCCCTGACCTCCGTTTCCAAAATGAACCAGAGCCCGTGGATCAGCCCGAACAGCATGAAGGTGGGCAGGGCCGCGTGCCACAGGGCGATGACCTGGAAGTTGACCAGCATCGGCCCCCAGGCCGACAGGGCCCGCGCCGCCGGTATCGGCAACGCCTTCTCCGCGGCCGTCCTCGCGCCCCACAGGGAGAGCGGCGTGAACAGGAACCGCCCGATCACCCGGGTGAGGGTGATGTGCCAGCGGCGGTAGAAGTCGGCGATACCGCTGGCTCGCAGGGGGCTGTCGAAATTGAACGGCAGTCGGATACCGAATAGCCGGGCCAGACCCAAGGCCATGTCGCTGTAGCCGGAAAAGTCGAAATACAGCTGGGCGAAATAGCCGGTCACCGCCAGCCAGGCCTGAGCGCTGTTGGCGGGCGCGCCCTGCGCCAGGCCGTCGAACACGGGGGCGGTGATCCGGCCCAGGGAGTCGGCGATGACCACCTTCTTGAACAGGCCGATGGCGATCAGGGTCAGTCCGACCTCCAGGTCGGTGCGCTTGAAACGGCCGAACCGTTGCGACAGCGCCTGCGGCCCGAACTCCGACAGATAGGTGATGGGGCCGACGACCAGTTGCGGGAAGAAGGTGTGGAAGGCCCCGAAGCGGACCATCCCCCCCACCGGCCGGCCGGCGGGCAGGTATTGCACCACGCGGCGATCAAGGTTGAAGGCGTCGACCAGCAACGCCGCCTGCTGGAACGTATAGAAGGAGATGCCGACCGGAATGGCGCTGCCCTCTGTCGCCTGGGCCAGGCCAACCATCGGCGCCAGATACTTGAACAGCGCCAGCGTGCCGAAATTCCACGCCTGGGCGCTCCAGAACAGCCCGACTCGCAATCGCTGCCGCGTTCCCGGCAGGCGGATCAGGGCCAGGCAGACAGCTCCGTTGATGAGCGTCCCCGCCGCCATCAGGGTGAAGACCCGGAGCCCGTAGGCCGCATAGAACAGGCAGGACGCAATCAGGACGGCGACCAGCGCCGCGTCCTTGCCCCAGATGCGCGCAGCCGCCCAGAAGCCCAGCAGGGCCAGTGGAACAAAGAAAAGCAGGAAGGCCGGTTCGGTGAACGCCACTCGGCAGATGTGCCCGAAGACGTCATGGCCAACAAGCAGCCTTCCGGCCGGCTCGTTTGACCGGGGCTGCTGGCGGACAGGGTGGGATTCGAACCCACGGTGGGCTCACACCCACGGCGGTTTTCAAGACCGCTGCCTTAAACCACTCGGCCACCTGTCCTTCCGGAGGCGGGGCTATAGCAGCGGTGGAGCCTGCGCCAAAGGGTTTGAGCGTCATTAACCTCGTTCCAACCGGCGGGCGCCTATCGTGGTCGCCGGACTGGAAGGGGATCGCGCGATGTGGCGCTCCAACCCTTGGCGACTGGCGGTGATCCTGGCGGCGGGCGCGAGCCTGGCGGCCTGTGCAGGCGCGCCTAAGCCGAAGATGTCGGGCCGGCCCAGTGCGCAGACGCCATCCCCCGGTAGCGGCGGCAAGCGGGTTCCGGGGACCATGCGGCCCTATCAGGTGCGCGGCATCTGGTACACGCCGAAGGATCAGCCCAACTACAACGAGGTGGGCGAGGCCAGCTGGTACGGCCAGCAGTTCCACAACAAGCAGACGGCCAATGGCGAGACCTTCGACATGTGGGTGGTTTCCGCCGCCCACAAGACCCTGCCGCTGCCCAGCATCGTCGAGGTGACCAACCTGGACAACGGGCGGAAGATCAAGGTGCGGGTGAACGACCGGGGGCCGTTCGTGTCAGGCCGGATCATCGACATGTCGCGGGCCGGGGCCGACGCCTTGGGCTTTTCTGGCAAGGGGACCGCGCGGGTGCGGGTGCGCTACGTCGGACCGGCGCCGGAGCGGGGAAAGGACCGGACGCTGCAGTATGCCGGCGTAGTGGCCGATCCGGAGCCGCGTCGTCCGGTGGAGGGGCGCGGCGGCGACTGGGCGGTTCAGGCGGGGGCCTTTGCCGACCGGGGCAATGCCGAGAAGGCGGTGAACTCGCTGCGCGATGTCGGCCGGGCGCGGATCGTGCCGCTGCAGCGGGACGGGCGGACGCTTTACCGGGTGGTGGTCGAGTCCGGGCGTGACGCCGAGGACGCGGCGCGGCTGCGGGAAGCGGTCGCCGCCCTCGGCTTTCCGGACGCAAAGTTGATCGCCGGGCGCTAGACTCATCGGCCGTTCCAGTCGATGGGTCTGGACCCATGGCACGTGGATTCTTCATCACCTTCGAGGGCGGCGAGGGCGCCGGGAAATCGACCCAGGTGCGCCGGTTGGCCGAGCGGTTGAAGGCGCTTGGGCATGAGCTGGTGCTGACCCGCGAACCCGGCGGCTCGCCCGGAGCGGAGGCGATTCGCGACATCGTGCTGAACGGGCCGCCGGAGCGTTGGTCCCCGGTGACTGAGACCCTGCTGATGTATGCCTCGCGTCGCGACCACATCGAGCGGGTGATCCGCCCGGCGCTGGCCGACGGCAAGGTGGTGATTTGTGATCGGTTCGCCGATTCGACGCGGGCCTATCAGGGCGCGGGCGGGCAGGTGGATCCCCGGCTGATCGATACGCTGGAAACCACGGTGCTGGAGGGGCTGAAGCCCGACCTGACCCTGATCCTCGACCTGTCGGTCGAGGAGGGGCTGGCGCGGGCGATGAGCCGGGGCGGGGGCGAGGACCGGTTCGAAGCCAAGGGGGCGGCGTTCCATGAGCGGCTGCGCCAGGCCTTCCTGGAGATCGCCCGCAACGATCCCGGCCGCTGTGTGGTGCTCAGCGCGGACCGTTCGCCGGAGGCCGTCGAGGCCGACATCCGGGCGGCGGTGGAACCGCGGCTGGAGCGGGTGGATGGCTGAGGGCCTGCACCCGCGCGATACGATGCGGCTGCTGGGCCATGAGGCGCAGGAGGCGGCGTTCGTCGCGGCGCTGGACTCCGGGCGGCTGCACCATGCCTGGCTGCTGACCGGGCCTGAAGGGGTGGGCAAGGCGAGCTTTGCATACCATGCGGCCCGGCGACTGCTGGGTGCGCCGTGGGATGGGGTAGGGGGGCCGCTGTCGTCCACCCCGGACCATGTGGCCAGCCGGCTGATGGCCGCGCGGACCCATCCGGACCTGATGGTGCTGGAGCGGGTGGGCGAGGACGGCAAGGTCCGAAAGGTGATCCCGGTCGATGAGGCGCGGCAGCTGCCCGAGTTCTTCTCCAAGTCGCCGGCCCAGGCGCCGTACCGGGTGGCCATCGTCGATGCGGCCGACGACCTGAACGTCAACGCGGCCAACGCCATTCTGAAGACCCTGGAGGAACCGCCGCCGCGCGGGGTGCTGCTGCTGGTCAGTCATGCGCCGGGGCGGCTGCTGCCGACGATCCGGTCGCGGTGCCGCACCCTGGCCTTCCGAACCCCGGACGAGGACACGGCCGAGGCCATCGTCCGCGAACGCTCGGGCCTGGATGGCCACGACACCGCCCGGCTGGTGAAGATGGCCGGCGGGGCGCCAGGGCTGGCGCTGCGGATGGGCGAATTGGGGATGCTGGCCATCGATGATACGGCCCATGAGATGCTGAACAGCCTGAAACACCCCAATCCGGCGCCCCTGCTGGCCCTGGCCGACAGTTTCCGGGGCGGGGAGGGGGCTGAGCGGTTCCAGATGTTGTTCGAGCGGCTGAGCGACCGGGTTCGCACCATGGCCACCGACCAGGCGATGAGCGGGCAGGGCGACGACCTGGACCGCTGGGCCGACGTCTGGGACCTGCTGCAGAGCATCCCGAGGGAGGCCGAGGCGCTGAACCTGGACCGGGCTGACAGTTTCTGGACCGCTGTGCGGGCCTTGAGGCGCGCGGCCGCCTGATGCTGATCGACAGCCACGTCAACCTGCACGCCCCCCAATTCGCCGACGACCAGGCGGAGGTGATCGACCGCGCCCGCGCCGCCGGGATCGGGATGATGGTCACGATCTGCGACAAGGTTTCGTCCTTCGAGGCGGTGCACGCCATTGCGATGGCCCATGGCGACATCTGGGCGACGGTCGGGACCCATCCGCACGAAGCCAAGGAAAATCAGGAGCTTAGGGCGGAAGAGCTGATTCGGTTGGCCGGGCGGCCGAAGGTGATCGGCATCGGCGAATGCGGCCTCGACTTTCACTACGACCTCAGCCCACGCGACATTCAGGCGGCGGTGTTTCGCCAGCATGTCATCGCGGCGCGGGAGACCGGGCTGCCGCTGGTGGTTCATACCCGCGAAGCGGACGAGGTGATGGGCGACATCCTCGAAGAGGAATACGCCGCCGGGCCGTTCAAGCTGCTCATGCACTGCTACACCAGCGGCCCGGAGCTGGCGCGGCGGGCGGCGGCGCTGGGGGCCTGGTTCTCGGTGTCGGGCATCGCCACCTTCAAGGCCGCCGAGGATGTGCGGGCGGTCATTGCCGACATGCCGGCCGACCGGATCATCCTGGAGACCGACTGCCCCTATCTGGCGCCGGTTCCAATGCGCGGGCGTCGCAACGAACCGGCCTATCTACCTCATATCCTTGGGAAACTGGCCGAGGTTCGGGGGTGGACCCTGGAGGAGGCCGAACAGCGGACCGAGGACGCCTTCTTCGCCCTGTTCGACCGGATCCCCAGGCCTTGAGCCGGCTTGAGGTCACCATCCTCGGCAGCGGCTCGTCCGGCGGCGTGCCGAGGGCCGATGGAAACTGGGGCGCCTGCGATCCCGCCGAGCCGAAGAACCGGCGGCGGCGCTGTTCCCTCCTCCTTCGACGTTTGGGGGAGGGGCCTTCGACCACGGTGGTGATCGACACTTCTCCCGATTTCAGAGAACAGGCGATATCGGCGCAAGTACAACGGCTTGACGCAATACTCTTCACCCATGACCATGCCGACCAGGCGCACGGGATCGACGACATCCGCGCCTTCGCCATCAACCAGCGCAGCCGGATTCCGGCCTGGATGGATGCGAGAACGTCGGAGATCCTCACGCGCCGGTTCAATTACATATTCCAATCGACTGGCGGCTATCCGGCCATCTGCGAGGCGCGCGCCATTCCGGGGCTGGGCGTGCGGTTCGAGGTCGAAGGGCCGTCAGGACCGATCCCGGCCGTGGCCTTCGATGTCGAGCATGGCGAGATTCGCTCGCTGGGTTTCCGTTTCGGAGCCGTGGCTTACACACCGGATGTCAACGGCCTGCCGCAGTCGGCCTTCGATGCCTTGGAGGGCGTGGACACCTGGATCGTCGATGCGCTGCGTTACACGCCGCATCCGACCCATGCGCACCTGGAACAGACGCTGACCTGGGCGGCGGAGGTGAAGCCGCGCCGGACGATCCTGACCAATCTCCATATCGACATGGATTTCAAACGCTTGCAGTCGGAGCTTCCGGCCGGTGTCGAGGCAGGGTTCGACGAGCTGTCGTTCGAGGTCGAACTGGACGACTAAGGCTGGCGCCGGTCCGCGGCGATCGTTTTCAAAGGTGTTTGGGGTGTCGGGGCGCTCTTGAGTATCGCCCGAGTATAATTATTTCCGATAATATATCTTAGGCGAGAAACGTTTCGGGCTGCCGCTCACGCTCGGGCTGGCTCATGTTATCCAACCGCATGTCATCCGCGCTGTCCCCTGGTGGCAGCCGGGGCATGAAAGAGCATCGCCTGCGTCGTCGATCATGTCCGACGCGCCGCAGGCTTCACATGCTAGTTGAGAGGGACAAACCCGGACATCGGAAGCAGGCGCGGGCTGGCTTGCCGCCAGCCACACCCAGGCTTGACGATGGTGGCAGGCACCTTCCCCCTCGCCTTCGACGTCCCGCACATTAGCGGCCGCATAGAAAACGCGGTCGCTCTGCAGCGGGCCGTAGTCTGGGTTGGGAATCGACTCTAGGAAGCGCAGGCTCCCCACGACGCCGTCAGGCTCAAGCTTATCCAGTTGGTCCCGTATCCGATCATGGCCGTCGCGCTCGATCAGAACGAACGGGGCGCTGCGAATGATTTCCAGCGCCTCGGCGCTCGAAACGCCGCGATTTCTGCGAAGCCATCGCGCCACAGTCGCGACGGCACCGGCGAGCACGTCCGTCAAGACGAGCTCATACAGCTCAAACCGTTCTGGCCCTCGGTCGGGCGCGGCGTACTCGATGGCATGCTGGCGGCCACATGCGCCACAGACAGACAAGCTCTTTCCGACAAAGCCGTCCGGCATGGAATGATAGTGATAACCGCCCAGCGTGAAGCACAGGCGGCAGGCGTCGCAGCGGTAATCGGCTGGCAAGATGACGGCCTCTTAGCGGTTGCGCTCGACGTTGTGGTTGACGATGACCGGGACCATGCAGCCGCCGACCAGCCGCATAACAGCCCTCTCGTGTCGCGCGCGGGGCGCGGCGCCGAGTGGGATGACGCGCTGGGGCGCGACCTTCGAGGTTTTCTGGACTTCGGACCAACAGGCTTCCGGCTGACCGGAGAGCACGAATTCCCGGATGCCAAGCTCCTGGGCCGTCGGCGGCTTAGCCGACCTCTGGGCCTGCTGCTGGGCTACGGCGGGCGTGGCGGCCGCCAGGGCCAGAATCACAATGGTCTTGCGCATGACGGTGCTCCTGGCGGGATTGTACACGCAGGGGCTGAAAACGTCCCCTGCCCTATCAGCGGCCGGTCCCGACGGTCTTGCCGACCAGGGACGCGGCATCAGGCGCCTTGCCCACCCCGCCGGCCGGGGCGACGCAGCGTTGCCGGCCATCAGCGCCGGTGCGGGGGGCAATGGACTGGATGGTGTCGCCGTCCGGGGCATAGGTAGCCAGGTACTGGCAGCCGGTGGCGATGTCGGTGAGAACGAAGAGGTTGCCCTCTGCGGTGGCGGTGCGGGTAAAGCGGGCCCCGAGGGCGGCGTCGCGGACCAGGCCGCCGGGATCCTGCGCCGCGCGTTCAGCGAGTTCGGCGCCCTGCTGGAGCTTTTCGCTGGCTTCGCGGGCGGTCGCGGCGGCCTGGTCGACCTGGTCGATGGCCCCGGCGACGTCTTCGCAGGCGGTCAGCAGGGCGGCGGACAGCAGCAGGGCGGCGAGGGGGAGGATGCGGGTCATGGTCGTCTTCCTTCGGGCCAGGCGAAACACAACGACGCCCGACCCCCGCGGCCCTGACCGGGGAAGGCGTCGTCGGTCTGACCAGTACGGATCGGTCGATCCGCCTCCATCGCCAGGGTCCTTGGACCGCGTGCTGGTGACGATGGTTCCGCTGGAGGCGCGGACGGCTACTCCCCGAAGAGCGGGTCGGTTGTTGCCTGGCGATCGGGGTTTGTAAAGTCCCCTGCCCGCCCTCGTTCGCTTCCCAGTAGAGGCATAGACTTCGGCGGCCCTCGATGCCCCTCTCCCTGAGGGAGAGGGAGGGACCCGCCGCGCAGCGGTGGAGGGAGAGGGTTTACGAAAGAAAACCGTCCAGCACCGTAAACCCTCCCCCTCCCCCCTCCCTCAGGGAGGGGGGCGCCAAGACCACTGCCGGCTGGTTGGGTTCAACGCGCCGGCGGGGGGCGGAAGCCGCCGAAGGCTTCTTCCAACAGGCGGGCGACGTGGATGGTGGTGCGGTCTTCGAGGGCCGCGCCGATGACCTGGGCGCCGATGGGCAGGCCGTCGGCGCTGAGCCCGAAGGGGATTGCGGTGGCGGGCAGGCCGAGCAGCGTGGCGATACCGGGCCAGGCGAGCTGGTCGAAATAGGGGGTCGGGGCGCCGTCGATGATGTGGACGCGGCGGGCGGTGTCCGGCTCGTCGTCATGCGGGTAGGCGGTGCGGCCGAAGGCGGGCGCGATGACCACGTCGAAGGTCTCGGCCAGCACGGCCCACTGGCGCTGGAGGCCAAGCTGAGCGTCCAGGAGACCGAGCCAGCCGTGGGCGTCGACCGGGGCGGGCTGGGGGCTGCCGCGGGTCATGACGGTGTTCAGCATGGCGCCGTAGGTGCTGTGAAGGGCGGCCAGGTCCGGGAGCAGCGGGCTGGCGCGGGAGACCTTGACCCCTGCCCCTTCCAGGTCGGCGGCGAGGCGGGCCAGGGCCGCGCGCACTTCACCGTCGGTCGCGGCGATGGGGTGCTGGTCCAGGATCAGGACGCGGTAGTCGAACAGTCGGGCGTGGCGCGGGGCCGGGAGGACCAGGCGCCAGCCGGTGGCGGCGTCACCGTCGGGGCCGGCCAGGACGTCCATGGCCAGGTCCAGGTCGGCAGCTGTGCGGGCCAGGGGGCCGACCACGGCCAGCGGGGCCGGCGCGCCGTCGATGCCCGGCGGCTGGTGGCCTCGCGAGGGGACGATCTCGTAGCTGGGCTTGTGGCCGTAGACGCCGCAGAAGGCGGCGGGGACGCGGATCGAGCCGCCGATGTCGGAGCCGAGCTCAAGTGGGCTCATGCCGGAAGCCACGGCGGCCGCCGCCCCGCCGGAGGAGCCGCCGGGGGTGCGGTCGAGGTTCCAGGGATTTCGGGAGCGGCCGTAGATCGGGTTGTTCGACTGCCAGTCCGACAGGAAGGGCGGGACATTGGTCTTGCCGAGGATGATGGCCCCGGCGGCCTTCAGGCGGGCCACGGCCACCGCATCGCTCGCCGCCTTCCAGTCGCCGAACATCGGGGTGCCCCAACAGGTGCGCAGGCCGGCGACATTGTTGGACTCCTTGACTGTCATCGGCACGCCGAGCAGCGGGGCGCTCTGGCCTCCCGCCAGGGCGGCGTCCGCGGCGCGGGCGGCCTCGCGGGCGCGGTCGAAATCGCGGACGACCACGGCGTTGAGGGCTTTGTCGCGGATCTCGATGCGAGCGATGGCGGCTTCGGTCAGCTCAAGGGCGCCGACCCGGCGGGCGGCGAGCGCCTCGGCCATGGCGCCGGCGGACTGGTCGAGGAGGTCGGGAGACAGGGTCGGGCTCATGGAACGATGATAGGCGAAGGCCTGGGCCGTTCGCCAGCGATCAATCGCGTGACGGGCGAGTAGCTTCCCGGGCTCTCCCCTCCTCCGTCCTCCTGAGGCGTGCCGATACGCGAACGCCCACGACGGTCTCCCGTCGTGGGCGCTGGAACAGCCTTGTGGACTGGTCTCTTAGAGAGCGTCCTTCAGGGCCTTGGCGGCCTGGAAGGAGACCTTCTTGCTGGCGGCGATCTGGATCGTCGCGCCGGTCGAGGGGTTGCGGCCGGTGCGCGCCGGCTTGTTCTGAACCTTGAACTTGCCGAAGCCGGGGATGGAGACCTCTTCACCCTTCACGGCGGCGTCGCGGATGGCGGCGAAGACGCCGTCAACAACGGCCTTGGCTTGAGCCTTGGTCAGTTTGTCGTCCTTCGACGCGACGGCGTCGATGATATCAGCGGTATTCAATGGATTCCCTCCACATATCAGAATCAGCCCCCGAACCTGCCAAGGCCCGGGGACGCTGTCACTAGGTAACAGCGGGCTGGCGGTTCCGTAGAGGTGCGCTATCTTTATGTCGAGGGGACGATTTGACGAGGAAGACGCAGATGCGCATCGCAATCCTGGCCGCCACAGCCGCCTTGGCCACCCTCCCCGCCCTCGGCGCGGTGGCTGCGGAGCCGCAGGTGACCGTCACCTATGGCGCCAAGCTGCAGGACAAGATCGACGAATACGGCGCCCGCGACGTCGATCGGCTGGCGGAGGATCTGAGGGAGTCCGTGCTGAAACGGGCGGCCAAGACGCCGGCCCTGGACGACGCCACCATCGAACTGGTGCTTGAGGATGTTGTCCCTAACCGCCCGACTATCCAGCAGATGTCAGACAAGCCGGGCCTCTCCTACGATAGCTTCGGGGTCGGCGGGGCCTCGATCAGCGGTACGGTGACCACCGCCGACGGGCGGACCGCGCCGGTGTCCTATCGCTGGTACGAGACCGACATTCGCTGGGCCTATCCGTCGTCCACCTGGTCGGACGCGCGGCAGACTTTTGATCGGTTCGCCCTGCGGCTGGCTCGCAACGCGGCGGGCGCCGGCAACTGACTGCTCAATTTGGCGTGACACCTGACCGCCAATTCACTTGCCAGAGAGGCGTTGGCGCGGTGTGATCGCTTAACGGCGATCACATACGCCGAATCCCATTGGCGAGGTTCTATGGCGGACGGTCGGCGTTCCATCGGCACACTGGCGGCGTTCGCCGGGCCCTGCATTCCCCTGGCGGCCTTCGGGCTGCCGCTGGTGATCACCGTTCCCACCTATTATTCCGAGACCCTGGGGGTGAACCTGGCGTTGGTCGGCTATGCCTTCCTGGCGGTGCGCCTGCTAGACGTCATCTTCGATCCGATCTTCGGCACGGTGCTGGACCGGACGCGGTGGTCGTTCGGGCGGTTCCGCAGCTGGCTGGCGATCAGCGTGCCGATCCTGATGGGGTCGATCTACATGCTCTTCTTCGCCAAGGAGGGTGTGGGCTTCTGGTACCTCTTCACCACCCTGCTGTTCGTCTATGGCGGATATTCGATCGCCGTTCTGTCGCACACCTCATGGGCCGCGACCCTGTCGACGGACTACAATGAGCGGTCGAAGGTGTACGGCTGGTGGCAGACGTTCAACGTCGTTGGGATGATCTGCATCCTCGGCCTGCCGATCATCCTGGGACTTGCCCAGCTGGTGAAGGGGCCGGACGATGTCATCCAGTACCAGGGGTGGTTCATCCTGGCGCTGCTGCCGATCATGGTCGGCATCGCCGTCTGGCGGGTCAAGGAGACGCCGTCCAAGTCGGTGTCGCATGCCCATGACGCGACCCTGGCTGACTATTTCCGGCTGATCCGACGCCCAACCGTGGTGCGGATCCTGCTGGCCGACCTGTTGACGGGCCTGGCGCCGGGGATCACCGGCATCCTGTATTTCTTCTACTTCACTCGGGTGAAGGGGTTCACCGGCATCGAGCCGATCGCCCTGCTGCTGGTCTATTTCCTGGCGGCGGTGTTCGGGGCGGTGATCTGGACGACCTTGGCCAAGCGAACCGGCAAGGCCAAGGCGCTGATCGCCGGCTGCGTGGTCTATGCGATCGTGCAGTTCGTGGTGGTCATGCTGCCGGCGGGGAACTTCCTGCTGGCCATTCCTTTCCTGATTGCGGCCGGCCTGCCCTTCTCCGCCGGGCCGCTGCTGTTGCGCTCGATGATGGCCGACTATGCCGACGAGGAGCGGCTGATGACCGGCCAGGACCGCACGGGCCTGCTGTACGCCATCCTGACGGGGACGGTGAAGATCGGCACGGCGCTGGCCTCGCTCAGCCTGATCACCCTGGAGGCCATCGGCTTCGACGCCAAGACCCCGGCCCTGAGCACGCCGCTGTCGATGCAGGGGTTGGAATACCTCTACGCCTTCGCGCCGGGGATCATCGGGCTGCTCGCCGCCGCCTGCATGATCGGCTATCCCCTGACCGAGGCGAAGCACGCCGATATCCTCCGCCAGCTCGGCGAGAAGGACGGCGCCGTGCCCCCGCCACAACCCGAAGATCTGGTCGCTGTACAGCCGGTATCCATAACGCCCGATGTCCTCCCCAAACCCGCCGACTGATCGGCCGATAGACCGGCTGCTCGCCGTCATGGCCCGGCTGCGCGATCCTGACGGGGGCTGCGCCTGGGACCTGGAGCAGACCTTCGCGACCATCGCGCCCTATACTGTGGAGGAGGCCTATGAGGTGGCCGACGCTATCGAGCGCGGCGACCTGAGGGACCTGAAGGACGAGCTGGGGGACCTGCTGTTCCAGGTGGTGTTCCACAGCCGGATGGCCGAAGAACAGGGCGCATTCGCCTTCGACGACGTGGCCGAGGCGATCGTCGACAAGATGCTGCGCCGGCATCCGCACGTGTTCGGCGACGTCGAGGTGCGGTCGGCCCAGGAGCAGACCCAGGCGTGGGAGGTGATGAAGGCGAGCGAGCGGGCGGCCAAGGCGAAGACCGGCGTGCTGGCCGATGTACCCGCCGGGCTGCCGGCGCTGACGCGGGCGGTGAAGCTGACCAAGCGGGCGGGCCGGGTGGGGTTCGATTGGCCCTCGCCTGCCGAGGTGATCGCCAAGCTGCACGAGGAGGTCGGCGAGCTGCAGGCGGAGATCGAGGCCGGCGACAAGGCAAAGATGCGGGAGGAGCTGGGCGACCTGCTTTTCGTGGTCGCCAACCTGGCTCGCAAGCTGGACGTCGAGCCCGAGGACGCCCTGCGCGCCACCAATGCCAAGTTCGCCCGGCGCTTCGCCTTCATCGAGGCGGAACTGGCCAAGGACGGGCGGACGCCCGAGCAGTCGGATCTCGCCGAGATGGACGGGCTGTGGAACGCGGCAAAAGCGGCGGAAAAGCTTTAGGCGTCCCTTGCCGGCCCCGTTCCGAAGGCGAACTGGACACGGCGGCCCTCGACCGGCTTGCCGTCACCGTCCTTGCTGGCGGCCTGGTAGCGGCCGGCCAGCTCGCTGACGAAGGCGCCCTGCCCACTGCCCTGTTCCTCGGTCACGACGCAGTCCTTCGGACGACCGCGGGCGTTGATCACGCATTCGACGACCGCGTGGCCCTGGTGGACGCCGTGGTCGCCGGCCAGCTTGCTGATCTGCAGCATGTCGGGCTTGACCACCCATTTGAGCTTGGCCCCGCCGTCGATGGCCTTCGGGACGGGCAGGCGTTGGGCCGCGAAGCTCGGGGCTGGCGACAGGCAGGCCGTAACGAAGGCGGCGAGGATCAAGCGGCGCATCTGTAGCTCCCCCAAAGGCGGTTGAGACTGCCCGAGCGGCGCGATGCCGGCAAGCCCGTCAACGCTAGGCTGTCAGGGCCAGCAGGCCGAACAGCGCCCCTTCAGTATCGGCCAGGCGCCAGCCGCGATGGCGAAAGACGCGGCCCTGGCGGAAGTCGTCGGCGACCTTTAGGCGCAGGCGTTCCAGGGTGGCCGGGGACCAGCCCTTTGGGGCCAGGCGGCGGGTCAGGGCGGCGGCTGTGGCGCCGGGATTCTCTTTCAACCAGGCCTGGCCGATGCGGCCGCCGGCGGTCTTGTCGAGGCCGGTCAGAAGTGAGGGCTCGGCGGCGAGAACCGGCATGGCTGCGCTGGCTGCGCCAGCGGACAAGGCGGAGAGGAAGACGATCAGGTCGCGGCGGGCGATCATCGGGTGGCTCCGAGCTGGGGCTTGAGGTGGTCGGCCAGGCGGATGGCCAGGGCCAGGAGGGTCAGTGTCGGGTTGGCGATGCCGGAGGTCGGGAACACCGAGCTGCCGGCGATGTGCAGGTTGGCCAGGCCGTGGACCTTGGAGTCTGCATCGACCACGCCGCGTTTGGGGTCCGGGTGCATGCGGGTCGCGCCCATGTGGTGGCGCGAGGCATTGCCGATGGCGACCAGCGCCGAACGCTCGCCGGGCCAGCACAGACGGCCCTTGCCACGAGCGCCCAGGGCGTCGGCCAAGCCATCGACGGCGTGTTCGAGGCCGTCGAGGTCGGCGGCGGAATAGGTCCAGTCCATGTGAATGTGGGGAAGGCCGAGCGCGTCCTTCTCCGGGCGCAGGGTGATGCGGCTGTCGGGATTGGGGAAATGCTCGGCCATCAGGAAGCAGCCCACCAGGGGTCCCCTACCCTGCCCCGCCTTGCCGTCCAGTGTGGCGGCCAGCGCTCCGATGGCGGCGGTTTCCTCGGCCACGCCGCCTGGGGCCGGCGGGCCGGCGTTGGCGTAGAGGGTGCAGGTGAAGTTGCCGCTGTTCAGCCGCTTCTGGCCCTCCAGAGTGGCGGCGAACACCGACTGCGGGCCGCCGCGCTTGAGGTTGATGTATAGGGCGGTGGGCTGGCCGGGGGAGAGCTGGATGGCGGAGCCTTCGGTCTCGGCGTTGCCGTCGACGGCGTAAACGACGTGGGCCTGGAAGAAGCGGCCGACCAGGTCGTGGCCATTGCCGACGCCGGCCGGGGCGCGGTCGTTGGAGGCCAGCAGCAGGCGGACGTTCTCGATGCCGCCGGTGGCGAGGATGTAGGACTTCGCCGCTGTGCTGTGGCGGCGGCCGTTCAGGCAGGCGATGTCGAGGGTTTCGACCCGGTCGCCGGCGGCGTTGAGGCCGATGCGCGTGACGTTGGCGTGCAGGTAGACGTCGACGTTGGGCGCTGACGCGAACTCCGTTCTGAAGCGGTCGAAGGCGTCTTCGTCGGTTCCGCCGGAGTAGCGGGTGAAGACGCGAGGGGCGGAGAAGAAGTCTGGGCCGACATCGATGGCCGGGCCGGCTGGCGGCGCGTTTGGCGGGAAATGGGGGATTTCGAGGAGGTCGCAGGCGCGGTCGTAATAGGGCTGCAGATCCTGGCGGGTGATCGGCCAGCCACTGTGCGGGATCCAGGGGCGTTCGGCGAAGTCGGAGGGGTCGAGCGGCACGCACTTGCCGCCCCAGACCATGCCGGAGCCGCCCAGCACGCGGGTGCGGGACTGGACCGGATAATTGTTGAGCTCGCGGTCGGGATTGCCAGGGGCGCGGACGGTGGCCGAGCCGACGTAGAATTCCTGTGCGTCCATGTCGATGTCTCGGCCGCCGGCCTCAAGGACGGCGATGCGGACGGACGTGCCGAGGAACTGGCGGGCGATGGTGATGCCGGCCAGGCCGCCGCCGACGATGATCAGGTCGGCCTCGATACGGCTGGCGTCAGGCAAGGCTTGGGCGTCGATGAGCGCCATCGTGTTTCCTTCGTCGATGTGGATGGGGTGCGGCGCTAGCCGGTCGCGCCGCGGGATCGCAGGTAGGCGGCCATCTCGGTGCGTCGCCATTCGGTGGCGATGCTGAGGGGGGAGCGGACCTTGCCGGGGCCATTGCCGGAGGGGACGGTGAGGTTCACCTCGGCGCCCTGGTCGATCAGGTAGGCGGCGATAGCCAGGTGTCCGCCGCGCGCCGCGCCGATAAGCGGGGTCTCGTCATATAGGACGAAGCCGTTGACGTCGGCCCCGGCCTCGACCAGCGCCTGGACGACCTCTAGGTGGCCGTGGTCGGCGGCGGCGATCAGCGGGCTGCCGTCGCGGGACAGGGAGAGGTTGGGATCGGCGCCGGCCGCGAGAAGCAACTGGACAAGGTTGAGCCTTCCATGGCGCGCGGCCTCGATCAGGGGCGTGCCTTCGCCGGGCAGGCGTTGGTTGACGTTGGCGCCGGCCTGGATGAGGCGGTCGGTTTCGGCGGGGTCCTTGGCGCGGATGGCCTTGAACAGGGCTCGGGCGAGGAGCGCGTCGCCGGTGGTGCGGTATTCGACTGTGCGGGGCGGCTGGGCGGCCCAGGCGCCGATCGCCCCGCCGGCGGCCACCAGGCCGATGGCGATAGCCCCCGCCAGACGGCGGGCCGGGCCGTGGGGGCGGACCTTCAGCATGCCGAACCGCTCCTTCAGCTGGCGGGCGGCGCCGGCGGGCCAGTGGCAGCCGAGCGGCGGGGCGTTGGGGGCCAGCTGGGTCTTGAGCATCACCTCGCCGTAGCGGCGGCGCTCGCCGGGGTATTGCGCCAGGACGGCGGCGTCGCAGGCGATTTCCTGGTCGACCCTCAGGCAGTTGGCGGCGAGGTGGACCAGGGGGTTGAACCAGAACAGGCATTGCAGGGCGGTGACCAGCGCGTTGATCTGGGCGTCGCCACCGGCCAAGTGGGCCTGTTCGTGGGCCAGGACGACCCGCTGCTCGTCCGGGGTGAACTGGCGGTCGAAGTCGGCGGGCAGGACGATCCGCGGACGGAGCACCCCTACCACCGCCGGGCCGACGCCGGGGCGGGCGGCGCGGAAGGTCCGTGCGCCCTCGCGACGCAGGTCGCCGAGGGAGTTCAGGAACCGGGCTTGTCGGCCACCCTGGATGACCAGGCCAAGGACGACGCCGCCGAGCCACAGCAGGGTCAGCGCCTTCCAGGCCGCGTCTCGCGATATCCGGCCTTTGGAATTGGCTACCGGTGCTGAGACGCTCTGGGCCGGAGTCGCCGGCTGAACTTGAGCCGCGCCGATCGATGGGACGATGCGGGTCTCGGTGACGACCCGGGCGGGCATCAGCACGGCCAGCACCGCCAGCGGGACCACCGCCCAGAGGGCGTAGGCGTGGCGGGGGCCGGCCAGTCGCCGCACCGGCAGGCGGAGGGCCAGGACAAGCAGGATGACGGCGGCCAGGGCCAGGTTGATCTCGAGCAGCAGGGCGATGAGGTCACCGCTCATTGTCGAGGTCCTCGACCAGGGCGCGGAGCTCGGCGATGTCCTGCTCGCTCAGGGCCTGGCGCTTGGAGAAATGGCTGACCATCGGGGCCAGACGGCCGTCGAACAGGCGGTCGAGCAGGCCCTGGCTCTCAGCCTGGACATAGTCCGGGCGCGAGACCAGCGGTTGGTAGAGGAAGCGGCGGCCGTCCTTCTCGGCCGCCACCGCGCCCTTCTTGAGCAGCCGGTTCAGCAGGGATTTGACGGTGGCCTCGGTCCAGCCCTGGGGATTAGCCACCTCGGCGACGATGTCCTCGGCCGCCAGCGGACTACGCCCCCAGAGGGCCTCCATCACCAGACTTTCCGCGCCACTGATCCGCAAGGCCATCATCCTTTCGACGGCCAATCGATTACACGCATGAACGATCGTGTCAACGACCGATTACGCGTGTGATCAAAACGGTGCGTGCCTACGGGTGGCTGCCGCTGCCGCCCTTCTCGAGGGCATACTTCAGGCGGACCTTGCGGCCCTCGACGGGCTTGCCGTCAGCGTCCTTGCTGGCGGCCTTGAAGTTGCCGGCCAGGTCGGTGACGAATCGGCCGAAGTTGTTGCCTTCTTCCGAGATCACCGTGCAATCCTTCGGACGCCCGGCGCTGTTGATCACGCATTCAACCGTGGCGCGGCCGTGTCGGGCGCCGTCGTCATTGGCCAGGGCGGAGGTCTTGTCGGAGTCCGGGCGGATGACCCAGCTCAGCTTGGCGCCGCCGTCGATCGACTTGGGCAGCGGGACCAGCGGCGGCGGGGCGGCGAGCGCGCTGGTGGCGACGAGGCAGGCGGCGGCGGTCACGGTGAGAAGAGTACGCATCGATTTCCCTTTGAAGCGGTGGCGGACCCTGCGCCCGGATGGCGCCGGCGGCAAGGATTTGGTGGCGAGGGAAATCAGTGTTGTCCGAGCCATTCGGCGGCGCTCACCCCGTACTCGACTTCGCCCTCTTCGGCGCCGGGAATGGGATCGTCGTGCGGCTCGTCATAGGTGCGCAGGTGGCGCATGCCGAGCTTTGCCATGATCCGGCGGGAGCCCAGGTTGATGGCCATGGTGGTGGCATGGATGGCGGTCAGGCCCTGTGCGCGGAAGCCGTGATCGACCAGGGCGGCGGCGCCTTCGTGGCCAAAGCCTTGGCCCCAGGCGTGGCGGTGCAGCCGGTAGCCGAGCCAGCCGACGCGGTCGTCGCCGACCCAGAGGCTGAACCAGCCGATGAACCGTTCGTCGGCGAAGGCGGCCCAGACATCGTCTTCGGTTCCGCGAGGCATGCGGAAGGGCTGGTCGTCGACCGGCGGTGGGTGGCGCGGGGTCGGGCGGCCGCCGTTGAGGTAGCGCATCACCTCCGGGTCGCGTTCGAGGCTGTAGAGGTCTTCCTCGTCGGCGGGGGTCACCGGGCGTAGCAGAAGGCGCGCGGTGACCAGCTCCGTCACGGCACGACGACCTGCGCTGAGGGAAACAGCCGCTCGAACCGGCCCAGCGCCTGGCCGTCGAGGCGAGCGCGGACGGTCATGCCGCCATCGGCCGCGTCGTGGCGGTCGGTGACCCGTCCGTGGCGGTAGAGCCAGGCCAGGGCCTCGCCGGCGCCGGGCTCCAGGGTGACGTCGATCTCCGGCGTCTCGTCGACCAGCAGGGCCAGCTCATTGAGCAGGGCCTCGCAGCCCTGGCCGGTGATGGCGGAGGCCACCATGGCCCCGTCGCGACGGGCGGCGCCTTCCACGTCGGCGCGGTCCTCCTCGGGGACGAGGTCGATCTTGTTCCAGACCTCGATCAGGGTGACGTCATCGGCTTCGGGGTCGAGGCCGATCTCGTCGAGCACCTTTTCGACGTCGGCGGCTTGGGCGTCGCTGTCGGGGCTGGCGATGTCGCGCACGTGGAGGACGACGTCGGCCTCCTGCACCTCTTCCAAGGTGGCGCGGAAGGCCTCGACCAACTCGTGCGGCAGGTCGGAGATGAAGCCCACCGTGTCGCTGAGGATGGCGGGACGGCCGCCGGGTAGCTTCACCGTGCGCAGGGTCGGGTCCAGCGTGGCGAACAGCATGTCCTTGGCCAGCACCTCGGCGTCGGTCAGCCGGTTGAACAGCGTCGACTTGCCGGCGTTGGTGTAGCCGACCAGGGCGATGGTCGGGTACGGCGCCTTCTGGCGGGCCGTGCGGTGGAGGGTGCGGGTGCGGCGCACCTCCTCCAGCTCCTTCTTCATCTTCACGATGCGATCGGCGATGCCGCGGCGGTCGAGCTCGATCTGGGTTTCGCCAGGACCACCCGTGCGGCCGAACCCACCGGACTGGCGTTCAAGGTGCGTCCAGGTTCGGACCAGGCGCGAGCGCTCGTAGGCCAGCCGGGCCAGTTCGACCTGCAGCTTGCCTTCGCGGGTGCGGGCCCGGCGCGCGAAGATCTCCAGGATCAGGCCGGTGCGGTCGATGACCTTCACCTTCCAGGCCTTCTCCAGGTTCCGCTGCTGGACCGGCGTCAGCTGGTCGTCCACCACCACGACGTCGATTTCCTCGACCTCGCAGAGCAGGCGCAGTTCCTCGACCTTGCCGCTGCCGAACAGGGTGGCCGGGGTTTTCCCGCGGAGGGGAACGATCAGGGTTTCGGCGATCTCCAGGTCGAGCGCCAGGGCGAGGCCGACGGCCTCTTCCAGTCGAGCCTGGGGATCACGGGCGTTCGCCCCTGCCCTCACCGGATGGATGACGAGGGCGTGTTGAACGGGGACGCTGTGGTCGATGTGGTTCTGGGTCAATCGTCCTGCTCGGGACCCGGCTCGTAGAGCTGAACGGGCTGGGCCGGCATGATGGTGGAAATCGCGTGCTTGTAGACCAGTTGGCTCTGTCCATCCCGCCGCAGCAGGACGCAGAAATTATCGAACCAGCTGACCACGCCCTGCAGCTTTACGCCGTTGACCAGGAAGATGGTCAGAGGCGTCTTGGACTTGCGCACGCTGTTGAGGAAGGTGTCCTGCAGATTCTGCTTCTTGTCGGTCATCGGGGGTTATCCCTCTTTCTTGGTTCGGCCGGCACAGCGCCGACCACACACGGAGTTCAGTGTTAGGCCGCCGGTCCATAACGCGGCAACGGCGGTACTGGGTTCAAACGTCAGATGCCCGCATTCTGGGCGTGCTGGATATAGAGGCCCCGGAGGCGGAGCGCCATCTCTCCCGGATGACCATTGGCGATCGGCTTGCCGTCGATGGAAGTGACCGGGGTGACCAGGGTTCCGGCGCCGGTGATGAAGGCCTCTTGAGCGTCCAGCGCCTCGGCGGGGGTGAAGGGGCGCTCCTCGACCTTCAGGCCGGCGGCGGCGATCACGTCCAGCAGGCTGTGGCGGGTGATGCCGCGCAGGATGTTGGCGCCGGTGTCTCGGGTGACCAAAACGCCGTCCTTGCGGAGGATCCAGGCGTTGGAGGAGGCGCCTTCGGTGATGAAGCCTTCGGGATCGACGAACCAGGCTTCCGCCGCGCCCTGTTCTCGCGCCGCCTGCTTTGCCAGGACGTTGGGGAGCAGACCGACCGTCTTGATGTCGCAACGGCCCCAGCGGTTCTCCGGCAGGGTGATAACCCCGACGCCGGCCTCGGCCTTGGCGTTGGTGGCGGCGCGAGAACAGGGCGCGGCGGAAGCCTGGTTCGTCGATCCCGAAGGCTTCATCAC
>NZ_JAAALA010000042.1 GCF_009905535.1 Caulobacter sp. SLTY | reverse complement strand
GACGGGGGAGGGCGCGGCATGACCGGGGCGGAGACGCCGCATCGCCAGGTGCGGGCCCTGTATGACGCCACGACGATCCGCGTCTATCAGGCCTATCGCCACGAGATCGCCGACGCCGCCCTGGCCGCCGGCCGCTTCGTCTCGCCGCCGTTCAGCCTGAGCCGGATGACCTGGATCAAGCCCAGCTTCCTGTGGATGATGTACCGCGCCGGCTGGGGCCACAAGGACGAGGGCCAGGCCCGGATCCTGGCCATCGACATCACCCGCGAAGGCTTCGAATGGGCGGTCGCCCACGCCTGCGCGAGCCATCCGCCGGAGGGCATGAGCCGGACCGACTATGAGGCGCTGAAGGCGCGGTCGCCGGTGCGGATTCAGTGGGATCCGGAACGAGACCTGCATTTCCAGCCGCTGCCCTGGCGGTCGCTGCAGCTGGGCCTGGGCCCGGAGGCGTCGCGCCGGTACGTCGAGGACTGGACCGTGCGGATCGAGGAGGTGACGCCCCTGGCGCACGCGATCGGGGCGCTGGTGGCGGAGGGACGGCTGGAGGAGGCGCGGGGGATGCTGCCGGGGGAGAGGGTGTACGGGTTACCCACCAGCCACCAGGGGCAGGGTCGGCTGGACGTCGAACGCGACAGGCATCGGCGCTGACCGGGAACAGGAAGGCCGCCAAGGCGCCCAACCCGTCCCCCTGTTTCCGCTGGCGGAAATCCGGTCCAGGATGCCCCCATGTGCGGACGCTTCGACACCTCTCACCTGACCTGGGCCGACATCCACGCCCAGCTGTCCGCCTTTTCCGAGCACTTCCCGGTCGTCACCGCCCCGATCAACATGGAGCCCAACGACGACGTCCGCCCGACCACGCCCCAGGTCACCGCGCGGCTACAGGACGGCGCCTGGGTGCTGGAAAAGATGCGCTGGGGGCTGGTGCCCTTCTGGCGGGGCGGCAAGCCACTGAAAGACACCGAAAAGGGCAAGGGCGACGGCTTCAAGCTGACCACCTTCAACTGCCGCGTGGAAACCTGCGAAACCGCCGCCACCTTCAAGGGCGCCTTTTCGCGCCGCCGCTGCATCGTCCCGGCCAGCGCCTGGTACGAATGGACGGGACCAGATGGCGGCAAGACCAGACACCGCTTCGCCCGCACCGACGGCCGCGCCATCTGGTTCGCCGGCCTATGGGACCGCTGCACCACCCCGGACGCGGGCGAGATCACCAGCTTCACCATCCTGACCGGCCCGTCGGAGGGCTGGCTGGGCGACTACCACACCCGCGCGCCGGTGATCCTGGAGCCGGAGGAGTGGGGGACCTGGCTGGACCCGACGCAGGACGCGGGGCCGCTGATGGCGGCGGTGCGGGCGGAGCGGTTTGAAGTGGAGATCTAGGTGCTTGGTCAGCCCGGTTGTTCGGCAGTATGCGGGTAGACGGCGTCACAGACACATTAAATCATCTAATTCAATCTTTGAGCTGCTCGTGCCTTTGGCAGATCGCGTGCGGATCCAAAAAAGTCGGGTTGGTAGTTCGAAATGAGAAACTCTGAGTATCTGCCACGATACTGATTTCCACCACCAATTACGCTAGCGCGTGACACCGGGTTGATAAAAAATCCAGGTGATTGATAAATATCTCTAATACTATAGTGCGCCGCGTTTGTAACCAAGAACCTCACGCCACGCTCATTGGCCGCCTTCAGACAATCTCGAAGGCGGATTTGATCGCTCCACGAGAACATCTTTTCATTGTACCGAACGAAACCGTTGTTGTTATGAGAAACTGTATAGGGAGGATCGCAGAATACGAAATCTCCTTCGCCTGCGGCACTAATGGTACTCTCAAAATCACAAACTTCAATTCTAGCCGAGGCTAGCAAGCGAGAGGCTTTAGAAAAGTCATCGTGCGCAAAAAGGACTGATGATTTCGTCCCGCGGGGAACGTTAAATTTCCCCTGCTGATTGACGCGATAGATGCCGTTGAAGCAGGTTCTATTTAAATACAGAAAGCGCCCGGCCTTCTCCAAGGCTGACAGATAGCTGACAGATCGGATTAGGTAGTAATATTCGTCAGAATGGTTTTCTTGGTGTCTCTGCATTATTGAATATAAATGATCCGGTTGATCCCGCATCGTGACAAAGCAGTTGATCAACTCCGCATTGCAATCGGACAGCATAGCGGCTGGGGGTTCAAGCGCGCCAAAGAACGCGCCCGCCCCAAGGAACGGTTCGAAGTACCTACCGAACTCGGCTGGTGCGAGGGCATGAGCGTAAGGGCTGAGCCAACGCTTTCCGCCCGCCCATTTTAGGAACGGGTAATAGGTCATCTGTCTAACACGGGCGCTCGGCTCATAGCGCGACCACTAGGAGATTACGCCGCGTTTGGCCAATTCGCCGTAGATCGCATCGAGCGTCAGCACTTCAGTGTCCGAATAGGCGCGGTTAAATGGGTGAGCTGGGATGCGTCGGATCTTGTTGACCTCATCGAACCAAGACACGTACCGCGCCTTACCCTTTTTTTCTTCCGGCAGCGGGATATTCAGCTTGTCCGAGAAATGTTCCCAATTTTTCGGAGTTTCTACGATCTTTCGAAGGTCAAGAAAATCTAGGTAGGTAGCAAGTTCCTTTCTCTCCGCAGGGTCGTTGTCGAGGTATTTTTCGTAAGTCTTCTTAAGCATTTCTTTGTTATCGACGGCCTCCTCAAGATAGTTCTCTCCCAGATAGACCTTCTTGAGGACGGTCAGAACGTAACCCTGCACTTGCTCTTGGATGGCCCGTACTTTTCGATCCGCCTCCGCAACACGTGTTGCGCTATGTTCGCGCAAATCTTTGTCGAATCCTGTTGGTGAGAACTCTGGCCAGGCCGAATGAGTCAATTCTCGGAGCCTGAACTGAAAGGCTGCTGGGCCACCTGCACCGAATGGAGTGGCAAACCGATCCGCAACATCAGCTAACGACGCTGACGCGAAATAGGAGGCCACGGGTTCCAGATAGGGCTCAAGTCGCTCAACCAAAATCTTAGGATGGAGAGTGCGGGGGTCTTCCTTCTCCTTCACGGACATGAAGGAGATGACGTCGTTTGCAAACCGGATGAGGCCGGCAACTCCTGTATTCGAAGCGAAGCGCGCTTGCTTTCCGAGGTCCCACCGCTCTGAACTTCTGGCACGAAAGACATCAAGGTAGGCATCGAGGAATATAGCAAGCCGATTCACTGCCATCTTGGGATCGTCCCAAAACAAATGTCCTTGCAGAAAAACGGTAGTGCCTTCCTGCTTGGTGAACCGGCCGAGCAAAGCTGATTGCCCAATCGCATCCGCCAAATAGGGTATCGCTAGCTGCGCGCCTGGGTTCGAGAGTTCGGCTCCAGCAATCTTCCCATACAACGCTCCATCGACCTTGCTGCGCAACAAGTCCAAGGCACGGACAGCGACAGCGCGCAATTGCTCTCTCCGATCACCGGAATTGAGCTTCATGTCACCGGTTATCTCATCGAGAAGTTTCTTCGCTACGGTCTTCTGTTTGCTATTGATGTCGCTGAAAAGCCGAGTTTCCTCAGCGGTTGAGATGCTTTCGAACGCGAGAATCGGAATTTGGCTGACGGTGTCAGGTTCCCCTGGTTCCGGAGAAATTTCGGAATATCCATATAGGCGATGCTGTCCGTCTATTATCCATACGGATTTATAAGCATCTGGAAGGGTTAGTATTCCAGTAGAGTTTCCCGAGTCGTCGCTGCGAACTTTATTGAAGGAAATTGGCTTCTTAAAATTGACAATGACGGAATTCGGAAAATATCCGCCCTTCTTCACGAAATCCGCGATTTTAAGGAGTCGATCTCTCTGAACAAGTCTTTGATAAGTTGGTGCGGCATCGATATCGCGAAGTCCCCGGTGGTTTACGAAAGATATTGGCAGGAGTTTGCGTGCCTCTGCGAAAAACATGTATGCATTGAAGCCTCCGAGCCTCGACTTTATGGCAAGCACGTCCATGCCCTTCAGGGCCTTAGAGTTAGCTAGAAACTCCGCGTGGAACTGGAAGCGAGCGGAGTGGCCAATGCGGTCCGCGATATCTTGGAAGTAAAGTAAATCGATTTCGTCGATTTTCTGCACGTTGGCAGATTTTGCACGAGTCTCGTCATTGTCTATCCAGTCAACATTTTTGGTGGCCATTAACCAAATTATCTTCTGCGGAAAATCTTGGCCAAGATGCTTTCTCAGAGCGTCGGCGATTGGCTTCTTTAGTGCGTCGAGTTCAGCAATATCTTTGGCCAGTGATCGCTTGGTGCGTGTCTCGCAAGCCTTGCATTCCGCAATGACGATTGTCTCATCGTCATATCCAAAGACATCAATTTGTTTGCTAACAGTCTTTCCTTTGTGTTCCGCAACTACAATATTGAATTTTCTACCAATGTTTAAGTGGGTGTATCCAAGCTGGTATAGCAAGCACCAAATTTCATTCTCAAACCGCTCGTCGACGGACTTAAGCTTTTGAAATCTATGAGAAGTCTTGTTTTCTCTTACGTGTTCCCAGCCCTCGGAGATCGCAAAGTCGTACTCATCCTTGCGAAAAGTTTTGTAGACGTGACGTTGTCGACGAGCCTTGTACTCGACTACGCGCTTCGCCGATGAATCTGCCAGCTCGCCGATCACGCCAACACCCCCCCAAGCTGAATCGTGCAGGGCTAACCCTATTCAGACGTCGGATATTTGCAAGTTGAGGGTGGTGGTTGCCGCTGCCTTAGGTCGAAATTTGCCTCGCGCTACCTTTTCCCCTTCCGAAACGCGTCCGCCGCCTCAACCCGCGCCTGCTTGCGCAGCGCCTTTGGCACGCTCGCGTCCACCGGCTCGTTGGCCAACTCAAGGTCGAGCAGTTTCAGCCGTTTGATCTCTTTGCTCGGGTCGGCCGCCGTCTCGAATCTCAGGTTGCGGGCGGCGCTCCAGGCCTACTGCTTCTCGCGGCGGCATTTGGTCTCGGCCATGGCCCGTTCCATCGAGCCGGTGATAGTCGGCCGCTGGGGATGACAATGCCGCCGCTGATGGGGTGCATCCCGCTGCTTGCGTAAGCCGCCAGAGATAAGATGGCGCGTACCCTCATCTTCCTTCGAGTGTTTCTCATGATGTTTTTCCCGATTCTTGCGAAGTCCCTGGTCGCGACCATGAAGTCGGTCGAATCCTTCACCTGCCCTTGGCTCGATTTCGCCCGTCCCCGGCGGCGATCTCTGTGCTCCCCCACGCCCCAACCCCCTGAAAAAGTTCCACATCTGCAACCGCGCCTGTCGCTGGAACCACCCGGACTCCCACGCCTTCTTCTCCCCACATCAGGGAGTCCTCCACATGATACGAACCCTCTCCGCGGTGGCCGTCGCCTCGGCCCTTCTGGTCGCCTGCGGGCAGCCGGAGACCAGCACCACCGAAGTCAGTGACACCACCAACGGCCCGGCGGTTTCCGCGCCTTCGGCCCCAGGCAACGAGGCGGTCGACACCACCCCGACCACCGGCGATGCGGCCACCACGGCCGGCGCCAACAGCTATACCGAGGCCCAGGCCAAGGGCGCCATCGAGTCCGCCGGCTACACCGAGGTCAGCGAGCTGACCCAGGGCGAAGACGGGGTCTGGACCGGCCGGGCGATGAAGGACGGCAAGGCCGCTTCGGTGACCGTCGACTTCAAGGGCAGCGTCAAGGCGCTGTAGCCCCTCTTCCTTGCCCTCCACCCCCTGGCCTGGCGCCAGGGCGCGGCGGGTCCTCTCCCAACATCAGTAACCGCAAGGAGCTCGCCCATGAGCAGGACCATCACCCGGCTGTTCGACAGCCACACCCAAGCGATCGCTGCCGTCGAAGCCCTGGAGCAGGGCGGGATCGACAAGGATCGCATCAGCCTGGTCTCCAACAACGCCGACAACTGGCATGACGGCCACAAGCATCCGGGCGGCTCGCCGGCCGGGCGCGGCCCGCTGGGCGACGCCAATGGAGACGGCGAAAATGACGTGGCCGACGGGGCCGGCAAGGGCGCCATGAGCGGCGGCATGCTCGGCGGCGCCGGCGGTCTGCTGGCGGGCCTCGGCATGCTGGCCATTCCGGGCCTGGGTCCGGTGGTGGCGGCCGGCTGGCTGGCCTCGACGGCGGTCGGCGCGGCGATCGGCGCGGCCGTGGGCGGCGCCACCGGCGGCCTGCTGGGCGCGCTGAAGGAAGCCGGCCACACCGATGAGGAAGCCAACGTCTACGCCGAGGGCGTGCGCCGCGGCGGCACCCTGGTCAGCGTCAAGGTCGAGGACGGCGACGCCGCCCGCGTCGAGCAGCTGCTGAACAGCGGCGTGGACGCCACCGCCCGTGGCGCCGCCTACCGCGAACAGGGCTGGAACCGCTTCGACGAGTCGGCCGCCCCCTACAGCGTCGACGACATCGGCCGCGAACGGGCCCGCTACCACACGGGCGAGAACCGCTCGTTCGGCGGCATGGAAGGCTCCGAACCGGGCGACGCCGACCGCACCCGCGAGCTGGGCGACCGGCCTGGCGCGCCGCGCACCTTCTAAGGCGCGCTTGAGCCTATGAGACGAAGACGCCCCGGGCCGGTTGGTCCGGGGCGTTTTTGGTTGGGGGTCAGCGCTTTCCCTTCCGGAACGCCTCCGCCGCCTCCACCCGCGCCTGTTTGCGCAAAGCCTTGGGCAGGCTGGCGTCCACCGCCTCGCCCGCCCCGGTCAGCGCCTCGTTGGCGAACTCCAGGTCCAGCAGCTTCAGCCGCTTGATCTCGTCGCGCAGCCTCGCGGCCGTCTCGAACTCCAGATTGCTGGCGGCGTCGCGCATGCGGGTTTCCAGGTCGCGGAGGGTGGCCTGGAAGTTGTTGCCGAGGAAGGGTTTGGCATCCTCCGCCACGCCGGCGTCCACTCGGACGTGGTCGCGTTCGTAGGGGCTGGCCAGGATGTCCTTGATGCGGGACTTGACGCTTTCGGGGGTGATGCCGTTGGCTTCGTTCCAGGCCTGTTGCTTCTCGCGGCGGCGCCTGGTCTCGGCCATCGCCCGTTCCATGGAGCCGGTGATGGTGTCGGCGTAAAGGATGACCTTGCCGTCGACGTTGCGGGCGGCGCGGCCGATGGTCTGAATGAGGCTGGTCTCCGAGCGGAGGAAGCCTTCCTTGTCGGCGTCGAGGATGGCGACCAGGCCGCACTCGGGGATGTCGAGGCCCTCGCGCAGCAGGTTGATGCCGACCAGGATATCGAAGGCGCCCAGGCGAAGATCGCGGATGATCTCGATGCGCTCGAGGGTGTCGACGTCGGAGTGCATGTAGCGGACGCGCAGGCCCTGTTCGTGCATGAACTCGGTCAGGTCCTCGGCCATCTTCTTGGTCAGCACGGTGACCAGGGTGCGGTAGCCGCGCTGGGCGGTTTCGCGGGCTTCGGCGATCACATCGTCGACCTGGCTGGCGTTGTTCTTGGCCACCGGGCGGACCTCGACCGGCGGGTCGATCAGGCCGGTGGGGCGGATCACCTGTTCGGCGAAGACGCCGCCGGCCTTTTCCATCTCCCAGGGGCCGGGGGTGGCCGAGACGTGGACCGTCTGGGGCCGCATGGCCTCCCACTCCTCGAACTTCAGTGGGCGGTTGTCGATGCAGCTGGGCAGGCGGAAGCCGTACTCCGCCAGGTTCCATTTGCGATTGTAGTCGCCCTTGTACATGGCGCCGATCTGCGGAACCGTCTGGTGGCTCTCGTCGGTGAATAGCAGGGCGTTGTCGGGGATGTATTCGAAGAAGGTCGGCGGCGGCTCGCCCGGCCGGCGGCCGGTGAGGTAGCGGCTGTAGTTCTCGATGCCGGCGCAGCTGCCGGTGGCCTCGATCATCTCGATGTCGAAGGTGGTGCGCTGTTCCAGCCGCTGGGCCTCCAGCAGCTTGCCGTTGGCCACCATCCAGTCGAGGCGCTCCTTCAGCTCGGCCTTGATGTGGTTGACCGCCTGGCGGAGCGTCGGGCGGGGGGTGACGTAGTGGCTGTTGGCGTAGATCTTCACCGTCTCCAGGTCGGCGGTGCGCTTGCCGGTCAGGGGGTCGAACTCCTGGATGGCCTCGATCTCGTCGCCGAACAGGCCGATGCGCCAGGCGCGGTCCTCGTAGTGGGCGGGGAAGATTTCGATGGTGTCGCCGCGGCGGCGGAACATGCCCCGCTCGAAGGCGGCGTCGTTGCGCTTGTACTGCTGGGCCACCAGGTCGGCCATCAGCTGCTTCTCGTCGATGCGGTCGCCGACCGACAGGGAGAAGGTCATGGCCGTGTAGGTCTCGACCGAGCCGATGCCGTAGATGCAGGAGACGGAGGCCACCACGATGACGTCGTCCCGCTCCAGGATGGCGCGGGTGGCGCTGTGGCGCATGCGGTCGATCTGCTCGTTCCGGCTGCTGTCCTTCTCGATGTAGGTGTCGGTGCGCGCGACGTAGGCTTCCGGCTGGTAGTAGTCGTAGTAGCTGACGAAATACTCGACCGCGTTCTCCGGGAAGAAGGACTTGAACTCGCTGTAGAGCTGGGCGGCGAGGGTCTTGTTGGGGGCGAGGATCAGGGCCGGGCGCTGGGTCTCGGCGATAATGCTGGCCATGGTGAATGTCTTGCCCGAGCCGGTGACGCCGAGCAGGACCTGATCGTGCTCGCGGTCCTTGATGCCGGCGACCAGGTCGCGGATGGCGGTCGGCTGGTCGCCGGCGGGCTCGTAGTCGGCGACCAGCTTGAAGGTCTTGCCGCCCTCGGACTTGTCCGGCCGCGCGGGGCGGTGGGGTTTCCACAGCATGGGGGCCCCATCCTTCCTTAGGGGGGCGTCCGCGATGTCGTGGACGAACTTGGCGGACACTTCTGAGACACCGGGGCTGGGCATGGGGCGAATGTAGGTCTCGCGCGGGCAGGGGGCCAGAGGGGCTGATGACAGGGGATGGCAGCAGTGAAGCGGGCGGAGCGCCTGTCTGTTCCGCGGGATGCCGGGCCGCCGGAACCGGCCCGTGAATGGGGCTTTTCCCCCTCATGTCAGAGACCGACCCGCCGTCCCCGAAGACGCCCGACCCTCGCCAGGGCATGCCCGATCCGCAGCTGGGGGAGGCGGAGTTTCGGCAGCGGTTCCTGTCGGCGTTCCAGGACCCGGCGTTCGAGCCGCTGAAGGCGGAGCTGGACCGCGTGGCGGGAGCGGCCTGGGACGGCTACAGCCACCACCGAAAGGCGCCGCGCACCCGCAAGGCGGGGCCGGGCTATGCCGATCCGGACTATGACTTGGCCGAGGACTGGATCGCGGCCAAGGCGGCGGTCGATGCGGCCCAGGCGCGGCATGAGGACAAGGACGGTCCGCCCCGCATCCTGCTGGTCAACGGCAGCTCGCGCAGCGAGCACAGCTGTCCCGGCGAGATGTCGAAAAGCTGGCGGATGGTGGAGATGGCGCGGGCGGCGATCGCTTTGGAGGCGCCGGAGATTGAGGTGAAAGTCCTCGATCTCTCGCGGCTGACCAGCGAGTACGGGCGGGAGATTCACCCCTGCAAGGCCTGCTTCTCGACGGCGGCGGCCCTCTGTCACTGGCCGTGCAGCTGTTATCCCAACTACAGCCTGGGGCAGGTCCACGACTGGATGAACGAGATCTATCCGATGTGGGTGGAGGCCGATGGGGTGATGATCGTCAGCCCGGTCAACTGGTACCAGGCGACCTCGCCGCTGAAGCTGATGATCGACCGGCTGGTCTGCGCCGACGGGGGCAATCCGGACCCGACCCTGACCCATGGCAAGGATGCGAAGAAGGCCAAGGAGGAGGAGCTGAAGGGCTGGGACTATCCGCGCCACCTGGAGGGGCGGCTCTTCTCGGTCATCACGCACGGCGACACGGAGGGGGTGGAGACCCTGCGGAGGATGCTGAGCGACTGGCTGTCCTCCATGAAGATGATCCCGGCCGGGGCGGCGGCGGAGATCGACCGCTACATCGGCTACTGGGAGCCCTATGCCACCAGCCACGACGCCCTCGACGCCGACACGGCGATGCAGGACGAGGTGCGAGACGCGGCCCGGGTGCTGCTCGACGGCGTGCGCAAGAAGCGGGCCGGACAACTTCCGGAGGGGCCGAAGCTGCGGGAACCGCGGCGGAAGTAGCGCCTATTCCAAACCCCAGTAGCCGCCGACGTAAGGCACCGTCAGGCGACGGCCATAGGTGTCCAGCGCCTTGATCACTTCCGGCTTGGCCAGGACGGCCTCGCGCCGCTGGCGCATGCGGGTCTCGTAGTCGCCCTTGGGCGGCCTGGGGCCCGCGACGGCGGCCAGCAGGGCGGTGTCGCGATGCCGTTCCGACCTCAGCCGCTTGACCAGCAGGTCGGCGGCCTCGTCGATCCGGTCCAGGCACAGCAGGGCGCGGCCGATGGCCGAGGGATTGTCGTCCCAGCGGGGGGCGATCCTGTCCATCAGGGCGTCGGCCTTGGCCCGGTCGTTGGAGGCCAGGGCGCAAACCCGGCCGGACTCCCGCCAGAGCAGGCCATAGGGCGAGCCGTCCCCATCGCCGATCTGGTCGAGCACGGGCAGGGCCTCGGCCCCCCGTCCCTGGCGGACCAGATAGGCGGCCCAGTTGACCCGCTGGCTGATGCGGTCGCCCTGGGCGTCGCCCGCGGCGATGGAGGCGTGGAAGGCGGCTTCGGCTTCGGCGGCGCGCTCGACGTCGCTGTAGGCGTAGGCCAATTCGTTGTGCAGCCAGTTGGCGTTGTCCGCCTGGTCGTCAAAGGCCTTCGGGTCAGTCAGCCGGTCGCGGGCCGCCTCCCCGACCTTGATCGCCTCCTCGGCGCGGCCGATCAATCGCAGGGCGCCCATCAGTTCGACGACGATCTCCAGCCGCCGGGGCTGGTCGGCGGCGCTCTTGCGCAGGCGGGCGATCTCGGCCTCCGCGACGGCGGCCCAGTCGAAACGGTTGTCGGCCTGCAGCTCCCGCCACACCGGCTCGAACCGCCGATCGACGGCGACCGCCACCAGGATGCGCGGGCTGGTCACGGGCTTCAGCGTATCACTCAGGGCGGCGTACTTGCGGGCGGCGGCCTGGTTGCGGGCCAGCAGCGCGCGCCAGTCGCTGCGGGCCATGTCCCGCAGGGAAGGGTTGGTCCATTCGACCGCGATCAGCCGGCTGAGCAGGGCCTGTTCCAGGGCCGGGTCCTTGTCTGCGGCGCGGACCATCGGCGCGAACCAGCCGGGCTCCCAGTCTCCGACCATTTCCGGCAGGCCGTCGAGCACCGGCAGCAGGCGGCGGGCGGCGGTCTCGTCGCGATCGGCGCGCAGGTCCTGCAGCATCAGTGGGTAGTTGGCCACGGCCTGGTCAAGAGGCGCCTCGGCGATGGCGTCCAGCTTGGTGGCCAGCCAGACGGCCTCCTTGTCGGTCTGGTCGTCGTGGCAGATCAGCAGGCTGATCAGGGTCAGCCGGCGGGCGATCGGGCTCATCCGGTCGAAGTCGGCCGAGCGCGCAATCGACATCAGCGTCGCCTGGGCGCGGGCGCAGTTGTTGAAGCCGCCCTCGATCAGCGGATCGACGATCTGGCGGGCGCGGTCCTCGAGCGCGATCTGCGAGAGCGCCTCGTCGCCCCGAGATGAGGGCGGTGGCCGATTGTGTGATCCGGTCGCCGGCGCCGCGGCAGCGGGCGCGGCCAGCAGAAGGCCGGCCAGGATCAGGCCCGCGGATACGCGATTATGCATGAACACCCCCGTTACCGGCTCAGCCTGCCGAGGGACGGAGCCAGGCGCAAGGCCCGTCACCTTCCGGGCTCGGCCTGTTCGCCCGGCCCGGTAAGGGTCGTCAGGCGCGAGGGTGATTCAGCCGTACTTGCCGAGGTAGCCGTCGTGGATGTCCAGGCAGGCGCTGCGCTGCGTGTTCCACGGGCTGCGGCGGCCCGTGCCACGGGACAGGATCTCGTTGCCCGAGACGCGGCCGGCGGCCAGGCCCTCCGAGGCCATGGCCAGGGCGGACTTGCGGTCCAGCCCCCGGTCGCGGACCAGGCGATCGACGGCGGCGTTCAGCATGGCCGTGCCGACCATCTTGTCAGCCTCCGCCGCCTCGGCGTCCTCGCGTTTGGTGTGCAGCGTGTAGGCCGCCGAGAACATGCCGGCGCATTGCGACAGCAGCATCCAGTAGGGCTTGCCCACGTCGGTTTCGGTCAGGCCGGTGGCGGCGCCGCGCGGCATCACCATGTCGGCCGCGAGCGCCGGCTGGCCGGCGAGCGCCAGCGGGGCGCAGAGCGTCAGGGCGATGAGCGCCCGGCTGAGGTCTCGCATGGATCGATCCTAGTAGGAGACTTGGGTCGCGTAGGTTTCGGCCACGTCCAGGCAGGCGCTGCGGGCGAAGTTCCAGGTCGAGGAGGCGCTGGTGTCGCCGGTGGAGACCAGCGACCTGCTCTTCTCGCGCGCGTTCAGCACGGCCGGCTCGATGAGCAGCAGAGCGTCCTTCTTGCTGATGCCGCGATCCTGGCGCAGGCGGGAGATGGCGTCGTTGGCGAAGCTGATCGCCAGCTGGCCGGCTTCCTGAGCGCCGTCCGCGTCGCCGCGCTCGGTCAGGTAGCTGGCGGCGGCGCCGAACAGACCGGCGCATTCGGCCTGGGCGGCCCAGAACGGCTTGCCGTTGAGGTTCTCGGTCAGGCTGTCCGCGGCGGCCTCATAGAGCAGGTCGCCGGCGAGCGCCGGGGCGGCGAGGAGCGGCAGTGCGGCGGCCATCGCAACGCCGACGATGAACTTTCTCATGAATGCCTCCCAATACGGCATGAGTGAACAAGGCATGGTGCTACGGACCGGGGCTTTGCGCAATGGATCACGCCGTAATCCCGGCCAGAACTGTTTGAGTCATCCACAACAACAGACGAGAAATGCCGCGCCGCCCACCCGCCGCAGGCATTCGAGATTCTACAATGGCCAGCGGTGTTTAGCGGCTCGAACAGCGAAATCTGGACGGGTGCTTCATGCTGCGTTGCAGCATAGACTTGCGAATCGGCCCCATTTGCGCCATAAAGTCTGGCATAAGGACCACCTCGGCCATTTCCTGAAACCGGCCGAATCTCGTCGTTTCCTGATGTCCGCGTAGCGTATTGGGACGGAACGGCGTCGATGTCGGGGGGCGAAACGCCCTCGTCGCACAGGACTAGAGAGCTTTGAATTCCCCCAAACGGAGCCGCGCTGGCGCGCGAGCCCTGACTATTGGCGCATCCACTGGCGCCGTCATGGGCCTCATCGTCGCGGCCGCCTATGTGGCGGGCACCGCTGACGCTCGCGAACAGCACGTCCGTCTGTCGACCATGGCCGAGGCCGCCGACGGCGAGTTCTCGGAAGCCGCCCTGCAAGAACGCGTTCTGAACATGGACCCGGCCGCCCTGGTGGTGGCCCGCCGTCACGATCCGGCCCTGATGGCCGGCGACGACCAACGTGATCGCCAACTGGCCCGGCTGGCCGCGCGGCTGGAAAAGCGCGCCGGCGGCAACCCCCAGCGCGGGCTGTTCCTGCGCGCCAGCCTGGGTGGTTCGTTCAACCCGGCGGCGGAGCCGTTCCGGCTGGACGGCGCGCTGGGCGCCTCGCGCGATCTCGAGTGCCTGACCCAGGCGGTCTATTACGAAGCCCGCGGCGAGACCCCCGACGGACAGGCGGCCGTGGCTCAGGTGGTGCTCAACCGCGCGCGCCATCCGGCCTTCCCCAAAACCGTCTGCGGGGTGGTGTTCCAGCGGACCAGCTCGGTCTGCCAGTTCAGTTTCGCCTGCGACGGCTCGATGCGTCGCGGCCGCGAGCCTGGCGCCTGGCGCCGCGCACAGCGGGTGGCCGAACGAGCGCTCGGCGGCCATGTGATGACCGGGGTCGGCAACGCCACCCACTTCCATACCATCAACGTCTCGCCCGGCTGGGGCCCGCGCATGGTGCGGGTGCAACAGGTCGGCCTGCATGTCTTCTACCGCTTCGGCGGACGCGGCGGGGCGCCCGGCGCCTTCGACGGCCGCCCTCAACTGTCGGGTCCGGGCGGCGACTTCGAGGTCGCGCGGGCGACCGGCATGCCGACCGGCCCGGTGCCGTACGAGATCGTCACCGGCTCGGGCGCCAAGGTGATCCTGGCTTCGGCCGTCACCGAGGCGCCGGGGGACAAGCCGGGCGTGGGCGGTCCCGCCGAAAAGCCGAAGGAGCCGGCATCGGCGCCGAAGGCGGTCGAGGGCGCGCTCTAGAGCGCGTTCCGATCGGTGGAACCGGTAATCGGATCAAACGCGCGACCAGCAAGAACCTGGAGCAGCTCGATTTGATTCCATCATATCGAGCTGCTCTAGCGCCTCGGCCTGTCGGTCAGTCCACCGCCACCAGCGACTTCATCCGCTTACGCACCGCATTCGGCATCCACTTCAGCATGAAGGCGATGTCGCGGCCGGCCTTGCCGACGATGTAGTTGAGCTTGCCGTCCTTGCCCTGGGCGGCGTCCCAGATGACCTGCGCGGCCTCATCGACGGTATAGACCGGCGAGCCGCCTTCGCGGATGGCGTCGGTGATCTTCAGGTTGGAGCCCTGTGCGCCGGCGTTGAGGATGGGGGTGTCGACGAACCAGGGCATGATGCAGCGGACCGAGATGCCGAAGCGGCTGAATTCGGCTTCGAGGGCTTCGGAGAGGCCGCGCACCGCGAACTTGGTGGCCGCATAGATGGCCATTCGCGGCGAGCCGAACAGGCTGGCGCAGCTTGCGACGTTGATCAGGGTCGAGCCCGGTGTGGCCTTTAGGAGGTCCAGGCCCGCGCGGGCGCCGTTGACCACGCCCTTGACGTTGATGTCGATCTGCAGGTCGCCTTCCTCGGGGCTCTGTTCCTCAAGGAAGCCATAGCGGGCGATGCCGGCGTTGTTGAGCAGCACGTCCATGCGCCCGCCGCTGGCCTTGGCGAAGGCGTTCATCGCCTTGGCCCACTGGCCGCGATCGCGGGTGTCGAGCTCGACGGTCATGCCGTTGCCGGGGCCGATGGCCTCCAGCGCGGCCTTCAGGCCGGCCTTGTCGATGTCGGAGAGGCCGACGAACCAGCCTTCGCGGGCGAACCGCCTGGCGGCGCCCAGGCCGATGCCGCTGGCCGCGCCGGTGATGAAGATGGATCTACGCCCATTGGCGCTGGCCGTGGCCATGGCGGCCTCCCGCTTTTCTGTTTGTTATCGCCGATCAGATGCGGGAGGCGGCGTGGCGTCAAGCGGCGCTGTTGTCTTCCGTCGGGGCGCCCGGGCCGTTTTTCTTGATCGACTCGATGGCGTTCTCGGCCGAGGCCTTGCTGGCGTAGCCTTCGGTCGAGAACATGGTCTCGTTGTTGTATTTGAAGCGGACACGGTACTCGCCGGCCTTGTCCTTGTAGATCTCGAACTTGTGGGCCATGGGCGTCTCCTTATGTTGGGCGCCCGACATTGGCGCGGACCCGGGCGCGGCGTCCAGACACGAGGTTTTGAGCTAGGGCAGGACGAGGGCCGTCGCGGAGCGGCGCAGCGCCTGCGGTGGCTGGCCGAAGGCGCGGAGGAAGGCGCGGCGCATGCGCTCGCTGTCGCCAAAGCCGGTTTCCAGAGCGATGTCCTCGACCTGCAGGGGCTGGTTGTCGAGGAGGGCGCGGGCGGCTTCAAGGCGCAGGCGTTCGACGGCCTTGGCGGGGGTGAAGCCGACCTCGGCGGCGAAGGCGCGCAGGAAGGTTCGCTCGCTCATGCCGGCCTGCTCCGCCAGGTCCGGCACGGTGAGGGGGCGGCGGAGATTCTCCCGCATCCAGGCCAGCAGGGGATCGAACCGGCCGCCGGCCTCCATGTCCAGCAGGGCGGAGAACTGCGACTGGCCGCCGGGGCGGCGGTGGTAGACGACCAGCTGCTGGGCGGTCTTGCGCGCGACGTCTTCGCCCAGGTCCTCGCCGATCAGGGCGAGGGACAGGTCGATGCCGGCGGTAATGCCGGCGCTGGTCCACACCGGGCCGTCGCGGACGAAGATTCGGTCGGGCTCCAGCTTTACCTTCGGATAGGTGCGGCGGAAATGGTCGGTGCGGGCCCAGTGGGTGGTCGCGCGGCGCCCGTCCAGCAGCCCCGCCTGGGCCAGGATGTAGGCCCCCGAACAGACCGAAGCGAGACGGCGGGTCTGGCGGGCCGCGTCGCGGACGAAGGTCAGGGTTTCGTCGCAGATGGCCGGGCCGCGCGTGCCCTCGCCGCCAGACAGGATCAGGGTGTCGAATCGGTCATCGGCGGTGAAGGGTCGGCTGCCCAGGGTGACGCCTGACGAACTGGAGATCGGACCGCCCGAGCGGCTGATGGTCTCGATGGCGTAGGCGCCGGGGCGGTATCGGCCGCCGATCTCGAAGGCCGAGACGGGGCCTGCCGCGTCGAGCAGCTGGAACTGGTCAAAGACCAGGATGCCAATGCGCCTGGGTGTCATGGCGAAAAATGAGGGATCAATGTCATTTCGGCCAGACGCTAAGTCGGGCAGTATGCCAACGTCAAGACCAATCCCCTTCGGAGCCTGCCATGAACGCCCAGCCGCTGCACATCGTCTTCGCCCTCTATCCGGGCGTGACCCATCTCGACTTCACCGGGCCGCACCAGTTTCTCAGCCGCCTGCCGGGCGCCAAGGTCACCGTGGCCTGGATGGAAGGCGGGGAGTTGGAGGCGGACGGCCTGACGTTCGCGGGCCTTGGCAAGCTGGGCGAGATCGAGGCCTGCGACATTCTCTGTATACCCGGCGGGTTCGGGACCACGGAGGCGATGCAGAACCAGGCGTTCCTGGACGAGGTTCGCCGGCTGGCGGGGATGTCCCGTTATGTCACCAGCGTCTGCACGGGCTCGCTGATCCTGGCGGCGGCGGGTCTGCTGAGGGGTAAGAGAGCGGCCTGCCACTGGGCCTGGCGCGATCAGCTGGCGCTGTTCGGGGCTATCCCCGATCCGTCACGGGTGGCGCGGGACGGCAATGTGTTCACGGGTGGCGGGGTGACGGCGGGCATCGACTTCGCCCTGACCCTGGCGGCCGAGGTGGCGGGCGACGACTTCGCCCAGGGGCTTCAGCTCGGCCTGGAGTATGCGCCCGCGCCCCCGTTCAACGCCGGGCGGCCGGAGACAGCGCCTCCGGAGATCCTGGTGCGCATTCAAAAGATGTATGGCGCGGCCATGCCTGAGCGGCTGGCGGCGGCGGAGAAGGCGGCGGCGCTGGTTTAGGGTCGTAACCCCTCACATTCGGTCAGTGCTCTTGGCGCTCCCTTCCCTCGCGGAGAGGGTAGGGAAGGCCGACCGTGTGCAGTGAAAAGCTATCGATCCTGGGTCTTGGCGTGCACCGTCTCGACGTTCTGGTGCAGGTTGCCATAGCGGCCCTGGCTCTTGAGGTTGGCGTCCGCATCGCCGGGCTGGCTCGACTGCAGGCCGGTGCGACCGTCGCGACGATCCCCGTGAGCTTCCTCGATGTCGGGGCGCTGGCCGCGGAAGCTGCGCTGTTCCTTGGGGATGGGCGGGGCTTTGGACATGGGGCGCTCCTGTTTCTGGCCCCCGACGCAGGCATAACGGCCCCGCGCCGACACCGTTGCAGGACCGCGTTCGCCTAAGCCCCGAAGCTGACCGAAGTCATCGAGATGGCGGCGAAGACCTCGTCATTGAAAAAGCCGACCGGCTCGTCCGCGTGGCTGGCGCCCAGCACATAGAGCAGGGGCAGGTAGTGTTCGGCGCTGTTGATGGCCAGGTCGGCGTCGGGGCCGAGGCCCGCCCAGTCGATCAGAGGGTCGTGGTCGCGGGTCTGGATCAGTCGCTTGGCGGTGTCGTTGAAGCGCGGCGACCAGTCGGGGGTCACGCCGCTGCGGAAGTTCACGGCGCGCAGATTGTGGACGATGTCACCACTGCCGATGATCATCACCCCTTCGTCGCGCAGGGTCGCGAGGCGTTGGCCGGCCTCGTAGTGCCAGCGGTCGGGTTTGGTCCGGTCGATCGACAGCTGGACGATGGGAACGTCGGCCTGCGGATACATCGGGGCCAACACGCTCCAGACCCCGTGGTCGAAGCCGCGCTCGGGGTCGAGCGCCACCGGTTCCGGAGCAAGAAGATCGGCAACGCGGCGGGCCAGTGCCGGGTCGCCGGGGGCCGGATAGCGCACGTCGAACAGAGCCTGCGGGAAGCCGAAGAAGTCGTGGATGGTGGCCGGCGCCGTCCCGGCGGTGACCGCCACGCCCCGCGTCTCCCAGTGCGCCGAGACGATCAGGATTGCCTTGGGCCGGGGCCGGTCCAGGCCGGCCTGGGTCCATCCCTGGCGCCAGGCGTTGTCCTCGATGGCGTTCATCGGCGAGCCGTGGCCGAGGAACAGGGCGGGCATGCGGGTCATGAGGTCGTTTCGTAACAAGATAAGATACAGATGGGCCAGCGGCCCGCGGGTTGCAACCCTTGCCGTGAAGCGGCCTGAACCCGGCCCGCCAGAGGCACGCCATGTCCAATTCGATCCAGAATGAGACGGAATCCCGGCCTGCGCCGACCGGTATTGTCCCGGGACGGGGCGGGGCGTTGGACCTGCTGCGATTCCTGGCGGCCCTGCTGATCGTCGTCTACCACTATGGCCAGGACGCGCCGGTGGCGCTGGACGCCCTGCATCCGGTGTTCGGGCGCGGCTATCTGGCGACCGATTTCTTCCTGATCCTCTCGGGCTATGTGCTGGGCCGCGCCTATGGGCGCCAGGTGCTGGGCGGGCGACTGGGGCCGGCCGCCTTCCTCGGAAAGCGGATCCAGCGGCTATGGCCGGCGCAGCTGATGGTCCTGGCCGCGCTGGCGGCGGTGGTGTTCGCGGCCGGGCTGGTCGGGGTGGAGCCGAAGCATCCCGAAAACTACACGGCTCAGGCCTTCGTCATGCAGGCGCTGTTCTCACAGGCCTGGGGCATCCCCGGCGGCGGCGGCTGGAACCACCAGAGCTGGTCGCTGTCGGCCCTGGTCATCTGCTACGGCGCCTTTCCGCTGGCCTGGCACTGGGTCAGCAAGCTGAGGAGTTCCACGGCCCTGCTGGCGCTGGGCATGCTGGCGGTCGTCGGGGGTGACCTGCTGTGCATGGGGCTGATCGGCAAGCCGATCTATGATCTCGACTTCCATTTCGGCCTGATCCGGGCCGTGCCGCTGTTCCTGCTCGGCCTGTGCATCGCGCGGGTGGTGGAGGAGGGCCGTACCAGCCTGATCGTCGCCCACGCCCTGGGCTGGCTGTCGGCCGGCGCACTGGTCATGCTGCAGGTGGCCGGGCGGTTCGACCTGGCCAGCATCGCCTGCATCGCCGGCATCGTGCTGGCCTGCGGCCGCATCCCGGTGGCCAGGCCTTCGGCTCTGATCGAGGAGGGCGCCAAGCTGTCCTTCGCCCTGTTCATCACCCATGCCTTCACCGGCCTGGTGTGGTTCGGGATGGTCAATGTGCTGGAGGCGCGGTTCGACCTGCCGGCGGCCATGCAATGGCTGCTGTGGGCCGGCTCGATCCCGGCGGCGCTGTTCGTCTCGTTGGCCTTCCACTACTGGGTGGATACGCCGGTCCAGGCCTGGCTGGCCCAGCGGCTGAAGAAGCGGCCGGTGGCGGCGACCGCCTAGAGGCCTTTCGACGCCGTGCTGCCGGCCACGAACAGCACCGCATCGAAGCCATGGACGACGCGCGCCAGCCGCGCGTCGGTGGCGGCTGTCACCGAGCCAGACATGAACCGTCGCAGGGGACGCAGGTCCACGAGTGTGGAGGCGTCCGGCAGCAAGAGGTCAGCCAGGGGACTCAGGCCCAGGCCTTCGAGAGAGTCGGCGGGGACATCCTCATAGGTCCAACTGGTCGGATTGAACGCCGCCTGCCGCCCGCCCGGACCGGGGATGACCAGCAGGTGGAAGCTGGTTTCGCCCTCCAGGGCGGCCGTCTCGGCCAGCAGGTTTCCGATGTCGTAGACCTCCGTCATGCTGCGGCCGCGCACCATATGGCCGGCTCCGAACTTGAACAGGGCGCGGGGCTTGCGGGCGGCGGCCCGCCACTGGCGGACGAAGGCGCCGCGGTTGAAGTCGGCCCGGATGGCGTTGGAGTCGAAGTAGCGTTTGTCGAGATAGGCGCGGTTGGTGCGCAGGGTCTGGAGAAGGGTTTCCAGGATTTCGGCGCTGGCCGGATCGGGTTTTGGCCAGGCGGCCATGACCGCCTCGACCAGGGCCGGGTCGCCTCCGAAGCAGAAGGTGTCGCCGAAGTTGTTGCTGGCCGCGAACCTGGCCCAGCCGGCGTTGGAAGCGGCTTCCAACGCCGACAGTGGCTTGGCGGCGGAGGCGGGCGCCTTGGGCTTGAGGCGGGCGATCAGCCGCCGGTCCATGGTCACCTCATAGTCGAGGCCCCAGATCCGCTGGTCCTTGCCGGGCAGGGCGGCGCGGACATCGGCCAGCATCCGCGCCTCCTCGGCCATGGTGTAGAAGGCCGGCCCCGGCGGGTGGTTGCGGAAATAGGCGGTCAGGCCGTCCATGCCGCCGCGCGCCGCCTGATCGAGGTCCTCGGCGATGGGCGGGGAAATCTCGAGGATCAGACGGTCGGGCTTCAGCGCCTTGGCCAACGCGCGGACCAGCACCGGAACCTGGGCCAGGCCGTGCTCCTCCCCGAAGGCGAAGAACCGGGCCTTGCGCCCCTCCGCGACCAGCCAATCCCAGCCGGGTCCGCGAGGACCGGCGGCGAGATCGATGGTCAGGGGCCTGCGTCCGTCGCCGAAGCCGCCGCGCAGGCGGTCCAGCCAGGCCGGCCTGGCGGCGTCCTTGGCCGTCTCTTGGGCCGCGGCAGGCGCGGAGGCGGCGAGGCCGGCTCCGGTCAAGGCGGCGAACAGGCTGCGGCGGTCGAGTTTCATGATGTGGCCCCTCTCTGTGTGAGAGAGGCGCAGTGACCCCCGCTTGGATGCGGGTGACGCAAACTTAATGCGCCTCAGGCGTCCAGGCCGATGTCCAACACCGCGGCCGAGTGGGTCAGGGCGCCGACGCTGATCACATCGACGCCGGTCTCGGCAATGGCGCGGACGGTGTCGAGGTTGACCCCGCCACTGGCCTCCAGGACCAGGCGGCCGGCGTTGCGGGCTACGGCCGTGCGCAGGTCCTCAAGGCTGAAGTTGTCGAGCATTATGACGTCCGGGCCGGCGGCCAGGGCCTCGTCGAACTGGTCCAGCCCATCGACCTCGCACTCGACCTTGACCAGGTGTCCGGCGAAGGCGCGAGCCCGCTCGATGGCGGGGCGGACACCGCCGCAGGCGGCGACATGGTTGTCCTTGATCAGGATGGCGTCGTCGAGGCCGAAGCGGTGGTTGACGGCGCCGCCGCAGCGCACGGCGTACTTTTCCAGCACGCGCAGGCCGGGGGTGGTCTTGCGTGTGTCGGTGATGCTGGCGTTGGTCCCGACCACGGCATCGACATAGGCGCTGGTGAGGGTGGCGATGCCGCTGAGCCGGCCCAGCAGGTTCAGCGCGGTTCGCTCGGCCGAGAGCAGGGCGCGGGCGTTGGCCTCGACGCTGGCCAGGAAGGCCCCCGGCTCAATGGTGTCGCCATCGCGGACCAGGGTCTCGAAGCTGGCGTCGGGATCGAGGGCGAGGATGGCCAGGCGGGCGCAGGCCAGGCCTGCGATGACGCCGGGCTTGCGGGCGCCGAAGGTGGCGGTCAGCCGGGCGTCGGCGTCGATGCAGGCCTGGGCGGTGAGGTCGCCGGCGCGGCCCAGGTCTTCGGCCAGGCTGGCGCGGACGATGGGCTCGATCAGCAGGTCGGGCGGAGCGGGGATCATTCGGCGGCGACCTTGCGGGCGTCGAGCCCGGCCAGGGTGATGAAGGTGCGACGGGCCGGCTGGGCGCCGGGGTAGTCGCGGCGGAAATGACCGCCCCGGCTCTCGCGCCGCTCCAGGGCGCAGGCGACGACCAGCCGGGCGGCGGTCAGCACCGGGCCCTCGCCGTGGAGCTCGCGCAGGGTCTCGATGCGGGCGAGCAGGTCGGTCAGGCCGGCGCCGTCCCGGACCACGCCGGCCTGGTGGCTCATCGCCTGGCGCAGCCCGGCCAAGGCGCCGCCCGGCAGGTCGGGCCAGGGGACGGCGGGCAGGGGCTCGGTGACCGGGGCGACGGCGTCCCGCAGCACCGCGCCGGCGCGGGCTCCGAACACGGCGGCCTCCAGCAGAGAGTTGCTGGCCAGGCGATTGGCCCCGTGGACGCCGGTCGAAGCACACTCCCCGGCCGCCAGCAGACCGGGCAGGCTGGTGCGGCCGTCCAGGTCCGTGGCGATGCCGCCCATGTGGTAGTGGCAGGCCGGGGTGACCGGGATCGGCTGGATGCGCGGGTCGAGACCGGCCGCCTGGCAGGCGGCGAATACGGCCGGAAACTCGTGCGGGAAGGCCTCGCCGATCGCCTGAGTGGCGTCCAGGAAGGCGCCGCGGCCGGCCAGCTGCTCGCTCTGGATGGCGCGGGCCACCACGTCTCGGGGAGCCAGCTCGGCGGCCGGGTGGTAGGCGGTCATGAAGGCGCGGCCGGTCTGGTCACGCAGGATGGCGCCCTCGCCGCGCAGGGCCTCCGTGGCCAGGGGGGCAGGATCGGCGCCGATGTCTATGGCGGTGGGGTGGAACTGCACGAACTCCGGGTCAGCGATCACCGCCCCGGCCAGGGCGGCCAAGCCCAAGCCCTCGCCACGCACCTCGCGCGGCGTGGTGGTGACGGCGTAGAGTCCGCCGAGGCCTCCGGTGGCCAACAGGGTGGCGGCCGCAACGATCTCGGTCAGGGCGCCGGCGTCATCCTCGACCAGGGCGCCGCGAACCCGTCCGGCGGCGTCCTGCAGCAGGGACCGGGCGCGAAGGCCGGTGCGGATTTCGATGTGCGGTGCGGCCAGGGCAGCGGTCACCACAGCCTCATGGATGGCCCGGCCGGCCCCGTCTCCGCCGACGCGGGCGACGCGGGCCAGGCTGTGGGCCGCTTCCAGGCCCTGCGAGAAGCCGCCGTCTTCCGTGCGGTCGAAGGGCGCGCCGAGGTCGGCCAGGGCGCGGACGGCGTCGGGACCCTCGCCAGTCAGCACCGCGACGGCCTCAGGATCGCAGAGGCCGGCCCCGGCAGCGATGGTATCGCGGGCGTGCAGGGCGGGGCTATCCTCGTCGGCCAGGGCGGCGGCCATGCCGCCTTGCGCCCAGGCGCTGGAACAGCCTTCGCCGAGCGGCGTGGGGCTGAGCAGCAGGACCCTGCGCGGCGCGGCCGCCAGGGCGGCGGTCAGGCCGGCCAGGCCGGCGCCGAGGATCAGCACCCCGTCATGCTGGATACGCTGGTTCATCTCAGCTCCTGGGCGGCCCGCATCGGGTCGCACTCGAACATGGCGTCATAGGCGTCGTGCAGGTTGGCGCCGTGGCGGATCAGTTCCTCGACCACCTCTCGGGCGCCCAGCGGCATCAGGCTGGACCAGGGCTTGGGAACTTCCGGGGGCGTGGCCTGCACCCGATAGACCCAACCGAACTTGCTCACTTTGATCATTTCGAGCCTCCTTTTCGGCTCAGATCAGCTCGACATCGACATGGTGGCCGCGCGCCTTGACCAGGTCATAGCGGGCGGGGATGGCCGGCGGGGGCAGGTCGATCATCCGCTGCACAGCCAGGCGGGCGCGCTCGGCGATGTCCGGATGGATGGTCACCTCGAACTGGTTCTTGACCAGGGCGTCGAGGATGTTCTGCAGGGTGATGCGCTTCATATGCGGGCACATGTTGCAGGGACCGATGAACTGCACGCCGGGCACGTCGCCGGCGATGTTGCTGGCCATGCTGCACTCGGTGATCAGCACCACCTGCCGGGGCCGGCGCTTTTCGACATAGTCGGTCATGGCGGCGGTCGAGCCGGCGAAGTCTGCGGCGTTGAGCACGTCCTCCGGGCATTCGGGGTGGGCCAGGATCTCGGCGCCGGGGAAGGAGACGCGCATCTCGGCGATGTCGTCCACCGTGAACCGCTGGTGCACCTCGCAGGCGCCCTTCCAGGCGATGATCTTGACGTCCGTCTGGGCGGCGACGTTGCGGGCCAGGTATTCGTCGGGGATCAGGATGACCTTGTCGACGCCCCATTCCTTGGCGGCCCATTCGACCACCTGAACGGCGTTGGCGCTGGTGCAGCAGATGTCGGTCTCGGCCTTCACGTCAGCGGTGGTGTTGACGTAGGTGACCACCGGCAGGCCCGGATAGCGCTGCTTGATCAGCCGCACATCGGCGCCGGTGATCGAGCTGGCCAGGCTGCAGCCCGCCCGCAGGTCCGGGATCAGCACAGTCTTGTCGGGGCAGAGCACCTTGCTCGTCTCGGCCATGAAGTGGACGCCGGCCTGGACGATGATCTTCGCGTCGCTGCGGGCCGCCTCGCGGGCCAGGCCCAGGCTGTCGCCGACATAGTCGCCGACCCCGTGGAAGATCTCCGGCGTCATGTAGTTGTGGGCCAGGATGACGGCGTTCTTCTCGCGCTTGATGCGGTTGATCTCGGCGATCAGCGGGGCGTGGACCTGCCAGTCCAGCGGTGTCACCGCATCCTTGACCTTGTCCCAGACGGGGGCGGTCAGGGCTTCCACCTCGGGGGTGAAGGTCAGCGCTGCAAATCCGTCGGCCATCTCTCACTCCTTTTGCTCAACATGAGCATTAGTGGGGCCTCGAAAAGGCCGAAGCGCCTGGGCGTCCGGCCGCCACTTTTGCTGAAACTGAGCATAAGCGGTAAACGACATATAGGCCCCTCTCCAGCGGGGGGCAAGAGAGATTCGTCCGGAACCGTCGCAACCCAACCTTCGGATGATTTCGCTCATCCTCCGCGACGGCTTGTCACAGGCATCGGCGATTATAAGTATGGGGCCCAACCCAAGGAGCCGAGATGGCCAACAAGTCCGAACCCGTGGTCGAGGCGCTGAACAAGGCGTTGGCCGACAGTTACGCGGCCTATCTGAAGACCCACGGATACCACTGGAACGTCCGGGGGCCGAACTTCAGCAGCTACCATAACCTGTTCATGACCCAGTACACCGAGATGTGGACGGCGCTGGACGTAATTGCCGAGCGCATCCGCACCCTGGGGGCCTACGCGCCGCAGGGCTATGCGACGTTCGCCAATCTGACCTCGATCAAGGATGGCGATCCGGACCAGTCGGCCGAGGAGATGATCCGCGAACTCGTGCGCGACCATGGCGTGGTGGCCGACACCCTGCGCGCCGCGCTCAAGGACGCGGACGCTGCGGGCGACGATGTCACCGTGGACCTGATGACCCAGCGGCTGGCGGCGCACGAAAAGCACGCCTGGATGCTGCGCGCCACGCTCGGCGACAAGTAGGGCCGCTTGCGCCGGTCCTCGCTCCTGACCCTGGCGGTACTGGCGCTGACGGCGGCGCTGGTCGCCGCCTGCGCCACCGACTTCCGGCGCACGGCGCTGTCGGGGCGGTCGGAGGCCTTCGCGTCCCTGACGCGAGGCTACGGCGACTTGGCGTTCCGGCGGCTGACCGCCGACATGGACCCGGCGATGATGGCCCTGGCCGTTCGCCACGACGGTATTCCCAGCAAGGACTACTGGGGCCGGGCGCGGGGCTGGGAGACCTATGACCTGACCCGGCTGCCGGTGCTGGGGGTCGGCGCGCTCAGCGCCGAGGACGCTCAGGCGATCAACGCCCTCTATGCGGCCGCGGTCGAGCCGCCGCCGCCGGCCAAGCCGTTCATCCTTAAGGCCAGTCCGGAAGACCGCGCCGCCGCCGTGCAATGCCTGACCCAGGCCGTCTATTACGAGGCCGCCACCGAGCCGCTGGAGGGCCAGCAGGCGGTGGCCCAGACGGTGCTCAACCGGATGCGGCATCCCGGCTATCCGAAGTCAGTCTGCGGCGTGGTCTACCAGGGTTCGATGCGGGCCACCGGCTGTCAGTTCAGCTTCACCTGCGATGGGTCGCTGGCCCGGGTTCCAGTTCCGGCCATCTGGAGCCGGGCGGAGATGGTGGCCAACAAGGCGCTGAACGGCTTCGTCATGACCAGGGTGGGGACGGCCACCCACTACCACGCCGACTATGTGGCTCCGTACTGGGCGCCGACCCTGTTCAAGATCGTCCAGATCGGCCGGCACATCTTCTATCGCTGGACCGGCCCCTGGGGCCTGCCGCCGGCCTTCACCGGTAAATACGCCGGGGGCGAAGCGATGCTGTCCCGCGCCATCCTTGAGGGGCTGGACGCCCGAACCCAGGGCGACAGCCTCCTGCCCGGTGACCAGGTTGGCCCCGGCGGCCTGATCAGCACGGCGACCCGCACGGTGGTGCTTTCGGTAGATGGGGTCGAGCAGAGCTACACGGTCGCCGACCCCGGAACGGCCGGCCAGGAGATGCTGCGCACCCCGGGTGTCCTGACCCCCAGCCGGCGTCCGCCGACGGCCGAGGAGATCGCCGACATCAACGCCAAGCTGAAGGCTATCGAGGACGATCCCGACGCCCCGATCAGCACCGCCCCCAAACCGGTCCCGCCGCCAAGGCCGACCGACCCGGGCGCACCGCCGCCGACTCAGGCGGGCGATCTGCCGATCGGGCGGAGGCAGGATTAGAGCCCAAAGGCCTTCGCGTAGGTGATCGACACGAACTCGGCCAACGCCCCCGGAACCAGCTCCAGCGCCATGAAGTGCGGCCCCGCAAAGGGCGCCGCCACGGTTTTCGCCAGCGCGGCCGAGTACCCTACGCGCGGGTAGTAGGCCGGGTGACCCAGCACGATCACCGCCTCTGTTCCCATAGCGGCCAGGCGGCGATGACCCTCTTGCATCAGCGCCGTGCCCAGTCCGTCCTTCTGGCGGCCCGGCTGTACGGAAAGCGGGGCCAGCGCGGCCAGCTTTCGGCCGTTGTCGGTTCCAAGCGGGCTGAACAGGATGTGGCCGACCACCGCGCCGTCTTCCTCGGCGACCAGCTCCAGCAGCGCGTCGCCATCGGCGCGCAGGGCTGAGACCAGCTCGGCTTCCTCACGCTGGGCAAAGGCGGCCGCAACCACCGCGTCGATGGCGGCGTGGTCTTCGGCGACCGCCGGGCGGATCACCACGCCCCGATCTTCTGCGCTTCCTGGTGGCTGATCGGCTTGTGGGCCGCCTCATGGTCCTGTTCGGCCAGGAAGCGAACGGCCTCCAGGGCGGCCATGCAGCCCATGCCGGCGGCGGTGACCGCCTGGCGGTAGACGTCGTCGGTCACGTCGCCGGCGGCATAGACGCCGGGGATGGCGGTCGCGGCCGTGCCGGGCTTCACATGCAGATAGCCGCTGGCGTCCATCTCCAGCTGGCCCCTGAACAGTTCGGAGGCCGGAGCGTGGCCGATGGCGATGAAGACGCCGTCGGCGGCGATCATCCGGGTCTCGCCGGTCTTCACCGACTTGAGGCGCACGCTGGTGACCCCGCCGTTCTCGCCGAGGATCTCGTCGATGGCGTGATCCCAGATGACCTTGATCTTGGGGTGGGCGAACAGGCGTTCCTGCAGGATCTTCTCGGCCCGGAACTCATCACGGCGGTGCACCACGGTGACCGTCTCGGCGAAGTTGGTCAGGAACAGCGCCTCCTCCACGGCGGTGTTGCCGCCGCCGACCACGGTGACCTGCTTGCCGCGATAGAAGAAGCCGTCGCAGGTGGCGCAGGCGGAGACCCCGCCGCCCTGGTAGGCCGCCTCGCTGTCGAGCCCCAGCCACTTGGCCTGGGCGCCGGTGGCGATGATCAGGGTCTCGGCCAGCCACTCGGCGCCGCTGTCGCACTTGACCAGGAAGGGCCGCCTGGAGAGGTCGACCGAGGTGACGATATCGGAGACGAACTCGGTCCCGACATGCTCGGCCTGGGCCTTCATCTGGTCCATCAGCCAGGGCCCCTGGATGACGTCCGCGAAGCCCGGATAGTTCTCGACATCGGTGGTGATGGTCAGCTGGCCGCCCGGCTGGATGCCGGCGATCAGCACCGGGTTGAGCAGGGCGCGGGCGGCATAGATGGCGGCGGAATAGCCGGCGGGGCCGGAGCCGACGATGAGGCAGCGGACGGGGCGGGGGGCAGAGCTCGACATGGGGCCAGATATAGGATCGATTCCACATCGGCGCGATGGGAGAGGGGCCATGAAGAGCGGATTGCCGATCGGGGTCGCGATTGGGGTGCTGGTCGGCGTGGTGGTCGGGGCGGCGACCGACAACATGGGGACCTGGCTCAGTATCGGCGTGGCCATCGGCGCCGGCCTGGGCGTTGCGATGCAGGCGCGGGCCTCGAAGGGCGGCGGGACCGACAGCGGAGGCGACAGCGGATGGACGGACAGTAGCGACGGCGGAGGTGACGGCGGCGGGGACTGAACCGTCACCGGACTGTCACGCCTAGGCCCTATCCTGTCCTCGATGACGCATGGCGTGATCTTCCTGCATCCTTACCCGGGGCAAGACCTCCGGCGGGGCAGCGAAGCATCGACCGCGCATCCGGCGGCGACGGCATCGGCCGCGCCGCGCTTCTCCTCAACACATGCACGATACGCGGCGGAGAAGGCCGCGTTCGCGTCCGATGGGCGGACGCACAGGAGACTTCATGGACCCCTACAAGATTGGATCCGACCGTAGCCGCGCCGAGCTGATCGCCGGCCCGGTTCTGGGAACGATGGCCGGTTTGTTTGTGGGATTTCGGTACGACCAGACGCTCGGAGTGATTGCCGGGCTGGCCGTCGCCGCGCTCGTCACCGTGCTGATCCTCAGCAGTTGGACGAAGGAAAATCGTCGGCGGAACCGGGACTCCGGCGGGGGTGACGGCGGCGGATATGAGGGCGGCCCTGCATTCGACGGCTCCAGCACCCGCCACTTCGACGCCAACCATCGGGACAGCGACGGCGGCTGGGGCGATGGCGGAG
>NZ_JAAALA010000041.1 GCF_009905535.1 Caulobacter sp. SLTY | reverse complement strand
CCACCCGCCCCCCCGCGTCCGGCAAGGAACGCAGCGGCGGCTGGTTGTCGCGGATTGCCCCCGGCGTGCGCAACGCCTTCGCCAAGCGCGAGACGCCGGAAAACCTGTGGGTCAAATGCCCCGACACCGGGGAGATGATCTATCGCCCCGATCTCGAGGCCGCCCTGTGGGTCACCCCCGCCGGTCGTCACATGCGGATCGGCTCGAAACAGCGCTTCGAATACACCTTCGATGGCGGGACCTATGAGGCCCTGCCGACGCCTGAGGTGCCGGAAGACCCGCTGAAGTTCTTCGACGGCAAGCCCTATCCCGAACGCCTCGCCGCCGCCCGCAAGGCCACCGGCGCCCAGGACGCGGTGGCCATCGCCGCCGGCAAGATCCGTGACGTTCCGGCCGTGGTGATGGTCCAGGACTTCGCCTTCATGGGCGGATCGCTCGGCATGGCCGCCGGCGAAGCCTTCATCGCCGCGGCTAGAGCCGCCATCGCCCGCCAGTGCCCGCTGGTCGCCTTCACCGCCGCCGGCGGCGCCCGGATGCAGGAAGGCACCCTCAGCCTGATGCAGATGGCCCGCACCACCCTGGCCATCCAGGAGCTGAAGGCCGCCAAGCTGCCCTACATCGTGGTGTTGACCGACCCGACCACCGGCGGGGTGACCGCGTCCTACGCCATGCTGGGCGACATCCACCTGGCCGAACCGGGCGCCCTGATCGGCTTCGCCGGCCCCCGGGTGATCGAACAGACCATCCGCGAGACCCTCCCGCCGGGCTTCCAGCGCTCGGAATACCTGGTCGAAAAGGGCATGGTCGACCGCGTGGTGCCGCGCGGCGACCTGCCGGCGATCCTGGGCAGCCTGATGGGCACCCTGATGATGGGACGGGCGCGTTCGAAGGCGGCTTAGTCTCCCTTTCCCCTATACGGCCAGGGTCATCGGTTATGGCTCAAGACAGCTTCGGCCGCCACGACCGTGCCCGATCGGGGACAGGTACTCCGTTTAACCGTCGTCGAGCCTTCGCCGACCCGGGCGCGGAGAACCAGTCCCCGCTGCTCGCCTGGGGACTGGTTCTCCGCTTCCCCGTCATGGCCGGGTTCGCCCTGGCCTGTCCCGGAGTACCTGTCCCCGACAGGCCACGGTCGATGCTCATGCCACGCGGGGGAAGGGACTGTGCGCCATGACCGACCACCTCCGCCCCCACGACGCCGCCCTGGCCCGCCTGCAGGCGCTGCACCCCAAGAAGATCGACCTGTCGCTCGGCCGCATGCGCCGGCTCTGCGCCGCCCTGGGGGACCCTCAGCGCCGTCTCCCGCCCGTGGTCCACGTCGCCGGCACCAACGGCAAAGGCTCCACCGTCGCCTTCCTACGCGCCATGGCCGAGGCTGCGGGCCTGAGGGTCCACGTCTTCACCTCGCCCCATCTCGTGCGCTTCGCCGAGCGCATCCGCCTCGCCGGAACCCTGATCACCGAGTCCCACCTCGCCGAGGTCCTGGAGCGGGTCGAAACCGCCAACGCCGGCGAGCCGATCACCTTCTTCGAGATCACCACCGCCGCCGCCTTCCAGGCCTTCAGCGAAGTCGAGGCCGACCTGGTGCTCCTCGAAGTCGGCCTCGGCGGCTCGCTCGACGCCACCAACGTCATCGAGTCCCCGGCGGTCAGCGTCATCTGCCCCGTCGACCACGACCACCGCGAGTTCCTCGGCGACGATATCCGCTCCATCGCCGGCGAGAAGGCCGGCATCATCAAGCGCGGTCGGCCCGTGGTGACCGGCTGGCAGGGCGAGGAGGCCTTCGCCGTCATCGAGGCACGCGCCGCCGCGCTAGGCGCTCCCCTGACCGCGCTTGGGCGCGAATTCGACGCCTACGCCCATGCCGGCCGCCTGCTGGTCCAGCTGGAGGATCGTCTGCTCGACCTGCCCGCGCCATCCCTGCCCGGCGCCCATCAGTTCGCCAACGCCGGGGTCGCGGCCGTGGCGGCCCTGGCCCTGCAGAACCCCCGCCTCGACGAGGCCGCCATCGCCCGGGGCGTGGAGACCGCCGTCTGGCCCGCCCGGATGCAGCGGCTCACCGCCGGCCCCCTGGCGATGCGCGCCAAGGCCGCGGGAACCGACCTCTGGCTCGACGGCGGCCACAACGCTCACGCCGCCCGCGCCCTCGCCGATGCCCTGCTGGCGCTGAAAGGCCGTGATGGCCGGGAGGCGGTGCTGGTCTGCGGCCTGCTGGCCAACAAGGACGCCGAAGGCTTCTTCGATGCCTTCCGGGGCCTGGCGCCGCGCATCATCGCCGTACCGTTCGACGCCGAGACCGCCAGCCCGCCCGAGCGGCTTGTTTCGGCAGCCAAGGCGGCCGGCCTGGAAGCTGTGGCGGCCAACGGCATGGAGGCGGCGCTGGAAATGGCGCTGGCCTCCCCCGCCCCGCCCAGGGTGATGATCTGCGGCTCCCTCTACCTGGCCGGAGAAGTGCTGGCGATGAGCCCGGACACCTGGCCCACCTAGGGCGACTTCCGGAAGGTCTCTCTCCACCCGCGCAAGCGGGAGGAGGACGGGTTCGGAGCGAAGCGAAGGACCAGGAGGCGGGCCCCACCGGCGGTAGGGGATAGTCACCCGGCAGACGTGCCCCCCTCCTGCTCTGTCGCTTGAAGGCTCCAGAGCGGTCCTCCCCCCGCAACGCGGGGGGAGAGTTGATACGGCGCCACGCGCCGGGCAACGAAAAAGGGCGGCCCTTGCGAGCCGCCCCTTCCCGTAATTCCAGCAGAGACCCTCGCTTACGCGTCGGCGGGGGCGTCCTGCTTGGCCGACAGGTCTTCGCCGGTCTCCTGGTCGACGACCTTCATCGACAGCTTGGTCTTGCCGCGGTCGTCGAAGCCGATGAGCTTGACCTTGACCATCTGGCCTTCGGTCAGAACGTCGGCGGGGCGGGCCACGCGTTCGTTGCTGATCTGGCTGACGTGGACCAGGCCGTCCTTGGCGCCGAAGAAGTTCACGAAGGCGCCGAAGTCGACGACCTTCACGACCTTGCCGTTGTAGATGGCGCCGATTTCCGGCTCCGAGGCGATCGACTTGATCCAGTCGCGGGCGGCGTCGATCTTGGACTGCTCGGAAGCCGCGATCTTGATCGTGCCGTCGTCCCCGATGTCGACCTTGGCGCCGGTGGTGGCGACGATCTCGCGGATCACCTTGCCGCCGGTGCCGATCACTTCGCGGATCTTGTCCGCGGCGATCTTCATGGTCTCGATCTTCGGCGCGTACTCGCCCAGCTCTTCGCGGGGCGCGTCCATGGCCTTGTTCATCTCACCGAGGATGTGATCACGGCCTTCCTTCGCCTGGGCGAGGGCCTGCTTCATGATCTCGATGGTGATCCCGGAGATCTTGATGTCCATCTGCAGCGAGGTGATGCCGTCGCTGGTGCCGGCCACCTTGAAGTCCATGTCGCCGAGGTGATCCTCGTCGCCCAGGATGTCGGACAGAACGGCGAAACCGTCGCTTTCCAGGATCAGGCCCATGGCGATGCCCGAGACCGGACGGATCAGCGGAACGCCCGCGTCCATCATGGCCAGCGAGGAGCCGCAGACCGTGGCCATCGAGGACGAGCCGTTCGACTCGGTGATCTCGGAGACCAGGCGGATGGTGTAGGGGAAGTCTTCCTTCGACGGCAGCATCGGGCGCAGGGCGCGCCAGGCCAGCTTGCCGTGGCCGATTTCGCGGCGGCCGGGGCTGCCCATCCGACCGGTTTCACCGACCGAGTAGGGAGGGAAGTTGTAGTGCAGCAGGAAGGATTCCTTATAGGTGCCTTCCAGGGCGTCGATGAACTGCTCGTCGTCGCCGGTGCCCAGGGTGGCCACGACCAGGGCCTGGGTCTCGCCGCGGGTGAACAGGGCCGAGCCGTGGGTGCGCGGCAGGATGCCGACTTCACCCAGGATCGGACGCACGGTCTTCACGTCACGGCCGTCGATGCGGATGCCGGTGTCGAGGATGGCGCGACGCACGACGTCGGCTTCCAGTTCCTTGAACACGCCGGCCAGCTTCAGCGGGTCATAGCCGTCCGGATTGGCTTCGCTCTTGGCGAGGGCCGCGATGGCCTTCTTCTTGGCGGCGCCGATCGCTTCGTAGCGGTCCTGCTTCTTCTGGATCTTGTAGCCGGCGATGATGTCCTCGCCGACCAGCGGCTTCATCGCCGCCTTGATGGCGTCGGTGTCTTCCGGCTCGAAGTCGAAGGCGTCCTTGGCGGCGTGCTCGGCCAGCTCGATGATGCCGTTGATGACCGGCTGCATGCCGTCATGGGCGAACTGGATGCCGCCCAGAACGGTGGCTTCGTCCAGTTCCTGGATTTCCGACTCGACCATCATCACGGCGTCGGCGGTGCCGGCCACGACCAGGTCCATCTTCGAGTCTTTCATCTCGTCGACGGTCGGGTTCAGGATGTAGCCACCGTCGACATAGGCGACGCGGGCGGCGGCGATCGGACCCATGAACGGGGCGCCGGAGATCACCAGGGCGGCCGAGGCGGCGACCATGGCAATGATGTCGGGGTCGTTCTCGAGGTCATGCTGCAGCACGGTGCAGACGACCTGGACTTCGTTCTTGAAGCCCTTGACGAACAGCGGGCGGATCGGACGGTCGATCAGACGGGAGACCAGGGTCTCCTTCTCCGAGGGACGGCCTTCGCGCTTGAAGAAGCCGCCGGGGATCTTGCCGGCCGCGAAGGTCTTTTCCTGATAGTTGACGGTCAGGGGGAAGAAGTCCTGGCCGGGCTTCTGCGTCTTGGCGAAGACGGCGGTGGCCAGGACGACGGTTTCGCCCATGGTGGCCAGAACGGCGCCGTCAGCCTGACGGGCGATGCGGCCGGTTTCGAGGGTGATGGACTTGCCGCCCCACTCGATGGTTTTGCGTCGAATCTCGAACATTGTGAGTCTTTCTTCTCTCAATCCCACCAGGCGTATTCCTTGGCGGGGGTGGACAGGGATGGAGCCCAGCGGGCGATTTCCTCTCCGGTGTCAGGTCCGATGAAGTCCCCGGTCTCGGGCGGCTTCGCGGATGTTTGGGGGGAACCCCCGACGCCGACCCCCAGGACCTGAGAGGGATGGGCGGATATGCGAAGAGGCGGGGCCCTTCGTGTGAAGGACCCCGCCCCTGAACTCGTAACTAGTGCTGACGACGCAGGCCGAGCTTGGCGATGAGGGCTTCGTAGCGGGCCTCATCCGACTTCTTCAGGTGGCCCAGCAGCGAACGACGCTGCGAAACCATCTGCAGAAGGCCACGACGGCTGTGGTTGTCCTTCTTGTGATCCTTGAAGTGCTCGGTCAGGTTGGCGATCCGTTCGGAGAGGATCGCGACCTGGACTTCGGCGCTTCCGGTGTCGCCCGGGGTGCGGGCATGTTCGGCGATGAGCGCGCTTTTGCGCTCGGCAGTGATCGACATCGGGTTTCTCCAGCTCAGGTGAGTTGAAAAACACGCACCGGATTGAGCGATCCCGCGCGCATCTCGGCCAGGGCGACCAGACGTTCCCCTTCCATGGCGCAAACCGTCCGAGACCCGCCGTGAAGCTGGTCTCGCAAGGCTTCCACCTGTCGCGGAAGGAGGACGATCGAGCGTCCCTGAGCCAACCGGAATGCGTCTTCGGCGGTAACGGCCAGCGCCGGGATGTCGTCCAGCGCGGTCGAGACCGGAAGGAGGGCCTCCGGAAGCGCGGCCTTATGGCCTAAATCTTCCAACTTTTCCAGTGTAATCGCCGAATCTTCCCCGAAGGGTCCGACCCGGGTGCGGCGTAGCTCACTAACATGGGCGCAGGCGCCCAGGGCGGCGGCCAGGTCGCGGGCCACGGCGCGGACATAGGTGCCCTTGCCGCAGTCCATCTCCAGCTCGATGTGGTCGGAGTCGGGCACGGAAACGATGCGCAGGTCATGGATGGTGACCGGCCGGCCCTTCAGCTCGAACTCGACCCCGTCGCGGGCCAGGTCATAGGCCCGCTCGCCATCAACCTTTACGGCCGAAAACTGCGGCGGCACCTGTTCGATCTCGCCTATGAACTGGCCCAGCTGCGCCTCGACCTCATCGCGGGTCGGGCGGACGTCGGACTCGGCCGTGGTCGCGCCCTCGCGGTCGAAGCTTGCGGTGGATCGGCCCCACTCCAGGGTGAAGCGATAGGTCTTGTCGGCGTCCACCAGGAAGCTGACCGTCTTAGTCGCCTCACCCAGGGCAATGGGCAGGATGCCGGTGGCCAGCGGGTCCAGCGTCCCGGCGTGGCCGGCCTTCTGGGCGTCGAACAGCCAGCGGACCTTGCCCACCGCCTGGGTCGATCCGAAGTCGTAGGGCTTGTCCAGGTTGACCCAGCCGTGAACCGGCTGGCCCTTCTTGCGGCGGCCCATCAGTCTTCGTTTTCGTCTTTGGGCGCGTGCAGATCGGCCTGGACGCGCGGGTCGGCGAACAGCCGGTCCATGGCGGCGGCGGCGTTGAAGCTCTCGTCGTGAATGAACTTCAGGTCGGGGGTGAACTTCATGTCGATGTGACGGCCGAGCTTCCCGCGCAGGAACTTCGCCGCCCGGTTCAGGGCCGCGACCACGCCGTCCGTCCCCTGGCCGGTGACCCCGGCGCCCAGCGGCTCGACGAAGCACAGGGCGTGCTTCAGGTCTGGGCTCATCCGCACCTCGGAGACGGTCACAGACACCCCGGCCAAGGCCGGATCGGAAATCTCCTCCTCGCGCAGCACCTCAACCAAGGCATGGCGGATCAGTTCGCCGGCGCGCAGTTGGCGCTGGCTGGGGCCGGTCTCGCGGCCCCGGGCATTGTTGTCGCGTTTCATCTCTTGCATCTCTGCGTCCGGCCGGGGATCGAACCCGGGGCGGCGGGGAGCGGGGCTTCTAGTCTCGGACGGTTGGCATGTCCAGCGCCGGAACCGGCGGCCTTGTGCGTTCAGGTCGGATGATCCCTCACCGCCGCGCCGCCCTTGGCCTGATCGCCGCCGGCCTGTCCACGCCCGCTTTCGCCGGCGCCCCGGACGGCTGGCGCGGCTATCGCTTCGACCTGACCCAGGCGGCGCTGGCCCGGCGCGAGCCGCTGGAGACCTACCTGCGCCAGCAGGTCGACCTGATCGAAAGCATCCCGATGAGCGAGGCGCGCAAGGCCTGGTTCCGGGGGGTGACCATCTTCATCAACCCGGCTCTGACCCAGGCGGGCCGGTTCCGCGGCGGTCGCCTGGAACTGCGGGACGAGACAGCGCCGCCGGACAATTCGGTGCTGTTGCACGAACTGCTGCATGGCTACCATTTCGAGGTGCTGCGCCCGGCCGGCCGCCATGGCGAGGTCCAGGCCGCCTTCGACGCCGCCCGGCGCTCGGGCAGATGGCCGGCGCGGGCCTACATGCTCAGCAACCCGGCCGAATTCTTCGCCATGACCTGTTCGGTCGCCCTCTGGGGCAAAGCAGCCCGCCCGCCCCGCACCCGGGACAACCTGAAGGCAAAGGCGCCGGACTGGTACGACTGGATCGTGCGGGAGTTCGAGCTGCGGGTTTAGGCGTCCAGTCGCTGGTGGAAGAAGGCGATGGTCTCGGCCTCCGCCTCGGCGGTCGGACCCGAATTGGTCAGATGGACGGTCAGCACCGAGTGCGGCGGCCGGCCGGTCCCCTGCTTGCCGCAACTGGGATCGATGCGCCGGACCTTCATCCGCGCCTTGCCGAAGGTCTCCTCCAGCATGTCCAGCCGTTGGGGAGGGACGAAGTCGTCGCCATTGAACGCCAGGGCGATGGCGTGAAGGTCCTCTTCCTCAAACCGCCGCTTGGCGCAGGCGATCTCCGCCGCCGAACAGTCGATCTTGTCGGCTCCCTTCTTGCCGAGCGGCAGCGAAGGCTGGCTCAGTACCGGGGCCACCACCGCCGGCTCGGTCATCATGGCCAGGGCGAAGCCGCCAGTGAAACACATGCCCAGCGCCCCCACGCCCTTTCCGCCGCACTCGCCGTGCGCCTTCCGCGCCAGGGCCCGCAGCCAGTCGACGATCGGGCTGGAGCGGCCGTTGGCCCAGACGTTGAATTCCCGCCGCACGCACATGTTCTTGAGGATCTCGGCGATCCCGTATCCCGTGCTGATCGGCTTTCCCGGCTTGCCAAACAGGCTTGGCAGGAAGACGGTGAAGCCCGCCGCCGCCACCTTCTCGCCGTAGGCGACGACCTGCGGATGCAGCCCGGGGATCTCATGGATGATGATCACCGCCGGGCCAGACCCCTTGCGGAACACCGTCCGCGTCCAGCGTCCGGCGTCGAATACCGACTCCGCCCAACTCGCCAGAACGTCCTTGTCAGCCATGACCCGCCCTCCCGTTGAACGAGGTTAGGCGGAATCGGCGCCGAAAAGCCAGGGGACCGGATCGCGGCGAAGCCGTGTTCCTGTCCCCGATCAGCACGGAAGGTCGATGCGATCGCGGTTGAGACGGGCCTGGCTCAACGGCCGGCGCTGATCGGGGACAGGTAGCCCGCTTGCGCGGGCAACCGGTCCCCTAGTTCCCAGGCCGCCCGTAGCTGGGCTTAGTTACGGCGGCGCGCGTGTCGCCCCCCCGCGGCTTGGGCATCTGCCATTCGCCGCGCCAGGTGAAGTCCATGGCGGCGCACAGCTTCACTCCGCCCGCGCCATCATCCCCGAAGGCGTGGACCCGCAGCGGCTTGCGGTTGTTCACCGCACCGATGGCCAGCCAGCCCTTGGTCGAACCGGGGCAGAAGGCCTGGATCATCACCTTCCCCTCGGCCTTGTCCGGGTCGATCTCATAGAGCTCGCCCCGACCGCGATCCTCGCCCATCAGGGCGTCCAGCTTCTGGTTGACCGCCCCGTCCCCGGACTTTCTCGGCACGATGCCGACCGGCACGGCGGTGGCCCGCACCGCCAGGATGTTGGTGCGCATGAACTGACGGGTGAAAACGAAGGTCAGGCCAGCGCCGGTCAGCCGCCGGGCGTCCGGCGAGGCGGAATCATAGGTCACCATCCGCTTGTCGGCGGCCTGGGCCGGCGGGGCCAGCAGCAGGGCAGGGGTGAGGGCCGCTATGGCCGCGAGGGGAAGCTTGAACATGGTCGGCCGTAAATCCTAGCGGCGTTTGGTGCGCAAGTCGGAAATCTCACCCTCGAAGCCCGAGAGTTTCCACACTCCGTCCCGTTGGGTGAAGATCAGCACGCAGGGTCCGTTCTTGGTCTTGGTGGCGCAGACCCGTCCGTCGGGCATCCGCTTCAGCGCCCCGGCGATGGCCACCTGGCCAGGGATCGGCTGGCCCGGCTTGTAGCCGTACTGATAGGCCAGGCTGCGGAAGGTCGCGGGCTGGATCAGCGCCTTGTCGGCGGCGTCGGCCAGATAGGGCGCGGCCAGGGCGCCCAGCGCCCGCATGCCCGGATCGTCGGTGGCCTTCTCCGCCTCTGCCATCAGCCGCGCCTCGATGGAGCTCTTCAGCGCCTCGCGGTCGATATGGGTGTTGAAGGTCTTCTTGTCGTTGTCCCGGATAGCGATCAGCAGGGCGTGCACATCGCCGGCCGCGTCGATCCGCGCGGCGGTGGCGCATCCGGCCAGGGCGGCGGCCGCCAGGCCGATCAGGGTCAGGGTGCGAAAAGCGCGCATCTCAAATCATCCCCTAGCGTCCCCATAAGGCTTTTCCGCGACGGGCGAGACGGCGTCAACAACACTTTCCCGAAACGAAAACAGGCGCGGGTCGCCCCGCGCCTGTACTCTTCGGATCGGCGAAGCTGCTACAGCGACCGCGCCACTTCCTCGACCGTGAAGCACTCGATCTCGTCGCCTTCGCGGATGTCCTGGAAGCCCTGGAAGTGCATGCCGCATTCCATGCCGTTGGTGACTTCCGCGACCTCGTCCTTGAAGCGCTTGAGGGTCTGCAGGGTGCCCAGTTCCAGGACGACCACGTTTTCGCGGACGATCCGGACCTTGGCGCCCCGGCGGACCACGCCCTCGGTGACGCGGCAGCCGGCGATGCGGCCGACCTTGGAGATGTCGAACACCTGCAGCACCCGCGCGTAACCCAGGAAGGTTTCGCGCTGGATCGGCGAGAGCATCCCCGACATGACGCCTTTGATGTCGTCGATCAGGTCGTAGATGATCGAGTAATACCGAATTTCGACGCCTTCGCGTTCCGCAAGGGCCCGCGCCTGGGCCGAGGCCCGGACGTTGAAGCCGATGATCGGGGCGTTGGCGCCCTTGGCCAGCTGGACGTCGCTTTCGCTGATCGCCCCGGCGCCCTGCAGGATGATCCGGGCGCGGACCTCGTCCGTGCCCAGCTTCTCCAGCGAGCCTGCGATGGCTTCGACCGAACCCTGCACGTCGCCCTTGATGACCAGCGGCAGTTCGCTGACCTTCTTGGCCGACAGCTTGGCCATCATGTCGGCCAGGCTGGCTCCGGCCGCGGCGGCGCCGCCGACCTGAGCCTTCTCGCGCTTCACCCGCTGACGGTATTCGGTCAGCTCGCGGGCGCGGGCCTCGTTCTCGACCACGGCGAAGGCGTCGCCGGGGATCGGCGCGCCGTCCAGGCCGAGGATCTCGACCGGGGTGGACGGACCGGCTTCGGTCAGCTGCTCGCCACGCTCGTTGAGCAGGGCGCGGACGCGGCCGTAGTTGGCCCCCGCCACGACGATATCGCCCTTCTTCAGCATGCCGCGCTTGACCAGCACAGTGGAGACGGCGCCGCGACCCTTGTCCAGCTTGGCCTCGATCACCACGCCCTCGGCGGTGCGGTCGGGGTTGGCCTTCAGGTCGAGCAGTTCGGCCTGGACCAGGATGTTCTCGATCAGGTTATCGAGACCCATGCGGGTCTTGGCCGAGACCTCGACGATCTGGGTGTCGCCGCCCAGGCTTTCGACGACGATCTCGTGCTGCAGCAGCTCGTTGATCACCCGGGTCGGATCGGCGTCCGGCTTGTCCATCTTGTTGACGGCCACGATCAGCGGAACGTTGGCCGCCTTGGCGTGCTGGATGGCCTCGATGGTCTGCGGCATGACCCCGTCATCGGCGGCCACCACCAGCACCACGATGTCGGTGATGTTGGCGCCGCGCGCCCGCATGGCGCTGAACGCCGCGTGACCGGGGGTGTCAAGGAAGGTGACGCGCTGACCGTCGGCCAGGCGAACCTGGTAGGCCCCGATGTGCTGGGTGATGCCGCCGGCCTCGCCGCCCGCCACGTCGGTGGTGCGCAGCGCGTCCAGCAGGCTGGTCTTGCCGTGGTCGACGTGGCCCATGATGGTCACGACCGGCGGTCGGACCTGCTGGTTGTCGTCGTGATCCTCGGCGGCCAGGAAGCCTTCTTCAACGTCCGCTTCCGACACGCGCTTGACGGTGTGGCCGAACTCAGTGGCCACGAGCTCGGCGGTGTCGCTGTCGATCACATCGTTGATCTTCAGCATCACGCCCTGGCGCATAAGGAACTTGATGATGTCGACGCCGCGGATGGCCATCCGGTTGGACAGCTCCTGCACGGTGATCACGTCGGGGATGACCACCTCGCGGGCCGTGCGGGCCTGCTCGGCGGCGCCGCCCCGGCGCTTTTCCTTTTCGCGTTCGCGGGCCCGGCGCACCGAGGCCAGCGAGCGCATGCGCTCGACCGCGCCCTCATCGTCTCCGGCCACGGCCTGGATGGTCAGGCGGCCTTCGCGGCGCTTGGGCTCGCCCTTGGTGCGGCTGACCGCCTTGCCCGGGCCGGCGCCAGGGCCGCCGGGGCCACGGCGCCGATCGTCATCCTCGTCGGGACGGCGGTCGGTGACCGCGCCGCCGGGCCGGGGGGCCGAGCGGGTGGCGCGCTGGATTTCGGGCGTGGCCGGAGCATTGGGGGCGATACCGGCGCCGGGGCGCGGGCCGCGCGGCGCGCCGGGGCGCGGCGGAGCCGGGCGCGGGGCCAGGGCCGAGTAGCGGACGGTCTCGCCGGCGCGCGGCGGGGCGCCACGGTCGGGGCCGCCGCGATCACCGCCCCGGGGCGCATCGCCGCGCGGGCGGTCGCCGTCGGGGCGCGGACTCCGCTGGCCATAGCCGCCGGCGTCCGGACGCGGGGTCCGCTGGTTGAAGCTGGTGGCGTCGGCGCGCGGGGCGCGCTGGTTGTAGTTTCCGCCGGCCGGCCGATCGGGCCGGAGCATCCGCCGTTCGTGATCTGCGAACTGTCGGGCAACCACAACGGCAGCCTGGACCGGGCGCTGCAGATGATCGACGCGGCGGCCGACACCGGCGCCGACGCCATCAAGATCCAGACCTATACCGCCGACACCATCACCCTGGACGTCGACCGGCCGGAGTTCAAAATCCAGGGCGGGCTGTGGGACGGACGCTCGCTGCATGAACTCTATCGCGAGGCCCAGACGCCGTATGAGTGGCATCCGGCCCTGTTCGAGCGGGCGGCCAGACGGGGGGTGATCCTGTTCTCCAGCCCGTTCGACGAGACGGCGGTGGACCTGCTCAGCAGCCTGGACGCGCCGGCCTACAAGATCGCCAGCTTCGAGGCGGTGGACCTGCCGTTGATCCGCTATGCGGCGGCCAGGGGAAAGCCGCTGATCATCTCCACCGGTATGGCCAACGCCCAAGAGATGGCGGCGGCGCGGGACGCTGCGCTGGAGGCGGGGGCGGCCGGGGTGGTGCTGCTGCACTGCGTGTCCAGCTATCCGGCGGTGTTCGCCGACGCCAATGTGCGGACCATTCCCGACATGGCGGCGCGGTTTGGATGCCCCATCGGCCTGTCGGACCATACGCCAGGCTCGGCGGCCTCGGTGGCGGCGGTGGCGCTGGGGGCCTGCGTGATCGAGAAACACTTCACCCTGGCCCGATCCGACGGCGGCCCGGACGCGGCCTTCAGCCTGGAGCCGGCCGAGTTCGCCGCCCTGGTGCGCGACTGCCACGACGGCTGGGCGGCGCTGGGCCGGGCGCACTATGACCTTCTGGGCTCGGAGAGGGCCAACAGCCAGTTCCGCCGCTCGCTCTATGTGACGGCGGACGTCCCGGCCGGCGCGCCCCTGGGCCGGGACAACGTCCGCTCCGTGCGGCCGGGCGCGGGCCTGCCGCCTGGGGAGATGGACAAGGTGCTGGGCAGGGCGGCGGCGCGCGATCTCAAGCGCGGCGAGCCGCTGGCCTGGGACATGATCGCGTGAAGCTGGTGGTCGACGGCCTGCTGGCCGACATCGCGCGGCTGGGGCCGGCGAAGACGCCGGCCTTGCGGGACTTGCGGCGCGGCTGGTCGGCGATGCTGAAGGGGACGCCCGCGGCAGAGGTCCAGGCCCTGGCCGAGGCGCTGCATCCGCGCCTGGCGCAGGAACATCGCTGGCTGGCCCATGAGCTGATACGTCACCACCGACCCGCGTTTGCGGCCTTCGGGGACGGGGCGGCCGGGCGGATGGTGGGCGGCCTGGCGAGTTGGCATGCGGTCGACGCCTTCGGCTGCCTGCTGGCCAGTCCGGCCTGGGCGGCAGGGCGGATCGCCGACGGGACCGTCCAGACATGGTCGCTGTCGGAGGATCGGTGGCGTCGCCGCCTGGCGCTGGTGGCCACTGTCAAACTCGGCAAGGGCGGCGCGGAGCGGACGCTCCGTATCTGTCGGACCCTGGCGGCCGACCGGGACGACATGGTGTTCAAGGCCATGTCCTGGGCCTTGCGGGAATTCAGCAAGCACGACCGGCCGGCGGTGGAGGCCTTCATGGCCGGGCAGGGTGAGGCCCTGGCGGCGCGGGTGCGGCGCGAAGTGGCGACCAAGCTGCGCACCGGTGTGAAGAGCGGACGCCCAAAGCGGGCATAGACCGGTCCGTTAACGCCTGGATGGATAACGTCGTCCGATGATCGGGATGGGCAAGTGGAAGGCCGCCGGGCCGAGGTCTGGCGAGGCCTCGGCGCGCAAGTCGTCGTTCGGGGTGGTCCCTCTGGCGATCATCACCGCCCTGGTGGTGCTGCTTACCGCCGGATACGTGTTCCGGCAGGCCGGAACGATCGTCAACGACCTGGTGGCCGCCCGTGAGGCCAAGACGCTGGAGCAGGGGCTCGCCCGCCGGCTGGTCAGTCTGCATGAGGACGTCGCCTATGTCGGGGTCTGGGACGAGGCCTACCGGAAGGCCGCGCTGAGCTTCGATCCCATCTGGACCCATGAAAACTTCGGCGCCTATTTCGCCGGCCATATGCGCCACAGCCTGACCCTGATCGTTGGGGGCGACGGGCGGGTGGTCTATGCCTCCCAGGGCGGACGGGTGACGAGCCCGGCAAGCCTGGCCGACTTCGTCCGCGCCGCCCGGCCGCTGATCGAGACGGTGGGCGCCCGCACGGCGGCCCGCCCCGCCGACCAGGCCTCGGCGCTGGGATTGGCGCGACACCGTCACCAGGAGGCCGTCGTGAAGACGGCGACCGGGGTCTACCTGGTCTCCGCGGGCTCCCTGGCGCCGGAGAACAGCTGGAAGGGACCACTGGTCTCCGGGCGCGAGCCGGTTGTCGTGTCGGCCAAGCGGTTGGACGCCGCCTATCTGGCCGACCTTGGCAAGGACTATGACCTGGACGGCCTTCGCCTCATCCCGGTGGATGGCAAGGCGCCGGCCCGCATCCTGCTGCGGGGGCCGGGCGGGACGCCCGTCGCGGGCCTCGGCTGGGAGCCGTTTCATCTGCGCACGACGGTGCTTGCCAAGGCCGGAGGGCCGTTCGCGGCGGTGGGGCTGTGCCTGCTGCTGCTTGTGACCCTGCTGGTGCTGCGCATCCGGGCGGTGGACCGCGACCTGAAGGCGGCGGCGGTGGCGGCCCGGGCGGCCGACCAGGCCAAGAGCGTGTTCCTGGCTAACATGAGCCACGAGATCCGCACCCCGCTGAACGCCGTGCTGGGCATGGCTCAAGTGATGGAGGGCGACACCCTGTCGGCCCGCCAGCGCGAGCGGCTGGGCCTGATCCGCGACGCCGGCCAGACCCTGCTGGGGGTTCTTAACGACGTGCTCGACCTGTCGCGCATTGAGGCCGGCCAGCTGACGATCAGCCTCGCGCCGTTCGAGCTGGAGGCGTTGGCGAAGGGCGCCCTGCTGGGCTTTGAGGGCCAGGCGGCGGCCAAAGGTGTGTCCGTGACCCTGGAATTTCCGGAGGCCGCCTCCGGTTGGTGGCGCGGCGACGCGCAGCGGATCCGGCAGATCGTCAGCAACCTGGTGTCCAACGCCGTGAAGTTCACCGAGGCCGGTTCAGTACGGCTGGTCCTGGAGCGGACCGAGGACGGCGTGCGGTTCAGTGTCCACGACACCGGTCCGGGCATCGAGCCCGAGGTGTTGGCCGGCCTGTTCGCCCGCTTCGCCCAGGCCGATGACTCGATCACCCGCCGCCATGGCGGGACCGGCCTGGGACTGTCCATTAGCCGTGAGCTGGCTGAACTGATGGGCGGAACCCTGTCGGCGACCAGTACCCCGGGCGAGGGCAGCTGTTTCACCCTCGACCTGCCGATGAGCCGGGTGGCCGCCGCCGTGCGCGCCGAGCCGGCGGCGCCGGCCGCCCTGGAGCGGCGGGTTCGGGTGCTGGCGGCGGAGGACAATCCCGCCAACCGTCGGGTGCTGGCCGCCCTGCTGGAGCCGCTCGACATTGAGTTGGAGCTGGTCCGCGACGGCCGCGAGATGGTCGAGGCCTGGCGCATGCGCCGGCCCGACGTGATCCTGGCCGATATCCAGATGCCGATGATGAGCGGCCTGGAAGCCACCGCCCTCATCCGCGCTGACGAGGCCGGGCAGGGCGGCCCCCGCGTGCCGATCATCGCCCTGACCGCCAACGTGATGAGCGACCAGGTCGCCGCCTACCGCGCCGCCGGCATGGACGCCCACGTCGCCAAGCCGATCCAGGCGACCGACCTGTTCGAGGCCCTTGCGGCGGCTGTGACTAGCGAGCCAGAGGCGGAGCGCGGGGCGGCCTAGGCGAGGGGACGGTTTTCAGAACGACTCGACCATGAGCAGGGCCAGAATAGGCGCTTGCCCGACTTCGATTCGGCCGCGCATCCCACCGGTGCGGCGTACTGCGCCGGACAGCGCTTGGCGAACGCAGCAGCCTCATCGATCCGAAGCGTCAGAAGCGCCCCCTTGGCGACCGGCCGGCTGGCCATGCCGGCCCGTTCAAGTCCGTAGCGGGTCGGAAACCGACCTCGGGAGAGGCGACCACCGCCTCGCCTACAAAGCCCATACTCCACAGATAAAAGCGGCCTGCCAGCCGCATCATCTCCGCCCCTTTCGGGGAGAGAAAGACGAAGCCTACACGCCGCTCAAGGCCCGGTTCGAGGGGGCCCGAAACGAGCTGCAATCGCGCGTCCCATCCTCCCTCGTCCGTATCCTTGGACGCAAAACAAACGCATCCCCGACCAAGCGGAACGGACCATAGCCGTCCCCCCTCCTGCGCAGGGTAGAGCCGCACATCCGCGATCAAATCTGGCGTTCGATTGTGCCGCGCTTGGCTAGTCATTGGATCAGCTTGCTCACCAGGGCAGACGTCGCCATGGCTCGAAAGCCAACCCCGGTCATCGGACGAGATCAAGGATAGCGTCCGCCACCCGGTCGGCGCCCAGGCCGTCGCAGAGAGCCGCGGCCGTCCGGCTCATCTCGGCGCGCAGGGCGGTGTCGGTGAGGAGGGGGAGCAGGGTCTGGTGGAATTCCCAGTCGGGGGCTTCGCCGTCCACGGCCCAGGCGGCGCCGGCGGCGGCCATGGCGTCGGCGTTGGGTTCCTGGTTGGGCGCCAGGATCAGGTTGAGGCTGGGGAGGCCGAGGACGCAGCGTTCCCAGGCGCTCGTGCCGCCGGCGCCGATGGCGAGGTCGGCGGCGGCGTAGAGGCCGGCCATGTCGCGGACGTTGCGATGCACGGTGAGCTGGGGCCAGTCCGTCGGTCCGATCGAGGGGACCTCGGCGGCGGCGGGCACGACGAGGTCGACGGCTGCGTCGCCGACCACGGCGCGGATGTTTTCCATCAGGTGGGCGATGGTGACCGCGCCCAGGCCGAGGGTCACGACGATCCGCTCGACCGGGCCGCCTCGCCGGGCCAGGGCGGCCTCGCGGGCCGCCGCGAATTCCGGACGCAGGGGCGCGTAGGTCGGGCCGAGCAGGAGCCTGGGGCGGGTCGGGGTCAGGGGCTCATAGTCCGCCGCCGTGTGGGCAAGGCCGGAGTTGACCACGAGGTCGGCGTAGAGGTCGCGGTCGGCCATGTCGTCCATGACCAGCATTGGGCGGTCGCCCACGGCGGCGGCGTGGTCGTTTGCGCTCAGGCCGTAGTGGTCGAAGACCAGCAGGTCGGCCGCGGCCTGGCGGGCGGCCGCGACCAGGCCATCGGCGGCGGCGGGAAGGCGGGCCATGTCGGGGGCGAAGCGGTCCAGCAGGTCGGCGACCGCCGGCGTGGCCAGAAAGAGCGGCTGGAAGCCTCGCTGCTCGAGCGCGCCCGCCAAGGTCAGGCAGCGCATTACATGGCCGCCGCCGACGTCCGGTCCAGCGTCGCAGACGAACAGCACCCTCATGCCCGTCGGTCGCCCCCGTAGGTCATCAGGTCCGGCCGGCCTCGGACGAAGGCGCGGATGGCGTCGGAGGTGAAGGCGCGGTCCTTGGGGTAGAGGGCGTCATAGACGGCGGCGGTGAAGGCGTAGTCATCGGGGCGGTCGACGGTCCAGCGGATCTCGCCCTCCTGGGCCGGCTGGCTGTGGTAGGCGAGGCGGAAGCGGTCCGGGCGTTGGTGGATGCCCCAGGTGACGTGCTCGCGCTCCTCGTCGCTGGCGGCCAACTCGCCGGCCTTGCGCAGGGCGGCGGCGGTCATCACCTCGACATCCAGGCCCTTGGGAAAAGTGCGGGTCGGCGGGGTGTTGCTGGCGTAGTCGGCGCCGCTTTCCAGGAAGGTCTCGATGGTCTCGTCGATGACCTGGGGATCGGCGAAGGGGCAGTCGGCGGTCAGCCGCACCACGGTCTCGGGCGTGTAGGCCGACAGGGCGCCGAGGAAGCGGGCCAGCACATCGTCGAGGGGGCCGCGGTGGACGTCGATGCCTTCGCGGCGGGCGGTCTTCTCGATGATGTCGTCGCCCGGGTTGGCGCTGGTGGCCACCACCAGCCGGTCGATGCGGCGGGAGCGTCCGACGCGCTCGATCTGCCGCACCATCATCGGCGCCCCGGCCAGCGGCATCAGCACCTTGCCCGGCAGGCGGGAGGAGCTCATGCGGGCCTGGAGGATGGCGAGGATCATCCTTGGAAAACGCTCTAGCGGGTCATGACGCGGACGATGCGGTCGTTGGGCTGGGCCATGATCGACTGCCACCACAGGGCGCCGTTCGTGCACCGGGCCTTGGCGGTCATGGTCTCGCCCTGGCCGCTGTTGATGGCCTGCAGCCACATCGGATCGCCGCCTCGCTTGATGTACTCGTCGATGATCGCCTGATCGTCGGCCACGCTCGGCCCGGCGCGCTTCACCGGCGTGGCCCTGCCCGCGATCGCCGTCTCGAAGCCGGCCTGAGAGAAGGCCAGCATCTTGGGCACGGCGTCATCCCCGATCTCGTTGATCGACTGGGGACTCAGAAATCCGCTTTCAGCCATCTCATGGCAGGCCCGACGGTGGCCGCGTTGCAGGACCAGGATGGTGTCAAGCTGCATCCGCGCCAGCCCCAGGAGCCGGTCGTCCGGGGCGAGCTTGCGATAGGGGCCGACGGTTTCCCGAATGCCGGTCTCGAAGCGGTTGATCCTGTCCTGCATGCCCTGGGGCGTGAAGCCGTCGCTAAGCATGTAGGCGACCATCTGGTCTTCGAAGGCCTGGTATTCGGTGGGGAAGGCGCCCTTGATCAGCTTGTAGACGACGTTGTCGCCGATGATGTCCTCTCGCAGGATGCGCCGGATTTCCGTCGGCGACTGCTTCTGGGCGACGGCGGGCTTGGCCGGCGCGGCGGAAACGGCGGCGACGCTGGTCAGGGCGATGGCGCCGGCCGTGACGAAGGCGTGGATAAGCTTGGACATGACGGACCCCCGGGAACGATGTTGGGGAGAGCCTAGGCCCGCGCGGCCATCGCGACCAGAATTTCCGCCGCCAGCCGGTCGGTTTCGCGCAACGGCTCGTAGGTCCAGCCGTGGAAGGCGCCGCCCCAGGGGCGGGCCGCACCCTTGGCCTCCAACTCCTCGTGGAACAGGCGGAACTTGAGGCTGGAGCCGTCCATCTTGATGATGAACACCGGCTTGCCTGTGCTGGCCGCCTCGGTGGCCATATTGGCGCTGTCCTCGGTGACCAGGATGTAGTCGGCGGCCTGCAGGAAGGCGAAGTAGGGGTTGTCGCCCTCGCCGTCCCAGATGATTCCGGGCAGGTGGTTGAGGCGGGCGGCCAGCAGGTCGCGAGCCTTGCCCGGCGTGCGGCGCGAGAAGGTCATCAGCAGGCTGCCGCCCTCCTGCTCCAGCGGCAGGACCAGGCTGTTGGCGATCGACGCGGCCCGCTCCTGCGACAGGTCGAAGGCCTTGGACTTGCCGCCGATCAGCACCGCCACGCGCGGGTGGGGCAGGGGATCGATGCGCTCGGCGAAACGCGCGTAGTCGCCCTCCAGACGCTGGGGTGTCACCCGGTGGGGCGAGCCGGTGATCGAGACGACGTTGTCGCCCTTCACCCGGTCATGGTTGGGCGGGGCGACCAGGTCGAAGAAATGCAGCGGGGTGCGGGGATCCTGGATCTGGACCACGAAGGTCTTGCCCCCGGTCCAGCGGCGCATGCGGATCGACAGGGGCAGGGTGGCGCGTCCGGCGGCGACCATCAGGTCCGGCCAGGGCGGGCCGAAGTCATGGCCGCGCAGCCAGCGACGGGGAAACAGGTTCAGCCACCAGGGCAGGCGGCCGGTCTGGCCGGCCCAGGCGATGCGCTTGACCGTCACCTCCGCCGGGTGCTGGCGGGCCACCGCGTCGGCCAGGCCCACGGCCTGGGCCTCGATCCCGGCGCGACCGTCCGACACCGCCCAGATGGTCAGGGGCGGCGGTTCGGGGGCTTTCGTCGCGCGGGGCGCCTTGCTCATGGCCGGACCTTCAAGACCTGATCGGGTCTTTAGGCAAGCAGAAGGGCGGCCGTGAGGCCGCCCTGTCGTGCTTCCGTGGCGCCGACGGCTTTAGAGCCACTCGACCTTGAGGATCTCGTAGGCCTTGACGCCGCCGGGGGTGTTGACCTCGACCACGTCGCCCGTCTCCTTGCCGATCATCGCGCGGGCGATGGGCGAGGCGATGGAGATGCGGCCGCCCTTCACGTCGGCTTCGTGCTCGCCGACGATCTGGTAGCGGGCCTCTTCCTCGGTGTCCTCGTCGACCACGCTGACCGTGGCGCCGAACTTCACCTGGGTGCCGCTCAGTTTGGAGACGTCGATTACCTGGGCGCGGGCGATCTTGTCCTCGATCTCGGCGATACGGCCTTCGATCCAGCCCTGGCGTTCCTTGGCCGCGTGATACTCGGCGTTCTCGGAGAGGTCGCCATGCGCGCGCGCCTCGGCGATGGCGGCGATCACACTCGGCCGCTCAATCGTCTTCAAACGCTTCAGTTCCTCGTCGAGGGCGCTGTAGCCCCCGGCGGTCATCGGTACCTTTTCCATATGGGAAAGTTCGCTCGGTTCGCCCTAAGGGAGGTTGCAGATCTGGTAATCCGGGCCGCGGGCGCAGTCGTCCGGGGGCGTCGAAACTAGTCGGAGGGGGCGTGAAAAGCAAGAGTATTGCTGCGGCGCCACATCCGGCGGGCCGATAACCTATCGCGAGGCTTCCTGTTCCCTCAGCCTAAGGCCGACCCATGCCGAGCCGGCGCGGGAGAAGTGGCCCTCGTCCCACTGCATCGGCGAGCCGCTCGGGGTGACGGTGCGGCAGGCGCCGCCGGGACAGACGGCCGCCATCACCGACAGATAGGGGACCCCGACCTCGCGGGCGACGCGGGCCATCTCAGGGTCCATGGCGTCGGCGCCGCGCAGCCGGCGGCGGGCCGGCAGGTCCGGCTGTCCCAAGTGTTCGGCCAGGGCCAGCAGGCGGGGGACGCTCTGTTCGTAGGTCGGGGCCGGGCCGATCAGGGTGACGGGGATGCCGCGCGTCTTGAACCAGGCCAGGGTGTCGGCGACGTCGGCCTCGTCGCCGGGGCGCCAGAAGCCGGCCAGGTAGACGCGCTCGGGCGGGCGGTTGATCAGGACGGCTTCGAACAGGGCGTCGGCCAGCCGACGGCACTGGGCGGTGGCGCCGGGGGCCGGCTTGCGAGTCATTCGGCATGCCGAGGCGGTGGCCTGCATCAGGTTGGCCTCGGGGTGGGCCTGGGAGAGGCCGTGCCAGAGGTGGTTGGCGTGGCTGTCGCCCATCAGCAGCCAGTTCGGCCTGCTGGCGACCGGGTCGAGACAGCCGGCGGGCCAAGCGGTCAGGGGACCGTCGGGGGAGGGCAGGCAGGCCTCGTTGCGGCGGGCGGTGCGCTCGGCGCTCTGGGCGATCTCGTGGACCTTGGGGCTGAAACGGGCGGGCAGGCCGTTCGTCGTCAGGATGACCACCGAGGGGGCGGCGACAAGCAGGGTGGCGACCAGGGCGGCCAGGTAGAAGCGGCCGGTGGAGAGGCCGTCCTTGCGGTCGCGGATCGGGGTCTCGACGAACTTCCAGCTCAGGGTGGCGAGTAGGACGGCCAAAGCAAAGAGGGCGACCTGACCGGTCATGCCGACCTGCTCGCCGAACAGCATCCGCTGGAAGGCGATCAGCGGCCAGTGCCAGAGGTAGAGGCTGTAGGAGATGAAGCCGTAGAAGCGCAGGGGTGGGGTGGAGAAGAGGACGCCGGTTGGGGTGTCCTCGCCGGACGCCAGCAGCATCAGGGCGCCGAGGCAGGGGGCGATGGCGGCCAGGCCCGGCATGGGGGTGTGGGGCTGGTAGGTCGCCATGGCCCAGACGATGAGGGCGAGGCCGACGACGCCCATGCCGGAGCGGATGCGGCGGTCGGTGGGGGTGGGGATGGCGCCCATCGCCAGGAGGACCCCCAGCAGCAGCTCCCAGGCGCGGCCAAGCGGCAGGTAGAAGCCGGCGGAGACGTGGTCTTTCGCCAGCCAGACACCGAGGATGAAGGAGGCCAGGGCGATCAGGCCGAGCAGCGGCTTGACCAGCTTCGGCATCCAACGCCAGGCGGCCAGCATGAGCAGCGGGAAGACGATGTAGAACTGCTCCTCAACGCCCAGCGACCAGGCGTGCAGCAGGGGGTGCATGTCCGGCGGGGCCGAGAAGTAGTCGATGGTCTGCCAGAACCAGAGGTTGGCGGCGAACCCGAGGGTGGCCAGGCTGGAGCCGGCGTAGCGGACCAGCTCGTCGGGGAACATGTGCAGGCAGGCCATGGCCGTGGTCGCGGCGATGACTAGCAGCACGGCCGGCACCAGGCGGCGGGTGCGCCGTTCCCAGAAGTCGATGAGGGAGAACTTTCCCTCGGCGTGGCGGCGGGCGACGACCCTGGCGATCACGAACCCGGAGATGACGAAGAAGACGTCGACCCCGACGAAGCCGCCGGGAATGGCCCCGATCCCCAGGTGCCCGGCGAACACGGCCAGGACGGCGAGGCCGCGCAGGCCGTCGATGTCGGTGCGGTGGTGCAAGGAGGGGGCCCCGGGAGCGAAGGCCGGGGTTTCACCACTGTCGGACGTTCAGGGCAAGGGGCGTCAGGACGCCGGTGCGTCGGAGGCCGGCTCTTCGGGCGGGGCGGTCATCTCCTCGACGAACGCCCGCGCGGACTTGGCCGCGAGCAGGCGGCGGAAGAAGCCGATGATCTGAAGCAGGGAGGAGAGGAAGCCGACGATCGTGCCGATCAGCTGGAACAGCTGCCAGACCAGCTCGAAGGCGGCGCCGGAGCTGACCGCGTCGACCAGGGGGTAGAGCAGGTGGCTGACGTTGATGCGGAACTGGGCGTAGGCGGTGGAATACTCGATCGGCCGGTCGGCGATCCAGGCGCTGGCCACCGCGCCCGCTACCGGCGACCACAGAAGCGGCAGGTAGAGCAGGGCCGCCAGCAGGAGGATGACCAGGCGGGTGCCCAGCGACTGCTTGGAGATCAGGTCGCGGATCACCACCCCGGCGACGCCGAGGGTCAGGGCGCCGAGGCCGAGGGGGATCAGCCAGTCGGCGCTGTCGATGATGTCGATCTGCGGGCCGTAGAAGGCGATCAGCGACGCCAGCAGCACCAGCAGGAAGCCGCCGATCCAGGCCAGGCCGTACCAGCCGAGCCGGCGTTTGATCAGGGAAAGGTTCATCGTGGGCCCCCCGGCCTTCGTTCAGGCGTTAACCATGCCCCGCCGACCGGACGGCGTCCACCGTGACGATTGCCAGACCATGGGTGAGGCGGGCACGCTAGGCCGATGACCCTCCCCGCGATCGCCGCCCTGATGATGCTGGCCAGCGGGGCGATCCATGCGGTGGTCAACGCCATCCTGAAGTCGGGCAAGGACAAGATGTCCAGCCGGGCGCTGATCGACGGGTTCAGCGGCCTGATCATCCTGCCGGCGGCCTTCGTCGTGGCCCTGCCGCATGGGGCCTGGGGCTGGCTGGCGGCCAGCTGGGCGACGCATCTCGTTTATCTGGTCTGCCTGATCAAGGCGTTCGAGCGGGCCGACATGAGCGTGGCCTATCCGATCCTGCGTGGGGTGGCGCCCTTGCTGGCGGCGGTGGCGGCCGTGGCTCTGTTCGGCGAGCCGATCGGCTGGCTGACGGCGGCGGGAATCGGGCTGGTCAGCGCCGGGGTGCTGGCGGTGGGGTTGGGGCGGCACGTCGATCGGCGGGCGATCGGTTGGGCCCTGGCGACGGGCGCCTGCATCGCCGTCTATACGGTGATCGATGCGCAGGGGGTCCGGGCGGCGCCGTCGGCGGCCAGCTACATCGTCTGGGTGTTCCTGAGTTTGGGGCTGGGGATCGCGGCCATCTTCGCGATCTGGCGCGGGCCGACCTTCCTGCTGACGGCCAGGGCGGAGTGGAAAGTGGGGCTGGCAGCCGGGGCGCTGTCGATCGTCACGTATGGCCTGGCGCTGTGGGCCTTGCGGCTGGGGGACACGCCCCGGCTGGCGGCGCTGCGCGAGACCTCGATCCTATTCGCCGTGCTGATCGCCGTGGTGTTCCTGAAAGAACGGCTGACGCGCGGGCGGATGGCCGGGGTCGCGGCCATCGCGCTCGGCGCCGGACTGTTGATCATCGGTTGATCGCGGCGTTCCATGCGTCGATCCGCAGGTTCACTGTTTCGATCCAGCTGTTCAGCCGGCGGAGCTCTTCATTCACCCAGGTATAGGCTTCGCTGCGCTGCTGGTATTTTCGCTTGGCCAATGCGACGTTCTGGTCGCTGGCGATGGCGGCCACCTCGTTGAAGGGGCCGTCGGGGATGCAGTTGGGCCGGTTGCCGCTGGCCGAGCAAGTAAAGCGTCGGGTGGCCTTGATCCAGGTGTTGGCGCTCTCCAGGCTGAAGGTGTCGGGGGACGGCGCATTGTCCCGATAGTCGATGAGACAGGCGCCGTATTGCTTGCGCCGGGCGTTGAGCGAGCTGATGTGGCTGTTGTGCTCCGGCCCGATCGGCGGCTGGGTGAAGTCGAAGCTGCCGCAGGTTTCCGAGACGCTGCGCGCCGCCTGAACCGACGCCAGCGTCTTGCGAAGGGCCGCCGGCTTGTGGCTGGCCCAGGTCATGGCGAAATACTTGGCCGGATTGCCTTCGGCCTCTGCACGAGCGGCGGCGTACACGCCGGCGACCTCGGCCTCCGCACCCGCGACAAGCCGGGCGATATCCGCCTTGTCGGCCGCGCCGTAGACTGAGCGTTGGATGTTGGAGAAGCAGATCTTCAACATGTTGGCGTCGTCCGCCACCTCTCTTTTGAAGGCCTCGTCCTGCTTCTGCTGGGTCGGAATCTGGTGGAGCAGGTCAGCCCAGTCGCTGGCGGTGTAGGTGGCGTAGTCCTTGCGGCATCGGGCGACCTCTGCCTGGTAGGCCGGGGACAGGGTCTGTTCACCGGGGGGAGGCGGGCGCGGCGCCAGGGCGTAGCCGCCCTTCTTCCAGGCGCTCAGCCCGTCGCGCATCCACAACACCTGGGTGTAGCCCGCCTGAACCAGGCGCAGCGAAACATTGTAGGACAGGAAGCACTGCTCGTGATGGCAGTAGACGATGATCGGCTGCGCCTTGTTGCCGCCGGTCACCTGGGACATGAACTGGGCGAGCAGCGGCTGGACGGCAGGGTCGGTGTCGGCGGCCTCAAGGCCCAGGATGGCGTCCGGAAGCCGATCATCGTCATTGAGGGCGGCGAAGACCACGATGTCCTTGCCGTAGCGGTCGATGAGGCACTTGGCCTCCCGCGCGGAGATGGTGGTGGCGCCCGGCACGGCCTGGGGAGTCAGACCGCTCGCGCGGGGGGACAGGCCACCGGGATAGTTGTCGTCCCCTGGAGCCTTCGGGTCAGCGCCCAGGTTGCAGGCGGCGTCCATGGCCGCGCGGGTCGGCGGCGCGGCCTGGGCGGGCGTAACGAAAGCCGCCGAGAGACAGGCGGCCACGATCAAGGCAAGGCGTCTCATGATTCCCCCCGGGATCCTGTTCCGAACCCTAATTTAGCGCCCGCGTCTCTCCTTGCAATCAGGCCGCCTGTCGCGCCTGGGCGGTGTCCATAACCTGCTGCATCACCCCGAGCAGCTGCGTGAGCTGGATCGGTTTGGCGACCATCGCGTCCATGCCGGCGGCCAGGTACTCGGCCTTGTGGTGGGCCATGGCGTTGGCGGTCAGGGCAATGATCGGGGTGTAGGCCAGGCCCTCGGCGCGCTCGCGCTCGCGGATGGCGCGGACGGCGGTGGGACCGTCCATGACCGGCATCTGCACGTCCATCAGAACGACGTCCCAGTAGGCCGCGGCGTGGGCCTCGACGGCCTCCCGGCCGTTCTCGACCAAGTGGGCGCAGAGGCCGACCTGTTCCAGCAGGGTGGTGAGCACCAGCCGGTTGGTGGCGTTGTCCTCGGCGACCAGGATGCGCAGGTCGACGCCTTCGGGGTCGGCAGCCCGAGGTTCGATGGCGGCAGGCGGGGCCTCGGCCCTGGCAAGGGGCAGGCGGACGGTGAAGCAACTGCCCTCGCCCAGCCGGCTCTGGGCGCCTATGGATCCGCCCATCAGCTCGGCCAGTTGGCGGCAGATGGCCAGGCCTAGGCCTGACCCTCCGTACTGGCGACTGGTGGCGGCCTCGGCCTGGACGAAGCGGTCGAAGAGATGGTCCAGCCGGTCCGGGGCGATGCCGGCGCCGGTGTCGCGCACGGTGATGGAGACGCCCCCCGGCTCGCGGGCCAGGATGACGACCACCTCGCCGGCCTCGGTGAACTTCACGGCGTTGGCGACCAGGTTGGTGATGATCTGTTTGATGCGGGCCGGGTCGCCCTTCCACCAGCCCAGCGTCTCGGCGGGCGCATCCAGGCGCAGGGTGACGCCCTTCTGGCCGGCGGCGTGGGTGAAGGGGCGGCGGGCCTCCTCGGCGATGGCGGCGAGATCGACGACCCCGTCCTCCAGGTCGAGCCGGCCGGCCTCGATGCGGGACAGGTCAAGGAGGTCGTTGAGGAGGAGCAGCAGGGTCTCGCCGCTGCCAGCGACCACGGCCAGGCGTTCGCGCTGGGCGGGACTGAGTTCGTCGCGGTCCATGGCCTGGACCATGCCCAGCACACCGTTGAGCGGGGTGCGGATCTCGTGGCTCATGAAGGCCAGGAAGGCGGATTTGGCGCTGTTGGCGTCTTCGGCGCGGGCGCGCTCAGCGTCGAGCGCGGCCCGGCTGGCGGCCAGGGCGCGGGCCGCCCGCACGTTGCGCCAGGCGCTGACCATGGCAAAGGCGCAGCACAGCGCCAGCCCGACCATCACCATCCGCTGGCTGGGTCCGGTGAAGCGCGGCGCCAGGGCGGGCATCAGCAGCATCACCCCGATGGTCGGGATGGCGAAGATCATCAGCCCGACGGCGGATCGGAAGGCGTAGGAGACGGCGTTGAGCAGCAGGGCCGCCCAGATCAGCAAGGCGAGGAAGGCGGTGCCTTCCTGTGGGCTGTGCCAGAACATCCAGCTCAGCGCCAGCCAGGTGGCGTTGCCGCCAACGGCCGCGACCAGATAGAGCCGCCGACGGCCGTTGCTGGCTGTGGCGCCCTCTCGAAATCCGCGGGTGATAAGGAAGGTCAGGCCTTCGACCAGCAGGATGGCCACCACCCAGCCCAGCGCCGACGCGGCGCCCAGGATGGGCGAAATCAACCAGATCATCGCAAGGGCGGCGATCACCCGGCTGGGCAAAAGCCGCCGGGAATCCTGGGCAACCAGATCCAAGTTGGCCAAGCGAAAACTATAAGCCTTGGTCACTGTACGCGCACTCCCCGTGGCGCTGTTGTACAGCCCCGGGCTGGACAACCTCTTAACGGCGCGGTCCAAGGCGGCATGGAGATCGAGATCGCCCGCTGTGTCCCCGCCGATGCGCCGCGCCTGTCGGCCGTCGCCCGGGCCACCTTCCTGGAGACCTATGCCGGGATCGTCGCGGGCGGCGACATCCTGCTGTTCGGCGAGACCACCCATGCGCCGCACGCCTATGAGCAGCTGCTGGCCGATCCGGAGGTGGATCTGTTCCTGGCAACGATGGAGCCAGGGCGGACGCCGGTCGGCTACGCCCTGGTCTGCAAGCCGGACCTCCCGGTGGAGACGGGGGAGGGCGACCTGGAGCTGAAGCGCATCTACGCCCTGCACCGGTTTCACGGCGTGGGCCTGGGGCCCCGGCTGATGGAGGCGGCGAAGGCGGCGGCGCGGGCGCGGGGGGCCAGGCGGCTGTTGCTGGGGGCCTATGGCGAGAACCACCGGGCGATCGCCTTTTACGGCAAGCACGGGTTCGTGCAGGTCGGGACGCGGGTGTTCCACGTCGGGGAGAATTTCTACGACGACGTGGTGCTGGCGGCGGCGCTCTAGCGGTTGATGAACTCGCAACCGGCTTCATAGACCGGGCCGGATTCACCGCGCCGGAGTCGGGCGCAGTAGGGGTCTTCGCGGGTCGAGGTCTCGCCCATCGCTTCCAGGGAGATAAACTTCCCCTGAGACGTCAGGATCGTCAGAGATCGCAAGGCCGCCTCCTGCCGTTCGGGGCCGTAGGCTTGCACCGTTATGACCATCGGCTGGCTCCATTCAGGCCTCACGATGGTAAATTCGCATTCCGTCTTCTGATCGGCGAGCGGCCGGCAGAAGCGATGGTACTGGATGCAGGCATCGCCCTCACAGGCTCTCGAAAGCGTCTTGGGATTCACCGTCATGACGTTGTCGGTCCCCGCCACAGCCAAGGCGCTCCAGCCTTCCGCGCGGATATCGACGCCGGTCCAGGTCGAGCCCCGCCGGGCCTCCAGCCGCACCTCCTGTTCGACCAACGGCGTGGGGCCGCCTGAAACCGGGCTGATGCAGAGCACGCCGACGTACAGGAGGTGACAGAGCGCCATGGTCTAATCCGCGAACGCGTACGGCCCGCCTTTTTCGAGCGCGACCTTGTAGGCCGGGCGGGCGTGGATGGTTTCGAGGAACTGGGCCACGCGGGGGCGGCCGTTGCGGACGTCGCCGCGCTGGGCGGCGGCTTCCAGGGGGAAGCTCATCATGATGTCGGCGGCGCTGAACTCCTGGCCTGCGAACCAGGGGACTTGGCTGAGGACGCTTTCCCAGTAGTCGAAATGGGTCTTTAGGTTGGGGTCGACGAAGCTGCTCAGGGCCTGTTTGGCGATGCCCCGCACCAGGGGCCTCATCAGCGCCGGCGCCCGGTCCGGCATGGCGCCGAAGATCAGCTTGAGCAGCAGCGGCGACATGGCCGAGCCCTCGGCGTAGTGCATCCAGTAGGTCCAGGCCATCCGCTCGGGCGTGCCGGCCGCCGGGCGCAGCTTTCCGCCGGCCTTCTCGACCAGATACTCGATGATCGCCCCGGTCTCGGCGATGGTGTAGGCGCCGTCGACAATCACCGGCGACTTGCCGAGCGGGTGGACCGCCAGCAGCGAGGGCGGGGCCAGCATGGTCTTGGCGTCCCGCTGGTGGTGGACGATCTCGTAGGGGAGGGCGAGCTCCTCGAGCAGCCAGAGCACCCGCTGGGAGCGGCTGTTGTTGAGGTGGTGGACGAGGATCATCAAGGGCTTCCCGCTATGCTGGCAGCCAAGCTAAGGCGCGCGGCGCGGGAGTCCAGCCTGACGGGGGCGTGGGCTCTTGCCCTAGAACTCTTCCCAGCTGTCATCGACGGGCGCCCGTCCGCCAGTGGCGAAAGCCTGGATGCGGGCGCGCGCCTTGCTGAGGGCGGGGTTCGCCGGGGCTGAGCGGCCGGGTTCGGCCAAGACCGGGCCAGCGGGCGCCCGGCGGGG